>NZ_JABVXE010000002.1:0-641030 GCF_013350085.1 Pseudoalteromonas sp. 0802 | reverse complement strand
AATTATTGATTGAAAAAGATCAATTACCTGAATTTAAGTAGGGGCAACTGATCAAAATATATGTGAAAGAGTACTAGCGCGTCCATTCTATAAATTGGCGGCCTGATTTTTTTGCATTGAGCTCAAGATAGTGCTCAGCAGTGTTGGCCTAAGATTTAAAGGCAGCAAAGCAGGGTATAAGTTCATGCTTTGCTGCCGACATCCATGTTGTTAAAGAGCGGTGCATTTTTGTTTAGATTGCTAGTTAAAATTAAGAGGGCGTACTTTCTTCAGTACTATCTTCTTGCTCAAAGGTGATATTAAACTTTCCCCGTCGGCTGAGATTAAAAATCGCACGTTGCCAATTTTCTGGTTGATTTTGTATTGCAGATTCAAACAGTGTTTTAAATAAATCAATAATATGGACAGAAACAGCAATAGGGTGCTGAGTTTCATCGCCTCATTTTCATAAAAGGCCTGGCATGTAATGACCTCATCGTGCTGGCAATCTAAAATTAACATCGCTTTCGACCAGTCATCGTTAATTTGTTGATAGAGATATTGACCTAGTTGCTGTGGTATTTGTGAGTTGGTTATCATGTGCTGTCCTTAGCGTTGTTGCTATAAAGTGCCGTTTTCGTATTTATTGGCAAGCTCTTTCCATGTGTCAAAAAATCCACCATGAAAGAAATAGCTATCAGAGATATTCAATATTTGATAATTTGTTGTCTCATGGTCTTTCCGTGAATAGTTTGATAGGCTATATCCTTGATCGCCTCGTTCATTTAGCCTCCCTATTAGTCTTGTAATACCGATATCTTCACCTTCCACGAGGTCATCAGTACTTATTGTGCCATGAGGTAATCCACCTGCGTTGGGCATTTTGGTGAAAAACTCAAATTTTTTAACAAACCAAGGTAAAATTGACAGTGGTGCATCAAATTGCCTAGTAGCTAAAAACGGGGCTTGACCTTTTGGTGAAATCATCCAATGAAGGATAACTGATAAGTATCCGTTTTGATTGTAAAAGGAGTGATAACGGCCAGGATAATTTAATGAATCTTCAATTGTAATTAGATGTTTTATCCCTTTTGGTGGATTCTCTGGGTCTTTTATTTCTTTTAGTGAGGGGAAAAATTGTTTAGTCATTTAAATGCCTCCTTTAATGGGAGTGGTAACAGGTGTGATTGTGATAGCATCACCAAACTGTTCTAAGTTGATCAGCTTTCTCTCAAAATTAAATGTTTCAACAGCGCCATAGTCTGTACCATCTAATAAATTTTTAGTTAAACCATTACCTAAATAATATTGGTTATTGCCAATAACTTGCTGCATTTCAAGTCTTTTTTCTAATAGTTCAAATTCGCTTTGAGTTAATTTTAAATTTGAAAAGTATTTTAGGGCTCCCTCAGTATCCCATTCAGCCTCCATAAGGCCAGAGTTGAGTGCATCAGTAAACAATTCATTGTATCTAGTTTGAAATTCGGAGGTAAGCAGCGTATCTAATTGTTCAGTCGTGAATTTTTCAGATAACTCATCTCGCGCAAAATTATTGAGGTTTTCATACGTAGGCACAATGCTTTTGGTATCTGCTAGTGCATGTGTCTTTTGTGTATCTATAATAATAAGTGAGTAATTTTTATTTTGGTCATAATCAAGCCCCAAAACTTTACTGATTATTTCTGGATCGGAATCTGCATTTTCTAATTGGTCAAATGTAGTTGACCAATACTTTGCACCAAAGCCCGTCTCACCTCTAAAAGGCGCTCCTAACAATCCTGGCTTACCGTCATACTCTAAATATGATGATTCCATGAAGCGCACATGAAATCGTTCACTTATTACAGCCCCACTTTTTGCTAAAGCAGTTAACTCTTCATCTGTGTATTTAGCCACATAGCCATGTTTTAGAAGGTTTTGTCTTGCGACTTCGAGTCTTAGCTGAGCTTCTTTTAATGACTTAGGCTCTGGACGGCTTCGCTTTTTGCCGATGGTGAGTTCATCATCAAGTTTCTCTATTCGGTCGACTTGGTGTTGCTCAGTATTACCTTTACGAGAGTAGTTTAATCGTTTTAATTTAATAGCTTCAGCTAATTTTTGAATTGCTTGTGCTGCTTTTACAAAATACCTTGATTTTGAAATAGCTGAAACAGCAACACCTGCTCCAAAGGTTAATAATGCAAAAATGATTTCAAAAGCAAGTTGACCTGCCATTCTGGTTTTCTCAACGCTAGAATGGGCATCAAAATAGTCGTAAGGGAAATTTGCAATTAATGTACGCGCTTGTTCATCTTGCGCAATCATAATCAGTGTTTTAAAGCCATCAGCAACGGCTTCAAACCCCTCGGTCGTATTTTCTAATATTAACTCTATTTCTTGTCGTAAAGCTTCTATATCACCTTGAACTAAATGTTCGAGTAACCGCCAACATGCGGCCCCTATGTCGAAGATACTTTCACCTACCCATTCAACTAAATCCGCTGTACCAGTAACAATACTTGCACCTTGTTCATATAGACCAGTTATGAATGCGCCTGTGTAGATTAATCCCTGCATAGCTATATTTTCTTGAGCAATTAAATCTTCTTGGATTTTGGCTTGACTGCGAATTTCTTTCACCATCGCAGTTAAATTGGTCTTTAGCTCTTTTCTAAGGGTGTTCACATCATCTTCAGTCGCACCAATAAATTCAATAATGACGTTACCTGGGGCTACATTATCTATGGTCGCTAAGCCGTTACTCAATGTTCCTTCGTATAAAGTGTTGTTTGAGTGCTGAATTTGAAAAGCAATATCTTCAACCGGAAGGCCATCACTGTAAAAGTAAGCAAGTTCAATGACTTTATCTTGGCGTGTTGCAACTCCTGAATCAGAAATATCGAAATTAGTAACGGCTGGCACATTTGCAGAGGATATAGTCCTAGGTGCACGCGCTGTACTTGGGCTTTCAATATCGTAATCAACGGGGCCATCAAAATTTATAAATGTGCCATCGAGGGTGAGTACATCGGTGGCAATAATCTCAACATTTCCTTGACTGTCGAGTTTAATTTCGCCGCCTTCGTTATGTAGGATTAAATCACCACGGCCTGAGCCTGTAATCGCGATTGACTGGTTAGTTTGCAAAAATGTTGAGCCATTGGGGGCCGAAATAGTTAAGTCACTTGAGTTGGTTTTAAGCTGAATATCGCTTTGCGCAAAGGCTTTAACTGTGCGACCACTGACCATCGACAGTGCTTGACGAGATTCAATGAGGGTGTTTTTTCCTTGCCATGCTTGGCTACCTGCACTTTGCATGTTGATATCGCGGTTTTGAGTGCTGAGCGAAACATTGTTTTTAACATCAATAAACTGATTATTTTTAATCACAAACTGAATGTTGTCGTTCTCAGTTGTTAGGCAGAGGTCTTTACCTGCATGTAAGTTAATGGTGCCGAGCTGGCTTATCCATTCTATAAATTGGCGGCCTGATTTTTTGGCATTGAGCTCAAGATAGTGCTCACTGGCTAAGGTTTGTAAAATGATTTTAGGTGCTTGCTTGTCATCATCAAACTGCAGCTCGTTTTGCGCCGCACTGACCAGCCTGTTTTGCGTATTATTTGCAGCGGTGACAACACTTGGCTGCGATTCATTCATCGCAAAACCCATTAAAAACGTGTTGTTAGGGTCGTTATTTATACAGCCAATAAGTACCTCAGAACCACCAACAAGGGGGAAGTGCCAGCCAGTGGCCTGAGGTTGGTTTTGACATGCGTATAAAGCAAGTTGCTGAATTGCTTGGCTTGATTGCGCAATTGGCCTTGCTGTTGTGTCAAAATCAGTTCGCACACGGTAGCAACCTAAATCATCAATGAAACTAGAAGTCGTTAAAGACTCTACCTTAGCCGGAAATACCATAGGTTTGGGTTGATGTGGCAAAGGTTTGGCTTTAAAAGGCGTACCACGTTCGATAAATTGGGCTTTACAACTATAGCGTGTTAAACCTTGGTGACTATTTTCGTCATTAGGTTGTTCACTGCTGTGATACACGCTAACACACAGTAAATCAGCACTACTGCCCGTGCCGGTTTGATCGTCAATTGCAACTGAGCTACCCGCAAATAAATCACATACATTACCCACTAGTTGCGTTGTTTTATTAAGAGAGGCTAACGCGTTACTGAAATCTTGCGCTTGTAATGAGGCGGCACTGGGTGTTGATGCGCATGGTTCAAAGTAAGATTGACTGTTACTTGCGACCTTTAAATATTGTCCATGGGCCACGCAGTCAGTGCGATCATTGTAAATAGAGTGATGTACTTGGCTGTTAAAAAAGCCAACATAAGCGGTATTTTCATCGTTATTCATACCGGCCGAGTTTTTGACTGATACAACACCGCGCTGCAAATATGGGCTGTTTAAGTTACTATCACTGATCACTAACAGTTCAATGTTATTTTTTGTTTCAAACCAAATAAACAAGCCAAATTGGGTTAGTATGCGTTGTAGAAAGTGCCAGTTGGTTTCCATTGCTTGCACACACTGTGGAAGCGCTGGCAATGACGAGCCGACACGAAAATCAATTTGCCCTGGTGAATAGCCAGCTTGGCCTGCTAAATAAAAAATAACATCTTTTAAATTAACGCCAATAAAAACCTTACTGTTTGTAATGTTTTTTAATGTGCTCAATCTATCTTTAATAATTATTTTATATCGATATTTACCTTTGAATGTACCTAAATTGTCACACTCAAAAATGATCCCTGCTAGGTGGCGAAAAAAATTATCTTTATTAACGAATGTAATTAATGCGCTTTGTAAAAGCAGATGCTCTAATAGAATTTGCTGGCTGGATTCACCAATGAGAATAAACTCAAACCCTTGATTTAATTGTTCAATCCCATCTACCTGAGTGACATTTAGGGTTATGTTATTTACATCAATTAATAGTCGAGAATTAGACACATCCTTGTCCTTTTTTAACTAATTCCTGTAGCAAGAAAGGGGAAAATACACATTTATTAATCAATGTTCAATAGAATAATTGTAATCGTAATAATTACGTCATAATTTTGTTCATAATGCCATTAAATGCCAATTAATACGTTTTTATTAGTTTTTATATTAATTCGAAATTAGTTTTATTTTTGAGCTGTATTGAGTTGACTTTTTTGAAAGGATGTTTGTATTATGCCCCCGTTTTAAGGACTAACGTACCAAAAGTATGACATGGCTTTGTACTTTTTTTGGTTAATCAAGGATGATTTTATGGATAAAAAATTATTTATAAATCAAGTCAATAACTTTTATTTTTTGGCTTGGTCTCTTACTAAAAGTATCTCTTCCTTACTTGATCAGACCGGTATTCCAGCACATCGAGTGTTTTCAGCGTCGGTGATCGATCAGTTTTTCTTTTTCCTGAATAGTCCACCTAAAAATGAAGGTAAAATCATTTTAATTAAAGAAGATATTAGTGCTTATATTGATGAGTTGATTGTACTAAATACAAAAATAATATCTTCTGTAGATGATGTGGTTATTAAGTCTCTGGCTGTTGATAATCAAGAAAATAAACGTTCAGGTATTTTTCCTAAAATATTCAATAGTCATAAATGGTCCGATTGCGCATCAATGCGATTTAATCGAGTAATCTGTCCTGTTTACGAAGAAGTTCTTTGTAAAAATTAATTAATCTAATAAATCAATGGGGTTTTGAATGCGTTTTGCAATTAAAAAGGCAGTGCTAATTACTTTGTTTATGTCTTTAACAGCATGTATGAGTACAAATGTAGAGCTAGATATCACTGCGACAGATAATCTTAATTTGAACCAATTTGATGAAGCTTTGCCTGTGGTACTCAGAGTGTATCAACTTTCGGATATACAGAGCTTTAAAACAGCTACGTTTGAAGATTTGTGGAAATCAGATAAGTCAGTTCTGTCAAATACGTTGATCACCGTAGAAGAAAAAACAATTAACCCCGCTGAGAAAACAAAAATAGAATTTGAACAAGCAGAAAATGCGCGTTTTGTTGCCATTGTCGCCCTTTTTAGAGATCGCCAAGGTGATAAATGGAAAACGTTCTACCCGCTCGGTGACGGGCCCGTTAAATTATCTACATCGTTAGATGTATTGATTACAAACAACGAAGTTCAATTACCAGATGAAGACGAGGCTGAGTAATGAACATTAGAGGGCCAATGAAACCTGTATGGGCTGAAGGCGTGTTGCTAGCACAGCAGCATTTTCAGTTATTTGATGACTACCATGAGCAAAATCAGATTGTTAGACAAGGCTTGATTTCGCCATTGGCCTTTGGTTTGCACCACCTCACTATTGATGAATCAGCACTCGCTCGCGGTATTTTAAAGGTGATCAGCTTTAAAGCGATTCTTGAAAATGGGCGTTTACTTGAGTTTGATCGTCAACATCACGAAGAACTAAAGCTTGAATTAGCTGCCGATACAGATGAAGTCACTGTGTATTTAGCGATTGCTGCAAATAAAGTTGTCAGCGACATTGAAGGTTATGCAACTAGTGGCCAACTCAGTGCCTATCAAGCAGATTACATTGAGTTTAGTGATCACCACGATGCAGCAAGAAACCGTGAAGTGCTAATTGCACAACCTAACTATATTTTGCTGACAGATAATGATGTAAAAACGTATTTTGATACGCTTGCTTGTATCAAAATTATGCGCGCTGAAGACGGCTCGTTTAAAGTCAGCAAAGAGTTTGTGCCGCCATTATTAACGATACAGGCCTCGTTTTATTTAACCGAGTTGCTTAATAGAACGGCGAACTTGGTAAATGCAAAAGTGAACGTGTTGCTTGGTCGCAGAAAGAACTTTGGTTCAGTTACTGATTTTGGACCTAACGAAATGAACAGCTTTTTGCTGTTAAATGCAATGGCACCATCAGCAAAACGCTTAGACCATTTAAAAAGCTTGCAACTTGTTCATCCAGAGCGATTATATTGCGAGCTTGTTGACTTAATTAGCTCTGTGTCGATGTTCGAGCACAGTGATTTAGTGAGTCAAATCCCGCCTTATCAGCATAAGCAATTGACTCATGTCTTCGGCACCTTAGATATTTTATTGAGTAAATTACTTGAGGGTGTTGTTCCTAAGAAAATGGCAGGTCTTAAACTTGAGAAAGTATCGAACGCCATTTATCAGGTTGCCACCATTGATTCAGCCATTTTTGATAATAACGACTTCTACTTGGCCGTTTACTTTGAATCTGAAGATACCAAGTGGATTGATACGTTTAGTGATCAAGTCAAAGTTGGCGCCACTGAAAAGCTCGAAATTATGATTGCATCGGCTCTTGCGGGCGTGCAGTTAACACATTGTCAGCGACCACCTAATAAACTAGCTATCAAAAGTGGCTATGAATACTTTCGTTTAGAGGCTCATGGTTTTATTTGGCAGCAAATTATCGAAGAGCAATCGCTTAGTTTATTTATTCCATTTGGCTTACAAGCGGCGCAAGTCGAAATCGTTACAGTGGCAAGAAATTAGGACGCAAGACAATGCAAGAAGCAAAAAACGAACTTGATTTAATCGCCTGTATTGCGCCAGTGATAAACGCGCTTGCGCCTTTAAAGTTAAAGCAATCGACAGATCTTGAACTAAACGATTTTCGAGAGCAGTTACTTACGAGTTTTGATGAGTTTGAACGTAATTGTTATACCCAGCAAGTAACAACCAGTGTTATGCAGGAAGTTAAGTTTGCCCTGACTGCAATGTGTGATGAATTTGTAATGAGCTCTGGCGCGCATTTTCGAATGGATTGGATGTCGAGACCCTTACAGCTTGAATTTTTTGGTAATAATCGAGCGGGTGAAGAGTTTTTTGAGCGATTAGCAAAACTTCGTACCGGAGGTGAGCCAAAGTTTGCAGCATTAGAAGTGTATTACATTTGTTTGCAACTTGGCTTTGAGGGTATCTACAAAGTGAAAGGAATTGAGCAACTTAAAGCCTTAATTGTTGATGTACGTGCGCAAATAGAAGATGTACGCGGTACTCCACGAGGGCAACTATCTGATAATGGCGCGCCACTTGAAGGGTTTGCAATGAAGGTAGGCCGAAACATTCCTTATTGGGTGATTTTATCAATTTGCTTGGCATCGATTGTTTCGCTTTTTGCTGGTTTTCATTTTGTTATTAACAAGCAAGCAACTCAGAGCAGCCAACGTATAGATAATCAAGTAGAAGTACTTACGCAATTAAGTAAAACCAACGAGACTCGATAGGAAAAGTAATGCAAGGAAGAGTGAACAAAAGCGGCCTAGTGCACTTTTTACTGGGCTTAGTGTCATCAAGAGCAACAGGGCAGTTAATTGGCTTAATTGCTGTGCTCAGTATTATTTGGTTTGCTGGTCGAATCGTTGGTTTAGACACGACAGATAAAAAGCTTATCGCGATGGCTGCGGTAACAGCAGTTTTTATCGTTTTTATTTTTATCCGTTGGTTATGGACAAAGCGTTCGGGCGATAAGCTAGCCTCTGAACTTGCGAGCCATAATGCGGGTTCAAGTGCTGAACTTGATGAAATAAAAGAAAAGATGCAAGAAGCATTAAGCTCGTTAAAAGCTTCCCATCTTGGCGCAGGATACCGTGGTAATACAGCTTTGTATGCACTACCTTGGTATATGATCATTGGTCCTTCAGCCACTGGGAAGAGTACATTATTTGCTAACTCTGGCTTGCATTTTCCATACTCAAATTCAAATGAACTGCACATCCAAGGTTTTGGTGGCACGCGTAACTGTGACTGGTGGTTTTCAGATCAAGCAATTCTGATCGATACCGCAGGGCGTTACACAACAGAGCAATCTGAAAACAAAGAGTGGTTATCTTTTTTAAGCTTGCTCAAAAAATATCGTCCTAAATTGCCTATTAATGGTGTGATGGTCGCGATTAGTGTTGCAGATGTTTTAACCTCAGATAGTGAAGAAATTCGTCAACACGTAAAATTAGTTCGTGAGCGTATTGAAGAGCTTATTACTCAACTTGGGGTGATCTTCCCGGTTTATATAACCTTTACTAAAACAGACTTGATCAGCGGCTTTGAGCCATTTTTTAATGACTTAACAGAAAAAGAACGTGAGCAAGTGTTTGGTGCTTATTTACTAGATATTAGTGAAGATCAACAAAATGATCCGGCTGAAATGTTTGAAGTGCGCATGGAGGAGTTATACCAACGCCTTTGTGAGCAACGTTTGAGCAAGGTTGCTCGCGAACGTAATGAACACCGTAAGCAGTTAATTTTAGATTTCCCGAATCAATTTAAGTCAGCATCAACAAAGTTGACTGAGTTTGTAAACTTGTTATTTAAAGCCAATCCGTATCAAGAGGTTCCTTGGTTTGCTGGTGTATATTTTACCTCTGGCACGCAAGAGGGCACACCAATTGAACGTATTACGAATGGGGTAAGGGATCAATTTGGTGCTGTCGTTGTTGAGCAAAAACAAGAAAGCATTACGCAAAGCTACTTTATCAATCGTGTTTTTAATGATGTGATTTTCAAGTTGCAAGACCTAACTCGTGGTAACCGCAAAAAGCGCTTGGTTGGCCGCTGGTTAAAAGGTTTAACAGTGACTTCAGGTTTGGCAAGTATTGCCGCCGTGACAGCATTACTCATTACTTCATATACAAGTAACCAGTTGTTGTTGAATCAAGGTGAAGCCCGTGTTAAAGCGATTGTAGAAGCGAATGTAAATAAAGCTAAAGACGAGCAAAAACTTGCAGCCACACTTGATTTATTTGAACATTATCAATCGCTTAATAATTATGAAAAGCAGTTGCCATGGTATTTCATTTTTGGCATTTACGAGGGTGACGAAACTCTAACTAGTGTTTCGCAGGTTTTGTTTAATCAATTAAATCAGTTGATCACCCTTCCTGCAGAAAAACAAACGCTTGCGCAGCTGAAAGAGTTTGAAGCTATTTGGTCAGCAGATGATGCCGATGCTCGCGCAGCAAGTCGTCAGGCATATTACGATGCTTTGAAATTACATCTGATGTTAAGTGCTCACCCTGAACACAAAGACAATGAGTTTGCCAAGCAGCAGCTACTTAGTTTTATTAGCCAGCACTTTAACATTGAGATTGATGCTCAAGCTGACTCACCGATCACCTCACAATTAAACGATTTAGTTGATTTATATTTAGCGAACATAAGCACAGATCTAGAAAACCCAGGTGAAATTTTATTTTGGCAAAATAATGAAACGGCTGTACTGAATGCAAGAAATAGCCTGAACACACAACCAGAAGCCGAACCTCTATATCAACAAATTATTAGTAGCTTTGCTGAGCGTAAAAAAGCGATTCAGCTTAAACAGTTTATGGCTGCGAAAAATCGCGATGTACTGAAAAGCAACTTTAGTATTCCTTATGTGTATACCAATGCAGGTTGGCAAGAATATGTTTATCCAGAAATTAAACGTATTTCTCGACTGGTATTCTCTGGTGATTGGGTAATGGGCACAAGTAATGAAAGCGGTCAAAATGCCGTTGATGAAGCCCAAGCTGATGCACTGGCAAAAGCAATGCGTAGTTATTACTTTACAGACTATGGCAATACATGGTTTGCGTTTTTGAACAGTATAAAAGTGCCTACTTTTAGAGATTTAAATGATGCCAGTATTAATTTTGCTCGCCTTTCGTCTACTGATGGACCACTCATTGATCTGATGACGTTGGTGAATGACAACATCGTTGTTGCAGATAAACCATCTGCGGTTAGTGCAAACAACGACAAAATAGCGACCATTCTTTCTGGTGCAACAGATACGGCGGCTAAAAAAGTGGCCAAAGGAAAGTTAGCAAAACAAGTTGCAGAGCGCCCTGACTTTTCTCAAGTTAGTACTGTTAGAGCCCCTGAACTTGAAACGCGTTTTGCTGACTTGCGTCGCTTCTCGCAGCATGATGAAGATAAGCAGATGTCTGATTATATGAGTCAGTACATTAGTTCTTTGAGCAGCATTCACTCAGATATAAAAGCGATGGCTGCTAGCAATGAAGATGATGCTCAAGCAATGGTGTTTGTACAAGACTTATTGTCTGGAAATAGCCAAGATAATGCATTGCAATCGTCTTGGATCATTATAGAAAGCCAAACTCGAGCGCTAGACCCAGAAACAAAAGACACGCTTGACGTGCTATTTAAAGCACCATTGCAGTCAGGTATTGCAAGTATCATGGCAAAAGCACGTAGCCAGTTAAATGAAGAGTGGGAAAACCAAGTTTATACCATGTATAGCAACAGCATTGCTGGCAAGTACCCATTCAATTTGACTGGCCCTGATGCTGCTATTGCCGATGTTTCTGAGTTCTTAAATAGTGAAACTGGGGTGCTTTGGAACTTTATTAATAGCCAACTTAAACCATTTATGAAAGTACGCCGAGGTGTATGGGAAGAAAAGCAATGGAACGGTGTGGGGATTGGTTTTAATCAAGAGCTATTAGACGGTTTAACAAAAGCAAATAAAGTAACACGCTCTTTATTCCTGAACGGCTCAGACGCGGCTGGTTTTAACTTCCAAATGATGCCTGTACCACAAAAAGGCATTCGCGAAACGTATTTAGGTTTCTCTGAGCAAGGTTATCGCTATAGAAATGAACCGGAAGAGTGGCGTAATTTCTCATGGCCAGGAAGAGGCGCAGCAGAAAAAGCTATTTTGTATGGTTTAGATAACGCCGGACGAAGAGTCACTATTGAGCAAGATGGTCCATGGGCTTTATTAAAAGTACTTAACGAAGCAAATGTGAAATGGATTAAGGGTACAGAGTTTCTTGCTACCTGGGAATTAGTTGATAAATCAGAGCAAAGTTTAACAGTCCAGTTCTCATTAAAGTCTGGTCGCAATAGCGGTATTTTTTCAAAGTACATGTTGACCTCTTTTGCATTGCCTAATTCGTTGTTTGCACCTAAGCCACAACTTGCGCAAGCAAGTAGAGCCTCGGTTCAATAGGGGCAAGTATGTTTAATTTGTTCACCAAGAAAAAGTCGCCAACGCTGGTTAAGCAGTTTACCTACGGGTACATGGGTAAAACACCTGTTAGGCCTGACTTTGTAAAGTTAAATATATCTTCTAGGGAATCAGTAGCACTAGACCATTGGTTGCAAGAAGGTTTCGCGCATATAAACCGAGGTGTTATTGGCGGTAAAACAACTGCATTAAATGGTGTTTCTTCGTTATTTTTTGTATCTGGTAATAGTGACGACAGTAGTTTGTTAGGTGTTTTACAGCCAAGCACTGATAGCAGTGGTCGTTTTTACCCGTTTAGTTCGTTTATCCATAGCGGACTTGAGACTTACAAACGCCACCCTGCTTTTCTATTTTTATATGCAAGTCATGTCATTGAGCACCTTTTAGGGGTTAATCAGCGCATCGTTGAAGCACATTCAATTGATGCGATGGCTGAGCAAGCTAAATCGTATAGTAAAGTGGCTGATGCATTAAAGCAGCAGCCAAATCTAAATCAAGAGCTTGATAAATTACGCAGTATTCCGATGAGTGTGGTTTGGCAGCATTTAGGGATCAACGACATTCATCACCGAGCGGTTTTAATTGAAGAGCTTTCAGCGGTATTAAAGTCGATTGCGAATAGAGGTTGCCTACGTACACAATTTGGTATTCGTCTACCCATGCCACACTTTAGTCACGAAAGTGCCCTGGTTGCAGGTTTTTGGCTACATTTAATTGCTTCGATCGTTGCCGATCATAATTGGCAACCTTGGTTCTTTTACCAGCTAGGAAATGAAAGTTCGCAACCTAGCCTAACGGTGTTTTGCCGCCCTGTACCGGCATCTTATTTTGGTTCAGTGTGGCTTGCTGAGGATAAGTCAAAAGACATTATTGATTTAGTAAATCTGTCACTAGACAAAGTGCCGAGCGAATACAGCCTTAATTTTGCTGATATGGACAATGTGAGTGTTTACGATGCGCTCAGAAGGTGGTGCAAAGCATGAGTGTAGTTAATCCGCATACCCATAACAGCTGGGAGCTGTGGCTTGAAGAGCTTAGTAAGCCACTTTCGGGGCTTGCGTGTGGTGAAGATCTAAAATACGAAGAAACCTTTAAAGCACTTAAAGCTTCATCATCAGGTGTGGGCGAAGTTGATTTTAAAGTCATGTTTATTCAAGCCACCGATCTTTTGCAAAACCAAAGTAAAGATTTACGTTTAGTGAGCTACTTGTGCCTTGCGGCGACCAGTGAGTTTGGCGTGGTGGGTTTAACCCATTCTTTAAAACTGTTTAATCAACTATTAAGTCAGTTTAGTGAACAGGTTCATCCTTTAAAAGCACGTATGCGTTGTGCGGTTAACACGTGGTTTTTACAGCAGCAAGAACGCTTAAAAGGAATTGCCCAAGCTCAATCATCGAGCCCTGAGCAATGGGCTGAATTAGAGACTGTGTTAGCTGAATATAATCAGGTTTCAGTGCCTGTACTTGATGCTGACTCAGGGCCTTTATCAACTCTAAATGAGTGGGTAAAAGAGCAAGTAATTCGCAATCCTGTCGCTAAGCCAGAACCAGAAGTTAAAGCAGAGCCTGAAACACACCAGACAAAAGTGGTCAGCGAGCCAACGACTGAGCCCGTAGCGCAACAAGTTGTTCAGGCAAAACCAGTGACCACTGCACCTAAAGTGGCTGACATTGCCAGCGATAGTGCTTACCTAGCCGCAATTCGTGAGCTGCTTAATTTTGATAAAGAACAAAACAACATTGAACGGGTGTTAAAGCTCTCGCGTGCAGCACGTTGGTCTGGATTAGCGTTACCTACCAATGAAAATGGCAAAACAAGACTGCCAGCACCGCGTGCGGCTGCCTTCGCCCCCATTGAAAACGCACTGGCAACTGAACAAGCAGAGCAAGCATTGTTACTTGCTGAGGGTTTGTTTATGGAAGGCGCTATGCAGTTTAATTTGAATCTGCAAATGCTTACTTTGTCAGCGCTGAAACAGCTAAATAAAGCAAAATTAGTACAGTGGTTAGAGCAACAGCTAGTCTCTTTAGTCAGTCAATTTCCGTTATTAACCAATTTAAAATATGACGATGGTTCGGGGTTATGCAGCCCACAGAACAAAGAAGCGTTATTAGACATTGCCAATTCACATGCTTCGCAAAATGAAACAACTCAAGTGCAAGCAAATCCATTTGACGAGCATTACATAGCCTTAAGCGAGCAAGTTGCAAAAGGGCAGTTAAGTGCAGCCCTTAGCTTGGTTGCACAATTAAGTACGCCAACTGGATTCGACCAAGCTCAAAGTCAATTGCTTAAAGCTAAGTTGTTACTTAAAGCAGAACATTATGAGCACGCATTGGCAATTTTAACCGAATTACTCGAGCAAATTGAAACTTATCAATTAGCGAAGTGGCAACAACAGTTTTGCATGGAAGTATGGCGTTTCGCCAAGCAATGTTATGCCAATTTGTCTCAGACAGAGAGTGATGACATGAGTTTAGCTGCTAAGCAAATTAGTCAGCGAATGATGGTTACAAACCCGGCTCAAGCAATAGCGTGGGTGTAACACGCCTAATTGGAATTTAGTCGTTAGACAAACAAACTGCAAAGGAAGAAACATGACAGATACATTTCAAAAAGAGATCCCACGAGCTCGGATCAACATATCGTTAGAGCTTGATACTGATGGGGCATCACAAAAAAGCGAATTGCCTTTAAAAATGCTGGTTATTGGTGACTATTCTAATGGTCAGAATAGCCAAGAACTTGCTGAGCGCGAACGCGTGACGATCAATAAAAATAACATTGAGCAAGTGCTGAAAGATATCGCGCCAAAAGCGAACTTTCAGGTGGCAAATAAGATTAAAGGCGACGGTGATATCAATGTTAATTTGCAGTTTGATTCATTTAAATCGTTCGATCCAGAGCAGGTTGCTGCACAGGTGCCTGAATTAAACAAAATGATGGCAATGCGTAATTTATTACGTGACTTAAAATCAAACCTTCTTGATAACTCATCACTTAGAAAAGAGTTGGAACGTGTTTTACAAAACCAACCAGAACTTGATGAGTTAAAAGCGAAGCTAGATGAAATAGCGCCGCTTGCTTCTGAAGATGAAAAACAACCTGTGACGGAATAAGGACGCCGCTATGTCAATGCAAGAACAATTAAATGTAGCTGCTCACACGGTAGAGCAAGCGCCATTATCAACTTATGAAAACCTATGTAACATGGTTGATATTGCCCCTGTAGGCGATGAAATCAAACTAGATACATTTAGAGATGCAGGTAATCTAGCAGAAACACGTGCGAATGAGCGTCTTACCGCTGCTATTAATGTCTTTTTAGATATGGCGGGTACCAGTGGCGAAGCGGTAACTCGCATCGATAAGCTATTGCTTGATGATTATATTGCAAAAGTAGACACCATTATTTCGCAGCAGTTGGATCAAATTTTACATCACCCTGATTTTCAAAAAGTAGAATCAGCGTGGCGTTCACTGCGTTATTTAATTAACCGCACGCCAAATAACGCGAATATTAAAATTGAAATGCTCGATGTTGATAAAGAAACATTGCGTGATGATTTTGAAGAAGCGCCAGATACAACACAATCAGCGTTATATAAGCATGTTTACACATCAGATTATGATACCCCTGGTGGCGAACCTGTATCGACTATGGTGTCTAACTTTGAGTTTGATTGCTCAGCGCCAGACGTTTCACTACTCCAAGAAATATCGCGCGTTTCGGCAGCGGCGCATTGTCCATTTATGGGCAGCGTAGGTCCTAAGTTTTTCTTAAAAGAGTCATTAGACGAAGTATCTAAAATTCAAGATATTGGCTCTTATATGGAGCGTGCTGAATTCTTACGCTGGAAAAACTTCCGCGAGTCAGAAGACTCTCGTTATATTGGTCTTGCTTTCCCGCGTTTCTTACTACGTTTACCGTATGGTGAAACAAACCCAATTCGTAACTTTAACTACCAAGAAGATGTGAACAGTCAGCACCACGAGCGCTATTTATGGGGTAATGCAACATTTGCATTTGCTGCCAACATTATTCGTAGCTTCCATGATAATGGCTGGTCTGTGAATATTCGTGGCCCGCAATCAGGTGGTAAAGTTGAAAATCTACCATTGCACTCATTTGAAGCAGGTAAAGGCTCTGAAACTAAAATCCCTACAGAAGTGCTTATCTCAGAGACCAAAGAGCTTGAGTTTGCTAACCAAGGCTTTATTCCTCTTAGCTATTACAAAAACTCTGACTTTGCGTGTTTCTTCTCGGCAAATAGTGCCCAGAAGCCGCAAGTACTTGAAACAGCTGAAGCAACTGCAAACGCCCGTATTAACTCGCGTTTACCTTATATCTTCTTAGTATCGCGTATTGCTCACTACTTAAAAGTATTGCAGCGTGAAAATATTGGTTCGAGCAAACCTCGTCATGAGCTAGAGCAGCAGTTAAACGATTGGTTAGGTGCGTTAGTAACGAAGATGAATAACCCAGATGAGTCGTTAATTGCAACGCATCCACTCAAAGACGCAAAAGTAACGGTATCTGAGATCCCAGGTAACCCAGGTTATTACCGCGTGAGCACTTACATTGTGCCGCACTTCCAAGTTGAAGGTATTGATGTTCGCCTTGCGCTTGTTGGGCAAATGCCTGGCGAAAAATGAACTGCCAAGCCGCCGATGAAACGGATTTAAGCAGGCTGTGTAAAGACGTCAATTTGGTGAGTAGCTGGTTGGTGTAAAAGAATGGCCCCAAGTTGGTTGCAGCCAACTTGGGACATGTTCCCCAGTGGCATGAAGCATCGGGCTTTTTGGGGGGCATAAACAAGGTTGTTTATGCCTATGCCATTTAACAGGAAACAATTCATTCTAAAAGGAGAATAATGAAATGGCAATTCCAGCGTATATGTGGTTAAAGGATGACCAAGGTAATGACATCAAAGGTTCTGTAACTGTTGCAGAGCGTGAAGGTTCAATTGAGATCCTACACTTTGATCATGAACTTCGCATTCCTACAGATAACGACACAGGCGAATTAACAGGTACTCGTAAGCACGAACCTTTTGTTATTACAAAAGCGGTTGATGCAGCAACACCTTACCTGTACAAAGCGTGCTCAAACGGTCAAACACTTAAGCAACTTGAGCTTAAATGGTACCGTATTGATGACACAGGGACCGAGCGTGAATATTTCTGCCACAAGTTGGAAGATGTAAAAATCACCTCAATTTTACCAACAATGCATAACGTAAAAGACTTAGACAAGGAGCGTTACCCGCACCTTGAAACAGTTAGCCTACGTTATAAGCGCATTACGTGGACTTACCTTGATGGCAACATCGAGTTCTCTGACTCTTGGACTGAAGGTCGATAAGTCAGCAAAATTAAAGGATATGCGAAAGCATATCCTTTTCTTAGAGGTAAGTTTATGGCGTTATTCGATTTTTTAACTCAACCAGTCACACGAAATGGTCATCAAGGTTTTCAAACTGATGAGCAAAACAGTGTCTGCAAACATCTAAATGAATTACTTAATGCGCGTCGTGGCGTGTTAAAACATTTGGCCGATTATGGGTTGCCTGATGTCGAAGATATCTACGAGGGCCTTCCGTATTCACAGCACACCTTGGCGTTTGAAGTTAAAAAATTGATAGAAAAATACGAGCCACGAGTTCGCTATGCCAATGTCATTCCTATGGAAATTCGTGAAGAAAATTGCGTGATTAGGCTTGATATACAAGCATTTTTAACCTCAGGACAATGTATCAAACTTAACACCCGATTTGAGTCGGGTGGTAAAGCCGATGTGGCAGAGCATGCCAAGCAGTTTGATTAATTCAGCGTAAAAGGATAGTTCAATGCAACAGTATTTTGATGCACAAATGCGCTTATTAACCCAAGCCGGCAAACAGTTTGCTCAGCATTACCCTGAGCACGCAGGCATGTTAAATATCGATGCGCTAAAAGATCGTGACCCCCATATTGAACGACTACTAGAAGGTGTTGCCTATTTAACTGCGCATACGCAAAAGCGTTTAGATGAGTCTGTTCCTGAGGTCTCAGAGCAAGTGCTGCGTCAGCTATGCCCTATATTATTGAGCTATTACCCATCAAGCACGGTTGTAAAGTTTAGCCCTAAGCTGGCAATGCAAAAATCACATCTTATTGAAAAAGGGCTGACGCTAAGCGCTGATAAGTCAGTGGTTGATAAAAAACATATCACCTTTACAACAACGCACGACCTACAAGTTAGTCCCCTTGATGTTGAGCATGTGCGTTATCAAGAGTCGCATTTAGGGTCTGAGCTACGTATTGGCCTACGTTTTGTTTGCCAAGGTGAGCGCAAAAATTACGACCTTGCAAATTTACAGTTTTACTTACGTGGTGATACGCCTTTATGTAGTTCTTTGTTTAAGCTTTTAAAAACAGCAGAGCAGTTTACAGAGCTTGATTTTGGCCCCTCGCATTTTGAACATAATAAAAAGTTAAAAGTAAAAGGTTGTAGTGCTACTTATTTAGATATAGATGGCGCTTTATTACCGCATGCAGAACAAAGCCATCCGGGCTATGCGCTGCTGTTAGACTACTTTAACGCGAAAGACCGTTTTTACTTTATGCGCTTTGATGGTTTAAAAGATCTGACCTTACCTGAGCATATTGATCGATTTGAGCTAGTGTTTAGAGGCAGTAGTAAATTACCGCCGGGTCATCAATTAAGCCGCGATAATATTTTACTCAATTGCGTGCCAGCTATTAATTTGTTTGCACAACCTGCAGAGCCAATACGCATAGAGTCAAACCGCACTGATTATATGATCACCGCTGATCAAAACAGAACAGATCATATCTTCAGTTACACCGTTAATGAGGTTAAAGGACGTAACTCGTTAAGTGGCAAATCGTATGATTACACCCCCAGATATCAAAGCGTATTTGAAGACGAAAAGAAACTGTTTACCGTTTTAACGAAAGATGTGGGCGGGGCTGCGCCGTGCCACTATTTACAGCTGCCATTTAACCTTGAAGAAGAAAAAGAAACCTTATCGGTTGATTTAACCGTTTTTAATGCTGGTTGGCCAAGGCAGTTACTCCAAGAGGGCGATTTAAACATTGGCGGCCCAGATATGCCAAGCATTGCCAATGTAGAAAATGTAATTCGCCCGACTAACTATTTGCCATGCCCTGAACAACCAAAGCATTGGCAGTTAATAAGCCTATTAAATGTGAAGTTTTCACAGATTACACAAGTCACCGAATTAAAACGCTTACTGGTATTATTTGATTGGTCACAAAAAGCTGAAAACCGATTACGTATTGATAGCATTCAAAAAATTACCGCAACACCGATTAGTCAAATTAAGCGTGGCATTTTTATTAAAGGTGTTGATGTACTGATTGATATTGATGAAAGCAAATTTGTTTGTGATGCCGACTTGTACCACTTTTGCAATATGCTGCATCAATTCTTTTTAATGTATGCGCCAATTAACGAGAGCGTGCAAACCCGAGTCAATGCGATTCCAAGTTATAAAACCCACTGCTGGGAAATTGAACCGGGCAAGAGTTATCAGTTATGAATATGCACGAGTCAATAAATCACCCTGTTTGGGCAAAGTTACCTGAACCAATAGAAAAGCTGATTGCAGCTCCTTGGCAGTTTAATTTGTTTAAGGCGATGAGCCTAATTGAAAAACATTGGGCAACACCTTCAGAGCTTGAAAAAGGGATTAGCGAGCGAGTTATCTTTAAGCCTTATAAAGAACTTGGCTTTCCTGCCACGGATGTTCGCAGCTGCGAATTAGATAACCTTGGTCGTGGCCGATTAAGCTTATCGACATCATTTTTAGGCTTGTATGGTGTAGATGCACCTATGCCACATTATTTACTCGAACAGGCAGCCAGTGATCAAGAAAGTGGTGGTCGAGTAAGACAGTTTTTAGACATGTTTAACCATGTACTTTATTGCCAATTATTCCAAGCATGGAAAAAGTCGCACATCAATGTTGAAGGCCGTGGTGCAGAGCAATTCGATCATTTAATCGAAGCCATCTTATCAACCAAAACTGAGCAAAAAGTTCAGTGTGGTATCGCCAGTTTAAAACAAACCAGTGCAGCGGGTTTAGCGCAATTACTTCGCCACTCACTAGAGGTTGAGCAACTGACTGTGGATGACACCCGTGCAAATTGGCAACAAATAGACTCGCCAAGTTCATTTGGTCAAGATCAACAGATGGTGTTAGGCGAGTCAGCGGTTCTTGGCGAGCGCGTATTAGTCAGTGGTAGCGTACTGACCATAGTGATTGGTCCTGTGGATTCTGATACCGCGATAGCGCTTAATCCTCAGCACTCACAAGGCAAGAAAATGGCTGCCATGTTAAGCACTCATTTACCTAGTAATGTGCAATGGATTTGTCAAATTAAGGTGGCTAATCAAGCAGTAACAGAGCAAGCCTTAGGGCAAAACGATTTGCTACTCGGTCACAACTCTTATTTAGGCTGCGCTGAAGCAAATATCAGCGTGCACAGTTACACACATCAACAATATCAACATTAAAAGTAATCAGGATTTAAGGAAAACAACATGGATGCAAAAGGCATAAAGCAGCTTATCGACAAACTAAATGGCCATACTGCAACAGCACTTGAGTCAGCGGCAGGGTTTGCAAGCAGTCGTAGTCATTATGAAGTGTTACCTGAACATTTATTAATTAAGTTGATGGAAGAAGGTAGTAACGGCGATTTAGAGCATATTTTTCACTTTTTTAATATTAATCAAGACGCAGTGTGGCATGAGCTGCTCGACTTTTTAAACCGCCAACCTGCGGGTAACCAGAGTAAGCCTGTTTTTTCTCGTCGACTTTATGAGTGGCTTGAGCGAGCTTGGTTAAGTGCAAATGTACAGCACAAAAGTGACTGGATCACCGGCGCTGCGTTGATTGATGCCTTAACTGAGTTATTGCCATACAGCCCTGTGCTGCAATTGCCTGCGTTACTTGAAAAGATTGACGCCCGTTTTATGGCTGAAAACCTCGATAAGCTTTGCCAAAACTCAAGTGAGCGATTAAATCCACAGGCAAAACAAAGTGCTCAGCATACTGCTGCTGAGCAGCAAAGTGGTCAAGGTGGTGCCCTTGATGAGTATTGTGAAGACCTTACCGAGAAAGCGAAACAAGGCAAAATTGACCCTGTGCTTGGGCGCAATGACGAAATTCGCATGATGGTTGATGTGCTTTGCCGTCGTCGTAAAAACAATCCAATTTTAGTGGGTGAGCCAGGGGTAGGCAAAACTGCGGTAGTTGAAGGATTTGCTCAGCGTATTGTTGATGGTCAGGTTCCTGATGATCTTAAAGGTGTACGATTACTGGTGTTAGATATGGGCCTATTGCAAGCAGGTGCAGGGGTTAAAGGTGAATTTGAACGCCGTTTAAAAACTGTGATCGATGAAGTAAAAAACTCAACCACCCCTATCATCATGTTTATTGATGAAGCCCACACATTAATTGGTGCTGGTGGCGATGCTGGTATGAGTGATGCGGCTAACTTGCTAAAGCCTGCGCTTGCCCGAGGTGAGTTACGCACAGTCGCTGCAACCACGTGGAGTGAATACAAAAAATACTTTGAGCGAGATGCTGCACTTGAGCGCCGTTTTCAACTTATTAAAGTAGATGAGCCAACGGAGCAAGCAGCTCAGCTAATGTTAGCGGGTTTGAAAGATAAGTATCAACAACATCACAACATTCAAATAACTGATGATGCTATAGAAGCTGCAGTGGTCTTGTCGTCACGTTATATCACGGGTCGTCAACTACCAGATAAAGCCATTGATGTGCTAGATACCGCTGCGGCAAGAGTTCGAATGTCGTTTGCTACCGATCCTGCAGCCATTGAAGCTGAGCGTGAGCACATTAATTATCTAGAAACACGTATCCAAAGCATTGCAGCAGAAAGCGAGCAAGGTTTGGCGGTTGATATGGACAAATTGCTGCACTTACAACAAGAACTAAATGCAGCGCAGAGTAACTTAGCAACATTGACGAGTGCGCGTGAGTCACAAATTTCGACATTAGGCCAAATCAATGAGTTTAAGCAAGCTAATTCGCAAAATGAATTAGACAGCTCAGTGTTACTTAACTTACGACAAACGCTAAAAGAGCAGAACACCCAAGATAATGGCCTTTACAGTGAAGTCGATGCTGATGCCGTTGCGCAAATTATTTCGCAGTGGACAGGCGTACCTGTTGGCGCGATGGTGAAAGACCAAATAAGCAATTTGATTACCCTTGAAAAAGCCATAGGCCAAGAAGTGATCGGTCAGCAGTCAGGCATTGCGAAAATTGCCCAAACGTTGCGTGTAAGTAAGGCAGGCATAAGCAATGAATATGGACCGCTTGGTGTGTTTTTATTAGCTGGTCCTTCAGGGGTGGGTAAAACCGAAACTGCACGATGTTTAGCCAAGCAATTATTTGGTGGTGAGAAGTTTTTAACCACCATTAACATGAGCGAGTATCAAGAAGCGCATACAGTATCGCAGCTTAAAGGTTCGCCACCGGGATACGTTGGCTATGGCGAAGGCGGGGTATTAACGGAGGCTGTAAGGCAGCGTCCGTACTCGGTGATTTTACTTGATGAAGTAGAAAAAGCGCATAAAGATGTACTAAACATGTTCTATCAAGTTTTTGAGCGCGGCAGTATGCGCGATGGCGAAGGTCGCGAAATCGATTTTAAAAATACCGTGATCATCATGACCTCAAATTTAGGGTCCGCTGAACTTATTGACGCCTGCACACCACCCAATGTTATTGATTTAACTGAGCCGACTGACGATGAACATGCCGACATTGAAAATCAAGACCAAATCAATGCAGCATTGAATAGTGAACAAGCCCCTTTAAATGAAGACGGCAGTCCATGGCAAGTTCCTTCAATTACAGCACTAACAGAGCTAATTAAGCCGCAGCTACTGCAATTTTTTGCCCCAGCACTGTTAGCGCGAATGCAAGTTATTCCTTATTTAGCGCTCGATAAAGAGGCACTGCAATCTATTGTCAGTTTGAAACTAGACGGTATTGCCAAGCGTTTAGCGAATAATCACAAAATGCAGCTACGTGTTGATGAAACCGTACTTAACAAACTGACCGAACAGTGCCAGTTATCAGACAGTGGTGCGCGCATGGTAAATGCAGTGATAGAGCAGCAAATATTGCCAGGCATTGCGAAATCAATTTTAGAGTTTATGGCAGAGGATGACATGCCAGATATTCTCACTCTAGCTGTTGATGAGAATGATGAAATTACCGCAACCTTTGCGGACCAAGCATAAAGGATTTGAACAATGGGATTCATGGATAGCCTAAATGAACTAAAAGCCAACACCAGTCATTTTAGTGTCAGCGTGCAAGGGTTACCGGATGGCATGGTTTCGGTGACCGATTTTGAATCAAGCAATGACAGCCTATGTGAAGACTTTGCTTTTTCTATTCAAGTGTTAAGTCAAGAGCACCTCAGTGCCGAGATGCTGTTAGGTAAAGATGCCAAGCTCAATTTAGTGTGGTCAATGAGCGACCGCACGATTTCTGGGATCATCAGTGCTTTTACTGCACATGGGCAAAGCCATCAGGGTTATCACTATACGCTGACCATGAGTTCTTATTTAACCTTGTTGAAGCACCAACACTCTAACCGTGTTTTCACCATGATGGATCCAGCTGCCATAGTAAAAAGCGTATTTACTAAAGCTGGTTTTCCAATGCAAAAGTTTAGTATTCAAGCGTCGGGCCCAACCCTTGAAATGACGGTTCAATACAACGAAACAGACTATGAGTTTGTTACACGTTTGATGCGTAAGTATGGCTTTGTGTATGGTTTTGTAGAGCAAACAGGGGGTGATTGCACCTTCAAAGTATGTAATAGCAGTAAAGACTTTTCGTCCTTATGTGATGATGTAAGCCTGAGCTATGTGCCGCCATCAGGGCAAGTTCGAAATAGCGAAACCATTTTTGCAATAAGCCGTAAAGCACAGCTGCATCCACAAAGTGTGTCGCTCAATGATTACAACTACAAAGCCCAAGGTAACTTAAATGTGTCGACCGCAAATAATACCAGTTACCCAGGGTTTGGTGATGATAGTCATTATGCAGATAACTTTCCTAATGCCAATATAGGTAATTCGCTGGCTAAAGTACGTCAACAAGCCTTTGATTGTCAGCGTGAACAATTAATTATTGATACTGATTGCCGTGCCTTAAGACCCGGTATGTTGTTGACAGTGTATGATCACCCTGATCATAAAGGGCTGTATTTAATTACGCGTGTTGATCACAAAGGCAGTCAATCTGCAGCAGTAGAGTATGGCTCGCAAGTTAAAGGGTTAACCTATAAAAACCAAGCTTATTTATTGCCTGCATCCGTTGAGTTTAGAGCAGAGCTGTCTCCTGCTCGTCGTGTATTTGCAACATTTAATGCCACCATTGAGCAAGAGGTTGACGACGATGGCAACTACTTAGTGCGCTTACCGTTTAACCAAGACGGTGAAGGCCAAGAAAGCCGCCCAACGCGCTTACTACAGCAGTATGGTGGCAGTGGTCATGGTATGCATTTTCCGTTAACGACGGGCACCGAAGTGTTAGTAACCGGTGAAAATGGCGACTTAGATAGGCCGATTATTTTAGGAGCGCTTTATAATCAGAGCTGCCCGAACCCGGTTACCAGCCAAAATCCGACAGAGAATAAGCTTGTCACCCGTGCTGGGCATAGCTTGATCATGGATGACAAAAGCGGTGAAGAAAAAATTAGCCTTGCAAATAAAGAAAATAAAAACCAATTGTTGTTAGATGCCACCGAGAATGCCCATCAAGCAACACTCAAATCAGTGGAAGGTGACGTCAAAATTTCAGCCAAAGAGAACCTACAATTTGTTGCTGAGAATGACGCCATTTTTACCGCTGCCAACGATTTTACTAATCGTGTTGAAAACACCCTACAAGTTCAAACACGCGAGGGTGATATTAAGGTAACGGCTGCGGCTGACTTAACATTAAAGTCTGATGCCGATACCCGTATCGAAGCGACTGATGGCAGTAGCGAACTTAAAGCAGCGCAAGAACTTAACTTGCAAAGTGAGCAAGATTTTAGTGTCTACTCGGTCGATGGCAACCTTGAATTTCAAGCGCCAAATGGTGATTTGAATCTCTCAAGCGGGGCAAATATCACCATCAAAGGCGAAGGTCGAGGTTCGATCCAGCTCAGCCAAGGTGGTGCAAGTGTAGAGATTGATGCCGCGGGTAACTTAACTATCGATGCCACCAATATCACTCTATCGGCTAGAAACATTGCTATTAAAGGCAATGCAATAAGTAATAACTAATTTCAAGGACTGAAAATGACAGCCACAGTAACTCAGTTATTTGATCAGCAACAAAGCCTCGCAGAGGTCAGTGAAGTGTCACCTCAGGGTAAAGCCCTGAGCGTGGTTATTAATCACATTCGTTACGATGTTGCTTTACAAGCTGCCCATGTATCGTGTTGCAAAATAGGTAGCCAAGTTGTGGTGCTACACAGTGAGCAAGGTGTGATTGTAACGGCACTTTTAGCCGCACCTGAACAATCTCCGGCGGCTCACATTAGCAACGAAGCAGGGCATATTATTATTGCCGCAGAACAAAGCGTTAGCTTGCAAACCGCAAAGGGCAGCATCGAAGTATTTGCCGATGGCACTATCGTGCTTGAAGGCGAAGATATTACTGCAAATAGCCAACAAGACCTTACCTTGGCAGGTTGGCCGATTAGGCTTAATTAATATGTTTGCAGCGGTTTCTAAGTTAAAACAGCATCAACAGCGCGTTACCACCTTAATGGCGCACCGAGAAAAGCTCCTTGCGTCAGGGGCGTATAGTCTTGCAAGGCAAAAAGTGTTAGAGCATCAAGTGCTTAATCACCTTTATGTACTGGCATCGCTTAAGCAGCAGTCACCGTGCGACTACTTCAATGGGAACAGCTTTAATGACCTTGCTGAACTTAGCTGTGATGATTTTTGTGAGATCGCGTTAGCGAGCGACCAGCACGCCATTTTTGCGCTTTGTGCAACACGTTTAATGGCTGCACCAGAGCAAGACAACAGTGATTATTTTTTAGCGCTTAAAAAGCAGCAAGCTCTGCCTGTTTATACTTTGTTATCGCAGCAACTTAGGTATTGGACTATCCCAGAACAAAAAGCACTCAGAGCTACAGTGCTAGAGGGTAAAGAGTCATTACCGCAGCAGCTTAAAACTATTTTGTTTTCGCAGCCTTTAAATGATGCCGAGTTACAACAAGCCCTCGCTCATGCTGATTTTACTTTGGTGTATGCTGCTTTAGTCAATTGCTATTGCCAAGGCGATAATAGCCTTAGTGATAAAGTATTTAAAGTGTTTTCGTGTACTAGCGAGCCTTCACAAAAAGCGCAGTTATTACAATTAGCTGGGCTGGTTGACGATAGTCGCTGGCATGAGCCTTGTGCTTTATTTTGTAAAGCGCACCCAGAATTTTGCCAAACCGTATTAAGCCACTTTGTGTATAAATCAGCGCTGGTATTGGTGATAGAGCTTATGGGCGTAGCGCAAACGCAACAAGCAGCTTATCAGGCTTGGTTAACGTTAACAGATAGACCACTTGCAAAAGCAGAAGCCTTAACACTGGTAAGTGCGCAAAATCAGCATCATGTGCAAGCCGGTATAAACTTGCATGATGCAGAGCATGTTAGGCAAGCACTGGCTTTAAGCAAAGGAGAGTGTGTTTTAAAAGGCGTGAGTTTTACAAAAGCGCAGCCAGAGCAAGGCTTAGCAGAATTGGCAGGCGAGATTGTACAGCGAGTATTTGCCCCTCAGTTTGAATTAACACTGGCCTGTGGCCTTTATCATACTCAGCAATCAGCAGTTCAATGGCAAAAGTTAATAGCAGGAGCACAACATGCTGCATAACTTTACTCCTTGGCAAGCAAGCGTGTTTGAAGGTTGGCAAGCAGATGGCACTGCGTCTCATGTTGTTTTGGTAAAACAAAGCTTTGAGTTTGATGAAAAAGGCAATACCAGCTTAATGGAACCGTGTGTTGAAATCGTCATGGCCGACGAATATAGCGGTGATCCGACTAGCGAGCCGCTGGTGGCAGTGAATGAACAAGTGGCATTTAAGCAAGGTTTCGAAGTGTATGGCAACTTTACTGCGTACCCGCCAAAGGGCAAAACTGCGCGTGTTATTGAGGTTGAGCTAGGTTTAACTGCAAACGACACACCGATAATTAAAAAGCGATTACGCCTTACTGGCGAACGTAAATGGCGCCGTTCACTGCTTGGCCCTGTCGCAACAGATCCTAGCCCAATTACGCCAACAGCTATTTGCTATAGCCGTGCGTTTGGGGGCAAAGCACATCATGATCAAAGCGATTACAGCCTCGAAAACCCTATAGGTGTTGGCTTTAAACTGAAAAACAAGCACGCAGTAGGGCAGCCTTTACCTGCGATAGAGTATGCCAACGAGGTATTAAGAAAACCAAGCCATCGAGTAAGCGTTGCTGGCTTTTCGGCAATTCCGAGTCATTGGTCACCGCGTATAGAGTTAATGCCAGATATTGACGAACAAGCACTTATGGCTGGTAAGTACCCGTTCAAAACGTCATTGGCTAGCAACTTTTACAACACAGCCCCGGCAGATCAACAAACAAAGCAAGTGTTTACAAAAGGCTGGGCGTTTTCGTTAAGCGGATTATATCCATTACAAGAATATGGCCAGCAACAAACTGTAGAGCTCCCTGTGCTTAAGCCACTAGTGCAAGTGGCTAATACGTTAACGAGGCATGATATCGACATGCACTGCGATACCTTAGTGATTGATTCGGACGCACAGTGCTTTTCGCTGTTATGGCGCGGGCATATCAACAGCGACAACGTGGCAAGTAGCAGCAATATAATTGTTGCTGAGCAAGGAGGTAAAGATGCAGTTTGATACTCTTTATCATGTTAATGCCGCGGGGTGCTATACCGAAAGCTTTTATACTTCAGTGGCAAACCAAATGTTGTATTCAAAGCCAAGCAAAGCGCTGATCCGCTGCGATATTAGTTTAGATGCCCCTTATGTATTTGTAGAACTGACTGAGCTTGCAGGGCTTGATAGGCAAACTCGTTGCTTACTAATTTTGTCTCATATTATTGAAAATATTGAGTTAAAAAAACTTTGTTGTTCATTTAGGGTCAATAAAGTTCAGTTTATATTACCGCACGCCAGTAATGGCGAGCCGCTGATTGATGATGACACATTAAGTGAATTATTGACTGACGCAATGCCTGAGCAAACACCTGCTTTTGAGCAGATAAGTGATTGGCAGCTCGAAGCAACCGACCTCGATACCCTCGTAGTTGCCGTTGATTCGTGTAATGATTTTGAATACGTGTCTGAGCAAGCCAAACACCACACAGTACAAGTTGTAAATGGCCCTAGCGGCGTAATTAATGGCGAAGGTGGCTATGCATTGTTGGTACACAGACACGGTTGTTTAAAAGCCACGACTTTTGATGAGTCAATGCCTACTCAGCTTCAAAGCGCAAACATACAGGTTAGTGATACCTTTATTTTTGCAGGCATGCAGTCATATGAATGGCAAAAACTGTGGTTTAGCTATACCCAAAAACACTATAAAAATGATGATGAACTAATAGAGTTTGCCGAACTAAATACCGTAGTAGGTTATCAAGGCGTGGCAAACCAAGCTGCGGCATTTGCATTAGCTGGAAGCTATTTGCATAACCCGCTGATGGCTGACACTGAACAAGTTTTTGTGGTGTTCAATCAGCCAAAAGAACAGCTATTTAAGATTTCAAGGAGTGAAAGCAAATGTCATATATAAATGCCATGGCTGGCAAAGAATCAGGCAGCGTACAATACGACATAGACGCACTCACTGCTGACGTACGAAGCGGCGGCAGTGTTACATGGCGCCATAATAACCCGACATTACTAGGTCTAACCAATAGTGCACGCAGCAATGGTGCACTTGGCAAAGCCAATGGTATTGCTATTTTTTCGGACCGCTCTGAAGGCGAATCTGCTTTTTTAGATGAAATTACCAGACCTAAGTACCGAGAGCATACACTTGGTGAACTGGTTAATCGGTTTATTCCAGATTACATTATTCCGCCACCACAATGGGATAACGAGAAAAACCAGCCAATTCTGCCGTGGAACGAACCGCAGACCAATATGGACGTTAACAAACCAATCGATAACCCTCGTGCCTTTTTAGATTTAGTGTCGAATCATTTAGGTTGGCAAGCAGGTACAGAGCAGCAATTAGTTAAAGATACAGAATCAGAGGCACCGCAAACCGCTACAGTCTCTGGGCAAAATGTACTTATTAATGGCCGCACCGCTGTGCATCAAGATAGTGGTGGTAAGCTAACAACAATCGATGTGTGTTTAACCACAATTGGCACCAGCGTTGTGCCTATTCCCTATGGCAATAAAGCCCAATCAAGTGATGTTACCTCTGTTGCAAGTTCAGTCAAAGTGAATGGTCAAGGAGCTGCTAATGTAAAAAGTTACTTTTCTCAAAGCTCGGGTGACTCTCCAGGTGATAAAAAAGGTATCGCTAGCGGAACGAACGACGGTAAAGCCGAATTTATTATGGGGTCATTTAACGTAATGATTGAAGGCAAACCTGCGGCTCGCCAAGGCGACCCGATGATATCAAATAATAAAAATACCCCACCCATGCCACTTATGCAGTCTGGCGGCCCCGCACCAAGGGGACTTAGAGTGCAAGTTAGGGATAGTTTACAAGATCTTGGTACTGGGAATGAAGCTTCTCTACTAGTGAAAGGCGTTGATTGCAACGATGCGACACTAGGGCAAATAGTGCTTTCTAAAGGTGGATCACAACAACGATCATCAATCGCTGATAAGCGCCATTCTAGTGGTGAAAATTCGTCGATTAATTTCATAGCAGGTGAGTAAAATGGGCTTATTTAAATTAGATTCAGAAATTAAAGGCATTGATGGCTGTTCATTACTACCGCTTGGATATACAGAGTCATATACCTTAGAAAATCCGCCAGATGATGAGAATAAACCTAATTTTATAAACGTAAAATTAAAGCTATTTACAGAACCATCTCTTGATAAATCAAAGGCTAGATCCGCACAATTTCAAATACTAGGGGAGGATGGCAGGCCTGTATCTGAGTCTAATGGTTTTTACTATATATTTGTAAATGGTCATTTATGGCGAGAAATTGCAGCAGTAGATAATGGTTGTTTATCAGAAATTGATTTAGGTCGTGAGTTTGGTAAAAACGAGCGTAAAGCATCTGGCATACGAACTCAGACCGTTATTATTCCCAAAAAGACCAATGGACTTAATTGTGAGCCTAGCGCACTAGAAACCCCTACAGTAGAGATTGCATACTCAGTCGTGCAATGGTCGTGGCAGTATATCGTGAGCCTTGGAGGTTTGTATAAAGATGACCCCAGACAAAGAGGTGCTAACGCAAAAGCGCCAACTCAAGTTGAAGATCAAAATTTAGCAAATAGATTAAGGTCTGCCCGTTGCCAACGTATTGATCTAGATGAGGCTGATGATGAAAAGCAAATTTTTATTCATGATCCTGCTGGTATAGCCTTAGGGTTATTAAATAAGTGCCAATCTCTTTTTTTACAATTACAAATTGAAAATCAAAAGCTCACAAGCAAGAAGCACTATGATTCCGGAGTGTTAGCTTACCAAGCTATGTTCAGTGAAGACTTGCATGAAAAGGTAATGAAAGATCACTATTTCTTTCCACATCGCATGTCGTCTGTGCCAATTAAAACACAAAAACCGGGTTATAAAGATCAATCATCAGGCGCAAAATTTTTAAGAAGTGGTGCAAAACATATAGATAAAGAGTACCTAGAAAAATATTTATCTAGTACTGAGCTTGAGCGACTCCTAATGTTATTACCAGTAGCACAAAAGGAATTTGTTGATTTTATTCAAGATAACCACGAAGAACGCCCACTATCTAAATACCAAACAGATTATATAGGCATGGCTCCAGTTATGAATGACTGGGTGGCTTTAGAGGATGTTGACTACCTATTTGGTTTTAATTTCGTCACAAATGTATTAAATATTCTGAGTATTGATGATATTTCCACCGGTGTTTTCAGGCCTTGGAATGCGAAACTCGAGTCTGAAAAAACACGTAAAAAAAATGTGCAAAGAGCGGTTAGCTCTATAGAACAGTTTTTAAAAACTACATTTGAACAAAGCAATTGGATGTCTGATTGCTTTATGATCCCCGAACAGCACTATGACATAACTAAGCCCGGTAGCGTTGTTCTTAAGAAGCTTAAAAATGAGAAGAATAATGGAGAAGCAAAGTTTAGGTTTGAAGAGTTTAAGCGGATCCATAAAAAGCTCATTGAAGAGAAAAAAGAGGAAGAAAGCTTATTAGCAAATAAAGGGTTGAAAGAGTTTTTCGGAAAAGCAAAAGACGCAGTTGGTTATTTAACCGGTGCATGGGGTCGTGTAGCTAGCCAGTATCAAAATGGGGTATTAAAACCGCATATGGTAAAGCTCAGAAACTTAATGGTGTCATACAATAAAGCAATAGAAATTAGTGACTTTGCAGACCTACATATAAAGAAAGCCGGTGCTGTACTCGGTGATAACCCTTCGGTAATCGCTGTGACAAACTATAAGCGCACACAACTTAACAGGCAACAGAGGCGCGCAAAATTACGAGAAAACGTGAAAAATCCTCCCCCTCACGCAGTGACTATTTTAGATAGCGATAACAAAGTCATCGCCGCTGAAGATCCAAAAGCTTTTGGTAGTAATAAAGGCTATTTTAATCCTAAAAACTGGACTGATTATCATGATCTTATTGGTCGCTATGACTCAATAGACGGTGAACTAGTGGTTGTGCCTAAATCACATAAATATGCAATGTACTATGACGATCCAAACTTTAAATTAGGTGCGGTTGATACTGTTAAATTAAAGGGATTACGTGTTTTAGAGCATAACTTACCTATGGTTATGTTGGCATTTGAAATGTTTAATGCCAATGAGATGATCAAGAAGTTTAAGGCAGGGGATAAAGTCGATGGTAAATTTGTTATTGACTCTGTAAATACAATCCAAAGTTTAGCAGCCCTTATGGTTGAAATAGGAACAATGCGAAGTACATCCTTTAAAAACTTAATGAATCAACCAAGAGCATTATATTTTACAAGAACAACCCTATCAAAAGTTTTAGGTGTTATAGGGATTGTTATAACTCTTACAGTGACTTCAATGGATGTTATAAAGTCTGTACAAAAAAATGATATGGATGCGGCCTTTTTTCATGCATTAAGTGGCGCTATTGCTATTGCTGGTTTTATTTATTTGGGTGTTGCTCTATTTACTACACCATTGGGGTGGGCAATTATCGCTTTAGGTCTTATTGTTGCGGTAGTTGCAATTTTAGTTACGGATAATGAGTTAGAAACGTGGGCTAAGAATGGCCCATTTGCTAAGGATGTAGCCGATCGATGTACTGGTAACTACGAAAAGTGGGACAAAAATTCAAAAGAGTGCTATGCCTCGTTAGTTGGAACAATAATGAGCCCTAGCGTGAACTTATCGGTCCACAGGCTAAATAGTGCGCACTGCCAGCTAATCATTGATGTAGACACACCAAATTTTGCACTAGGGCAATCAGAGATCCTTGTTCAAGTTTACCAGATTGAAGATGAAGGAGTCCTTCATTTTGAACAAGAGTTTCGCCGAGACCATAAAAACTGGCAAATCACCCAAAAAGAAAAGACTCAGTCAGGCTCGATCACCGGATATAAATATGTAATACCAATTTTGTCTATGTGGCCAAAAAATTTTGAGGTTGATTGGAAAGTAAAAGTTCAATATCGCTTAGATAATAATGTGACCTTGCCCTATGTAGATAGTGATGAACGTAATGACTGGGATAAAGGTGAGCAGCCAGATAAAGCATGGATAATAAAGGAGATAGAATATGTATAAGGCGTACTTAGATGGTTGCTATAAAGGGGGTAGAAAAAAAATAGTATCAAAGCGATTTATTGAAGAAAGGAATTCATATTTTTGTAAAGAACAAAGCAAGATGCCTATTTTTCCAAAAGAACAATGCGTTATGAATGCTTGGAGTGACTTTCAATTAGAGAGTGATCGGCTTAATAGAAATGGGGAATCAATTAGAGCTTATAATACTATTGCAAAAGACAATACACACCTAAAACTAGGTATTGGTGGAACACCAACTAACTGGAAAACCTCTTTAATTGTAGCTTGGATATATATACATTTATCTGTAATCTTTTTATTAATCAGTATGCCACTGTTAGCATGGTTACTTGGAAATGAGAAGCTTAGTTTTGATCTCATAAAAATTTGTTTCTTAGTTTGGCTAATTTCAAAGTTAGTTAGTATTTTTTTAAGAAAAAGTCGATTATTTAAAAAATTAAAATTACAAACATTTTTTAATCGATCAAGTGGTAATATTGAGGTTCCTAGCTCAGATGGTAAAGAGTTAATTGGCTTAAAATATGATGAATTTAATGCACACTATCGTGTCGTGCATAACCCTAATAGTGGTTTCCCATTTAGAGGCTTTACACTACTGCATTATAAAAAAGATGAACTGTTTGATTATACAGGCCCAACTTATATTTATGATGTGTTTTGTGAGTTGGAACTGATTGAAAATTTCATGGATACCACAAAACCTTTAGCTGATATCCCACAATTTGAATATTATCGAGAGTTTGATAAAACAACTGCAGAGTTTGATAAAGCGAATGGTCGTCCAAAATATTTTTGGTACCGTGTTGAGCGCAAGTTCGCTAAACAAATGAACAAAGAAGCCCTGAAGTTAAGTAAAGAGTTTGATAATGAGGAGCAACTAGATAATTTACTGATGGGTAAGCCAATCAAAAAGCTCAATCCACCTGAAATCTTTAAGTTTCCTTGGAAATACGCAGAAAATATAAAACCTGAAAGTGAGATTAAGTTTGGCAAAACAGCGTGGCAAAAATTCACCTCATTTTTAATGATTGATTTGTAAATACTGACTGTTAGGGCAACATTGAAAGATAAGGATATCAATGTCTATTTCGTATAGATTCGCAAAAATGAATGCCAGCGCAATCGAAGCGTCACAAAAATTTAAACAGTATATTGCTCTAAATGAATTTGAATATAGCTCACTTACTAACCTTAATCGCTGGGCAAACGAAGAAATCACTAAGCCTTGGGAAAAATTGCCAATTGACGAAAGCTTAAATCAGCCTGATACAACGCCTTATTGGAAGCGATTAACAAAAACCTTATTAAGACAAATAGCAGTGGGTGTTTAGGGTCTGAGATATTTAAAGTGGAATGGTTAAAAACAAGGAATGTAGATAGCAATGACTATGAGTAGCGATGATAAAAGCTCAGTAAAATCAAGTAATCTGGATGACTTAATTGATAACCTTATTAGTGATGAGGAGCTTAAACGCTATATTGCTGAACAAAACGACGGTTTAACTCGTGAAGAAAGAGAAAAAATAAAAAGAGAAAACCGCATTAACGCAATTAACCAGTGGTGCGCCGAAAACCCTGGCAGAGACCCAACAAGAGCAAAAGATAAAACCATTAAACAGTTGGCGTTAGATGAAGAAGCTGAGGTGCTATTAGAAGAATTTAGAAGAGATAATCCTGAAAAAGCTGCAGAAAATAGAAGGAGAGCCGAAAATAGTTGTAGGTACCGTAAGAATAGTCAAACCTATAATGAACAACTACCAAGAGACTATTTACATCAAGACAGTTATGAAACGCGATTAAAAAAAGCAGAAGCACTCAATGGCTGCAGCTTTAAAACTCGTACCTTTAAAAGTAAGCGTTTTACTGATCAATATGCAGCAGAGCTTGAATCCCCTAATCGTGGCTCAACACTTGAGGGGCATTGGGTAGAGAATGATGGTAAGCAGTTGGCTATTTCATGGTTCGGAGGCTGGTCTAACTTATTTACAGCACTTGGCTTTTTCTTTGAAACACTCGCTTTTATGGTTTTCTTATTTCATGTATATGCGTTAATTGCGAATGGGTTTGAATATTTTTGGATTATGGCCTCAATCTATGTGACGCTCTTTGGTTTGGGTTATTTTACTTTAAAACACCGCGCCATATTAGCGCACCGAGATAATTTTTACTTTAATCGCCATACTGGCCTTGTAAAAACTCCGCATACATTGTTTAGAAAACCGTTTTACTTACCGTACGAAGACATTGTTTGCTATGGCGCAAATGAGCGTAATGTCGGTTCAGCCCGCGGTGGCTCACGTGTATTTGTGTCACTCATGGTGCCGTTAAAATACCCTAAACATTATTGCTTCACTAAGCCCACTTTTTATGTAGGTGGTTCAAATCGTGAATGGGATTCACTGGCATATGCCACAGCCATGACCTTTATGGATACATCTATCCCGCTTGGTACTCACTTATATCAATCGATAGAGCATTACTTCAAAATTGATAAAGACATAACCGAAAAGCACGGATTCCCTGAGGAGCTAAAACCTTATTTAGATCCAGTCGATTGCCAAGTGAATAGAGAAGCCGTGTGGTAGTGAACTTTGTTAGGTTAGCATTTGTCGCTATTTTTCTTTTTACTTCAACTGAGGTATTCGCAGGCATGTTTGGTTTGTTCAATAAAAGTGATTTTTTGTTATCGGCTCTAGTTCAAGGGGTTTTACTTGATAATGGTAAGCCGGTAGCAAAGCAAAAAGTAATCCGTTCGCTTACTTATGGTAAAGAATATATTGATGAGACGATAACTGATGAGAATGGCCGCTTTCGCTTTGATGAAAAGCTAATAAGAACGGCCAAGCCTGCAAATATGTTTGATAATGACTCGCTTATTCAACATATCTACCTTGAAAATGGCACTCCAGAAGGTATTGTGCTTTGGTATACAAGTATTTCAATCCATGAAAATAGTAATACTCTTAAAGGGTTGCTTAGCGATCTTGTTTGCGAGCTCTCAAAAAGCCCGCAAACAGTTGATATTCAAATAGCGGAGGCGCCTGAGCATACGTTTGCTATTTACGGTATGTGTGAGCTGAGCAAAGTTAAACTTTAATCTCTTTCTAAAAGCACAGCGCCGCTGTGCTCTTCACCTAAATAGTCGTCTTTGTTGTAGATAGGGCATTTTGCCATTGATAAACAGCCGCAGCCAATACAACCGTTAACGCGCTCGCGTAAACGCTGCATGTATTGAATTCGTTCATCTAGTTGAGTTTGCCATACCTTTGAAAGAGCTGCCCAATCTTGTTTAGTGGGTGTGCGTTGCTCGGGTAGGGTGCTTAACGTTTGTTTAATGTCTTCAAGAGTTATCCCCATGGTTTGCGCAGCTTTTATTACGGCAATTCGGCGCAATACATCGGGTTTATAGCGGCGCTGGTTACCGTTATTACGCCAGCTGCGAATAAGCCCTTTCGACTCATAAAAATGCAAGGTCGAAACTTTTACGCCACTGCGTTTTGCCACAAAGCCAACCGCTAGGTTTGCATCAATAAGTTTCTTATCTGACATAATTTGCTCCAAGGTGTTGACCTAAAGTTAGCTTGAGGTTTTACGCTGCGCACATCATAAAAAAGGAGTGATAGTCATGCAACAAAAACCAATAACAAATACGGTAATTATTTATTCAAGTGCGCGAAAAAAGGGTAATACGAGTTTACAAGTTAATGATTATAAAGCGCAATATGGTGGTGATGTGGTATGTCTAGATGACTATGTTATCTCGCCTTATTGCTACGATAAGCAATATAAAAATGATGATTTTTATACGGTATTTGAAGCGCTGTTGAATTATCAACACTGGGTGCTGGCATCACCTGTGTATTGGTATAACACCACACCGCAGTTTAAAGCGTTTTTAGACCGGATCACTGATTACATGGATGATGAAACACTCAGGCCAAAACTGAGAACACTGCGTGAAAAGCAGTTTTCATTGCTCTCAAATGCAGGATCTGCTCACGCACCTAACGCGTTTATCGAGATGTTTAAAAACACCTTTAATTACTTAGGCATGACCTTTAAAGCGCACCAACATATTGATGCTAGTTAAACGGGTTTAAACAAGGTAGGCTAGAGTAAAAAACAACAGGAACTTTTATGAAATCAACACTGTTAGGTTTATCTTTAGCCTTATTATCTTCGTTTAGTCATGCAGAGCAAGCTGAGCCTGCTATCAAAGGTTTTGGTTTTTATTATGATGTGCCAAACCATGCACCAATCTCTGATCAAACGGTTTTTAAAGTGGCATTTGATGTAGCTGATGCGGCAGAAAAAGGGGCGCAGAATAACAAAATGAACTCATTAGCCCGGTTCATTAATATGCATATAGCCCATGGTGTGAAGCCTGAGAACATTCAACTTGCTTTAGTTGTGCATGGTGGCGCAAGTGTTGATGTACTGGAAAACAGTTTTTATAAACAGCGCTTTGACAGTGACAATAAAAATCAGCAATTGATCTCACAATTGTTGGCACATAATACCGTTGTGTATGTGTGTGGGCAGTCTGCAACGCACATGAAGGTAAAGCAGCAACAGCTTATTCCTGGTGTGCAAATGGCGTTATCGGCAATGACGGCGCATGCACAGTTGCAGCAACAAGGTTACACATTGAATCCATTTTAATGAATATCTTATGCTTCGGTGATTCAAACACCTATGGTATTTCGCCCGTCGATGGTAAGCGCTTTGCAGCCGATGAGCGCTGGCCTAGTTTACTGGGTATTAAATTAGGTGCCGGCTACCAAGTTATTGAAGCCGGCCAGCCCAATCGTACACTGGTGAACGACCCGCCTTTCAGTGGTGATAAACTGGGCATAAAATACCTAGAGCCTTACTTAGCGGCTTATCATTTAGATGTGATTGTTATTCAGCTCGGCACGAATGATTTAAAGCGCCGTTTTGCACTGTCGGCTGCTGATATTGCCAATGCCCTCGAAGCACTTATTTTAGATATAAAAAACTACTATTTGCACCGCGAATTGCCCAAAATAATGATACTAAGCCCGCCGGCGGTGTATGAGGTTGGCGCGTATCAATCTATTTATGCTGGAGCGGCTGCAAAGTCTAGCGAGCTAGTTGAGGCTTTTTCTGAAGTGTGTGTGAAACAGCAAACTCTGTTTTTGGATATCACAGCAATCGCTACGCCTAGTCAGCAAGAAGGTGTGCATTTAATTCTTGAATCACATAAGTCTTTAGCAGAGCACTTACAGTTCTTGATTGTAAAACAAAAAAGCCACAGGTTATAAAACACTGTGGCTTGGGTATTGATTCTTTAAATCAAGGGGTTTGGGAGAATCGCTTAAAACTCGTAGCTAATGCTTAAGCGTGTAGTACGAGGCATAATGTAACGACCATTCGGTGCATCAGCATTACGAGGGTCACCTTCAGTGATACCTTGCTCGTCAGTTAAGTTATCAACTGCTAATTGCACTTTAATACCTTCCATAGGCTCAACAATTAAACCTATGTCTACTTTTTCGTAACCTTCTAAAACAACCGTGTTTTCGTTGTCGCCCCAACGATCATCAACCGCTGAGATTGTGCCGTATAAGGTTGCATACATATCGCTTACTTCAAAGTCATAGCTTGGTGTTACACGTACTTGCCATTTTGGCTGACGTTGGCTTTCGTTACCTTCGTTGCTTGGGCTTTCTGTGATTTCTGTTTCTTGAAGCGTTGAGTTTAAGTTAACTGAGAAACCAGATTCGTGGTTGTAGTTATAATCAAGCTCAATACCGTATGCTTCGTTGGTTAAGATTTCAGCTGGTACACCAGGGCGACGAACAAAGGTGTCACCTTTTACTTCGTTAGTGAAGAATGTTGCATAGAAATCGGTGCTATCAGTTAATAGCTTATAACCAAACTCGGCTTGTGTTACTTCTTTAATTAACTTTTCACCACCTTCGTATGCGCTAAAGTTATCGCGGAAGTCGTCAAAGTAAGGCATTTTGTAACCACGGTTTACGCGGGCAAATACACCCATGTCATCGTTAATTGAGTAGTTAATACCCGTTGTCCACGATGTTTTGCTTTCGTCATATTGAACAGACTTGTCGATTACGCCATCAAGACCTTCATCAACCGAGTATTCCACTTCGTGGTTTTCAAAACGAACACCGGCATCAAGCGTAAAGTCATCGTTGAATTTATATTGAGCTGTTGTGTAAAAGGCATTGGTACGTGCATCGCCTGTAGAGTTGATATCGTAGTTGAAGTCACAACCATCAACACTTGCATTACACTCGATGCCGTCTAGCATTTCGCCGCCTGCTTCAAGGACGTGATACGCTGTGTTACCTAAGCTCCACCAGTCATTTGCTGATGTGCTGGCTGTGTAATAACCAAAGGCCAGTGATAAGTTATCAAGCTTTTTAGCAAATGCTAAATCATTGGTGAATGCGCTAATTTCTTTTAATACCACCCAACGACCAAGTTGTTGAACCGCTGTGTCTGCATCGTATTCTGTGCCAGTTACTGCACCTGTTGCTGTTTCACCGTTATCAGCCACCGCACCAACGGTTGTTGCAGAGCCTGCCGGTACTAAGCCGTACGTGTTTGCATCACCTTTGGTGATGTTGAAGCGATCTGTGAAGCTCCAACCGTTATCGAATTCAAGTTTGATGCTACCGCCAGAAACATGACCTTTCCAACCACGGCCTTCACCTAAGTCGATCTGTTGCTCGTCATTATTTGCGCCTGTGTAGATAGTCGCTTGGCGATTTAAAGTACCCAGCTGCGTGTAGCTTGCGTCAACGCCGTCAACATTAAGTGGTGTTGGTAAGTACCAAGCACCGTGGTCGTCGGTTTGACGGGTGTATAAATTAATGGTGCCGTTTTCTAATTCTTTAGTGATATTAATTGTGAACTGGCTGCCTTTTTCTGATGTGAATCCAGCATCACGAATACCTGGAGAGCTTTTAACATAACCACCCACCATGAAGAATAAGTCATCAGAAATCTCACCACTAACCATAGCGTCAATGCGTTGTAAGTCGTAATCTGAAGTTGTGTATTTGAATACACCTTCGGTATCTTCACTACCACGTTTAAGGCGGAAGTTAGTTGTTAAACCTGGTTGGCCATTTGATACAACAGGGTTTGGACCACCGCGTAATGCTTCCATCGTTTCAATTGTTTCATCTAAACGGAATAACGACGAGTTTTCTAAAAATGACAAAGTAGGCGCAGGGTAAATTGGCGAACCTTCAAGGCTTAATGTTAAGAATGGTGCATCACCACCACCAGGGAAACCACGTACAAATACGTTCGCGCCAGACTCACCTCCCGAGCTTTCTACCCACACACCCGGCACGGCTTTGAATAAATCAGCTGTACTTTTTGGCGATAATTTAACAATTTGATCTGCATCTATATTGGTTACTGCATAGCCAGCATCAATTTTACGTACGCCAATACCTGCAGGTGTACCAGATACAATAATTCGTTCTACTTTTTCTTTAGCTGGTTGCTCAGTTTGCTCTTCGGCCATAACTGTTTGGCCACTCAAAGCTAGCAAAATTGCAGAGGCTAGCGCACTGCGTGTGTATGTAGTTGTCATTGTGTGTTCCCATTTTTTATGTTGTTGAAAGCAATGTATTAGCGAATATTTTGCAATTGTTAACACCTTGCTTTTATAAACCATAAAGATTTATGCAAACGTTTGCAATTTGTTTTTTCAATTTTTTGTCCTTTTTTTACCCACAGGGTGAGTTGGTCTGTTTTGCTTACTGAAAAAATATTATGCTCTTTGGCGCAGCGATTTGGTCGAAATGGTGGTATATTGCCAGCATATGTTTTAAAGGAAAGCAGTGTTTCAGTATCATGAATGATAGAAAATTAAAGTTAGCTGATCTTGCGAAATTAGCCGGTGTTTCTACGTCGACAGTTTCCCGTGCGCTCAATGATAACCCATTGATAAAACAGGAAACTCGCGACAAGCTTCAACAGTTAGCAAAAAAACATAACTTTAGTTTAAACACGGCTGCTAGCCGCCTTCGCACCCAAAAAACCAATGTTGTTGCGGTTATTATTAACCTCGATGGTGATACAGAACAGTCTATTAACGACCCTTTCTTACTTAAAATTGTTGGTGAAATAAATTTAGCACTAAATAAATTTGGCTTAGAGTTATTACTTTCTAATTCGTTTATGGCCAGCGATGATTGGGCAAATTACTTTATTAATAGCCGCCGCGCCGATGGCATTATTGTGGTCGGCCAAGGTAAAAGCCAAGCAAATATTGAAGCTGCAGCGAGTGCTGGTGTTCCTCTAGTTGTGTGGGGCGATCCAAAAACACCCAGCAGTTACCCAATTGTTGGCAGCGATAATTATTTAGGTGGTCGCCTAGCGACTGAGCACTTATTGGCAAATGGCGATAAAAATATTTTGTTTTTAGGTGACCCTGGGCACGCTGAAATTAGTGAACGCCACCGTGGTTATTTAGATGCTATTAATGAAGCCAAAGCCACTCCTCACGTGGTTTCTATCGATATTACTAGTAGTGCTGCTTATAAAGGAATTAACCAATTGTTGGTAGAAAAAGGGCTGTGCTTTGATGGCATTATGGCATGTAGTGACATGGTGGCTTTTGGTGCGATGAAAGCCCTGAAAGAGCGTTACATTAGTATTCCAAACGACGTTGCCCTTGTGGGCTTTGATGATATTGCCATGGCAGATATCAGTCATCCTTCTTTGTCGAGTATTAAACAAAATACTCAACGCGCTTCAGTTATTCTTGTTGAAAAGTTGTTAGCCCAGTTAGCAGGGCAGTCGGTAGAATCTCAAGTTGTTGAAATAGAACTAGTAAATAGGCAGTCGAGCCAGCGCTAAGCCTTTTGAATGTTAGCAATATGTGTAATTTTAAATGCAAACGTTTGCATTTTGTTTTGCGCTAAACTAGACTGAATAAAAATAATCATAGGTTGAAGTGAATGAATCCTATAAGAATAACTATCGCGCTGGCATGCAGCTATTTTGTCTTTGCTATTATGCTCAATAGTGTGGGCACTGTTATTTTACAAGCAATCAATAGCTTAGATGTAAGCAAAACTCAGGCGTCTGTTCTTGAAGGATTTAAGGATCTTAGTATTGCCATTGTGTCATTTTTAGTGGCGTCATTTATCCCTCGTATAGGCTATAAAATTGCCATGCTTGGCGCTTTATTACTGGTTGCAGTGATGTGCTTGGTTGTTCCGAGCATTGCCGACTTTTGGGTATTAAAAGCGCTCTTTGCCGCAATTGGTTGCAGCTTTGCAGTAATGAAAATCTCTGTTTACTCTGTTATTGGTCAAGTGACTGATAATGCAAATAAACATTCAGCGTTATTAAACACCATTGAAGGGGTGTTTATGCTTGGCGTGCTGTCGGGTTATTGGATTTTTGCGTTATTTATAGACGCTGATGACCCGCAAAGTAGCCACTGGTTGAATGTTTATTACTTGCTTGCAGCGATTGTTGCGGTGGCGTTTGTTTCTGTGCTTGCGGCACCAATAAAATCGCCAGAGTTAAAAACTAATCAGCAATCGCAGCTTCATGATTTTATTGACATGTTAAAGCTGACTTACCAACCCCTTGTGCTTATTTTTGTTGTTAGTGCATTTATGTATGTACTAATTGAGCAAGGCGTGGGCACTTGGCTGCCGACCTTTAATAACCAAGTTTTAAAATTGCCTGTTGATGTCAGTATCCAACTTGCCAGTTTGTTTGCAGCTGCGTTAGCGCTTGGTCGTTTGGTAGCAGGGCAAGTACTTAGGTTTATTAGTTGGTTTAGTTTATTAATGGGCTGCCTGGTCGCTATGGGGGTGCTCGTATTATTGGTGCTGCCTTTGACTCACGATGTTGATGGTAGCCAAGTGAAAAGTGTGTTTGATGTGCCTTTTGCAGCATACATGCTGCCGTTGATTGGCTTTTTTATGGCACCGATTTACCCGTTACTTAACTCTGTGATGCTGAGTTCACTTGCTAAGCACAAGCATGCGGCTATGACAGGTTTAATTGTGGTTTTTTCAGCATTAGGTGGAACAACAGGCTCAATTATTACGGGCTTTGTATTCGATAAATTTAGCGGTCAGCATGCGTTTTATCTCACATTAGTGCCAATAGCCTTGCTATTAATCACCGTTTCAATCTTTAAGAAAATTACCCTAAAACCACAGTATCAAGCGGCTTCAAGCGCAGAATAAGGGATTGTCATGAACTTCGTTAATAGCCAATTATTTAAAGACGTACAGCTAGCAGAAGTGTTTGCTGATTCAAAAATGTTTGCCGATGCAGTGCCAAATTTATCTTGGCAAAGTGCTTGTGAGTTGTATCAACTTGTAGGCCCTTTAAAAGGTGATGAGCTGCGCGAATTTGTTATGTCGAACTTTTTGTTTGCTGATCAGTCTATTCCGACTGCGAAATTAGATACCACTTCGGTTAAACAGTATATTCTTGATTTATGGCCGCATTTGCATCGCAATGCTGATACAGATTTAGCAAGCTCACTAATGCCCTTGCAGTTTGACTACATTGTACCGGGTGGTCGTTTTCAAGAAATTTATTATTGGGATAGTTATTTTACAGCTTTGGGTCTAGAAGATATTGGCGACCTAGCCACCATTGAAGCCATGGTTAATAACTTTATAGACCTACAAGAACGTAATGGCTGTATTCCAAATGGTAACCGAGTTTATTATAGCTCTCGCTCGCAACCACCTGTTTTGGCGTTAATGATAGCGATGCTATGGGACGCTAAATATAAACAAGAAGCAGATTTAACTTGGCTGGCAAACGCGGTAAAAGCACTTGAAGCTGAGTATCAATTTTGGATGCAAGGCTGTAACGATCTTAGCAGTGAAACGCCTGCTATTAGGCGTGTTGTAAAAATGCCTAATAAGGCTATTTTAAACCGCTATTGGGATAGTGCGGCAACACCTCGTCCAGAATCATTAAAAGAAGATTTACATGACGCTGAAGGGCTAACAACTGAGCAGCAACAAAGTTATTTTCAACATATTCGCGCTGCATGCGAGTCTGGCTGGGACTTTAGTAGCCGTTGGCTTTGTGATCATAATGACTTAAAAAGCATTGAAACAACCAATATCATACCGGTTGATTTGAATAGCTTACTGTATAACTTAGAGCATACGTTATCTCGTTTTTACCGTTTACTTGGTAAAGAACAAAAGAGCCAGTCGATTGCTGAGCTGGCTACACTGCGCTTAGATGCAATTAATACCTATTGTTGGAATTCTGAGGCGGGTGTTTATCGTGATTACAACATTAGGCTCAATCAGCAAAGCAGTGTCGATTCGATGGCAATGGCTGTTCCTTTGTTTGTAGGCGCTGCATCTGTACAACAAGCTCAACAAGTGAAGCAAAAACTGATGAATGAGTTTTTAAAACCCGGTGGTTTAGTGACAACATTGTGTAGCACATCACAACAATGGGATAGTCCTAACGGTTGGGCGCCGCTACAATGGTTCGCTGTAAAAGGTTTAACAGAGTATGGCTTTGTCAGCGAGGCACAGGCGATCATAAAAAACTGGCTGAGTATGATCGAAATGCGTTTTGCAGAAGATAAGTGCCTCCTTGAAAAATACAATGTGTGTGAATTAGTTAGCCGTGCGGGTGGTGGCGAATACACAGTACAACAAGGATTCGGTTGGACGAATGGTGTAACTTCACGTTTTTACAAACTACTTGATGACTCGCTGTAAAAGGGGAGATGTGAGTATTGATCGTTTACATTCTGTTAACTTAAGTGTCTAGCCATCCAAATTGGTTGAAGATGTTGTAAATTGCCAAAATAAAGGCTTATAAATGGTTGAATCATGTATCCAAATTGGGTATTGTGAATAAAATGTTTCAAGGAAGAAATGAGATGATTCAACCAACTTCTGTATTTCTAAAAACACAGCCAAGGTTACAAAACCGCAGTCAAAATTATCAATATTTAATTAAAATACTCGATGCGTTTTTTATGCGTGTGAAAGTTGATGCAAGCTTGCCTCAAGAGTCTATGCGCGAAGAGTTTAACCTTTATTTGATTGATAGCACTGACGCACATTGGAAAGACTTACTACCTGCAGAGTTAGTGCAACTTGCTAAGCAACATTTAGTGGTTATTTTTAATGCGGACGCTAATGCAATTTGCGAAAAAAACTTACTTTTAAATGGCATTAAAGGGGTGTTTTTTGCAGATCAATCACCTGAAGATATTTTTGCAGGGCTGGTCAGAGTGATCAATGGCGAGCTGTTTTTTAGCCGTAAGAGTATTTCTACTACCTTTAACCATATGCTGTCTGCAATGTCTCGCAGCCAATTTAATGCTAGTAACGATTCGGTAAATACTGATATTGACCTCAGCTTGCTGACTAAACGAGAAAAATCAGTGATTCACTTACTTGCCCAAGGTGCGAGTAATCGAGATATCGCAGAGCGTTTAAATATCAGCGATCATACAGTTAAAACCCACCTGTACAGTGCATTCAAGAAAACGGCATCGCGTAACCGCGTGGAGCTGGCTAATTGGGCACAAAATTACATGGCAGTGAGTTTGTCTTTACAAAATACACAGTGACAAACTATAGCCAGTTTAATCCCAGTGGTAGTGTTTGCTATTAAAGCTGGTTTAGCACTTGCTCGATGCTTAAAAATCCAACTTCAAGCAAGTAGCCTTCAAAATCGTGTTTCCGTTGAGCTTCCATTATTCGAGCCTCAGTTCGATTTAGATGTGAGCTTATTCATAAAGTACAGTGGAATACACAGTATTAATAATCCCAGCCATTGCCATAATGGCGCAAAAAGAAACACCAGTGCTGATTGTGCATCATGAGAAAAATAGATTGAACCTAAGGTCACAGTACCAAATAAGACACACATAATAGTGACAATAAACGTGGCGATTTGTGTCACTCTTGTTTTACTGTGTTCAACCATCCACGCCATTAATAAATAGGGCGAAATACCCCATAAAACAAAGCCAATTGGCAGGCTTTTTGAACTGTCAAAATTATCAATGGTGATAACCAGGGTAATCAGTGCGGCTAAAACAATAAGAGAATAAGCGCATTTGGAGAAGGTAATCCATTTCATAAATAAAACCTAATTGACTGAATGCTATAAGTATTTATTTCGATGGATAATTAAGCAGAAAGTTCAAATTGGGCGCTGTGATGTTCAGCGCCACAATAATATACTCATTAAATTAGAGCGTTTTTGCAGACCAAATGCCTTTGTTAATACCTTTTAATACAAGGTCGCTAAGCGCTTTTTCAATTGCTTGCGTGACGCAAATACTCATAGGCTCATTGTCGGTGAATCCGGCTTCTGCTTCTGCAAGACGTTTGTAGCTCACATAGCGAAAGAAGCCTGCGCGCATTTCTTGGCTGAGTACTTTTTTGCTTGTCGCAACGGATAACAAAACTTGGCCTGTGCGAACATCGACAGCGCGTAAATAAATTGAGATTGCATCTTCACGATATAACTCTGATGCGCCAATCCCGAAGTATTCCATACCAATCCCGCCGGTTTTGATATTTGTGTCGTAACTAATAATACCGCCTTCTAAGATTATTTTAGCTGTCGTGAGCGGTGGTAATTCAGGTAGCTTATCGTTTTCGGCTTGCGCAGCGCGAATTATTTTACGCTCAGTTAAGATATTTTGTAGACCTTCGCGTTCTACCGGAATAAACCAATCAGATTCATGCAATGCTTGCACTAAAATAGAGTTAGCACCTTGTGTTACTGCGGTAGAAAATGAGCTTACATTTGCCTGTGGTTTGTATTGCCCAGTTTGGTCACGAAATGAGTATACTGACACAGGAATGCTTCCCATTGGTTGAGGAAGGGCCTGCAAAGCCTGGAATGTTTCGGTTGGCTCAAGAGAGTCTGCCAGCTGTTTGGTCGGCGGGATTAAATTGCCCATTGATGAACAACCCGACAGAAGTAATACCATTGCTGCTAATGTGAGTGTCTTCATTATCCAAACCTCGGTACTTCAATTACTGTCACTGTGCCATCAGAGGTGTTGGTAATTCTAACGGTGATTGTGTCACTGGTACTGGTGATAATTTGAATTTCATAATCACCTGTCATAAAGGTCGAGTCACCATTAAAGATGCTGTCGTCGATTTCGTCACCAAATGCCATATCTGTGATTTCTCGTACCATTCTATTTAAGTAGGTACGCTCTAACGAATCTTGAAATTTTTCCCCGTAGGTTTGTTCGATAACCGGCGCTTTGTGCTTGTTTTGTGATTGCGCTTTATTAAGTAGCATGCTGGCATTTAATGGGCTGCCACCAAAGCTTGGGTTAATTGGGGTATAAACGAGTTCGGTTGCCCAACTAGAAAGAGGGCAGAGGATTATTATTAGTGTTGTTAAGTATTTCATTTTACCATCCATTTTTTGCCATATCGGGTGTTGATTGCTGCATTTGACTGCGTGCCATGGCATCCATCACGCTATACATGGCTTGTTTTACACGTTCATCTAATGGCTCTAAGCGACGTCCTAGATAGGTGACGTACACTATTTGGTTATTCATTTTTAAGACAAGTCGAGTCCCCGCTCGGGGTAATACCGTTTCTTTTATTTCGATATTAAAACCTGCTGTTGAAGGTAGATCGCGCCATAGGTTGGCAAACTCAAAATAAAATTGATGGCCAAATCGGCTAATACTTCTATCGAGTACTAAGCCATCGATTTCGAGGTCTTCGCCATAACTAGCCGTACTTTGAGCTGCAAGCACGATGCAACATATGCGTAGTAAGTTTTTTATTTTCATAATGGAATGAGGGAGCAAGGCTCCCTCTTAAGCGATTATTCTTGGGTTACAGTTGCGGTATTGCCATCACCTAGTTGAGTGATAACAACTGTGCTGTTAGAGCCAATCATTGAGCCTTCAACAAGGTTTGCGTTGCCGTCTTGTACAACGACCAGTGAGTTACCCTCACCGCCTAGCAAGAATGCACTTTCACCGATACCTACAACAAAGTTTTCTGAGCCTGTTTGGCTAATATCAACAGAGTTGTTGCTACCTTCCAGAATCAGGTCGATGGCATTGAGTTCACCAACTTGTGTGAAAGCAACTTGGTTGTTGTTGCTATCAAGCACGCTTGCGAATGTTAATGCCGCTTCGTTAAGGTCACCCAGCTGATTAACTGCAATGTCATTATCGTTTGAAGAGAGTGAGTCGTCTGGGTATGAAGACTGCACTAGTACAGTGTTTTCATTGCCGCCTTGAGCAATATCAACGTTGTTGTCGCTACCATTGAAGTTAGCAACGTGAGCACTGTTTGCGTCACCAATTTGGTTAGCAACAAACTCATTGCTATCGCCAATAGCACCTAAGTACACATCATTACCGTTACCATTTTGGAATGCAGTGAGTTCGTTGTCATTGCCAATAGCATCTAAGCCAGCGGTATTGCTGTCATGCTTTTGATTGACCAATAATGTATTGCCATCACCAACAATCACGCCTGACTCAAAGCTGTTGCTGTTGCCTTCTTGATCAGACTTAACCTCGTTGTCATTGCCTGTGATTTCTGCAACTAATGCGCTGTTAGAGTCACCATCTTGCTCAAACTCAACTTCGTTATAATCACCATGCAGCGAAGTAAGCTCAGCGCTGTTGAAGAAACCTGTTTGGTCAATAGTAATTTCATTGCCGTTGCCAATTACTTCATCAGAGGTAAACGCATTGAAAACACCCTCTTGCATTACTTCGATGCTGTTGTCATCACCTCTAATTACATTAAACGTTGCTTCATTTAGTAAGCCGCTTTGCTCTGCGCTGATTGTGTTGCTGTTACCCTGTAAATCAAAGTTGTAGAACCAATGGCCACCATCACCTTGCGTTACAGTTGCGCTATTTTCATCACCAACCATGACGTTGATAGCTTCGTTGTTAACACCAAAGAATCCTGCACCTTCTTGCTCAACGCGAATAGCATTGCCAACACCAACGGTTTCAGACAATGCGCCATTCATGGTGCCGTTTTGGCTGTGCGAAACAGTATTATCGTCACCTGTGTTGTAGATAAGAGATAAGTTAGATGTTTGTGCTTGGCTTACTTCAACCATGTTGCCATCACCTACACTGACAGTTTCTGCACGATGACCTGTACCTTGTTGAGCAATAACCGCATCGTTACCAACACCGGTAACCGATACTTGATCTAGGGTAATTGAGTTTGATACACCCAGTGTTGAAACTTGGCTTGCAAGCTCAGTGCTAGATTGTGTTTTATCATCTGTGTTTGCACTTGCTGCAAAGCTTGAACCTAACGCAATAGTAATTGCACAGGTAAGTAGAGACTTTCTTAACTTCATGATTATTTCCTTTAAATTATTATTAATCAAAGCTCTAAAATTATTATTTTCTCTTTTAGAACCATGTACCAGCATGCCTTGCCGGGTTAATTTATGTGATATTCAACTGTTAGCTAACAATCAGAAGTGAATGAAGCAACTTTGTTAGTTGTGACTCTGAGGTCGTACAAATAACAAGAAAATTACTTTAGACAGATTTGGAATAATATAAAATCATCAGTTTTTGTGGTTTTTATAAATTATTTATTTTCAATTAGTTATGTGTGTTTGTTTAGGTTTTAGTATGGGTTTTGATTTAAAAGCAGTAAAAAAGTTGGGGAAATATTAATGGATCATTAAGGGTGCTTTTTTCACAAAAAAGTGTGAATTGGACGTATTTTTATTGATTCAATCAGCAAAAAAGTATGGATTTAAACTTAGCATCATTTTTTTTCTTGCCTGTTATCTGCAATTTGCCATTTATGAAATATGCCACGTGATATTCATCATTCAGAAGTAATGAGCTTTGGTGGTCGGATCATAGTGATTCGATCAGTTCAACAAATTATGGATAGTAAATATGAAAACTAAATTATCTGTATTAAGCCTAGCCTTATTACCATGTTTAGGTGCTGCACAAATCAGCACACCAGCAAAAACAACCGTCGTTGGTGCAAGTGAAGACTCTGTACTTGTTATGTATAAAAAAGGCACCTCTGCTGCAATGCGTGCCCATGCTCGTAGCTTAGTTAAAGCCACCATCAGCGATATCAACAAAGATGGTGTCGATGATAACTATTCAGCTATTTTGTCTGGCCGTTTAGCTAAATTTAAAATTGCAGGTATGAGCAGCAAAGAAGCTATCAAGCGTCTACAAAACCATGCTGCTATTGAATATGTAGAGCCTGACTACCGTGTATCGATTGCCAGTGTACCTAATGATCCTGATTTTTCTTCGTTGTGGGGTTTACACAACGAAGGTCAAACAGGTGGTGTCGCCGATGCTGACATTGATGCAGTTGAAGCATGGTCAATCTCAACCGGTAGCCGCGAAGTTGTTGTTGGTGTAATTGATACCGGTGTTGATTACAGCCACGAAGATTTAGCTGATAACGCATGGATCAACCCTGGCGAAATTCCGGGTGATGGTATCGATAATGACGGTAATGGTTACATCGATGACGTGCACGGTATTAATGCGATTACCGACTCAGGTGATCCAATGGATGACCAAGGCCATGGTACTCACGTATCGGGCACAATAGGTGCGTCAGGTAACAATGGCACCGGTGTTGTTGGTGTGAACCATGAGGTATCAATTGCGGGCTGTAAGTTCTTAAGTGCAGATGGTACAGGTTCAACTTCTGATGCAATTAAGTGTATCGATTATATGGTTGATCTTAAAAACCAAGGCGTAAATGTACGTGTTTTAAATAACAGCTGGGGTGGCGGTGGCTTTAGCCAAGCACTGGCAGATGCTATTACGGCAAGTGAACAAGCCGATATTCTATTTGTAGCAGCAGCGGGTAACGATGCGGTTGATAACGATCAAAACCCTCATTATCCGTCTAACTACGAGCATGACAGCGTATTATCAGTTGCCAGTACTGACAACAGAGATAACATGTCGAGCTTTTCACAATGGGGTTTAACAAGTGTTGATTTAGGCGCACCAGGTAGTGCAATTTTATCAACGGTACCGGGCAATGGTTACGCTAGCTATTCTGGTACATCAATGGCAACACCGCATGTTGCTGGTGCAGCTGCATTAGTGCTTTCGATCAACCCTGATTTATCAGCGCTTGAACTTAAAGAGTTGCTAATGAATAGCGGCGACCAAAATGAAGCGCTGCAAGGCAAAACAGTGTCTGGCAATCGCTTAAATGTGAATCAAGCACTTGAGCAAGCAGATCCAACTCCAAGCTTCAAAATCTCAGTGTCGCCAAGTTCACAGCAAATTACTGCTGGTGAAACTGCAACATATACCTTTGAAATTGGTTCAATCGCCCAGTGGGATGGTGTCGTTAGCCTAGCACTTCAAGCTGATTTAGCGGGCGCAACACTATCGCAAACAGAAGCTGTACCTGGAGATGTAGTTACACTAACGGTGCCAACACAAGAAGCAACAGCATGGGGCAGTTATAGTTTTGTTGTTGATGCAACATCAGGTGAGTTAGCTAAACAAAGCAGTGCGTCACTGTTTGTTAACCCTGTTGGCTTAAATGACTTTACTTTCTCAAATGAAACACCAGTGTCTATTCCTGATAACAATGACACGGGTATTGATTCGGTGATTACTGTAGCTGATGAACTTACTGTGTTCTCAACGGATGCAAGTATTGATATTACTCATACTTACATTGGTGATTTAATCGTCACATTAACGTCGCCGCAAGGAACAACTGCAACACTTCACAGCCAATCTGGCGGTGGTGCTGATGATCTAGTACAAAGCTACTCGCTGGCTAACTTTAATGGCGAAGTTGCGACAGGTGATTGGGTACTCAATGTCAAAGATGTACTGTCTGCTGATACCGGTACTTTAAACAGCTGGTCACTGACGTTTAGCGCTATTGGTGAAGTGAGCTCGCAGCCTCCACAAGCTGGCTTTGCATTTGAAACATCAGGTTTAGATGTCACTTTCACTAATACCAGCACAGATAGCAATGACGATATTGTTGCTTGGGCGTGGGATTTTGGTGACGGTGCTTCATCAACAGATGCTGATCCTATGCATACTTACGCACAAGCAGGCAGCTATGAAGTGACGCTAACTGCGACAGATAGCGAAGGTCAAACAGATACGTTCACGCAAACGGTTGTGGTATCTGATGTTGAAATTGAGCTATCGGTTAAACGTGCTAACAAAACACGTTTAGGTACTATGCGTGTTGATTTAAGCTGGCAAACTGTGGCTGATCAAGTAAGCATCTACCGTAATGGTGAACTACTTGAAACAGTAGCTGATCGTGGTTTCTATCGCGATGTAGAGCGTAAAGCTGAGTTACCAAGCTATGAATATCAAGTTTGTGTATCTGATACTGTTTGTTCTAACCCAGTGACAGTGTCCTTCGACTAACATTGTTTCACTGCTCAAAGCCCAGTTTCCCCACTGGGCTTTTTTTATTGTTTTGCCTTCTTATATTGCGTAAGTAAAGCGAGTACATGCTGTTGACCAAATTGTGCTGCAAATGCTTCGGCGGTTTGCCCTGCTTTATTCGCATGCTCTGTGTCGCAGTCTTGCTTCATTAATGTTTTAGCGATGCTAAATTCACCTCTAAAAATAGCGGCCATCAATGCGGTATTGCCGCGTTTATCTTCAAGGCAAGCATTGGCGCCTAATGCTAATAGTTGCTTTACCGTTTGTTTGTGGCCATGATAAGTGGCAATCATCAGCGCGGTATAGCCTTTTTCATTAACACTGTTGATTGGTAATCCGGCCTCAACAAATTGTTCAATGATGTCGTTCTCTGCGGTTCGCGCAGCAGCAAAATAATAGGCAAGTAAGGTTTGATATTGCGTCTGTGAGTCTGTTTGCTGATCAGCATTAACTGGGTTGCATGTTAATAAAAGGCTCAGCAGTAGAAAGTAAAAATTCGCATAGTTAACTCCTAAAAAAAGAGGAAGGACGTGCCTTCCTCATCAAGGTTGGGAGAGTGAATTAAAGTGAGCTTGCTAGTTTTTTCACGGTCGCTAGGTTACCGCCGACGGCTTTGGTTAAGCGCATGCCGTATTCGGTGTCTGCTTTGTAAAAGTGGCTGAGCATAATGTGCTTTACCTTGCTATCTTTTACCTTCCCTAAATCACCCGCTAAGTTGTTGATCAGGTTTGTACGCTGTTGTTTAGAAAAGCTTTGATATAACACACCAGCTTGAGCAAAGTTTTGCTGCTTTTTAATGGCTGCTTGCTGTACATAGCCAGCCAGCTTAGTCTGTGCCTTACGAGCAATTGGGTTTTCTTGCACGTTTTCATGGCTTGGCTGATAGTTCACATTGCTGGTGGTATGACCAAAGTTCATCGGACCGTCTTGGTTGTAATTAACCACTTCTACTTTGGCGCGGTTAATTGGCAACTGCTGGTGGTTTGCACCTAAACGATACATTTGGGTGTCGGCATATGAAAACACACGACCTTGTAACAAACGATCTTCTGATGGTTCAATACCCGGTATGATATTCGCAGGGGCCATAGCGACTTGTTCTGTTGCTTGGAAGAAGTTGCCTGGCATACGGTTGAGTGTCATGGTACCCACTTTGGTCTCTTTAACACCTAACCACATTTTTGTTGCATCTAACGGGTTGTAATCAAAGTCATCCAGTTCAGATGGGTCTAGTACTTTGATATATAAATCCCATTTCGGGAAATTACCGTTATTGATTTCTTGGTACAGATCACGGGTTAAATGCTGAAAATCTTTACCTTGTACTTCAGCAACTTGCTTAGCATTTAAGTTTTCAATGCCTTGCTGGCTAAGCCAGTGAAATTTTACGTATTTTACGTCACCGTCTTTGTTGATCATTTTATAAGAATGCACTCCAAAGCCATCCATTTTACGCAGGCTTGCTGGTGTTCCATGGTCACTATAAACCCATGTCAGCATATGTGTTGAACCTGGTTCATGTGAGAAAAAATCAAAAAAGCGATTTGGATCTTGAATGTTATCAACCGGAGATGGTTTTAATGAATGCACCATATCTGGAAACTTAATCGCATCACGAATAAAGAACACAGGTAAGTTATTACCCACTAAGTCCCAGTTACCTTGATCTGTATAGAACTTTGTAGCAAAACCGCGTGGGTCACGTAGAGTTTCAGGGCTACCTTTACCGTGAATAACCGATGAAAAACGAACGAATACCTCTGTTTCTTTGCCTGCTTGTGCAAACGGCGCAGCAATGGTTAGGTCTTCAAGGTTTTTACTGGCAACAAACACACCATGTGCACCTGTACCACGAGCATGAACAACACGCTCAGGAATACGTTCGCGAGCAAAGCGTTGCAGTTTTTGAATTAGATGAACGTCTTCAAGTAAAACGCTGCCACGCGGGCCAGCTGTAATAGAGTTTTGGTTATCACCTACAGCTGCACCATTGTCTTTGGTAAGTGTAGCAGCGGATGCAGGAAGGCTGATTGCAAGAGCAAGTGCGCTTAAAGTCAGTGTGCGATTAAATTTCATAATAAACCTCTTCATAAGTCACCAAGGTACTGGCGTTTTGTTGCAGCCATTATATGAAGGTGTTTTGGTTTGGTAAAACTGATTGTTTCTATTATCTTGATAGGTTCTGACTATCGATGGTGGGCTTAATTTTATTTGTATTACAAAATGAAGTTTTCGCTAAAACTGTGTATAATTTGCGCCCTTTAAATATCTGTTCACGTGTCGTATTAATGTGGGGTTGTGAGTGAAAGCATTGCTGAAACAGCATGGTGTAATTTTTATTCTTCTAAGTATGCTAACCGGGTTAATGGGGGCATTTGTTAACCCATTGATGAGCTTATTCATTGTCGAAGGGCTGCAAACACCGCCCGTGTATTTAGGTGTTTATATGGTGGCGGTCACCATTACTGGCTTAGTTATTAGTCAGTGGTTAGGTGGCATGGCAGATAAAGGCACCAGTGCGCGAAAGTTATTTATGGTGGCTGTATCAGGTATGGTGTGTGCGTTAGTGACCTTTGCGAATGCCACTGCATTTTGGCAAGTATTACTCGCAGGCGTGTTGTTTCTTGCGATGGGCAATGCGGCAATTCCGCAAATGATGACCGTGGCAAGACAATGGGCGGGGCGTCAACAGAACATCGACATTACCAGTTTTAATTCCCGTTTACGTGCGGCTATTTCCTTTGCTTGGGTCGGCGGCCCGCCGCTTGGTTATTTGTTAGCCGCTGGAGGCGAGTTTAGCCGCTCGTTTTACTTTGCTGCGGTGTGTGCCTTGATTGCACTTATCTTTGCATTTAAGTTTATTCCTGACTACAGCGCTAAAAAATCACAACATGGCAGAGAGCCTGCAGCCGCAGCGAGTTTATCATTTTGGTTGTTGGGTTTAGCTATTATGCTTGGTTCAACGGGCAATATTATGTATTCATCGGCCTTGCCGCTTTATAGCATTACAGAACTAGGGTTTGCTGAACATACACCGGGGCTGTTTATGGGTGTGGTGGCACTGTTAGAAATTCCTATCATGCTGTATGGGGCAAAGCTTGCTAAAAAATACAGTAAAGTTGCGATGCTTGCGGTGGCATTTTGTTGTGCCATTGTATTTTATTTAGGGGTGTTTTATGCCACTCAAGTATGGCATTTAATCGCGTTGCAAGTTTTAAATGGGCTATTTTACGGTATATTTGCGGGCATTGGCTTAACCGTATTACAAGATCAGCTTCCCGAGCGAATAGGGTTTACCTCAGCGTTTTACACGAACGCCATTAAACTGGGTGTTATGTGCGGGGCAGGGGCAGCAGGGGTTGTTGCACAGTTTTATAGTTTTAGGTTTGCAACCCTTGGCTCTATGATAGCTGCAAGTTTAGCCCTTGGCTGCTTAATGTTGTTTAGCTATGTAAAGCGCCAAGAGCAGCAAGGAGCTGTTATGCCAGTACTGCAAGAAGGCCTAGTTGAATAACTAGCTTAAATAGATAAAAAACCGAGCATTGAGCTCGGTTTTTTGATTATGAGTAACTAATCATTAGCCATTAGCCATTAGCCATTAGCGATTTGATCCAGTAAATGCATGACTCGTTCACTGGCTGCTTCCATCTTATTAATGTGATTAATAGCTGCGTCTTTATTGCCAGTTTGCAGCATGACTAATGCTTCAACCCCATTGCGATGAACTTCACGGTGCGGTTCTTCTAATTGACGAAATGCGTTATGTTGTTTGAAGCCATTTGATTGCTCTGAATTATACCATTTACCTAATCGGCACATGGTGTGATCTGAAAAGTCATCAATCGACTTATTACTTGTGCCATTTGCAACTGAGTAAACTTCACCTTTCCAAACAATGTGGTCCAGTTTTACGGTTTGCACAAATGAGCGTGTGGCTGCATTAATAATGGTTTCTTTCATTGAGCTACAGTGATTCATGATAGAACCATAGTCATTGTTTAGCGTATCAAAACTGGTTGAAAGCTGAGTGTTATTTTGCTGGATATCTTCAACCGAGGTCACCGTTTCGCCAGTTTTATTGATGATCTCTTTTACCAGATCAGATACTTCTTGGGCTGATTTATTGGTGTTGGTTGCAAGTGTACGAACTTCGTCGGCAACAACGCTAAACCCACGACCAGCCTCACCAGCACGGGCAGCTTCGATTGCGGCATTTAGCGCAAGTAAGTTGGTTTGATCAGAGATTTTAGAGATGGTTGATACAAAGGTGTTGATGCTATCGGCCATATCAGACAGACCCGTAATGTTACTGGTCATGCTGCCCATTTTGCCTGCCATACTCGCCATTTCACTGACAATATGTTGCAGGGCGTTATTTGAGTCGTTTAGTAGTTGGCTTATTTGTAAAGTAACTTGGCTTTCTTCTTCGATAACAAGGTATGAGTCGAGTACAGTTTGGCGTACGCCCTCAATTTGCGTGATACATTCAATCGAACTATTCAATAAGTTAGCAAGGAACAGTTGGTCTGCGTCATCAGCTTGCTGATGTAATTTTGCTTCTAAGCGTTCGTTTTCGTCACGTAATACGTGATTGTCGGCTTTAAGTGCCTCAACTTCAGCTAATAGCGCGTTGTATTGATCTTGGAGTAAAGAGTGGCTTTTGCTAGAGACAAACATGTATGTTCCTAATTCATATGGTTAATACTTATACCAACCCTGATTATAGATCAAAGTATTAACTTATTATCAGTGTTTTTTATTAGAAAGAGGGTAATTACGACTATTTGATTAAGTGTAGTAGAAAAAGCTGACTATTAAAGCCGAAAAAGCCCAGTAAAAACTGGGCTAAAACGAGGGAGGAGAGTAATTAATAAAAAGAGTATTTTAAAGTAAGCGACGTTGTACGGCCGTTAATAGTACGGGCGCGGATAATGTCGTTATCTGGTACTGAGCCTTCTTCTGCTTCGGTGATACCTACGGTGTCGAACAGGTTGTTCACGTTAAGCGATAGACTTAAGTTTTCAGATAAATTGTAACTTACAAAACCATTCACTTGTGTATAGCCATCAAACTCAAGGTCGTTACTGTCTTGTGCGTAAGCATCCGTTGTACCAATAAAGCTTAGACCAGCAGCACCTTTATCAAAGTTGTAAGTTGCCATTAGTGAGTAAATAAGGTCAGCTTGACGACGTGGTGTATTACCGACTAACTCTGGCGATAACGCATCTTTAGCAATTTCTGCGTCTGTCCAAGTAAAGTTACCACGGAAATCCCAATCACCTACGTAGTAGGTTGATTCAACCTCAATACCTTTTGCTTCGTACTCGCGGTCAAAGAATTTTTGTGATGTTGCTTCGAAGTTTTGCTCTTCAGTCTCTGCGTAGAATGCAGTTGCAAATACTGATAGTGAATCAAAACGTTTTTTCACACCGATTTCGTATTGATTTACTTCATCAATTGCATCGGCTTCGGCAACCGAACCATCTGCTTCTACTTTACCGAATAGTAAGCGGTCTGCATTTGCGCGGCCACCTTTACTTAAGCGGGCAAATGTCGCAAAACTTGGGTCAATTTGGTAGTTCGCACCAATTGAGTATGAGCTGTAGTGCCAGTCGTAGTTAACAATGCTTGGGTTCGCGTTATCAATACCAACAACACTTTGCTCAGGAATTGAGATGGTACCGTCGCCATTCATATCAATTGTTGATGTTACGGCACCTGCGTAGTTACCGCGCGCTTCACCTGAATCATAGCGAGCACTTGCATCAATGCTTAAATTGCCAAACTTAGTAGCTAAGTTAATGTAAGGTGCGCGTGTTTCGTATTCTGTGTCGTAGTTACGTTGACAGCAGTTACCCCAGTAAGGTGTACCATAAGCGTACAAGCCATTATCTGAATAGCTGTCGCCATTTGCAGCGTAAACGTCAAGTAATGCAGCGTTGTCGCCTTTTAGCTCCATAACATATGAGTTCCAAAGCCACGACATATCAATCGATTGGCTTGATGCAAAGTAACCAAAGGTAACGCTAGTTTCATCAGAGAACGACTTAGTTAACTTAAGATCATTAACAATTGAACCCATGTCATTTAGCGTTACATCGAATGTGTGAATACGCATTGCTAAATCGTCATCGCCGTAAGCTTCGCCTGCTGAGCCACCATTTGCATAAACAAGCGATGCACCATCACCAGCAATACTAGAAGCGATAGAGCTTGCAGATGCGACTTCAGCTGGAATAAGAGAAATAAAGTTACCGCTTACTGATGATGTTCTAAAGCGGTTTTCGATGCGCCAGTCGTTCTCTAAATCAAATGCTGCTTCAAAACCCACTGAGGTAACAACTGGGTTCATACCGTCGGTCATATCGCCTGTGCTGATTTGGTTATCACCATTTAAACGTAGAGTTTGTGTGAAAAGCGCTGAATGCGGCGTATCTGATTGTGCATCGAAACCTGGGATTGAATCACCATCTGAGTACATAGGCATAGGTAGGTAACCTACGCTCTTATCATCGAGGTGTTTAAAGTAAACACGAACATAACCAGCATCAAATTCTTTGGTTAGGTTTGCCTTAATTTGGCCACCTTTATTTGATGTATATCCGGTTTCACGTGGGCCTTCACCTTGGCGAACAAAGCCACCAATGTGATAGCGCACACTGTCGTTTAGGTAAGTACCATACTCAAAGTCTGTACGAATTGAATCATAATCAAGGCCTACCGTGGTCGATACACTGCCTGATTCGTTCTCACCCGTTTTTGAAATAAAGTTGATGATACCACCTGGGGCATCACTTGCTGCTGTTGATGCTGAGCCACCACGGATTGATTCAACACTTTGCACTGTTGAATCTAAGCGCATGAAAATGTCTGCATTACCAAAGGCAATATCGCCAAACTGCATTACAGGTAAGCCATCTTCTTGTAGTTGCAAGAATTTAGCACCGCCCGATGCAACCGGTAAACCACGTACCGCGATATTTGCGTTACCTTCACCACCAGTTGATTCTGAACGAACACCCGGGATTGTTCTAAATGCTTCTGCAGTAGAACGAGGTGTTGATACTTCAATTTCAGCTAATGTAACACTGCTAACCGATGAGCTTGATGCCATGATGGTTGTTCGGCGTGGTACACCGGTTACAACGATAGTTTCAAGGCCGCTTTTTTTAGCCTCAGGTTGTGCTTGCTCTTCTGCTTGTAAGTTTTGGCTTACTGCTAATGCAAGCGCGCTTAATGTATAAAGGGCATGTTTGTGTGTTGTCATAATGTGCCTCGTCTCAATCCCAGATGGTTTGTTGTCTAAATTGCTATCTTAATCGATTAAGTAAAGATAACAATAATTTTACACAGTGCAAGTCTTTTTAGCGAAAAACTTGCACAATTTATGTTCGATAATTGATTTTTAACGATTTTTATTTAGTGGCTTAATGCACTGTGCTGCGCTAAAGCTTGCTCAGCAGGGTTTCGTAAGTAGTTATATAGCATGGCTAAAAACAGTATACATGCGAAACCTGTTGCGAGATAAAAGCCGTAACGAATGTGGCCAAAGTAGTCACTGATCACACCCATTAATAATGGGCCTGCTGCCGCAGAAAGGGCAGTAAAAAACAAAATAACCCCAGCAACTGCACCGTGCTGTTGCACCGCAAAGCAAGAAATACCTTTTGAGTTTAAAGTTGGGTAGATCATCGACATGAATAGCCCAGATAAAGGGAGTAAGAACACCGCCCAATCAACGCCGCCGAAAATTAAACCTAGATAACACAGTGCAATTCCTAAGCTTAAATACAGCATTGCCGCTTGCCAGCTTAAGTGGTTCAGCAGCCATACCGCTAAGAAACGCCCAGCAGCGCGTAAAATGAAAAATAAGGTCAGTGCATAGGTTGCCAGTAATTGCCACGGGCCGTTGTAATCGCCAAGTAGAGTAGGCATCCATACATAAATAGCCACTTCGGTTGCAACATAAAGGGCAATCGCTAACGAAAAGCCCAGTGCATATGGATTTTTCATCATACTCATGGTGGTTGCAAGAGAGGCAGGTTTAGCGTGTTCTTCAAGCTTTTTAGGTTTAGGGTAATCTGCACGCCAAGCAATTAAGGTTAAAATTAAACATAAAACCCCAGCGATAACGTAAAGGTAGGTCCAGCTTACCTTTTGGGTGATTAAAAAGCTGACAAGGGCAGGGCCTACAATGGCGCCAACACCAAAAAAGCCTTCGACCAAATTCATGGTTTTTGTGTGCTCTAAATTGTTTTTAGAAATATCACCTAACAGCGCCAAAGCACCGGTTTTAAATAACCCAATAGCAAGACCAATACAGCTAAGTAACACTACAAATATGCTAAAACTACTGCTAACGGCGAACAGAAAACAACAAATAGTGAATATGCCGAGCCCCAGCATGATGGTTTGTTTGCGGCCAAAACTGTCGGCAAGAAATCCTAAAAATAGGCCGCTGAATGCAATGAGTGCCATAGGTGCATAATGGAAGGCACTGGCTTGGGTCATGCTTAAATTAAATTCTTCGATAAGCTCAGGAATGATCATACCAACCGCATCAGAGGTCATCGCAAACATAAAAAACATCATGTATGTCAGCCATCTAATGGTTTGCAAAGGATCGTGTGTTCTATTCATTGTTGTATCCCCACCGAAAGGTCTGCGCCTTTACTATGTATATTAGTGTATAAAAACTATAAAAACTGCTTGAATAATTTGCTGTCGTGGTTAAAGATATATCTTAATCGATTAAGTTTCAACTTGGTATTAACAATTATGATCAACAATAAAGTGCAATTAATCACCTACGCAGACCGTATTACTGGTCAAGGTATTGATGAATTAAGTAATTTATTAAATGGCCCACTTAACAATGTGTTTGCAGGTGTACATTTGTTGCCATTTTATAATCCGATTGATGGCAGTGATGCTGGCTTTGATCCTATTGATCATAGTGAAGTAGACTCGCGCCTTGGTAGCTGGGACGATATTAACGTGCTTGGTGCAAACTATGACCTTATGGCTGACTTAATTGTTAACCACGTTTCAGCACAATCTTTCCAATTTAAAGATGTACTCGCTAAAGGCAAGCAATCTGAATTTTGGGATTTATTTTTAACTAAAGACGATGTATTCCCAAATGGCATGTCTGAGGTTGAGCAACAAGCGATTTACCGTCCGCGTCCGGGTAGCTGCTTTACACCTATTGCGTGTGGTGATGGCCAAACCTATGATTTTTGGACCACATTTACCGATAACCAAATTGATATTAATGTGAAATCAACGGCGGGTATCGAGTATTTAAATACGGTGCTTGGCAAGTTTGCTGATAATAATGTCAACATTATTCGTTTAGATGCGGCAGGCTATGCGATTAAAGAAGCTGGCACAAACTGCTTTATGTTGGATGAAACTTTTGAGTATTTAAATAAGCTTTCGGCACAAGCTAATGAAGCGGGTATGGAAACCATTGCCGAGATCCACAGCCATTTCCAAACTCAGGTTGAAGTCGCAAAGCGTGTAAATATGGTTTATGACTTTGCTTTACCACCGCTTATTTTACACACCTTGTTTAGCAATGATGCGCAAGCTTTACTGAATTGGTTAACTATTTCGCCGCGAAACTGTTTAACGGTACTCGATACCCATGATGGTATTGGCATCATTGACGCAGGCCCAATGGGTGATAAACCGGGTTTATTAAACGCAGCAGAAATTGATAACTTGGTTGAAACCATTCATGAAAAGAGTGAAGGGCAAAGCCGCTTAGCAACTGGTGCAGCAGCAAGTAATGTCGATTTATACCAAGTTAACTGCACATACTATAATGCCTTGGGCGCAGATGACTTTGATTACTTATTAGCGCGTGCAATTCAGTTCTTCGCGCCAGGTATTCCACAAGTTTATTATGGTGGCCTGTTCGCTTGTGAAAACGATATGGAATTATTGGCTCGTACCAATGTAGGTCGTGATATCAATCGCCCTTATTTAAATGCGCAAGACATTGATGCTGCGCTTGCTAAACCTGTGGTGAAAGGTTTAATCAAGCTGATTCAATTACGTAATGAGCATCCAGCATTTAACGGTGAGTTTATTGCGAAAGGTGAAGGCAGTGTGTGTCGTTTAAGCTGGCATGATGATACCAGCTCAATCGAGTTAAAAGTTGACTTCGCTAGCCGCGAAGTGATCATTGCTGATCACCGAGACGGCGAACAGAACATTGTTGATTTGGCTGACTTTTTAGCTTAACTACTTTGACCCAATTGCAGTTGATAGTCGATTTCGGCTGTTTGCTGCTCTTTCGATAGAAACAAGGTCGCAGCAATGCGGCCTTTTTCTTCGCTATTTTGATGGACAGTTGTGAGTTTTGGCACAAATCGTTGGCCTTCATCTATGCCATCAAAACCAACAATTCTGACATCTTCAGGGATCGATAAGCCCATTTTTAATGCTTCGCGCATGGCGGCAAGGGCGATTAAATCACTCATGCACAACAGTACGTTTGGTCTTGGAGTGCTGCTAAGCGCTTCTTTGGCGGCAATGCTGGCAAAGCGTTCACTGCTTTCTGGAATATTCCATGTTCTATCATCACCCAGGGTGATGCCAGCATCGCTGATTGCTTGGTGATAACCGCGCAGTCGTTGATGAGCAATCGACTGACCGGCTTCAAACTCATGATGTTCGTATACTCGGCATAATACGTCGTTATCGAGTAAGCGCAGGCCTAAAATAGCAACCCGATCATCGTTTTTTTGTAGTGCATGCTTGGCGATATCGAAACTGGCTTGTTGGTTATTAACGTTTACAGAGGCATCACGACCGATGTTAAAATCAACCGTTACCACATGTTTGGCAACCTGTTTTAACTGTTCAACAAGTTGTTTATTACGTGGGCGACCATAACAAATAAAGCCATCAACAAAATCGACTACGCTATTTAGGTTATCGTTGTTACCTGAAAACAATAAAAGATTGATGCCATTTTTTTCGAGCACCGCCGATACACCGCGCATAAAGCTGCTAGCAACCGGATCTGATACCATATATTCAACGCTGTCTGGCAATACTAAAGCAACAATATTAAAGGTGCCTCTGCGTAATGATTGCGCCGCCTTGTTTGGGCCAAAATAGCCGAGCTTTTTACAGGCCGCCAAAATTTCTTCGCGGCGTGCTTTCGATAATTGATCAGGACGATTAAACGCATTTGATACGGTGGCATTTGAAACGCCTAACTCTTTGGCAATACTTTTTAGCGTCCAAGTTTTTGGCTTTGTCATTGTAGGTTCTTAATCGATTTACTTAATGGTAAATTACCATATAAAGAGTCGAAAAAAAGTGTTTTTAGTCATAAAAATAGGCGTACCATAAAAGAATGAGTACGAGTGTGAGAAAAAGGCGAATAGTGAGTGATTTCTAAGTTACCAAAATGGGTTGAGATTGGCGCATTTATTTTGGCGCTGGTTGCTGGGTGTGTGAATGCGGTTGGTTTACTTAGCTTTGAGCATCAAGCGGTATCCCATTTATCAGGAACTGCAACCTTGCTTGGCGCAGACCTCATGCATGGCAATAGCCTTGATGCTTTACATTTATTAGGTGTATTACTGTCATTTTTAGTTGGGTCTGGTATTGCTGGGTTCTTGTTGCATAGTTCAGCACTTAAACTAGGTCGTCATTACGACACGGCATTATTGATTGAAGCAGGGCTTTTACTGGGCGCACTTTGGTTATTGTTTAATGGCTCGGGTTACGGGCACTTTTTAGCGTCTGCGGCATGTGGTTTACAAAACGCCTTAGCAACAACTTACAGTGGTGCAATTGTTCGTACCACCCATGTAACGGGTATCTTCACTGATTTAGGTATTATGTTTGGTCGCGTTTTACGTGGCGAGGCACTTGATAAACGTAAGGCTAAACTGTTCGGCCTAATCATTTTAGGGTTTATTCTTGGCGGCTTAGTAGGGGCATGGTTATTTGCAAAAATGAGCTTTGCGGCGCTTTATGTGCCTAGTGCTATTTGTATTTTACTTGCCTTGACCTATCGTGTTTATTCTCATCGCAAACCAGAACTTAATGGTTAGCGATACTTTTAGGTGTTGCGCCAAAGGCTTGTTTAAACACACGGCTAAAATGGCTTGGGTTATTAAAGCCTAATTGATAACAAACTTGGCTAATCGCTTCACCTTTTTGAAGTAGTTTATACGCTTTTTGTAAGCGTAATTGCTGTTGCCAAAGAGCGGGTGTAACACCAAATGCCAGCTTAAATTGCTGATAAAATTTACTGCGGCTCATACACGCTATCTTACATAACACATCAATATCAATATTCTCAGCAAGATGCTGTTCTATATAACTTACTACATGGCTTAATGGGGTTGCGAGCTTGCCTTGCTTACAACTTGCTATCATTAAGTCTCGGCTTTGCTGCTGTAACAGACGGGTTATGAGTTCATTGAGTGATAGATCAATTAAGTAATCGCGGTGTTGTTCATTTTCACTAAATAGGGTGATCATTCGCTCAAGCAGTTGTTGAGTTTGCGTATTATGCTGGGCGTGCACTAACTTGGCTTGATATTGAAAAAAGTCATCCTGGGTAATTTGTTGGTTAAAATTAAGAGCATCAACTACTTGGCTTATTTTATCGGTACTGATTTCAATCGCTAAACAGGTTGTTGGCTGATTAAGAGATGCATTGGGAAAATCGATTAGCACCCCTTGCTCTGGGGCAAGTACAAATGACTGGTTTGGTAAAAACTCTTCATGATAATCACTGTCGGCGACATGCATGATTTTTTTACCGCTGATCATGCCGCAAAATAATAATTCAGTGGAATGTAACGCCACTTTTTGGGCATCTAAATAGGTGTCGTAAATACTTAATTCGGCATGTTCGCCCGCAAAACTGACTTTATTTTCAATAAGCACATCAATACGTTGTCGTTTTTTATCTAAACTTCTGTTACTAACTGATGTGTTCATTGTTGCCTCGCTGTCGTCCTAAATTCTGGACAAATAGTCAAAAAGTCTGGACTAGGAATCAAGTGTGTTTTCAGTAACTGAGCTAACTTCAATTGTTAGCGGTTCATTAAACAATAACCTACCGCATGATTTAGTCAATGCTAAATAAAACACAACAATTTGAAGAGAGAACACATTATGATTTATGCAAATCCAGGTAGTGAAGGCGCAAAAGTTAACTTTAAAGCGCAGTATGAGAATTATATTGGTGGCCAATGGGTTGCCCCTGTAAAAGGAGAATACTTTGAAAACATCAGCCCAGTAAACGGTAAAGTGTTTTGTAAAGTACCTCGTTCATCAAAAGAAGATATCGAACTGGCACTTGATAAAGCCCACGATGCAAAAGCGGCATGGGGAACTACGTCGGTCACCGAGCGTAGCAATATCTTATTAAAAATTGCCGATCGTATTGAACAAAACCTAGAAATGTTGGCAGTGGCCGAAACCTGGGATAACGGTAAAGCAATTCGTGAAACACTTGCGGCAGATGTGCCTTTAGCGGCTGATCATTTTCGTTATTTCGCAGGTTGTGTGCGCGCGCAAGAAGGCTCAATCGGTGAGATAGACGAAACCACGGTGGCCTATCATTTTCATGAGCCACTAGGTGTAGTAGGGCAAATTATTCCTTGGAACTTTCCATTGTTGATGGCGGCATGGAAACTTGCACCAGCCCTTGCTGCGGGTAACTGTATTGTTTTAAAACCAGCTGAACAAACGCCTACATCTATATTAGTGTTGCTTGAAGTGATTGGTGACTTGTTGCCTGCAGGTGTTCTAAATGTGGTAAATGGCTATGGTAAAGAAGCGGGCGAAGCGCTGGCAACCAGTACTCGAATCGCGAAGATTGCCTTTACTGGTTCAACGCCAGTGGGTTCACATATCTTAAAATGTGCTGCTGATAATATTATTCCTTCGACGGTCGAGCTAGGTGGTAAATCGCCAAATATCTTCTTTAACGATGTAATGGAAAAAGACGATGAATTTTTGAGTAAAGCGATTGAAGGAGCCGTACTTGCGTACTTTAACCAAGGTGAAGTGTGTACGTGTCCATCGCGTTTATTTATTCAAGAAGATATTTACGAGCAATTTATTGAGCGTGTTCTTGCCCGTACTTTGCAAATTAAACGGGGTAACCCACTTGATACTGAAACCATGGTGGGTGCTCAAGCATCACAAGCTCAGTTTGATAAGATTCTAAGCTACATCGAAATTGGTAAAAAAGAAGGGGCCGAAGTCCTCGCTGGCGGCGAAGTGGAGCAACTGTCTGATGAGTTTAACGGCGGTTACTACATTCAACCAACACTATTAAAAGGCACTAACGACATGCGCGTGTTCCAAGAAGAGATTTTTGGGCCGGTAATTTCAATGTCGACTTTTAAAGATGAAGACGAAGCATTAGCCCTTGCTAATAGCTCAGAATTTGGTTTAGGTGCTGGTGTGTGGAGTCGAAACATGAACCGTGCTTATCACTTTGGTCGTAAGATTGAAGCGGGCCGTGTTTGGACTAACTGCTACCATATGTACCCAGCACACGCTGCGTTTGGCGGCTATAAAAAGTCAGGTATAGGCCGCGAAACACATAAACTCGCCCTTGATCATTACCAACAAACTAAAAACCTATTAGTAAGTTACAGTGAGAATCCACTGGGCTTCTTTTAAAAGCAATTTCTTATTGTTGTCGAAACTACCCAAACGCCACATCTAGTGGCGTTTTTATTTTATAGCGGGCATAAAAAAGCCCGGCGAACACACAAGCCAGGCTTTTCGACAACAATTTGGTTGAGTCACCGCAAGTGCAATGACTCGGAATAAAAAAGCTTAGAGAACACACAAACTAAGCTTTTGACAACAATTTGGTTGAGTCACCGCGTGTGCAATGACTCGGAATAAAAAAGCTTAGAGAACACACAAACTAAACTTTTGACAACAATTTGGTTGAGTCACCGCAAGTGCAGTAACTCGGAATAAAAAAGCTTAGAGAACACACAAGCTAAGCTTTTGACAACAATTTGGTTGAGTCACCGCAAGTGCAATGACTCGGAATAAAAAAGCTTAGAGAACACACAAACTAAGCTTTTGACAACAATTTGGTTGAGTCACCGCAAGTGCAGTAACTCGGAATAAAAAAGCTTAGAGAACACACAAGCTAAGCTTTTGACAACAATTTGGTTGAGTTACCGCGTGTGCAGTAACTCGGTATATAAAAAGCCCAGAGAACACACAAGCTAGACTTTTTGTGACAACAATTCGGTTAGCGCAAACACTTTCAATGGTGTGAAGCTGTTTAGCTTAAAAGCGCTGATGGGTTAACTTTAGAGTAATCCTTCTAAACCGACAAACGATTAAAATAAACCTGATAGATGAATTTTTTTAATCTATTAGCATGTGAATTGTTTTTTATTGCCACAACAATGCCTTAGTGATTAAATAGGGTGTTTTTTAAACATAATAACTATTTAAAATGGATTTTTATGAAACGCTTGACGCTTTACTCATCAGTCATCTTTGTAGCTCTAAACTTTAGCCCTTTTGGTGTGAACTTATCTCGCGCCGGTGAGGGCAGTACAGTCACTCACTCTGAAATTAATTGGTCTGAACTTGCTATAAAAGATGTTGATGCGGCTTATCAGTTGTCGGTTATCAATCACCCAGGGATGCATGATGTACGTAACCCAGGTTTTGCAAAACAGCTCGAAAAAGCAAAGCAAGAAGGCTTAAAGCTGGCTGTAAAAGCGCATAGTTCACAAGGTTTTGCTGCGGCTATTGCACGTTTTAGAACTGTTCTACAAGATGGTCATGCTGGAGCGGTTGATACCCTACCTAGAGAACTAAAGCCACAAAGAAGTTGGCCGGGCTTTTCAACAGTTTGGCGGGGTGATGCGTTGAAAGTGTATTACAGTGAATTAGATACGGTTGCCAAAGGCGATAAGCTCGTAAGCTGTGATAATACTGCAATTAATACTTTGCTCGTTGAGCGTGTTTTTCGCTATTACGGCGAAGTAGAACAACCCGGTAGTTGGTGGAACCATGGCTGGCGACTAACGGTTGATGATGGAAACCCGTTTTTGTCGCCACTTGAAAGCTGCACGTTTGAAAAAGCCGACGGCTCTACTTACAGCTTAAAGTTAAACTGGCGTATTAGGCCTGATAGTGTCAAAGAAAAACTTAAAAATGCTTACAACGGCGATAAGTTACCAATTGAGCTCAACTGGCCTTTAGAGGATATTGCTTGGATCAGCATGCCAACTTATGCACCCAATGAGCAGCAGCAAGCAGATTATCAAACAATGCTGAGCGCCATTGAACAGCAACATAGTAAGTTAATGCAAGCTAAAGCTGTGGTGCTTGATCTTCGCCATAATCAAGGTGGCTCATCAATGTGGAGTGAACAAATAGCCTCAGCACTTTGGGGCAGTGAACAGTTTAAATATGGTCGCTATGAGTTACACAAAAATACCCAAGTGTGGTGGCGAACTTCTAAAGGTAATACTGACTATTTTGGCGATGTAGTCGCAAGCTATGATAAAGCTAGCCCTTGGCATCAATGGTTAAAGAGAACCCACAAAAGTATGCAAGCTGCTTATGAAAAGGGTGAACAATTTTATGTCGAGATAGTCTCAGCAGAGCAACAAGCAATGCCAAAAAGCGCCAGTCAGTTTACTACACCTGTTTATGTGATTGTGCCAGGACAATGTGCCAGTGCTTGTTTAGATGCGCTGGATAGTTTTAAGCTTTTTGCAAACACACAATTAGTTGGCGCACCAAGTAGTACAGACTCTACCTACATGGAAGTGAGGCTCGAAACCTTACCTTCAGGCTTTGCTAAAGTGATTCTGCCGATAAAGGTCTATGTAAATAGACCCAGAAAAAAAGGCTTTTACTATCAACCTGATATTAAATTCAATGAACTTGAATGGACCACACAAGCGCTCGTTAAAATGATTGCTGAGTTGTAATTAAGCATTATCTTTAGTAAAGCGTTTGGTAGACCCCTGAGGGGAGTTGAAGTGTTGACCTTACGTGAAGAAGAGCAACACTTTTTAAATTAAATTGTATATTAACAAGCTAATTCTGTAGCAGGCTCTTCTGCTAACCAGTTTAGAGCCGCCGTTTTTGACTTAAATACACTCATTACCATGCCAGCTCGTTTATACAAATTGCAGTAGGTATCACTCAACAAGCTACCGCCTTCAAGCCCTTCTTTTATCACTAAGGCTGTTTTGGCTGGCGCAATACCTTTACGTCGAAGCTCAACAAAATACACCATTAGCTTTTCAAGTGCCCCGGGGGTTGCCATGCATGAATTTTCAAACTCAACCAATTCAAACCATTGACCATAATCAGCGCTGAGTTTGTTGATGTAATCTTTTTGCATAAAAGAGTGCGCGTCAATAATCTCTTCGTTGAAAGGCCCTGTGGCAGTAGTTAAAAGCACATGCTCACGTTGATAAAACTCTACGAGACCATGGGGTTTAAAATCTTTGAATGGATAATGATTGGTTGATACTTTTTTATGCATCCGTTCAATCCCTGAATATTTATTGAGCTATTGATGATAGCAGTGAAATAAATTAATTCAATCTTTAGGTTTAATTGGTCGTTAAAATAATAACAAAAGTATTAGTTTGGATTACCAAGTAGAACCCGCCTGAATGTAAATTGCATTCTGTTCAGGGCCATGGGCTACATCTAAGCCGATACTAATACCGTAATGTTCATCAATTAAATAGCGAAAGCCTGCACCTACAGTATCTATGGTTTCAGCTTTCGATAAGTCAGAAAAGTTATCGGCTGCCCAGCCCATACCAGTAAACACATTGAGCTTTATTTTGTGAGTGATTTTATAGCTCGCTTCTGCTTCGGTAACAAATACATCGAGACCTTGATAGCGAGTTGCAGACACACCGCGAAGACTAATACTTGGCGGAATATATACTGGTAAGCGTTTTTCACCACGGTTGTTAACTGAGTCATACTGCATGCGCAGGGCAAAGTTGAATTTATTGGTGTAACGCCAGTAATTTAAGGCGGTAAGCTTTAAGCTCGTGTAATCAACCTTACTGCCAATTGCCTCATCATAATATAAATACTCAGCCTTGTAGTTAAAGCCTCGCTCAGGGTTTAGGGGGTTATCTCGGCTATCGTACTCAATTAATGGGCCAATACCTGACGTATTTACATCAAGTGAAAGGTGGTCTTTGATAATATCGTTTTCGAGCAGAAAATCTTCGATAGGGTTTTCGGCTAAGCTTATTTCTACTTTACGATAAATCTGTTTAAAGCCGTAAAAAAAGTTACTTTCGTCATAGCGCAACTTAAGGTTTTGAAACACCGCTGGGCCTTCAATATTCAACGACAATGGTGTGAGTAGCTTGATCTCGTCGAAGGTATAAAAATCAAGGTTTATACTCGCCCAGCCAACAATCCCTTGATAGCGAATACGGTCTTCATCCCAAAAGGTAATGTGGCCAACAGCACCGCCTTTGGTGCCATTTTTAGTGCCCATTAGGCCCACTAAACTAATGCTTTGTGGTAGGGTAGAGCCTTCTTTTTTCTTCTTTTTGGCTTTCTTTTCGTTGTCATGAAAAAAAAGGCCAACAACACCAAGGCCTGGCCCTACAGCTGGCTCTGTAATAAAAGTCGGTATGGGTAAAAATGAAATGGGCTCATCAACTTTTTGCTGTTGATTACTTAATTGCTGCTCTGCAGGTTTTATTGCATATTCATCGTAACTTGATGCAAAGCTTTGTGTGCTTAGCAAAATTGCTGTAAGCATATTTATTAGTACAACTTTTTTCACTTAATCCTTTACCTTGTTGTTTCTTGATATTTCAAATTTTAATTTATAGCTGATAATTAAATTCGAGACGATGATCGCCATCCATAAAATCAACGTTTTCATTCCAGTTTGCGAAATAGCGTAGATTCATACGCGGGTTAATTTGGTAACTTGCTGCAAATTCATGAGTCAAAATATGGCTTTGGTTTAGACCGTAGTAGTGGTCTTTATAGTTATCGCTACCGCCGATAGTTGTTAGCCAAAATGGATTGTAGTTAAGCCAAATTTTATCGTTAATAGTAATTTTTGCATACATACCCACTAAACCATAGGCTCCAATAATGGAATAACCACTGTCACGACTACCATCATCTTCTAGTGTATTTTCACCGAGCGATGCACCCACACCAGCTAACGGGTAAAACGTAAAACGCCCCATAGGTTTTAGTGCTTTTATATAGCTATACGAAACATCCATGCTTTCGTCAGCAACAAGGTTGGCATTTAGGTTATAGTTGGCATCAATCTGTGTTGCACTCATAGTGCTTAAATCAACAGAGAAGTTCCGAAAGCGAAATGAGTCAATTGAATCTGTCGTTTTGCTATCGCTTTCCCAGCCCAGCGCATCGCCATATATTCCTTTTACTTCAAAAACATTCATGCCAGCAGTTGTTGCTATGCCCGTATCGTATGCTTGGCCAACTTTAAAGTTGAGCCCTTTATTTGTAGCGCCAACTCCTACTTGAGTATAAACGGCCAGAGGGTCTGACATGTCTTGTACTTCTTTTTGCTCAGCCGCATGGCTCGAGGCTGCAATCATAAGCGTTAGTAAAGAGGGGAATCGAAGAGAAGTCATGTGTTTTCCTTACACAAAAGTTTGAAAAATTAATGTTTTTTTAGTTTATATAAGTTGAAATTAGATACTTTTAGCTTAATAAATTCTCGACTTCAGCCTCTAAAGAGGCATCAATTTATTCCTTTCTAAAATAAAAATAGCATAAAAATAGTGACAAATGCGAGAACAAAAATCGAACAAGCCTCAGCAAATACAACGAAGCTCTCAAAAAGCACTTTAGTAACAATTTATATTAATTTATCAACTGGTTAATGAAAATGTGTGATTTTTGTGGAAATTTGATTTAAATCGTTTTTGCCGCTTTTAGAGACTAGACTGGTTTGTTTTTTAATCTATACTGAAAACTGCTCATCTAGAGTAAAAAGTACTATTAATGAAAAGGGATGATTTATGAAAAAACTAATAGCGGCGGCTATCTGTGGCTTGGTTTCAACGGTAAGCCTTGCTGCAGATAAACCGAACGTATTAGCCATTATGGTTGATGACGTTGCGCCAATCTCACTCAGTGCATACTCGCACGGTATGACCTACCCAACCCCTAATATTGATCGCATTGCTAACGAAGGTGCATTGTTTACAGATCACTATGCACAACCTAGTTGTACAGCGGGTCGTGCTGCGTTTTTAATGGGGCAATTACCAATTCGAACAGGCTTAACAACAGTGGGCCAACCAGGTAACCCACTTGGCATAAAAGAAGCTGATCCTACGCTAGCTGAATTTTTAAAAGATCGCGGTTATATGACTGCGCAATATGGTAAAAACCACCTAGGTGACTTAGATGAGCACTTACCAACAAAGCATGGCTTTGATGAATTTTACGGTAACTTGTACCACCTCAATGTATCCGAAGAGCCTGAACAAGCGGATTACCCAAAAGATCCTGAGTTTGTGAAAAAGTTTGGTCCACGTGGTGTGATCGAATCTTACGCCAATGGCAAAATCATTGATACCGGCCCACTTACTCGTAAACGTATGGAAACCTTTGACGAAGAAGTGTTAGAGCGCTCACTTAACTTTATGGAACGTGCAGTTAAGGCGAAAAAACCATTCTTTATTTGGCATGCGTCTAGCCGTATGCATGTTTACACTCACTTAAAACCAGAAAGCCGTCATTTAGCGACGGGTATTAGCTCTGAAGAAGACGTATTTGGTAGTGGCCTGATTGAACATGATGGCCATGTTGGCAAGCTGCTTGATAAACTTGATGAGCTAAAAATTGCCGATAACACCATTGTTATTTACACCAGTGATAATGGCCCTGAGCAATCAAGCTGGCCAGATGCAGGTACAACTGAATTCCGCGGTGAAAAAATGACAACTTGGGAAGGTGGCGTACGTGTGCCTTTCTTAGTTCGTTGGCCAAACAAAATTCCAAAAGGCTTAAAGCTAAATGGTATTTCATCGCATGAAGATGTTTTCCCTACAGTTGCGGCTGCATTAGGCGAAAAGAACTTACGTGAAAAGCTTAAAAAGTCAGACAAAGTTTATATTGATGGTGAAAACAACCTAGCATACTGGACTGGTAAGGCTGATAAGTCTGCGCGTAATTATTTCTTCTATTACTATGAGTCTCAGCTTACAGCAGTGCGTTTTGGTCCATGGAAAATGCACTTTGCGACTAAACCAAATGGCTTATATTACGAAGACATGGTAACTCATAGCATGCCTAAACTATTTAACTTACGTAAAGATCCATTAGAGCACTATGATGGAGTAACAGGTTTCCATCAAATCATGCGTAAGAGCTGGTTGCTACAGCCAATCATTGCTAAGTTAAACGAACATGTACAATCTTTTGTAGAGTTCCCACCGCGTCAAGAGTCAGCGTCTCTTAACGTGAATGAAGCAATCGAAAAAGCAAAATCACTAAACTATGGTCATTAATTACTAATCATAAGTTAAGTTGAAAAGGGCCTACTTGGCCCTTTTTTAATGCTTAATGATTAATACTATTCATCATTTCGAGCTGTTTCACAAACTGCTCAATTTGCTGGTTACCCGGTACCAAGCGGGCTAGGTTTCTGGCATAAAACAGCGCTTGGTTGTAGTTTTCTTCTGCCACATACCACTGCGCCAAACTGTAGCTGATATCTGGGTTATTAGGTGTTAGATTAAAAGCGCGCTCAAGGGCTGATATTGCAGCTGGCATATTGCCTAAATCTTGTAACAGTAACGCGTAGGTAAACTGATAGTTGGCATTCTCTTGCGCAAACTGCGCTGCTTTTTGTAAATGAGTAAGGGCGGTGTCTTTTTGCTTTGTGCGAATAAGGCTCATTGCCAGGGCATAATGAATATCGCCGCTTTCTGCGTTAACGTCTAAGCCTTGTTTTAAGATAGCTTGCGCTGCTTTTTCATCGCCTTGGTTGCGATATAAATCAGCTAAATTGACATAAGCAGGAGCAAAAATAGGCTCAACACTGATTGCTTGTAGATAATGTGCTTTAGCTTGCGCTGGCTTTTGTAGTGTGAGCGCCAGATTACCTAAATTGGTATGGGAATAGCCACGCTCTGCTTGGTACTCTTGAATGCTTTTGTACTCATCAAGGGCTGTATTTAAGCGTTTGCTGTCTTGCTCATTAAGACCCGTAGGGAACGGCTGAGTTAACATACCTGCAAGTGCTCTTGCTGCTTCAGCTCTGATTGGTAAATGCTCATCATCTAAAAGCGGGTTTAATAAGCGCCAGCGCTGATTGATATCAAATGGCATGGCCGCTTCAATAGCGGCTTGGCGTTTTAATGGCTCGCTGTCTTTTACTGAGCGAGCAATCGCAACGACAGCGTTGTTATCTGGGCTTGCGGCTAAACGGCTTAATGCTGAAGCGCGAATAATCTCAGGAAAGCCTTTATCTTGCACGATTTTGGTCAGCATGGTTGAGGCATTAGGTAAACGGTTATCGGCGGCATAAAACGCCTCAGAAAAATGAGCAGTGCCAAGGTGTTTTGAATTTGGATGCCAGTCTTTTATTTTGGCAACTGCCCACTGTGGCGTCTTATCTTCATGGCAGCTATTACAAGCATTTGGGGCATTGGTTTTTAATGTTAAGTCTGGGCGTGGTACCCGAAAGCTGTGGTCGCGCCTTGCATCAACTTGCATATAGGTGGTGGCAGGCATATGACAATCAACACATTGGCCACCTGCACTTGCCACTTTGTGACCGTGATGTTTCGGCGTATCGAACACCTCTTGGCTATGACATTGCGTACAGGTTTGATTGCCCGGTAGCTTTAATTTACCCGAATGAGGGTTATGACAGTTACTACAGGTCACCCCTGCATTGAACATTTTACTTTGTAAAAATGAACCCCATACATAGTCTTCGTCCCACACTTGGCCATCAACGTGATAAAGCTCAGGAGTGAGTAATGAGCCTTGAAAGCTTTGTAAAAAACTATGAGGGTCTTTGCGGTCATCAAGCTGTGAGCGGCGAGCATGACAGGTTGCACACACTTGCACTTGCTCGCTTTTTACCAGTGGCTGCACGCTTTGCATACTGCCATCGGCTTTTTGGGTAAAAAGCGGAGTTTGCTTTTTAATATTATGAGTAAAGCCCTTATCGGCAATACTGCTATCGCCATCAGCCCATTTTAAATGAGCTTGTGGATCGCCATGACACGCTTTACAGCTCACGTTAATGCTTGAATAACTCGAATCAAAGCTATTCGTTTTAAGGTCAAATTGCTTTTTGAAATCAGTTGAGTGGCAATCGGCACACATGTGATTCCAGTTTTGGCCTTTTTGCGACCAGTGAAATAGGTCGTGTTTTTTCTGCTCCGGGTGCAGTACAAACCAGCGCTGACCGCCGTCTGTTTTACTGCGCGAGTCCCATGCAAATGGAAACAGCTGAATGTGGCCTTTGCCCATATCAAACATGTATTGCTGCAATGGCTCATAGCCAAATGTGTATAAAACAGGGTAATCAGTCAGCTTGCCATCAAGGTTTGGCATGCTTATAAAAAGTTGTTGGTCTTGTTGATAAAAGCGCGCTTGCTGGCCTTGATAGTCGAGGGTTTGTTCGTTGAAATTACCAAGCACCGTAGTGGGAGTGGCTTTTTCCATAGCATGAAAATGATGGGATGTTTGCCAGTCTTCAACTTGGCTTTGATGACAGTTAATACACTGGGGTTCTGCAAACGCATTAAATGCGAAAAAGCTGCATAACAGCCAAGCCAATCTCATCACTGAATAAATCCTTTTTATTTTTACCACATGCACTTAGAGTTATATCAGTTTGTTGCTGATAAGCAAAGTCGGCTTATTAAAACGAGGGTATAAAAAAGCCCGAGAAACTCGGGCTTAGTAAGTTATAAACTTTTCTTCGGTGGCAGCGCGACGTTAGCAAAGATAAGCCCCGCCACTAATGACATGAAAATCAAAAAGGTTTGCTGGCCAATATGGTCTGCATAAACGAAATCTTGGCCTTCAATAAGTGAGTTCAAGCCAATATAGGTTTTACTACCAGGTACTAATACAATTAAACCTTGCATGGCTACAATAGAGGCTGGAGCGTTGACAACGCGGTTGAATAAGTTGCTAAAAACGCCCACGGCTAATGCGCCTACAAATGTGCCTAATGTGTAGTCTAGGTACATGGCTGAACCAATACTTGTGCCATATGCTATAAAGCCAGATGCAATAGACCAAACTGCATGCTTTAGCTTGGTTCTAAAAATCACGATTAGGCTGCTACACAGCATGAAAATAGCTAGCCAAGCTGTCCATTTAGGTAAAGGCTCGGGTTGCACAAAGTCACTTTGGCCAAAAATAGCAAAACCAATGCCGATACCAATAAAAGCGCCAAAATAGAGCTTAAACAGCAGCATGAATGAGTCCATCACCCGAGCCGTACCAGATACTAAATGCCTTGCCGCTAACTCTGCCAAACCTAGGGCTAATGCTAAGCCGGGTATAAACACAATGATGGCAGAAAGTACCACTAGTCGTATGTTAATTTGGGCGTCAATATAGACACTAATAGCACAGGCTATAATCGCCGATACAATGGCTACTAATGGTTCAAGCATATGGGCAACACGTTTAGAGCGTGTTGACCAAAGTACAAATAAATACACCACTAAGGTAATAAGTGCTGACCAAAATACATCATTCCAGCTAGTACCCATCAACATGGCAAATGCACCACCTGAGGTTGCAAACGCAACGCCAGTCATAAATTTATTATATGGGTTTGGCATGGTGTAAATAATATCGAGCTGTTTATCGACCTCTTGTAGTGTCAGCTCGCCATTAAGCATTTTGTTTACTAAGTCATCGGTATCTGCAAGCGAGCCTAAGTCATGATCGCCCGGATCAACACGCGCAACATGGGTGTACTCTTCTTCGTGCCCATCTGTCCAAATAACAAAGGTGACTGATGTTGGCGACATAACAAAAGATGATTTCAAACCGAGGTAAGTCGCAACTTCCATTAAGTGCGCTTCTAGTCGGTATGCAGGTGTACCGTATTTATGAAGCATTTTGCCAAGCTTCACGATAAATTTTCGTTTTTCAGTAAACGTTGCGGTTTTCAAAGGCGTTTTGAACCAAAGGTTAAATTGTTCAGTTAAGGATAGACCAAAATTCAATAAGATATAGTCTAATAGCTAGACTATATCGCTTAAATTGACCAGCGCGATTTTAGCGACAAAAGCTGCTATGTCTAGTGTTATTTACGGCAAAATTACTTATTTTTTGCTTCAATCCACTGCGCCATGTATTGGGTCGAACGCATGGTGTGATGTTTGAGCATTTGGCCGGTAAAATTTTGCTGTCTATGCTGCGCTAATGACTCACTAATGGCGGTGATTTTAGCGATTAACTGCGACTGAAGTTTTGATTTATCATAATATTTTTGCAATAACTGCTGGCCATTTTGCTGTGCCTGAGTAAATAACGCTTCGTCTTGATAAAGTGCGACTGCTGAATCTGCAAATTGCTGTGCATCTTCACAGATTGCGCCTGACCAAGGCTCATTTTGATGCATGCCTTCACTGCCAATAGGAGTTGTTACGCTCGGCGTTTGCATGATCATCGCTTCGAGTAACTTACCCTTAATACCAGCCCCAAAACGCAGTGGCGATAAACATACTCGGGCATCTTCCATCACTTGATAAGCATCATCAGCCCAGCCTTTGATCAAGAAGCCGGTTTTTGGATTGTTAAGTGCTGTTGCCTTTGGTGGCGGGTAAGAGCCATAAATGTGGAGTTCGGCATCGGGTAATTGTTTGCGGATCAGCGGCCAAATCTGTTGTAAGTACAACACTGCATCCCAGTTTGGCGCATGACGAAAATTACCTATGGTCATAAAGTGTTTACGCTCTGAAAATGCTTTGGTGCTGGTGGGGATATGCTGTAAATCAACCAAAAATGGTAAGTGGTGAAGTAGGGCGTTATCGACTTTGAAAACGTCATTGAGTAGCTGCATCTCGTAATGCGAGATAATTAAGCTAATGTCTGAGCGTAAAATAGCGGCGATTTCTCGCTTGGCAATATCGCTGTGTAAATCACTATGGCTGAATTCTCGGCCTGCTTTATGAGCGTCGTGACGGGCATTTCTTAGACACTGTAAATCTTCGGTATCGAGAACTTTAAGAGCGTTAGGGCAGTATTTGTCGACTCGCCAACCAAACTGTTCTTCCATCATAAAGCGGTCAAACATCACAATATCAGGGTTATATGCTTGTACGTACTCATCAAAGCTAGAGCAGTTTAATGCAATGACCTGTGTGGTAATGCCATCTTCGCTGAGATCCACCATGTGTTCAGTTTTTTGCGCAGGGCTTGCAAATTCGACTTGCCAGTTTTCTGCACGAAAGGCGCGCAGGAGTGACATCATGTGGGTGCCGGCTGCCGACGAATTAGGCTCAGGCCATACATAGCCGATCACTAACACTTTTTTCATTGACTTGAATCTCGTATTTTTAAGTTAACATCCACCAAGGTGCGAACTGGCGGTGTTGATTTATCTAATAGTTCTTTTAGCACCTGACAGGTGCGTTTACCGATTTCATCGGCATTAATGGCGATGGTTGAAAGAGATGGCAGCATTAAGCGCGAATCTTCTAGGTCATCAAAGCCAATAACTTTGATGTCTTTACCCGGCTCTAGGCCGTGTTGGCGCATAGCTTCAATCGCGCCGTAAGCAATCACATCATTAAAACAGACAATGGCTTTGGTATTTGGCGCTTGTTTTATAAGGGTATTGAAGGCTTCTCGGCCACCTTGGCGGTTTGTCGGCGCTTGAATAACGGGTTTTTCGTCAGTTATATTAAATTGCTCAAGCGCAGCTAAAAAACCACTCAAACGTTCATGGTAATCAGATATTTCTGCCGTGCCACCTAAAAAGGCTACCTCTTCTATGCCTTGCGATAAAATATGGCTGGTCGAAATATGTGTGCCTTTTTTGTTATCAGGCAAAATACACGGCGCTGCTGAAAAGGGAATTTCACGCATGATATTAATAACCGGAAAACCACTATTTATTAAATCATCTTGCCACTGCTGCTGTGTGCCCGGAGCCGGACACATAATAAACGCCGATACGTTGTATTCTTTTAGGGTTTTCACCACTTGAGTTTGCCTTTCGACACACTCCGCAATATTCACCAGCATTGGCAGCATGCCAAGCTCAAAGATGTGTTTTTCGAGACCAACAGCAAGCTGAGCTGAATACGGGTTGGTTAAGTCATTTATAACCAACGCGACTAGGTTTGAGCGCTTGCTGCGTAGTGCTGCAGCGTCGCGGTTATACACATAGCCAAGCTTATCAATGGCAGCCAGTACTTTTTCTTTACTTTTTTTACTGACCTTATCACTGTTGGTAAGGACCAAAGACACCGTTGATTTTGAAACTTGTGCTTGTTCAGCTACATCCCAAATTGTGACTTTGCCTGTCGATTTTTTCATTTTTATTAGCAAGAAGTGGCGAATAGAGTGCTTTTATTTTAGCGTAATTTAGCTGTTTAAGTCACTGATTGGCTGCCAAAAGGGCCTAAACTCTTTATGAAATGCTGCAAACATGTTCTACTTGTTTACAGAATCGAAAATAAAAACGAAAAAGGAACGAACATGAAAGCATTTAAACTGCTTTTTGCGCTAGTTATTGGCGCAGCTGTTTGCACACCCAGTTTTGCTAATCAAGGTTATCAAACTCCATCGCCCGCACTGGCTGCTGTGGTTGATGCTAAGCTTGCACCGAGTAGTTATTTATCGAATGATGGCCAGTGGCTGGCGTTATTTGATAGAAAACGCATCGATACCTTACAAGACTTAGCCAAAGAAGAGTTGAAACTTGCGGGTATTAAGCTTAATCCTGCTAATTTTTCGCGCTCACGAGTGCGTAATAAGTTTACATCGTTAGTGCTCAAGCATGTTGAAACCGGTTCTGAAATTGTTGTATCTGGTTTGCCTAATGGCATTTTACGCTCACCAAGTTGGTCAAGCGATAGTCAATACTTGGCGTTTGTGGTTGAGCAAGCATCGAGTGCTAACTTATGGGTTTATAATGTAAGTACTAAGCAAGCCCGCCAGTTAAGTGATACACCACTTAATTCAGTGCTAACGCGCACGCCTTATACTTGGTTGCCAGATAGCAGCGCCATTGTAGCTAATGCAGCGGTTAATATTGGTAAAGCACGTATCAGCAACGACAGCTCGCAGATTGTACCAGTTATTCAGCAAAGTAGTGGTGAAAAAGCGCCTGCGCGTACTTATCAAAACTTGTTAACTAGCCCATATGATGAAGCACAATTTAAGTTTTTTGCACAAAGCCAGCTGACTTATATTCCGCTTAGTGGTCAAGGCCAACCAATTGGTCAACCGGGCTTAATTAAATCGTTTTCGGTCTCACCTGATTCAACCAATATTTTGGTTGGCATGATTGATGAGCCTTTTTCTTATCAAGTGCCTTACAGCCGATTTGCAGCGACTTGGCAAATTTGGGGTATGCGTGGCTATACGCTAGCAGAGCTTGCGAAGCAGCCTTTAGCAGATAACATTCCACAAGGTTATGACAGTGTGCGTACTGGTCGCCGCGAATTTCAATGGCGAGCAGATCAAGGCGCTGAAGTCATTTGGGCAGAAGCACAAGACGGCGGTGATATGAAAACCGACGTGCCTCATCACGATTACCTTTATAGCCTAAGAGCACCATTTAAACGTGATGCTAAGTTATTTGCTAAAGTTGAACGCCGTTTTGACTCAATAACTTGGGGTAACGGTAATGTTGCTTTGTTATCTGAATGGCGCTTTAGCGACCGACAAGTTCGCACATTTGTTATTCAACCACGTAATGCAGATAAAAATCGCGTGTTATTTTCTGAGCGCAGCTATAACGATGCCTACAAAAACCCAGGTTACCCAATTTATGAAAAAAATGATTTAGGCGCTGATGTATTAAAAGTTGTTGGCGGGCGTTATCTTTTCTTACGCGGTAATGGTGCATCTGAAAAGGGCAATATTCCGTTTTTAGACCGTTATGATGTAAAAACCAATACCACAACACGCATTTGGCAATCAGAAGCGCCATACTATGAGCGTGTGCGTGCCATGCTTGATGATGAAGGCGAGCGTTTAATTACTATTCGCGAATCTAAAACTGAGCAACCTAACTTTTTTATTCGTGATTTAGACGATAAAACCCTGACTCAACTTACGACTTTTGAGCACCCTTACCCAGAATTTAAAGGGGTGACTAAAGAGCTAATTCGATACAAGCGTGATGATGGTGTTGAGCTTAGTGGTACGCTTTATTTGCCGCCGGGTTATGATTCAACTCAAGGCCCGTTACCGGTTCTAATGTGGGCTTATCCGCTTGAATATAAAGATAAAGCCGTTGCGTCACAAATGCGCGAGTCGCCTTATGAGTTTACTTATATCGGTTATTGGGGGCCAATGCCTTATCTTGCAAAAGGTATTGCTGTATTTGACGACCCGAAAATGCCAATTGTGGGTGTTGATGGTAAAGAGCCAAACGACTTATTCCGTAAGCAGCTGGTGGCAAGTGCTAAGGCAGCGGTTGATGTACTTGTTGAAAAAGGTGTGGCAGATAAAAACAAAATTGCCATTGCTGGTCACTCTTATGGTGCCTTTATGGTGGCGAATTTATTAGCGCACAGCGACTTATTTAAAACCGGTATTGCCCGCAGTGGTGCTTACAATCGCACCCTAACGCCATTTGGTTTCCAAGGTGAAGAGCGTGATTTTTGGCAAGCGCAAGATGTGTATGCGGCTATGTCACCGTTTTTCCACGCTGAGAAAATCAATGAGCCTATGCTGATGATCCACGGTCAAGAAGATCCAAACTCGGGTACCTTCCCAATGCAAAGTGAGCGTATGTATGCTGCATTAAAAGGCCTAGGTAAAGAAGCCCGCTTAGTAATGTTACCTTATGAGGCGCATGGCTATCGTGCCCGTAAGAGCTTGCTGCATGTGCTTTGGGAGCAAGAGCAGTGGTTAGATAAATACTTATTAAGTGACGAAAAACCCGCAGAGCCAGTTGCCGCTGAAGGTGTTACTCAGTAATTAGTAAAATATTAAAAATCCCCGTCTTATAGCGGGGATTTTTGTATTGCCTACTTGCATATTCTTATCCGTAGATAAGCGGTAAGCAAATAAGAGGAAATGTTGTTCATGTTTATAATTCCAGATACCGACAAGAAAATTCGAGCAAAGATATCTAGCTATAAATACTAAAACTACGTTAATCACGTACAGGTTTGCTATCTGTACGTTGTTTGCGTATACTTTGCCAATGAAAAGTGTATTTGTTGAATCAACTATATTTGAAAAGTACCGTAACGAGTATCTCAGCGATGAAGAGTTTAGGGTTTTCCAAGCTGAATTAATGTCTAACCCTAAACAGGGTGATGTTATTCAAGGTACAGGTGGTTTACGTAAGGTGCGAGTTGCTGGCAAAGGTAAGGGCAAACGCGGTGGCTTTCGTGTTGTTTATTATTTTCTTGATGACAAACATCGTTTCTACTTGTTGACCATTTATGGTAAGAGTGAAATGTCTGATTTAACAGCAGATCAAAAGAAACATTTAAAGGCTTTTATGGAGATTTGGCGTAATGAGCAGTCGTGATTTATTTGCAGAGTTAAGTTCTGCACTTGTTGAGGCTAAAGAGCACTCAGAGGGCAAGTTAACTCTTAAAACGCATCAAATTAACGACATAAGTGAGTTAGACATCTCACCTGATGAAATTGTAAGTATTCGTGAGCAATTTAATATGTCTCGGGGGGTCTTTGCTCGTTTGCTGCACACATCATCTCGCACCTTAGAAAATTGGGAGCAGGGGCGAAGTGCACCAAATGGGCAAGCAGTAACTCTTCTAAAGCTGGTTCAGCGTCATCCAGAAACTCTTTCGCACATAGCTGAGCTATAATTTCAAAGTAATGCTCGATAAAGACATGTGATTTTGACCTATTTTTTCTATCTAGATTCTAATACAAGTTTACACTTTAACATTTATTTTCCTGCTTAGGGCTAGGGTTAGCATGCAGATATTAACGAAATGCTGACTTCTATCATCACAATATACTCTCAAAGGGAGTCAGAAAAGTAAGTTAATTCATTGCTTTAGGTGGGGTTTTGATTGTTTGCTTGCGCCTAAATATGATTTTTAAAATAGCTCTGGCATTTTGAAAGTAAATTCAAGTATTACATTAAAGGAATAATGAAATGTTTATAATTCAACTAACGTTTTCTGATAATAAATCTCAAGCTAAAGATTTCATGGAAGGCCATAAAAAGTGGCTTCAGATAGGCTTTGATAAAGGTATTTTTGTATTATCTGGAAGCTTGCAGCCTAACGCAGGCGGCATTATTGCAGTCGATGTTTCAAAACAGGAGATCGAAGAAATTGTCGCTGAAGATCCTTTTGTAATCGAAAATGTAGTTAAATCTGAAATCATTGAGTTAACGCCATCTAAAGCTGATGAACGCTTATCATTTTTGCTTGATAATCGGTTTTAATTGCTCGCTTAACCAATCAATAAACACTCGGGTACGCCTTGGTAAATGGCGTCGATTTGGGTAGACGATATTCATAGGCATGGGCGGCAAATTATAGTCAGGTAAAACTTGGATAAGTTCACCACGGCTGAGCTCGTCAAGAACTCCATGACGAGGCACTTGAATAAGGCCAAGCCCTGCTAAGCACGCTGCTTTGTAGGCATCCGTATTGTTAACTGTAAGCTGTGATTTCATGGCGAGAGTTTGCCAATCGCCTTGTGTATCTTGGTATTCAAAGCCGGGGTCAAGTTGGCCGAGTGTTTGGCTATAGCGAACAATGTAGTGCTCGGCTAAATCGCTAAGTTCTGTGATGTTGCCGTGTTTTTTAATATAACCTGGGCTTACACAGTTAATCATCGGGCAGTGGCCAATTTTTTTCGCAATCAGCGATGAGTCTTCTAAATTACCGACTCGCACTACACAATCAAAGCCTTCTTCAATTAGGTTAACTCGTCTGTCAGAACTACTCAGTTCAATCTCTAATTGCGGGTGTGCAGATAAAAAGCTGTCTAGATTCGGTAGCACTAAACGTCTGCTAATTGGCTGTGGCATATCTACTCTAAGACGCCCTGATAACGCTTCGTCTTTTTTATGAAATAGGGTTTGTAGTTCGTCTATATCAGCAAGCATATCTTTGCAGCGCTGATAAAAAACCGTGCCTTCGTTGGTCAGCGTAACTCGTCTTGTTGTGCGGTTTAGAAGCCGAGCACCTAACGTATCTTCGAGTTGTTTGACCAACTGCGAGACAGATGATTTAGGCATGCTCAGTGCAAGTGCTGCAGCTGAAAAGCTTTTTAGCTCTGCAACCTGAACAAAGGTTTTCATGGCATTCAGTTCATTCATGATTGTTTGTTATTTGCGAACAGTTAATTCAATTTTACATGGTTTATCTGAATTTGCAGTGTAAATATACTGGTTGCTCACAATTACTTCAAAGCAAAAGGTAAACATGATGAGCAATAGAATTGCAGTGATCACTGGTGGTAATCGCGGTTTAGGTAAAAATACAGTTTTAAGTTTGGCACGTAAGAACATTGATTGCGTATTTACTTACAGAAGTCATAAAGATGAAGCACAGCAGGTTGTAGAAGAAGTAGCTGCACTGGGGGCAAAAGCCGTCGCCATTCAACTTGATGTGAGCGATATTTTAGGTTTTGCTGAATTTAAACAAACACTTGAAAGTACCTTGGCAACACAATGGCAAACATCTCGATTTGATTATTTAATTAATAACGCAGGCCATGGTAGTGACAGTGCATTTGCTGATACCAGTGAAGCTATGTTTGATAATTTGATGAATGTACATGTAAAAGGGGTGTTTTTCTTAACGCAAACATTGCATGAGATGATCAATGATGGCGGGCGTATTATTAACTTATCTTCAGGGCTGACACGTTTTGCATTACCAGGAAAAGCGGTCTACGCCACCATGAAAGGGGCCGTTGAGGTATTAACCAAATACATGGCAAAAGAACTTGCTGGTCGCAATATTGCCGTGAATGTTGTCGCACCTGGTGCAATTGCCACTGATTTTGGCGGTGGTGCTGTCCGTGATAATGAGCATGTAGCTCAATTAGTCAGTTCATTTACAGCCATGGGACGCGTTGGCCAAGCCGATGATATTGGCCCTATGATTGCGCAATTACTCGGTGATGAAAACCGTTGGGTAACCGGGCAACGAATAGAAGCATCGGGCGGTATGTTTTTATAAGCCTGTTAGCAATCGCGTGTTTGTTTGCTTATTTAAGTGAATGTGATTTAATCGCTTTCTCTTTTTAAGCAATAAACATGTGATTGCATTTATGCTCGATTTAGCAGTACTCGCGGTTTTTATTCCGACCTTTTTCTTTGTTTCTATTACACCCGGTATGTGTATGACGCTCGCTATGACGTTGGGGATGAGTGTGGGCGTTAGACGTACGCTTTGGATGATGGTAGGCGAGGTGTTAGGCGTTGCCACGGTAGCCATTGCTGCGGTGATAGGGGTTGCCAGTATTATGCTTAATTACCCTGAGTTATTTGCCTTTTTAAAATACCTAGGTGGCGCGTACTTAATATACTTAGGTGTTAATATGTGGCGCGCTAAAACCAGCTTTAAACCTAACGATGATACACAGCAACAAATTGGTCGTGGGCAATTATTTTCGCAGGGTTATATCACTGCCATTGCAAACCCAAAAGGGTGGGCATTTATGATTTCTCTATTGCCTCCGTTTATTAATGTTGATTTAGCGGTTGCCCCTCAGCTTGCGGTATTAGTGAGCATTATTATGCTGAGCGAATTTATCTGTATGTTGATTTACGCAACAGGGGGTAAAAGCTTAAGGCTGTTTTTGGATAAAGGCGATAATGTGAAGTGGTTAAACCGTATTGCTGGCGCGTTAATGATGTGTGTGGGCGTTTGGCTGGCGCTAGGTTAATACTAATTTGGATGATACCCATCCGAATACGGCAAATGGGTATTATCCTTGTAGCGTCTTAATCAACTAATTCAACTTGCTTAGACACATGGTTAAAACACAGTTTTAATGTATCAATGGCAGTTTTTGTTTTTGCCGCTAAGCTGTCTCTGGCTGGTGTTACGGCATAAACAGTGTAATTTGGCATTGCCCACTCAGGTGCGATTTCAACCAGCTCTTTCGATTTTAGTAAATGCCTGACTTCTGGCTCTGGTAATACGCCATAGCCAACACCATCACACACTAATTTAATTAAGCTTTGCATATTATTTACGGTGATCTTTGCTTTCGGTAACGGCTTGCTTGCCAGCGTTGACGGGTTAAACGCATTACTGTCGGCGTTGCTGTGGGCGATACGGGCAAAGTTGCCAAGGTCTTCCCAATTGGCTTTATCGAGTTTGCTAATTGCATGGTCTTTATGAGCACATAGCTTTAACGGCCAAGTTGCTAATTTACGAGCAACGAGGTTTGAGTCAGTTAATGGGCCAATCGCAATCGCTAGGTCAGCGCCGCATTTGATCATATCTATTGGCTCATCAGTCAAAATTAACTGAATACGTAAATCATCAAACTCGTTAATTAAGCGATCTAATGGCTCGCTTAATAGGCCACCGCCAAACCCCACTGGCGCAACTAATTTGAGCTCGCCACTAGGCTTATTTTGTAATTGTTGCAATTGCGTACTGGCCTGATCCGCCAGTGCCAGTATTTTTAAACAGCTTTGATAATACAGATGGCCCGCTTCGGTTAAAGTCAGTTCGCGCGGGCTGCGGTTAAATAGGCTTAATCCGATTTCTTGTTCTAATTGCTTAATGTGTTGACTGACAGCCGATGTGGTCATCGATAACTCTGCAGCTGCACTGCTCATGTTGCCTGTTTCAACAGTACGAGAAAATACACGCAATGTTTTTATCAGCTTGGAATTCATGGTTCAGGCCTTCTTAATTCAGTTTTAAGAAATCGTAAATTGTGAAAATCGGGACTTCTCATTAGTATGCAAACGCTAATTATTATCATTTATAAACAAAAAGTCACGGAGTATTATTATGACGAGGGTTGTTTCTTCTGTTTTACCACTCACCGCTGCTGTGTTAGCAGGTCTTTCCCATTTTGCATACGCTGATGACAAAAAACAAGACATGGAAGTAATAGTTGTATCGGCTTCCGGTTACGAGCAAATGCTTAAAGAGGCGCCAGCCAGTATCAGTGTTATTGACCGTGAGCAGCTTGAAAAACGTTTTTACCGAGATCTAACCGATGCAATGACCGACGTTCCCGGTGTAGTTGTCACAGGTGGTGGCGACAGAAAAGATATCAGTCTTCGCGGGATGGCAAGTCAATATACTTTGATTTTAATTGACGGCCAGCGTCAAACCTCACGCGAAACTCGTCCAAACAGTGATGGCCCAGGTGTAGAAGGGGCATGGACTCCACCTATTTCAGCAATTGAGCGTATCGAGGTTATTCGCGGTCCTATGTCTTCACTATATGGCTCAGATGCAATTGGTGGTGTTATCAATATTATTACCCGTAAAACACCTGAAAAATGGTACGGCGAACTGCGTTTAGATAGCACGATTCAAGAATCAAGTGAATCGGGTAATATCAACCAAGGCAGCTTCTTCACTGCGGGTGGTTTAATTCCTGAGTTATTAGGTATGCAGTTATCTGGTCAGTTTTCAAAGCGTGACGAAGACGATTTCGAAGCCGGTTTTCGTGGTAAAGAGCAAAGCAATATCAAAGCAAAGTTTATCTTAACGCCCTCTGATAGCCATGAAATTATGCTTGAAGTAGGCTCTGCAAAACAAAAACTCGACGAAACATTAGGTAAAACAGTTGCTCCTTTAGCAGAAGGTGAAAGTTGTGGCCGTAATGGTTGCCCAGAGTCATCAACCACAGAGTACGACCAAGAAAGCTACTCACTAAGCCATAATGGTTTTTATGATTTTGGCTCATCACGCAGTTACTTAAAGTACGATAAATTCGATAATACCTCTCGTGAAATGTACGTCGAAAATACCGATGCGCAAACAAGTTGGACTTTACCGTTTACCAATCATAATGCAGCATTTGGTGCGTCATATTTAAAAGAAGAGCTGGACGATTATACCAGTAACCGCATTAGTGATTTAACGCACGTTGAGAACGAGCAGTGGTCAGTATTTGCAGAAGATGAATGGGCTGCAACCAAGCAGTTTAAACTCACTACCGGTCTTCGTTATGACCATGATGGCAATTTTTCAGGCCATTTCAGCCCACGTTTGTATGGTGTGTATACAGCGACTAAATCGTTGACGGTAAAAGGGGGGATCTCTACAGGCTTTAGAGCGCCAAATATTCGTCAATCTACCGCGGCCTGGGGGCAAGTGAGTCGAGGTGGTAATATTTACGGTAACCCAGATTTAAGCCCTGAAAAATCAGTAAACTACGAAATGGGTATCTACTATGATGCCAGCCGTGATTTATCGCTTTCAAGCACCGTATTTTACAACGAGTTTGAAGATAAAATTACCCGTATTTCGTGCCCACTCACTCAGTGTACTGATGGACCAAACCAGTTTGGTTCAATGCCAACGACCTATGTCAATGTGGATGAAGCCGTTACGCAAGGCTTTGAGTTATCAGTATCTTACGACATTACCAGTGAGCTTGATGTCAGTGCCAACTACACCTACACCGATTCTGAGCAAAAAACCGGTGAATACAAAGGCAGCCCACTTAACCAATTACCTAAGCATATTTTACAAACTTCAGTTAATTGGCGCCCGGTTGATAAGCTAGGTACCTGGCTGCGTGTTCATTACCGCGGCGAAGAAAGCCAGCCGACAACAGGCCCGTCGCAAGACAGCTTAATTGCGCCAGATTACACCTTGGCTGATATTGGTGGTAACTACGATTTAAGCCGCAGCATTAAGTTAGGATTTGGTGTTTACAATCTGTTTGATAAAGAAATCACCGAAGATGAATACGGATATGTTGAAGATGGTCGCCGTTATTGGCTATCAGTCGGGTTTAATTTTTAAGCCCATTCCTTAGCAAAAGCAAAGCCAACGAGTTCCGTTGGCTTTGTTAATGAAATTGGTTTTAGTTTTGAAAATAACAATAAACCCAGTGGTGCTACCTTTGGGTTGTTTTTTAATGGCTGTATAGCACTATAGTTATAGGTCGCTTTTTAAATAGTTCTACTACATTGAGTTAGTCATCAACTGACAGACAACAATGATAACGACTATAAAGGCGATATATGCAAAAAGTAACACAATTATGTAAACGAAAATCAGCGTCGTTTACTCCGCTCGCAGTGCTCTGTGCTGCTATTTTCTCACAGCCAAGTTTTGCAGGGAGTTGGCAGCAAAATGTCAGCATTGGTGGTTTTAATAATGTTCATATTTACACTCCTGATTCGCAATCAAGCATAGGCAATGGCCATTCTTTGATGCTGGTATTACATGGCTGCGTACAACCCATTAATAACTACTTAACTGCGAATCTTGAGGATGCAGCCGAAGCCCATGGCATGGTAATAGCCGTTCCTGATGCTATGAATAAAGCAGGCTATAGCTGCTGGTCATATTGGCAAGGAGCAATCAATAGAAGCTCTGGCGATTATAAGAATTTAATTAATTTAGCCAATGCATTAAGTGGTGATGCAGCGCGTAATATTGACCCTAAACAAGTGTATATTGCAGGCTTATCATCTGGAGCTGCAATGGCTGCACAAACGGCTTGTGTGGCGCCTGATGTATTTGCCGGAGTTGCACCAAGCGCCGGGCCAACTATCGGCACAAGTTCAAGTGGGGCAATTTCGACCTGTGAAACAGTGTCTGAAAACACCTTTGTATCCCGCTGTGAAAGCTATGCTGGCAGTTATAAAGATCATTTTGCCACACAAATAGCGGTGATTGGTCACGGTACGGCCGATACCACAGTCAATACCTGTTACAACCAGCAAAATGCAGATGGCTTTGCTGCCCTTTATGGGGTTAATCAACTTTCAGGCACGATGACAATAAGTGATGATGCAACGCGTACCGCTGAGCAGTCACTTTGGCAAGACAATCGGGTTGCTATGCTGTGGTTTAATAATTTGGATCATTCGTGGTCGGGCGGGCAAGGTGCGTCTGGCGATTATGTGGCGGCAAACAGTATTAATTTTGCAACCTATCTCGGTGAGTACTTCGCGGCTAATAATAAACGAGTTGATCGTAATGCAGGCCCTGAAATTAGTAATTTAACTGCCACAGACAGTAATAATCAGCTCACCATTACAGGCAGTGCAGTCGACCCAGAAGGCAGTGTAACGAATGTTGATATTAACGTGTATAGCCTAGCCGGTGGCGCGGCAAGCTTAATTGAGTCACTGAACGTGCAAGTCGATGCGAATAATACTTTTAGCGGGGTGACAAGTGCACTCAGCGATGGACTCTATGAAGTGCGTGTCAGTGCCACAGATAATGAAGCGAAACAAGGTGGTGAAGCTAATCTTACGGTACGCGTTGGACCAGAGCCTGCGGCAACAGCACCGCTACTGAGTGACACTGCGGCTAGTGTAAACGGGCAGTGCGCTACGGTAACCGGCACGGTGATTGATGATAATCAAAATTTAAGCACTGTCGTGGTCAGTTTTAGCAATGGTGATGTGACGGCTACAGTGAATGGGCTAGAGTACTTTGCTGAGCAATGCAATTTGGCTGGTGGCAATAATAGCGCAGTGATCACCGCAACTGATGATACTGCGCTGACATCAACAGATAGCATTAGTTTTGTCATCGATGCTGGCGTGACAGGCGATTACAATCTTCATATCAACGAAGGCCATATTAGCTGGGGCGAAGGTTACTCTGCCTGTTATTTAGCGTTTGGAACTGCCCCATTTACTATGCGTGAATATTCAGCGGGCACAAATCAATGTCAGTGGATTGCTGATGATGACTCAAGTTGTGCAGGGCCATTACAGGCATGCAAAACCACCACAGAACCGACTAATGACGCAGACAACGACGGTGTGCTCGACGGCGCAGATAATTGCCCGAATGTGGCGAATGCTGATCAAGCCGATAACGATAATGACGGGATCGGTAATGTGTGTGACAGCACTCCTGATGGTGAAACGAGTGACTCCGACAGCGATGGTGTCAGTGATAGCCTAGATAACTGCCCGCTGGTGGCCAATAGTGATCAGCTAGATAGTGATGCAGATGGTGTGGGTGATGCGTGTGACTCAACCCCGAATGGTGATTACCAATGCACTGAAACCACCTCAAGCAACTATGCGCATGTGCAAGCAAATCGCGCAACGACAAATGGCTCTTACGCCTATGCGGTGGGTTCAGGTGATAACCTAGGTCTTTATAACACTTTTTATACCAGTACCTTAGCGCAAACTAGTGCTGGGTATTATGAATTAGGTAATTGCCCTAATTAATAGATGTGTGTCGCCCAAACGGGCGACACTTTTTTCTAAACAGCGTTTAGAACTTATAGGTCAGAGTTAGGCTACCGTTTGTTGGCGCACCATAATAACCCACAGTTTGTAAGCTATTGATGTACTGCTCATCAGTAATATTATTAACGTTTGCTTGAACTGCAACTTGGTCATTAATATTCCAACGCGCGAAGGCGTTTAGCAGCGCGTAGCTACCTTGCTTAACATTGTAATCAGTGCTTTCGATTTTAGATTGCCAACGGCCATTTAAACCCACAACCATTGCATCTGTTAATTCATAATCCACTGTTACACCAACAACATCTCGAGGTGCCCATTTATTGGTGTCATCACCATTTTCATCTGTAACATCAATATGTGTATAAGATGCGACGATATTCATAGCGTCGGTGATTTTACCAGTGACTTCAAATTCATAGCCTTCTGACTCAATAGACACGCCTTCATAGTAATAAATACCATCTTCAGTGAGGCCCGCATATTGCGCAAAGTTATCTTGCTCTGCAGTAAAGTAGGCAAATGTTGTCATTAGGGCATCATCAAACCAAGAAGCCTTAACACCAGTTTCAAAGTTAGTGCCTTTGGTAGGTGCTAAGTATTGGCCGTTGTAATCAGCTTGCTCTTGCGGCTGATAAATATCTGAGTAACTAGCATATAAGTTTAAATCGTCGTTTAACTTATAGGTAAAACCGATATATGGGCTTGTTTCGCTTTCGTCATTATCGATTGATGCACCGGCATTCATACCTGAGCGTTCAAATTCAATAGCGTTAAAACCAACCACGGTAAATAATTTATCAGTAATATTTAACTGAGCAGAGCCAAAGTAACGAGTTAGCTTTTGTTCAATATCTGAATACAGAACCGGCGTTAACCATTCAGGTTCAGGGATCGCATCTAAATCGTACGGAAACGCAGGAGTTGGTCCATAAGCTGGTGTATTATCAAAATCAAACGGGTGTTGATACATCACATCATCACTTTTTGCATGGCTTACACCAAAGCTTGCTTGGTGCTCTTTACCAAACAGTTCAAAGGCACCAAATGCTTTGATTTCAAATAAATCAGCATCTACTTCACTGTCGTAACGACCCGGCCAACCACTTAGGCCAAGATTGGTGTCTTTATCAATGCTGCCACTGGCATAAAATAGTTTGTCTTGCTCTTCAAAACCACGGAAGTTGTAGCTCGCTTGAAGCTGCCATGCGTTTGCAAAAACATAGTTGTATTCAACAAATGCAGAGGTGTTAATGGTGTCCCACATTGTCCACTCTTGGGTGGTTGTGTCGCTGACATCCCATTTAGCTTGCGTACCATCTGTATAGTTATAAACAAGGCCACCCCAAGTATTGCCATCGGTATCTGCGTCTTGATATGAGTAACCGATAGTAACCGTTGAGTTATCAGTAAGCTGACCATCTACCACCGCAGAGAAAAACTCGCGATTGTTCTCAAGACCATCCAGATATGATTCTTTGCCTTCTGCGGCAGCCACAAAACGAGCAGCCCAACTACCTGATTCGGTTAATAATAGTGAGTAGTCAGCTTGTAAACGTTTAAAATCCCATGAGCCAACAGAGACACCGATTTCGCCGCCGTTTTCGTTTTTAGGGCGTTTGCGTACATAGTTAAGCGTGCCCGATGCATTACCTACACCAGTAAGTAAGCCGTTGGCACCACGAATCACTTCAATTTTTTCGTAGCCGTAAGCTTCCATTGCGCCGGTAACGATACCCCAGTCATTCGGTAAGCCAACCCCATCGATTTGTGTATTCTTAATTTCAAAACCACGTGATGTATAGTTGGTACGGTTAGTTTCCCATTCTTCAACATTGATACCTGGCGCTAAGCGTAAAGCATCATTAATGTTAAAAGCAGAATAATTTTTTAATTGCTCAGCAGAGATCACACTGATTGATTGCGGAGTTTCATCAATTTCTAGCGCTAAACCTGTCGCGCCTTCACTAATACGGTTTTGTCGAATACCTACAATTTCGATTTTTTCGAGATTAGCCTCTACGTCAGTCGTTTGCTCTGCAAAACTGATTTGAGGGTAAAGTGCACAAAGAATAGCGGTTGCAATAGGCAACTGAGTGAATTTCATTTTTATCTCCGCGTGTTATTAGCAAATTTTTATAGGGTTATTGTTTTCAATAAGGAAACAATTGGCGGGTAAGTTATCACAACTGATAATAGTTATCATCACTATTCACCGCAAAAGTGGTATGTTAATACAAATAAATGTAACAAATTATGTCGGAGAGTTTTGTCTGTATGAAAAGGCAAGTTTATACCAATTCGCTTAATTAAGTGGTCTATTTTGAGGCAATAAAACCTCGTTGGTAACAAGGCAAAAATTTCGTTATTTAGTTGTTCTCGGCAATTGCTCCTGCATTGCTCTACCTTCTGCATCCATGCAGTCGTAAATCAGAAATTTTAACGCAGGTAGCGACAGGTTTAATCCCTCAAAATGATTAAGTATTATTGTGGATTGGTATTACTAATTAGATATGAAAAAGGCGCCTCGAGGCGCCTAGATTTAGGAGTATTTATTTTCTGCGGATACTAAAGTTATCTGGACCTCTACTTGTAATAGATTGAGCAAGGCTCACTTCCTCTATATCCATTACTTGTACCTGTTCTTTGGCATGAACCACTTCAGAATCTAAAGATTGCTCTTCGTGTAAGAAATAGAAGTGCTCACCAATTTGAGCTCCTTCATGGTTAATACCGGCTTGATACAGGCTATATTGTTTGTTACCTGCGCGAGTCTCAAGAGTACCCGTTGTACCTGAGCCAGGAAGAATCGCAAAGTAAGCAACACGTTCATTACGGTGGCCTTCATTTAGAGTATCTTGCTCATAAAATGCGGCACTAAAACCTGCATTATTTAAGCCTGCAACGCGCGTATAAACTGTATGAGGGCCATTAAAAGTTTGTGTTTGCAAGAATATATGTGGTTTTGCTGTAAATGCTTCGCTAAATTCTACCGCTTTATAAGCTTTAGTATCGTTTAAAATAAAGCTGCCAATTTCAACGATAGTACCATCGCTCATTGTGTAGCGACCTTCGTCCATTGTTAAGAAGTCAAACGACTCAATATTAGGGTGACCTTGGCCGTCTTGCAGAAATTGCCACTCTTGGAAAGATACAGAATATCCCGTTGGTGATACGTCAGTTAAACGGTTTGTACCACCGTGTTTACCATTAAATGTTGGCGCAGAGGTAAATACAGCTGGTGCGGTAAATTCTTGATCACCAAAGTCATAGCTTTTCCAGTTGCTATCTAGCTGTTTAATCACTGCTTCTGAATAGTAAGGGATTAGTTCACTCGGTAATGAGCAGCTAGGCTCTACATCACATGCTACAGCATTTTGCGTATTGGTCGTTAAGTCGTTAATGCGAACTGGTAGTGTTGCTACAAGGCAGGTTTCGCCTGAGTACGGATCTAAACGGTATAGCTTAGATTCGTTTTTATCGCCATGGTCATTGATGACAGAGCGGCTGATCACAAGGTCGCCATTGTTATTAACTGTCGCACCACCTACCGCGATTAGCTCATGTTTTGAAAGCTCGGTAGCCGCAAAGCTTGTGCGGTCAATACTGTAAACTGAGGTTGTGGTTATTAGCAAAAGCTCGCCATTTTTAACGACTAAATCAGCGCGGCTCAAGCCATCAAGGTCGCTATAATCAGCCAGCACAGTTGCTTCGCCAGTGTTTTTATCAATGCTATAAAGCTTGGTAAAACTTACTGCAAGTAATGAATCAGAGCTTGCATCATAGGTCATACCAATTACAGATTTAGTTGTACCAACAACAACATGTTCACCTGTCGCATGATCTAAGTAGGCCAAGCGACTATATTTGAATTTATCTGCACGAATTGGTAGGTGAGAAAACTGCTCATCACTAATGTCTAGGTGACTTACATCAACTTTGTACTGTAGCGGAATAGGTGAAGAAGCATAATAAGTACGATTTGTTGAAGCATCATAGGCAATCGCTGCAGAGCTAAACTGAGCGATTGAATGTGCCGTAGCCGACTTGTTTTGCTCGTCAAGGCTAAATACAACACCGGTTTCACCACGGCCCGAGTTCATTGCAAAAATTTCGCCCTGACAGCTTGCTGCCATAGCATTTGATGCAGCGAATGTACTTGCAACTGCAAGGCTTGAAATTAACAAGTTAGTTTTTATCGACATAAGTAAATCCCACTATTAGGTTTGTTGCGACACAAAGAGATAAGACCACTTTGTATTAATAGTGAGCATTATAGTGAGAACCCTCACTTTACGAATGCCGATAAAAGCTGTTTTTGAGTCTAAAATTTAATCTTTAAGTATTAAAAAATGCATAGAAAATGTTAAATTAGCTGTTTTTCTGACTTTTCTGATCTTCTGAATTGCTCGACATTGAGCTGCCAACCGAGGCGGTAATCACTAATAAAATAGCTAGCCACTGCCACACGCTTAAAAATTCACCTAGGATTATAAAGCCAGCCAATGCTGCAACCGCCGGCTCTAAACTCATCATAATGCTAAAGCCTTGCGCTGGCATATTACGTAGTGCCACCATTTCTAGCGTATAGGGTAGTGCACTTGACATGACTGCAACTAAAATACCGAGCGGTAAAACTTCCCAACTCAATAGTGCAACTCCTTGAGAAGCAGCGCCGTAAGGCACAAGTACAATCGCGGCGACGCTCATACCCATGGCAACGGTCATTCCGCCTGAACCTTGGTTTCCGGTCTTTTTGCCAAACAATATATAAAACGCCCAACACGCTCCCGCCGCAAGGGCTAAAATAACGCCAACTGGGTCGAGGCTGTCTTCGCCTGTCATATCTGGGAGTAATAAAATTATGCCAGCAATGGCGCAGGCTACCCAAAATAGGTCGCGTTTTTTACGTGACGAAAGAAGAGCAACCGCAAGGGGGCCAGTAAACTCTAGCGCTACACCTATCCCTAAAGGAATACGTTCAATCGCGTAATAAAACAGAATATTCATGCCACCTAAACTCAAGCCATAAACGATGATAGGCATCCGTTGTCCAATAGGCGGAAATGCGCGCCAAGGTTTAAACACAAGGCACAAAATAGCTGCTGAAAAGCCTAAGCGCAGTGCTGTGGTGCCTTCAGGGCCAATTAAAGGGAATAATTGCTTTGCAACAGAGGCTCCAGATTGAATGGTAACCATTGCGAGGAGCACGCAAATAACAGCAATAAAAAACGGTGGAATGGTGCGCTGCATCACTGTCCTTATGAAAGTTAATAGCTCAAGTTTGCGGCGATTCTACTGATGTTTTATTGGAGAAGAAATGTTTTTCGTTAAACGGACACAGATTTTCGATAAAGCAAAAGTATGGGTATCAAATTGCTTTGATACCCATACTCAGAATGCTTAAATTTGGCTTGCTTGTTCAAAGGCCGGCATGATGGTTTGCGTGGTCTGTTTTTGTTGCTGGCGTTTGGCTATGTTAAAGAAAATAGCAGCAAATATAGCAGCGACAATATCAACCATATAACTTGAGTAAAAAAGCGAATTAACGTCACTTAAGGCAAGTTTTAAAAGTGTAGATAACACCATTAACGCACACAGGCTCGCTAGCATGTAAAAGCCAGCAGTGGTTGCCTTTTGTACAGGCTTTAAGAAGCTATATATCACAAAAGCAAAAAATGCTGCGTAGTAACTGTACAGGGTGGCATAGTTTGTGTTGCTCACAAGAGCAGATAGCCATTTGGCAGCAACGAGTGTGAAAGCGACGGCTATCATAGACCCTAAACAAACACCAATAGTGAGCCTAGCCATAAACAAGGTACTGCGTTTATTGGGATCTTTTTTAAAGCGTTTGTCTATCCACAGTAGATTACCCGAATAGAATAAGAAGGCGCCAAGTAATCCCATAATAAAGTAGCCCCAACGCCCCCAGTCTCCACCATAGGTACCAAAATGGAGTGAGAAAATACTGGCAACCATGTTACCCCACACCGCATCTTCGCCTTGCGGATAGCTTGAATTAACCACTTCTAATGTGTACGGGTTCATAAATAAGTAATCAGTATCTGGGCCACGTACTACCGCATTATTGTTACTCATCATAAACACCGCAGAAGGTGATGCTGAATTTAAATTACTATAGCGAATATGGATTGGCTCATAGCCAGGGGCATAGTTTTTCGCTGCAAGTACTTGCTCATCTACACGTGGTAAGTTTTCAAAATGAAAACTTTGCGCGGCAGGTGTAGGGCGCTGAAACAATGGCTTACCATCATAAAATTGCGCTAAACCACCATAAATAAAATCATGAAACGCAAACACCACCACAGTAAATGCAATGACTAAATGAAACGGTAAACTGGCGATACCAATAAGGTTATGGCTATCGAGCCAAAATCGACTAGGCCCTTTTTCTTTACGCAGTGCAAAAAAGGTTTTAACTAATGTCGGCAGTAAAATAATTACCCCAGAGACCAAAGCTAAAAAGTACAAAACACAGGCAATGCCAAGAATATAAACACCAGATTGGTCATGGCCAATTTCGCCTATAAAACCAGCTGTACGGTGTAAATAATCAACTAAATCGGCAAGTTCGTTTTCGGTTTGTGCGCTGACGTTTAAACTGCCATCAGCATTTAGATGGGCGAAGTTGAGTTGTTTATCAAGCTCCATGCCTCGGGCATTGCCTTTGATATACCACGAAAGAGGTGCATCTTGGGTATGTAAATCAAGGTTAAAGCCTTTAGCAAGTTGTTCGCCATGTTCATTAATTGCCGTATCTACTAGGGTTTGGTAGTCATAATCAGAGCTGGTGATTTTAGGAGCTTGAATAGGTGCTGCCCATTGCTGGATTTCGTGTTTGAACATGGTCAAACTGCCTGCATAAAAACCAATAAACAGCACTAAACCTGCAATGATGCCTGTCCATGTGTGTACACCTTGATAGGTGCGAAGAATATCCGATCTTACTTTCATGATGCACTCCTTAGCATAAAAAACACGCCATAAAGCAGCACAGTTAAGCTGCCAAGCACAAGCCACGCTTGCTTTGCCGAGTTGAATAAATAACTAAAACTAAAAATGGTTAGCCAAACAGGCGTGATCATCCACATGTTAAATTGCACTTTATCGCGAGCATCAATGCCTCCTGGGCCATACCAAGCAAAAAATGCAACGAAAATAAATGAGAGGGCTAGCCCTAAAAATGCACCCGCTAGGGTTTTCCCTAACCAAGTTGGTTGGCGTTTAGATGAGCGTGTCATGAATTATCCTTTTCTTTTCAGCAGGCTAATAAAAGGGATCAGCATCAACATTAGCATGATGCTCAAGATGATGAAGAACACGGCTGCAGTGGTTGATAGCTGTTTAAAGGCAAGAATTAATGCGCAAACGGTTAACGCAAATGAAAGTAATCGCCATTGTTTTTTTATTGGTTTTTTAAAAAATCGCTGCTGCTTTCTGGTGAAGTAGAAAATACTGACAGCTAAAACGACAAGCAGGGTAACGGTAAAAATGAGCATAAGATTATAGTTTTAGTTGATGTTAAATCTAATTGTAAATGATAACTAAACTCAATTGCAATATTATTAAGCTTGTGTTAATTTCCTAGCGCTTTTTTATCAAACTCAATTTGTTTAATTCTAATAATCTCTTACGGGGAAAGGACATTGGCTACTGCATTTAAACTTAATTCACTCACCAAAGTTATGCTTGCATCATTACTTGTTACACAAGGTTCAGCATGGGCTGACGACGATCAAAACAGTCGAAAATCAATGGATACCATTGTTGTTACAGGTGAAAAAACAGAGAAGTCACTTAAAGAGACGATGTCGTCAGTGGCGGTTGTTGATAAGTCGCTTTTAGAAAACGGTCAACTTGCTTCGATATCTGAAGCGCTGTCAGAAATGGCGAACGTCGTTGTCTTAACCGGCTCGGTGCCAGATATGCGAGGCGTATCAGGTAATGGTGGTGCAACGGGTTTTAACTCATTTAGTGGTGGTTCAAAGGCCCGTGTTTCAACCTTGATTGATGGTGTTAGCCAACCGTTTGTTGCAGATTTAACCGGTGATACGGGTCTGTGGGATGTAGAGCAAATTGAGGTTTACCGAGGGCCGCAATCAACCAGTAATGGTCGTAATAGTATTGCGGGCGCTGTTTACATGACAACTAAAGCACCTACTCAAGAATTTGAAGGGGCAGTGCGCGTTGGTTATCGTAACCAAGATAGCTACCTAGATACTGCCGCAGTGGTATCAGGGGCGTTAGTTGAAGATGTATTAGCATTTCGGTTATCAACTCAGTATGTTGATGGCGAAACGTTTTCAAATCCATCGGTATACGAAACAAATCCAACTGATCGTGAATTAAACAAGTTAAATACCAGCAGCACACGCGCTAAGTTACTTTACACACCAAATGAAGATCTTGCTGTACAGCTAACTTATTCAACTTACAGTGAAGAAGGTAATTCGGGTCGTAAATACTTTTTAGCGGATGAGCCATTTGATTATGAGCCGCTATATCAACGTATTATGGATACTGAATCTGATACCACGCAAGTAAATGTTGATTACAAAATTAACGATGATTTATCGTTAGATGTTTTAGTTGCTTACATGGATTACAAATGGGGATTTGAAGCATACGAGCCACTTGAAAGCGCAGAATCTGACGTATCAATGGATGAGAGTAATATCACTGTCGATTCCAAGCTTAACTTTGGTTTAAGCAATGATTTTTACTCAGGCTTTGTTGGTCTTGCTTACTTTGATCGTGACCAAGATTTTGAAAGTGTGGGAGCAACCAACTATTACGGCGACGATAGCAGTAAATCGACCGCAGTTTATGGTGAAACAAGCTTTAACTTAAGCCGCGAATTAACGTTAACAGCGGGTCTGCGCATTGAGCGTGAAGAACAATTACGTAATTTCAATATGGCATTTCGTGGTGATATGCTCGTTGAGCAACTTGATAATTCACACACTCTTCGTTTACCAAAGCTCGCGATTCAATATGATATTAGTGACGAAACGACGCTATTTGCCAGTGCTCGTCGTGGCTACAACGCGGGTGGTGGCGCACTCGATTTTACCGCTGAAGATTATTACTACTACGACGAAGAAACCGTTAATACCTATGAAATTGGTTCGCGCAGCGTTTTAAATAATGGCGACATGAATATCAGTGCTAATATGTTTTACAATAACTTCAACGGCTATCAAGCGCTTAGCTCTGAGCGTAAAATCACTAATATTGAAGATGCTCATAGCTATGGTTTAGAAGTTGAAGCTTACAGCATGTTGGGCGATCAGTGGCAGTTACATGGCGGTTTCGGTTTATTGAAAACTAAAATTGATGAATCATCAGCCTTTCCTGATGCCATTGGCAATGATTTAAACTCTGCACCGGAGTTAACGGCAAGTTTAGGTCTGTCGCATTGGTTTACCGATAGTCTAAAAGTGAATTTAAGCGCCAATTATGTTGATGAGTTTTATGGCGACTTAACAAACACAGAAGAACGCGTAGCAGGTGATTACACCATTACGCGTTTATCGATGACTTATGATACTGAACAATGGTTGATAAGTGCTTTCATTAACAATGCCTTAGATGAAGAAGCGTATACCTCACAAGAACCTGTCAGTGGTCGTTACCCACAAGGCTATGTGGCAGTGGTTAACCCGCAAACTATCGGTGCATCTGTTACTTACCGATTTTAAACTAATTGCTAGTCGCTGAGCTGGATCAGCGACTAGCTTAATTTAAAGCGATTAATTTGCCCGTTTAAGTTATTCGCCAAGTTAGCCAGCTTACTCGATGAGTCCGAAATGCTTTGCGTTTGTTGCTGCGACTTTCGACTGGTATCTTGTACTTCGTTTAAGCGCTGGGCGATTTCTTCTGTCACTTGAGATTGCTGTTCAGATGCAGAAGCAATGGTCATATTGGCCTCAGAAATGGCTTTTGCTTGTACGCTAATTTCATCGAGCATATGGCCCACTTTTTCTGAGTTTATCACCGCTTCTTTAATTTGATTATCGCTAGAGCGTATCCTCTGCGTCACAGCATTGGTTGCAGATTGCAATGAGTCAATTTTATCTTGGATCTCAAGAGTAGAGCTTTGCGTGCGACTAGCCAAAGTTCTTACCTCATCAGCAACAACGGCAAAACCCCGGCCTTGTTCACCTGCTCTTGCAGCTTCGATTGCGGCATTTAGTGCCAATAAATTAGTTTGTTCGGCTATATTACTGATAACACTTAAAATAACCGTGACTTCATTTACTGATGCTTCTAATTGGTTAAGGTCTGTTAGTGATTTGGTGAGTGTATCGGCCACTGACTCAACAGAACTAACTCCTTGTTGTACAACCTGTAGACCTTCTTGGGTTTTCTGATTAGCTGCGGTGGCACTGCTTGCCGCTTCTGCACAGTTTTGAGACACTTCTTTAACGGCCGTTGAGTTTTCATAGACTGAGCTTGAAATCACCTCAATCGCTTGGCTTTGAATATCATTTAGCGTTTTAGCTTGCTGTGAAATTTCATCTAGGCTTTTTGCTGCCACTTGCGCTTGCTCTGATTGATCATGTATCTCTTTAAGAAGCTGAGACAGTTTATCAACCATAATATTAAAGCTGCTCGCAAGCTGGCCTATTTCGTCATCGGCTTTGTGGTCAATATAGCGAGATAGATCCCCTTCAGAAATACGCTTAGCTTCATCAATTAAGGCATGGGTTGCTTTAATTACTTTTTTCTCTAATTGCCAGTAACACACTATCAAGGTAGCAATAATAGTCAGGACTAACACGGTGCTAATTAAACTTAAGGTGACCACACGATCGTGATTGCTTTTGACTTCAGCCGCACTTTTTTTCTCAATTGAACTTAAAAATGCTTGTACAGGTTGCTGAATTTTCTCAACTTCGGCCATGTAAGCATCATTAGTTAAAAGTTCGATAGCTTGTACCCACCTTTTGTGCTCACTGACGGTTAAGTTATTTGTATCACGGCCAAGTAAATCACTGACTAAGCCAAATGCCTTTTCTTCTGTTTCAACTAATTTGAGTGATAAATCGTTAGATTTTTTTAATAGGGCTAAATCCTCAGCAGCTACATTAAAGGCCTTTAAACGCTGTTCATAACTTTTCTTTTCGCCATTTAGCCAAGCTGCTTTGCCTTGAATTTGATCAACAAGTTGATGGTATTCAGCTTCATAGCGAGGATCTAAGGTTACAACATGTTGACGAGCAAGTTCTGTAAGGTGAATCGAATTTGAAGATGAAAACTTAGCAAGATGACTCAGTTCATAACGCTGTTGGGCCGACTCCATACTTTCGTCTTGGCCTGATTGCAAAAATAGAATAATGAGGAGTAGGCCTGCTGCAAGGGCAATGGTTGCTGCGAAAACAGCTCTGAGTAAAAAGCGAATAGTCAAAATATTACCCTTCTCATTGAAAGTAAATATTATTAACCATAGTACAAAAATCTAATTTCAATAAAAATTACGAGTAAGTTAATTAGAGGTCATCATTTAAGCTTGTAATGAAGAGGCTTAAAATGACAAGGGCAGTGTCAACTGCCCTTGAAAATTAAATTTATTGGTCTGCAGGATACACAACCCCAAGCTGGCTTCGCGCTTCATCAAGCACCGCCATAACTTGTTTTGACAGCGTATGAGTATTAACTGAAGACTCAATTTGTCCGGCATTGGCCGCTTGAATAAAGTGGCTTACTTCATGGCGCATAAAGTGTTCATCAAATGGCTCAGAGAGTTCTTCAACCGTGCCATCGTTACCGATAAATTGCATACGCTTTAATAAAGAGACTGCTTCGATACGAATACGACCTTTTTCACCTTGGATCTCAGTAAAATTATCGCCTTGCGAGATTTTAGAATAGCTGATCACCGCTTGCTTATCAGTGTAATTTAATAATACGTCACCGGCCCCATCAACACCGGTTTCAAGTAACACGCCACTGGCTTTTACACTCTGAGGCGCGCCCCATAATGCGAGTAAAATATATAGCGGATAGATACCTAAATCGACTAATGCACCGTTAGCAAATTCTGGCAAGAAAGTATTTGGTCGCTCGCCATTTTTATATTTATCGTAACGTGATGAGTACTGACTATATTGACCTATATATTTGCGGGGTGTGCCAATCTTTGCGATGGCATTTTTTAAGCGTGCGAAGTTTGGTAAATGGGTGGTCATCATCGCTTCCATGTATAAGCGTTGATGTGTTTTGGCCGCCTGAATGATGGCCTCTAGTTCTTTACTGTTAGCAGCCGAAGGCTTTTCACCTAAAACATGTTTACCGGCTTTTAAACACATTACAGCATAGTCTTTGTGTAAGCTATTTGGCGCAGCAATGTAGACGGCATCGACTAATGGGTCTTGGCATACTTGCTCAATATTGGTAAACACCTTAGCCTTTTGAGCATCGTGCTTTGCAAGGAAAGCTTCGCCTGTTTGCTGCTCTCGAGAGCACACACCATATAAGGAGAATTGTTCAATTTGTTTAGCTGCACTCAGTAGTGTATCGCTTATAAAATTGGTACCTACAATCACAAAGTTCATGGTTACTCCTCGTTGTTTTGTGCAAGCCATGCTTGCCAATCCTGTTCAAACTTTTCCATTTGTTTATGTTTTTTGCTTAACAAATGTTTGTCTTCATCTTCTTGTGCCATATAAGGGCCTACTCGGCATAATGCACAGTGTTTATCACCTAAATAAGCGGGTAAAGTCAGCTTTTCAGTAATGCTATTGTCAGTTTTTTCGCTAAATACATAGGTAATGCCACTGGTGTCTTTAACGTGTTTATCGCGGTCTACATTGCGAATTTTATAGCCTGGGAATAAGTTAATATCGAATGGCATTTGGCCAAGATAATGGCAGTTTAGCCCTTGATTTAAGCTGCCTTCAATATTCCATTCGCGGTAAGGTTTTACATCTTTAGAGGTGATGAAGCAGAGCATTGGGCCGTTTTTATCTAATGCGAACTGGCTTGCGTAGTCTAGGTAGCGATGCAACAAAGCACGGTTTAATACATTCATACCACCTTGTTGGGTATTAGCTTTAAATGCAGCTTCACCTTTAAATGCAGGTATCAGTGGAAATTGAAAAATAACCACATCGAAACAAGCGCCACCTAAGCGCTGCCACGAGTCTGGATTTGTTACATCAAACTTAGTGAGTGTTTCAATGTTAAGTTGTTGCAAAGCGCTAAGTGCATTGTCGGTATATTTTTGTTCTATGGTGTTTGCATCATCATAAGTTGAAGCAACAAGCTTGGCCGGTTTTATATAACGCGCAATAGAGTGTGAAAATGATAAATCACCATCGCCAACCGTTAATATGCGCCAACTAGGGTCTAAAAACATGTTGTTATTTGCCTTGTGCTGGCGTTGTTTCTTGTGCGATTTCAGGGCAAAGGGCTAAGCGAGTTTTAAGCCCTTCAATGGCTATTTGCTTAAAGATTAAGTTAAAACTAATCAATACGGCAATAACGATATGAATAGGACCATGGGTAAAACCTGCGTCTGTGTCAAAAAGCATTAAGCCGAATAACAAGAACATGGTAGCTAAAAATATTTCAATCAACTGATTAGAATATAGCTTTAAGCTGCCTTGGTTTTTATGATCTTTTTTAATGTGAATCGCACAAAAAAATGGGATCACTTTTACCTTAAAGTGGGCGTTTTTTTCTACGTAATTTTCGCCAAGGTGGTCTAGTTTAGCGCGCAGTTGATCTATCATAGCAAGTCCTTAAAAAACTGAGCCGCGGATGTTACCGCAAACGCAAGAAAAGGGCTACTCAGGATAGATACTCATGCCAATTACAAATATGTGGCATACAAACACCACTGACGTTAAAACAAAACGCATTTTTTGATAATCAACGTGATAGGTTTGCCACTGCGGTGAGCTTTTTTCAAATAACAGCACTAACCAAAAACTTGCTGCGAGCCAAGCCAGTGTCCAAGTTGCTGGTAAAAAGCTTAAAAAGCCAATCGGTAAGATAGGAACAATTGCTTTTATAGCATCAGCATGCGTTTGCTGACCTGCATGCCATAAGTTACCAGCCATAAAGGCTAAAATAGCGATGCTATAAAAAGTGAAAAAGTCTAAATTGACGGCATTACTTCCTGCAATAAGTGGCCAACCTACGCAGCCTAAAAACGGCAGTAAACCTAAGTAACCAAGTTGAATGTGATTAATAAACTTTTCCATAATGACCTTAAAGCTGCCTAACTGGTATAAAATAACTCGTAGTTATTTTATACCAGTTAGGCGGCTAAAACGATCGCTTTATTATTGGCGTAATTCTCGACGTAGAATTTTGCCTACCGTCGATTTAGGCAATTGTTCCATAAAAATGATTGATTTAGGCACTTTGTAAGCACTTAAGTTTTCGCGGCAATAGTCAGTCACTTGTTGCTCATCAACCTGCTCTTTTAAGGTAATGTAGGCACAGACACGCTCACCGGTTTTTTCATCTTTTGCACCAATAACGGCTGCTTCACAGATAGCCGGGTGCTGACAAAGTACGTTTTCAACTTCGTTAGGGTACACGTTAAAGCCAGAGACAATAATCATGTCTTTTAAACGGTCTACAATTTTGTAATTACCACTTGGTAGTTTTAGACCCACATCACCGGTTTTGAAAAAACCTCGTTTCATACATTTGTCGGTTTCGTCTTGGCGTTGCCAGTAACCCATCATCACCTGCGGGCCTTTAACAACAATTTCGCCTGACTCACCATCTGCAACAGGCTCGTCGTTTTCATCCCAAATTTCCACAGTAGTGTTTGAGAGTGGGCGGCCAATACTACCAATTTCTTCTTTTTTAAAGTCGTTTAACGTTGCAACAGGCGAGGTTTCTGATAAGCCATAGCCTTCTGTGATTGTACAACCTGTGGTGCTCATCCACGCATCAGCTGCAGCATGTGTTAAAGCTGCGCCCCCTGAAACGGTCATTTTTAGGTTTGAAAAATTCAGTGCTTTAAACCCTGGGTGCATACACAAGCCAATAAATAAGGTGTTAATACCTGAAAAGTAATTAATCTCAAATGGTTCGATTTGTGTTACTAACGCATCTAAATCACGAGGATTTGGGATCAGTACGTTAAATTGCCCCATGGCAAATAGGCCAACCATATTCACTGTAAAGGCGTAAATATGATAAAGCGGAAGCGGGCAAATACCGGTTTCTTGACCTGGCTTTAAAATATCGTCAAAGCGCTCATTCATTTGCTCGGCATTGGCTAAAATGTTGCCATGACTAAGCATCGCAGCTTTGGCAACCCCTGTGGTACCGCCGGTGTATTGTAAAACAGCAATATCATCACGACTTGCTTGATGAGCATCAAGAGGGGCGAGTCTTTCACCTTGGCGAATGAGTTCGTTTAACGAAAATTGACCCTCTTGCAATGTTGGCTCAGCAACAGCCGCTGCAACAATAACGGTTTTGATTGATGTATCATTGATAACCGTTGCTAATTTATCGGCAAGAGCATCAAGAATAACAATGGCTTTAACATCTGCATCATTAAACTGATGTAGCATTTCACGGGCAGTATAAAGCGGGTTGGTATTGACTACGATTAAACCTGCACGAAATGCTGCATAGGTAACTATAGGGTAATCAACAATATTAGGTAGTTGAATAGCTATTCTGTCTCCAGCAACAAGGCCACTTTGCTGCTGAAACCACTGTGCTAAGTAACGAGACTGTTGTTCAACTTGGGCATAGCTGAGCGTTTTTCCCGCACTGTTATAGGCTGGAAGTTCGGCATAAGTCTGACACGTATGCTCAATTAATTGCGTTAGGTTATCATGTGTGTTCATGGGGATTCCTTAGCGTGTTGTTCTTATTAATTGTTGTTTTATGAGGCGATCCATCACAGAACCCATTATCCAATTCGGTAAGTAACGACTCATGATATAGGTTAGTTTAGATTGTAAGTTTAGGATCACCATTAATTTTTGTTTATCTAAGCTGCGCAAAATGTGTTTTGCAGTATTGGCTGGGTTTGTTATGGCTTTAGATGTTTTGCTTGAGCAAATTAAGCTGATTTTTATGTTGTTTGGCTTAAATTTCTTGCGTAGCTTTTTGGCTAAAATCAAGGCGTTTGGCTCTGGCGTAAATTTAGTTGCATCAATAAGGGGGGATGTAATTGCTAGGTGGCCATTCATGCTTAAGTGTGGCGTTATTAGTGTTGCAAAGTGCTGACAAGCAATACTATTTTCTTTACTTAGTTGCTCATTGATATTGCAGCTAAAAATAGCTAAATCAGGATTCCCTATCGCTGCGATTGCATTATTTACTTGAGTTTGCAGCGCTTCATTATCGCAGATATGCGTAGCAAAAAACTCAATGTATTGGTAATCATCAGCAAGCTCACTTAACGATTGTTTTGTTTGTTCGTTGAAATGTAAATCGAATAAAGCGACATCGTCACCACGGCTAATATATTGCTTTGCCAATTCGAACCCAATGCCACTGTTGGCACCGGTAATAAACACTCTTCTTAACATTGCACGACCACTAATTAGCGAAACTAGCTAGTCAATATATATAAATTGTTAACAGAAAACTTAGCTTTAAACGACCCGTTTTTAACTTTTTACGCCATTAACTCGAGTGTGTCTTACGATAATCTTTTGGTGGAATGCCATACCAGCGCTTAAAAGCGCGAGTAAATTCGCTGTAATTAGAAAAGCTTAGGATATCTGAGATGTTCGATAAACTGAGGCTAGATTCAGTTAAATATTGATGTGCCAGATTACAGCGTACATCATCGACTAATTCACGAAACGTTGTGTCATGCTTTGTTAAGTGACGCTGCAAGCTGCGAGCACTCATTGATAGCTTTTCGGCTATTAGGTTTACGCCAAATTCTTCGTGGAGTAAGTATTGTTTGATCAGTACTTCAACATGATCTGCAATGTTTTCGCGTTTTGTGTCTGCTGGCTGTCCAAGCTGTTGGCTAAGTATAGAAAACAATTGCTTATCTGAGTTCTTAATAGGGAGCTTTAGGTATTTCCTTTCAAATACCACTGCGGTGTGTGCACAGTTAAATACCGGAACTTGGCCAAGAGCTTGACGATAAACACTCGGATTTTCATCGCAGCTATGGGGAAGCTCCAAGCGGTGGAGTTTTATTTGATCATCGGTTAATTGTTTTAATAAATTGACCCCGACGCTTAAAGCTAAGTCGGCACCATGATAAACGCTCACCTTTAGGCTCGTGCGAACAAAAAACGATAGCTTTACATAGTCTTGGTCTACTTCAAGGAGTAAGTCAGCGCTATTTTGATGAACATGATAGTACTTAGTTAAATTTTTTAGCGCCATTTCAAGGGTGTCGCAATTGCCCATCAAATAACCAACAGACCCTAAAATATTCAAGCTTTGCCAACGGCCTAACTCTAGCCCGAAATAGGGAAGGTTTAATTCTTTCGCGGTGATCTCTAATAGCTGAATGAGTTGCTGATACTGCACAAAGTTATTGGCATCTTGTAGTTGTTTTCTGTCTAAACCAACGCGCGATAATAGTGCGTCAGGGTTCACCAATTTACTTTCGATCAGTTCAATATAACCGTGTAGAGCAGATACTCTAATAAGATCAGGTGCTTGTGTTAAACGGGGCATAATGTGCTCTTTTCTAGTGCGCTGGCGTAAAAAGTAAAAAAAATTGCGTGAAAAGTAAAGTAATACAGGTCATTAAAGTTTAACAATGTATTAACTGATTGGCCTGTTGACTGCAATTAAGGCTGTAACGTGCTTAGAGGAACACACAATGAACTATTCAAAAGTTTTTATCAGTGGCGGCAATGGTTTTATTGGCCGCACTCTCGCACGCTACTTTAAAGCGCATGGGGTCGATGTATGCGGCGTTGATTTAACACCCTGTGAAGAATTTAACATTGTTGCTGGTAATTTGAATGAGCCAGCGAGTTGGCGCTCATTAATGAATGAATGCGATTTAGTTATTCATACAGCGGCAATTGTTTCAAATGCGTTTAGCTATAAACAAACATGGCAGGCGAATGTGGGTTGGACGAAAAACTTACTCGATGCAGCGGTGGCTGCAAACACAGTAAAGCGCTTTATTCATATTTCGTCGACCGCCGTCTATGGTAGTGATTGGCAAACTGATATTAAAGAAGATGCGCCTTTGTTCCCTGATGGCAGAGCCTATAACGATTCGAAAATGATGAGCGAGCATTTATCACTAAGCTATCACGCCAGTAAAAAACTCAATGTCACAATAATTCGCCCTGGCGATGTCTATGGCCCCGGTTCAAGACCTTGGATTGCCTACCCATTACAAGAAATTGCCAAAGGCAAGTTCATGGTACCAGAGGGCATGTTTGGGCCTGTTTATATTGATGATTTAGTCAAAGGCATTTACCAAAGTGCCATGAGCGACGATGCAAGCGGTGAAATTTTTAATCTATCAGGCCCTGAGCAAGTGACTAATCAAGTTTATTTTAATTACTTGGCACAGGCACAAGGGAAAAATCACGTCACAGTAGTGAATTTGGCTTTAGCGTTAAAGCTAACAGGGTTCATTGAGTGGTGTTATCACCTTGTTGGTAAAACCACAGATATCAATCCGTCGACCATGCGCATGCTAAGTCGTAAAAGTGCAGCGTACAGTAATGAAAAGGCGCAGAACATTTTTGGTTATAAACCTGAATTTACCTTACAGCAAGGTATGCAACATGCATTGCAGTGGGCGTATGAACAAGGGCTGTGTAAAGAAGAACCACGCACAGATACCGCCACAGCAAATTAAAGGCAACTAGTTAACTTATTGAAAGCAAGTGAAAAGAGGGCACACATATGGCATTACCAGATATTATTAATCATCAAGATTTCTTACTGACTATTCATACAAATGATGAAAAGCTAATTAAAAACGCTTTACCAGGCGTGCACATTTATCCACTCATGCTGGATTCTGAAAATGGGGTATGGGTATTACGTGTTTTATTTGAGCCGGGTACGGTTTTGCCAAAGCACTTTCATACTGGGGTTGTACATTTATATACTTTAGCAGGCAGCTGGCACTACACAGAATACCCTGACGATTTACAAGTGGCTGGTAGCTATTTGTTTGAGCCAGGCGGTTCTATTCATCAATTTCAAGTACCAGCAGACAATACTGAAGTGACCGATACCTTTATGGTGGTTATGGGATCTAACATTAACTTTGACCCAGATGGTAACTATATGAACATTATGGATGCAGGTTGGATTGAGCAAGTGATGTTAGCAGCCGCAAAAGAGCAAGGAATTGAGCCTAACTACATTAAACCAAAGAGTTTATATGGTTTTAGTAAGTAATTTTATTCCCTGAAGTGAAAGCCCTTGATTACATAAGTGATTGAGGGCTTTATAGTTTTTGGTATTCCCAACCTTTCAATCTAAAAAATAAATCAATTTAATCTAAACAATCAATTTTATTTTAATCGCTCACACCTCTATTGTATTAACCAAGCAGACGCAAGGCTGCGTTAATTAAACTTTTTTAAATACATCAATGAGGAATATTATGAGCACTTCATTAATTAACACAAAACTACAACCATTCAATGCAACAGCTTACCACAACGGTGACTTTGTAGAACTAACAGAAAAAGACGTGCTAGGTAAGTGGTCAATCTTCTTCTTCTACCCAGCAGACTTCACTTTCGTGTGTCCTACAGAGCTTGGTGATGTTGCTGATTACTACGAGCAGCTTCAAGAAATGGGTGTTGAGGTTTACTCAGTATCAACTGACACGCACTTCACTCACAAAGCATGGCACGATACGTCTGACACAATTGGTAAAATCAAATTCCCAATGATTGGTGACCCTACAGGTCGTATTACTCGTAACTTCGGTGTGATGATTGAAGACGAAGGTCTTGCTCTTCGCGGTACATTCGTAATGAACCCTGAAGGCGAAATCAAAGTAATCGAAACTCACGACTTAGGTATCGGCCGTAGCGCGAAAGAGTTAGTACGTAAAGTACAAGCTGCACAGTACATTGCTAACCACGACGGTGAAGTATGCCCTGCATCATGGCAGCCAGGTGAAGAGACACTTGCTCCTTCACTAGACCTAGTTGGCAAAATCTAATTTGTCACAGCATTAAACGATAGCAAAGCTTTGCTTTGCTATCTCAATGCAACCCTAATTGCCCATCACAACTCACATTAAGCACATTAGCGGGTGATGGGCAGTTATCCCTAAAATTTTTCTAGATTATTTATTCTGAACTCAAGGGCTAAGCCATGTTAGATACGAATATCAAAAACCAATTAACAAGCCACTTTGCTTCTATTACCAGCCCTGTTGAGCTGCTTATCGCCTTGGATGACAGCAATAAATCAACAGAACTTAAAAACTTAGCGAACGATTTAGCATCGTTAAGCGACAAATTCTCGGTGCGAGATAACCCTAACCAAGACGTACGTCGTCCGTCTATGGTGGTGTCTTCACCTATTAACAATACGCAAATCACATTTGCGGGTGTGCCTATGGGCCACGAATTCACAAGCTTGATCCTTGCACTTCTTCACACTGGTGGTCATCCAAGCAAGGCATCAGAGACTGAAATTGAACAAATTAAATCATTGCCTGGGCCGCTTAACTTTGAAGTGTATATTTCATTAAGTTGTCAAACATGTCCGCAAGTAGTGCAAGCACTTAACTTGATGGCGGCACACAATGAAAATATTACGGCGACTATGATTGATGGCGCCTTGTTCCAAGACGAAGTGAATGAGCGTAATGTGTTAGCAGTACCGGCTGTGTACTTAAATGGAGAGTTATTCAGCCAAGGCGCTGTTAACCTGACCGACATTCTAAATAAAGTAGATACCAAAGCGGCTGCACGCCAAGCCGAAGCACTGAACGATAAAGAGTTATTCGATGTACTTGTTGTTGGTGGTGGCCCTGCAGGCGCTTCTGCGGCAATTTATTCAGCACGTAAAGGCTTAAATACGGGTGTGGTTGCAGAGCGTTTTGGTGGTCAGGTATCAGACACATTAGCAATTGAAAACTTTATATCAGTTAAAGCGACCGAAGGCCCTAGATTGGTTGCACAACTTGAAGAGCACGTAAAAGAATACGATGTTGATGTTATGCAAAACCAACGTGCGGCATCGCTTACTAAGCAAGATAATTATCAAATTACGCTAGAAAATGGCGCGGTTTTAAATGCTAAATCAGTGGTACTAGCAACTGGTGCACGCTGGCGTGAAATGAATGTACCCGGTGAGAAAGAGTATCGTGGTCATGGCGTTGCTTATTGTCCTCACTGTGATGGTCCGTTATTTAAAGGCAAAGCGGTAGCAGTAATCGGCGGTGGTAACTCAGGTATTGAAGCTGCAATTGACCTTGCAAACATTGTTGAGCATGTCACCGTGCTGGAGTTTGCTGATACCTTACGTGCTGATGAAGTACTTATTCGTAAAGCAAATAGCTTAAACAACATTACAATTATCAAAAACGCGCAAACGACAGAAGTTGTGGGTGATGGTAAACGAGTAACAGGCTTAAGCTATATTGACCGCATCTCTGGCGATGAAAAATCACTTGAGCTTGCCGGTATCTTTGTGCAAATCGGCTTGGTGCCAAACACTGAATGGTTAAAAGATTCAGCGTTATCACTGACTCGCTTTGGCGAAATCGAAATTGATAGCAAAGGTGCAACATCATTACCGGGTGTTTACGCGGCAGGTGATGCAACAACAACGCCGTTTAAGCAAATCATTATTGCTATGGGCAGTGGTGCAACGGCAAGTTTAGGTGCATTTGATTACTTAATTCGCCACAGCGATGAGACTCAAAGCACAGAAGATGCAGCCTAATTAGTTGCATAAACAATGACTCTTGATTAGGCAGCTCACACCCATAGTTGCCGCTTTAAAGCCGCCCTCTCCAAAGGCGGCTTTGTTTTTTATTAGTACAGCTATTGATACTGCGCTGCAGTAATAAACTCCTCAAAACTTTCACACCAAATAACTACTGTATTGTAATCACTGACATCGATACCTTGTGGTACAACTAATTTAAAGCCATTGAACGAACGCACTCCTGCAACACGCTGCATTGTGCCTTTTTGTGCTAAGAAATCGGCTTCGTTATCAATAAAGTTTCGTGATAGATAAAGTTGATAGTCAGGCCCAGGTGATAACGTGCCCTGCATAGAAATAGCATCATTCGTTAGATACACCTTGCCATCACCATAATGCAAGCGATCTGAGCCTTTGAGATCGGGCTTAAACGTTGCACTAAACTGCGATCGACCTTGGTGCTGCTTCAAAATAGCAATATCGGGTGCTGGTTGTTCAGTTAAAATAGGTAAACTGTACACTCCAGCTATAAAACCCGCAGCAAAAATCGCCAATGTCATAATGATAATTAGCAGCGCTTTTAGCATGCTTACTCCTTATTTTTTAGCGTTATGATGTGACGTTGCTTTAAAGAAAATTGTTTTTCAACATCACCAAAGTATTGCAAATAGAGCTTCTCAAGTTCACCTGATTGCTGCAGTTTTTGCATACCTTGTTCTAGCATATCTCTAATGTGTTGATTTTCTTTGCTTAGGTAAAAGTAATAGTCGCTGGGGTATTGCAACATAATGTTTGGTGCAATAACAAAATTGAACTGCTTTAGTTTATTTAGTTCGCTACCAATAGCCAGTACTGAGCGTGGAAAGTAATCACCGAGTCCAGTTTCAAGGGCTTTTACCATCCCTGGGTAATCAAGCTCGCCATTGACTGTTAAACCATTGTTTTTCAGTACGGTATAATCAGACCAGCTCTGTTTTTGTAGGCCAACCAAGGGAGCTAATTCAGCAAGGGTTTTAATGCCGCTAAACTTTTCTTGATCTTCATGGCGAATAATCAGTAAGCGCTTGCCATGTAACCCTTTATAGAGTGGGATTGTCGTTTTAACGAGAGAATCAGCTTGCTCGTGAGGTAAAGAAAGCCATGCTAAGGTAATTGTTTTATTGTGACTCAGCTGCTCTACAATACGTTTGTTATTCATTGGCTTAACATTGTATAGCAGCACTACATCCGCATCCATTGCGGCAAAACTTTTGTCGAGAATATCGTGAATATATTGATTTTTCGCCGCATCGTTATAGCTAGGTTTAGCAAGCTGAATAACAATTTGTTCATTAGCTAATACTTGTAGACTCGACAGAGCAAATGCCATTAAAAATATCAGTATTGCTCTGTTCATTAATTTAAGTCCTTTTTTGAGCGCAGGTTTATACGACTATACTTTGAAAACATGCACCTGCTGTTGTAGACGCGAAGCCAGTGAGGCCAACTCTTGGCTGGCTTGTGCATTTTGTTGCGAGCTTTCGCTAACCAGTGAAATGCTACTACTAAATTCATTAATATTACAACTTAGTTCGTTAGCAACAGTAGTTTGCTCATCCGTTGCGGTGGATACTTGGTTGTTCATATCGGCGATAAGAGCCATTTCTTGAGTAATTTCAGTCAGTAATTGTGATGAGCGCTCTGCATATTCAACACTTTGTTTAGCACTTTCGTCTGCATTGCCCATGGCGGTAACGGCTTGCTGCGCCATTGTTTGTAGTTTACTGATCATTTCGTTAATACTGGCTGTGGCTTTTTGCGTGTTGTGTGCAAGCTGCCTTACTTCATCGGCTACTACTGCGAAACCGCGACCCGACTCACCTGCCCGTGCTGCTTCAATGGCCGCATTTAATGCAAGTAAATTGGTTTGTTCTGCAACGCCTTGGATCATCATAACGACTTGATTGATATCGGTTGATTGTGTATTTAATTCATTGATTAATTTTGTATTCGCATTAACGATATGTGATAGACGGTTTATTGCGTCGATATTTTCTTGCACAGACTGCTGACCCAGCTTGGCTGTTTTATCAGTGTGAGTGGCTTTTTCTGATGTTGATAATGCATTTGCGGCCACTTGCTCAATGGCACTACTCATTTGCGTAATAGCGGTGGCAATCATCGCCGATTGATGTTCTTGCTCTGTGGCAGTGCTTGCAACTTGGTCACTAATTGAGTTCATTTGCTCTGCAGCGGATGAAAGGGTGAGGGTTGCGCTGGTTACATCATTTACAAGTGCATGAATGCGTTCAATCATGGTATTAAAGTGGTTTGCTGCTTGGGCTATTTCGTCATTACCATGGGTTTTGGCGCGCAGACGCAAATCGGCATTTTCTGAGATAGAACCTATCGTTTCACTTAGCGACAACAATGGGTTATGGATAGAGCGGTATATAATAAAGGCAATAGCCAATAATAAAATTATTAATATAGTGATAGAGGCAGTCATAGCGATACTGACTTGAGCAAAATCTTTATCTGCGGCGTTTTTGAACTTGTTAGCCTCATTGATTTGTAAGCTTATTAGCCCTTGATAGCTTTCACTGAGAGGGTCAAACACACCGTAAAGATTTTTTACGAATACCTCGTTAGGTACTGCTTTAAGTTGGTCACTTTTTACTTGGTTTAAAAATGTGCTTAGTTCGCTTTCTACTACAGCTAGATTCTTTTCCACGATATTAACTAAGCGCTGCTCTTCTGTGGTTAGCTTGGTCCCTAAGTAGCTTTTCCATTTGCTATCAGCAACATTTTTTGCATTTTCAACGGCGGATAGAAAGTCAGTTTTTGAAATTTGCTCAGCGCGGTATTTATGGAATAGATCAACAATGCTAACTGCGTAATTGTCCGATACTGATTTTATCTGCTCAAGGGGGATGACTCTATCGTCATACAAACTGTCGATGCCTTTTACCATGCCCGACATAATAGACATTGTAAAAATAGAGGTGATCACAAAAACTGTAACCGGTAACAAAGCCAAGACGGCTAATCGCGTACGAACGGTGTAGTTATTTAACATGAGCGTGCAAAATTTTGTAAGGACTTAGTATTAAAACTAATAGAGAAATAGTTTTAAGCAAGTTTTTGCAATTGTTTTGCAGGCTTTTTCTTAAGAGACATATCTATTACGAGTTAAAGGTAGCCACAGAGGGGCGTTGGCTCTGGTTAAGATAACAAAGCCAGTATTTACACTGGCTTTGTTTTGTTCCTATTTGTACATTAATGACCGCGATTAGGCATTTGCCGAGGCATCTGTCTTTGTGTATTGCGGCGCATCTGTTGGCGCTGCATACCTTGCTGACGTGCTCTATTTGCCCTATTTAATTGCTGCATACGATTTTGTTGCCTATTTTGAGTATGCTGGCGTTGCTGTAATGTTTGCTTCGCTTTACTCTTATCTATGCTTTGCAATTTATTTTGCACTTGTTGGCGGTCAATATTTTGTGCCCGATCTTTGATTTGTTGCTGTTTATCAGCGGGGAGAGTTTGCCATTTACCTTCAACACGTTGTTGCCATTTATCGGCATCACGCTTGAGCACGTTACCTTTTTGGTCGGCGAACACGTTGTTTGCTTTATCGCGTTGGCTAATGGCTGTTTTTAAATCGCGTTTCACTTGCTGCTTTGAAGCGAGACGAGACTTACTCTGATCGCGTTTATAAATATTATGCCTTGGTTGTTTATTATGGTGGCCAGGTTTATGGCCGACATTAATTTTGTTACCAATATTGATGTTGCCATTATTAATAATAACTGGGCCGCGGTAACCACCCCCATACCAGCCATTACAGCAATGATAAGGTCGATAATGGGTTGGCCATCCAACATTCCAATTCATACCTAGATTTAAAAAGCCATTGCTCCAACTTAAGCCAAACGACCAACCCGTCCAGTTGTTATAGCCAATATTGAACCCCCAAGTTGGTGGGCGAGGGTAGTAGTAGCCACCGCCCCAGTATGGCGGGTAATACCAACCCGTTCCATACACTGGCACGCCATAATAAGGGTATGACCACATGTAACCGGGGTAATAACCAACGTACACAACCTCAGGAGTTGACTCGTATATCTCGACATAAGTGACGTTGTAAACGGGGGAACTTGGAGGGATTTTTGCGATGTTATCTTTTGGAATGCTATCAGCAACAAGCCAAGGCCCTTGTGCGGAATCTGCCTTAAACCACACCGCATTATCGACTGCATAATATTTGCCTTTAATTTGCAGCACTTGTGCATCCGTATTAATGGCATAAGAAACTTGCGTGCCCGGGATACGTTCAAACTTAGGTTTGCCATCATAATACACAGTTAAACTGGTGTCTTTACGGCTGATAGCCGCTGTTTGCGGCACTTTTGCATCTAATACTGCTTCGTCAGCTTCTTCAGTGCCAGCAACTGAAACTCTGAGGCCCCCTAAATCTGATTCAGGTGGAATATTGGTAAAGCTTTCGGGTAGTTCGTCGCCGCGTACAAATGTCCATGGGCCTGTTTGTTGTTTTGCGCGATACCAGCGCCCAGATAACAAGACATACATGTTATTCGTTTGCATTTCACGTAGCCACGGGGTTTCAGTGTTAAACACATACATGAGCTCGCCACCGGTTAAGCTTTTCCATTTAGCTGCGCCATCAGTTGCAATAAGTTCGGTGGGTTTAGTGGCTACAACAATGGCTGGTGGTGCACTTAGATCTGAGCTTTCGGTATCTTTAGGAAGCATTTTTACAAGTTCAGCCGGTGGCGACTGAGTATATTCATAAGGCCCTTTGGCTTGTTTTGCCCGATACCAAAATTGCCCATCGGTGAGATAGCAAAGTTTGCTTTTGCTATCTTTAATCACTGTCATGGCGGTGTTTAAAGCACGCTCATATTGGCTGTTTTCAATTTTACTAAACTTAGGTTCACCATCAAAACTCAATAATACCGACAGTTGCTCTTTGAAAATAATCGTTGGAGGGTCGGTTTTTAACTGCGTTAAACTTTGTTCTGCTGCTTCTGCACTTTCAAGGCTGGCGGTGAGTTGCGAAAGCGAGGTTTCGAATTGACTGGCTTTTATTGCTTCATTAACGACAGCAGTAAATTTTTGTTCTCCTGCATCTTTTGATTCAGGCCAGCGTACATCGGTGACTGTCATATTGCGAACGGTGACGGTATCGTTTTCGCGGTCAGTATCTAATTTAGCTCTAAACCAAAATACGCCAAACACGGCGTCATTGCCTGAAACCGAAAATGACATTGCTGCACGGGCTGTTAAAGTATTACCGTTTAGTTTCTCGGGTTGTGGCTGGTAAACAATGAGTGTGCCTTGTGATGTTTGCACTTGTTGAGGCCACTCAATAGCTTGGCTAAAAAATGAAAATAAACACAGAAAAGAGAGTATTAAAACCCTGCAGGCAATAAAAAAAGGTAGGGGGAGTTTCATGGTCAATCCTTGGCTAACATAACTCTTAAAAGTATAGCCAATGCCATCAAAAACGCTTAAAAATTGTTCCTGTTTTTAAAGCGTTAGCTTAGGCAACTTGAGTTAAATAATTTGAGCCCGCATTTAAACCCATTTCATAGCCCGCACTGAGTTTTTCAAATGATTTTGTTGTTCGACCAACAGCAAAGTTGGGTGGCGGTGCAATAATATTAATTTTACAATCGCTTGGTGGGTTGGTAATAAAATCAATGCTTTGATTGTAATTTTCTGCGCGTCTTAAGGTGGCTTCTGCTAATGCAGGGGTGTTTTTATAAAGACGTTTAACGAACCAAGGCGCTTTTGAAGGCTTTTTCTTATAGCCAAGAGGCTGAGATAAAATAACGGTGATTTCTTTATTACCCATCTCGTATGCTTTACGAATAGGAATAGAATCTGCCACGCCACCATCAGTGAGTTGCAAATTGTTGATAACAGGAAATTCTCGATAAGCAATCGGCAGCGCACAAGAGGCTTTTAATTGCTCTTCTAGAAGTGTTGCATTTGCTTTTAAGTACTCTGCCTGTCCAGTTTGTATATTGGTTGTGACTATATAAAACTCACTGGCTTGTTTTTCGAAGGTGTCGAGATCTAGACGAATATCACGGATGGTTTCTTGCCATAGCCAGTCTAAATCAAACAGGTGGCCACCTTTGATAAAACGAACAAAATCAATAAATTCAGGTCGGCAAGAGTAATCGGTAATCACTGCATGGTTACGTTTGTATTGGGCGCATAAATAGGCAGCAATGTTAGTGGCTCCGGCAGAAACACCATAACATTGATTAAAAGGTTGGTAATTGGCTTGAATAAAAGCATCTAGTACGCCAGTGGCAAAAATACCACGCATTGCGCCACCTTCTACAACGAGTGCCTTATTATTGTTCATTTTCGCAACCTTGCTTGTAACCGTGAGTGCTTCTAACCATAGCAAACACGGTTACAAAACTAAATAGAGTTTTGACTCTAAATGAGATTTAGCTATTGCTGAGTTATACTGCCTCTACCCAAAGTACACCAACTTGTTTGTCGGTTACTTTTACTGTGCTACCAGCAGCAATGGGAGACTGACTTTTTAATTGCCATGTAATACCCGAATACTGATGTGTGGTTAACCCTTTATCATCAACATCGGCATTAACGACAAAGGTAAGCTCAGCAAAATCGCTATGTATCGGCTTAGTATCGGTTTTATCCTGCATGCGTTTGAGAGGTTTCCAAAGCACGAGAGCAAAACCAAGAGTAAACACGATATTGCTCCAAAGCGCGGTAGTGTAAGTCGTATCAAGTAGACCTATATTCATTAGTAAGCCACTGGCAAATAAAGATAAGCCTAAAAACAGTAGTACATAGGTACTCATACCCAGTACAGCAACTTCAACAATTAGCGCGATAACACCTATAATCATCAGTGCTTCGGCTAAATGGGTATCTAAAAATGCCATCAGCCCACCTAACTTTGTTGCTTTTTATTCAAAGAGTTAATAATAGACATACCTTGAGCTACAAGCGAGCTTGCGTCAGTACCACTTTCAGGAAGTAATACCACAGATGACTCACGAGCAATTGCTTCTTTAGCGGCAATGGCTTTAGTGGCTAGGTCGAGTTGAATTGCTTTTTGACCTTGCTCTGTATCGGCGGCTTCACCTACTTTACGCAGTGCATCTGCTTGTGCTTCAGCAACGGCGATAATCGCTTTCGCTTCACCTTCAGCGCGTAAAATTTGCTCGGCTTTTTCAGCTTCGGCAGCAAGGACTTGGGCTTGCTTTTTACCTTCAGCCACGTTGATGGCAGACTGACGGTCACCTTCAGACTCTAAAATTTGCGCACGTTTTACACGCTCAGCTTTCATTTGTGCTTCCATGGCTTCCATTACAGAATTAGGTGGCACAATATCTTTAATTTCGTAACGTAAAACCTGAATACCCCAAGGCTCAGATGCTTGGTTAATCGCGGTAACTATGTTGGTGTTTAACATGTCGCGCTCTTCAAAGGTTTTATCTAGTTCCATTTTACCAAGTTCAGAACGCATCGTTGTTTGCGATAGCTGAGTAACCGCAAATACATAGTCATCAACACCATACGTAGCTTTATACGGGTCAAGCACGCGGAAATACAGCACACCATCGACGATAAGCGAGATATTATCTTTGGTGATAGCAGACTGCGAAGGCACATCTTGCGCTTGTTCTTTTAAGCTGCGGTCAGCGGCAATACGGTCGATAAATGGCACAATAAAGTTTAAGCCGGCTTCTTTGGTCGAATGGTACTTACCAAAACGCTCGATTAACCAGGCACGATTTTGCGGCACAAATTTAACGCTACTTTTTAGTAGCACTAAAACAAAAATTAGAAGAAAGACTTCTACATTTAACAAAAGGTCTAAAATGCTAGAAACGGGGTCCATGTACTTTCCTTAATACAATTAATATTATTTTTCACTGCTCAGATTACCACCACAAAGCAAAGCACGCTATTGATTTGTAATCGTTACCTATTTAAGTGCAGTTTTATTCTTTATGCATTGTATTAATAATTCAGTGCATGTTTTATCAAATACATGTGTTGATCAGCTTGCGCCACAATTTCATCGGCTGTTTTTTGTGTACCTAAAAACATGGTGACGCCAACACTGGCTGAGCCCTTATAGTTAAGATCTTGGTGAATAAACTCAACTTCGATGGCTGTTTGCAGTTTATCGGCAACGCGATAGGCATTTTGTTTGGCTGTTTGCTCATTTCGGCTTAGCCCTTCAAGTAATACAACAAACTCATCGCCACCAATGCGGGCTAAACAGTCTTTTTCGCGCACAACGGTTTTCATTCTTTCAGCAATCTCAACAAGATAAGCGTCGCCGGTATTGTGGCCATATTGATCGTTTAATTTTTTAAACTTATTAAGGTCGATAAATATTACTGCACCATAGTTTTGGTCGCGCTTGCTCATTTGTAACGCAAGCGATAAGCGAATATAAAAATAGCGGCGGTTTAAAAGTTCAGTTAGCGGGTCGGTGGAGGCAGCATAGAGGAGTTGTTCTTCAAGGTGTTTTCGTTCGGTAATGTCTGTTGCAATACCTAAAATGCCGATGACTTTATTAGGCTCTGTGTCGCAAATAATAGGGGTTTTCACTTCCCAGAAAATATATTGGTGTCCGTCAGGAAAGGTAAGCTCAACTTCTTCACGAGTACGCTCACCGCTGAGCACCCGCTTGTCTATTTTTGCTAGCTTTTTTACGTCAGGAATTGGGAAAAAGTCCACATCACTTTTATGCTGTAATTCTTGCTCAGAGCAAGCAAATAAACCCAAGGTAAGCTTATTAGCATAAACGTAATGCCCGAGCTCATTTTTTATGTAAACGTATGCGGGTACGTTATCAAGTGCAAACTTTAATTCAGCAACATGAACGGGCAATTTAGAGTTATTAAGTTCGGCCACAATATGTCCCTATATAACAAGCCATAAATTGATAGTGAACGAAAATATCTTATTAAACAAGACTGACCACAGAGCAAAAATTATAACTAATGATTTAGGTATAGTTATGAAAAATAAATAAAAAATTAATAGTTAGGATGGGTGATGAACTTTGTTATTAGGTGTGTCTTAGACTCGTTTGGTAATCCCAATTTTTAACTATTTTTTATTACTTTGTGATTAAAAACTTCCTTGTTTTTAGTCATCACTTTGGCTTTTATGCTTTGTTGAGAATGGCAAGGTGTTTTGTATGATGCGCGCTAAATAAGCGACAAAAAATATAACCCGTCACAAACATTGATAAGCTATAAGTTGCACCAGGAATTGCCATAGCGGCATTATTTATTAAGGTACTTGCAATTAAAATGGCAAGAGTGCCATTTTGTAGCCCAACTTCAACCGCAATGCTCATTTGTTGCTTGTGATCTAAGCCCGATATTTTTGCAAAAAACAGCCCTAGTAACAGCGTGCTGAGGTTTAATGTCAGCGTTGCAATGCCACTGGCCGCAAAAAAACTCAGCATTTGGTCAGCATTTTTATGAATAATGCTAAGCACTATCACAATTAAGAATACACTCGAAAAACGACGTATAAAGGGTTCTATTTTCAAGCTCAAATGGGGTTTAAAGTGATTAAATACCATTCCTAAGCAAACAGGAAGTACCGTTATCATCAGCATTTGCACTATGGTTTTAATCACTGGTAAAGCGAATTCGTGGCCCGGCACACTCAATGTTTGCATGGCAAAATGCATAATCAGTGGCAAGGTAAAGGGTGAGATAAATGTTGCTAGCGTTGTTAGACTTATTGACAGCGCAACATCCCCTTTGAATAAATAGGTATAAAGGTTTGAGGTCACACCGCCAGGGCAGCAAGCCACTAAAATCAAACCTATAGCGAGCTCTGGGGTCAAGGTAAAGCTCATTGCTAATACAAACGCAACGCTTGGCAATAACAGTAGTTGGCAGCTTAAGCCTATTGAAAGTGCTTTGGGGCTGATAAATAATGCCCCAAAGTCTTGCTTTTTAAGCCCTAAGCCCATGCCAAACATGATGATAAATAGGGCTAAAGGCAGCACTATTTTAGTCATGATATCAATTTGCATGGTATATCCTTATTGATCGTAACCCGGACTTTTATTGTCGAGTAAGCGCAGTAAGGCAGGCCAAGCAATTGCGCCACCCAGTCCCTTAGTAGCAATTTCTGTTTGCCCTTTGATACCATCAATAATCGCGCTAGGTACTTGTACGAGTTGTTCGGTATTTTGTGATGTACGAGTTTGTACAGCGCATGCCGCTTCAAAAACATACATAAACAAAAATGCATCAGCGACCGTTTTACCCACAGTTAATAGGCCATGATTACGTAGCATTAGAAAGTTATTCGTGCCGAGGTCATTCACTAAACGGTCTTGCTCTGCAGGATTAAGGGCAATGCCTTCGTAGTCGTGATAACCCAAACCTGAGTGCACAACAACAGCTTGCTGAGAGATAGGCAATAAACCGTCTTTGTTGGCAGACACTGCCGTGCCATTGAGCGAGTGGGTGTGAATAACGCAATGGGCATCATCTCGCGCCATATGAATACAACTATGGATATTAAACCCCGCAGGGTTAACTGGGTATTCGCTGTCATGCAGCTTATTACATTGTTGATCTACTTTGATAAGACTTGATGCGGTAATTTCGTGAAACATCATGCCATACGGGTTTATCAAAAATTCGTTGTCTGTGCCGGGAACGCGCATTGAAATATGGGTAAAAATTAAATCATCCCAGCCATATAAAGCAACTAGGCGATACGCGGCAGCGAGCTCAACACGGGCTTGCCATTCTTGCTCTGATACTGTGTGTTTCATGGTCATGGTGTTTTCCTAAAATGGTACTTTGCGAATAATAATGTCTTTAAACATGACCCAATCACCAATAAAGCTATAAAAAGGGTGTGTAAAAGTAGCGGGGCGATTTTTTTCAAAAAAGAAATGACCAACCCAAGCAAAGCCATAGCCCACAACTGGGCATAAAATTAGCCAGCTATATTGCTGCTGATAAATAGCGGCAAACAAAATAGCCAAAACAAACCAGCTGCCAATGAAATGTAAGCGTCGACAGACTTTATTTTTGTGTTCTTGTAAGTAATAGGGGTAAAACTCTTTAAAGCTCGCGAACTCGCGTTTACTTGCTACAGTGCCCATATTGTTGTCTCCGTTGTTAATTACAGGTTAACAATAGGCTTTTATTCTTTTATTTACTTGATAATATAGGTCATTGAATTGTTTATTTAGGACGCGCATGAGAACCTTATCAAGCTGGTGGCTACGTGCTATGGCTGAGTCGTTTAAATGGCAGGGTTTACCAATTAATGAATTGTTTGCAGCGGCAAATATTCCTTTAGCAGAATTAAGTAGCCAAACAGCCCGATACCCACAAGCCAGTGTCAGTATGCTTTGGAAGCAGGCGCAAGCCATGTTACCAAACACCCATTTAGGTCTTTATGTTGGCAGTAACATGAATGTACGCGCTATTCCTGTGGTAGGCATGGCGATTATTCAGTCAACACAGTTATTGAGTGCTTTTCGGCTGATATTGCGTTATCAAAGATTGATGGGTGATACACATAATGTGTCTTTGATTGATCACGGTAGTGAGTATGAACTTCGCTTTAACTTTAGTGATGGTGAGCGGGATATGTCACTGCTAAGCTACGAAGCGCCCATGGCGTTTTGTGTAAAAATAGCGCGCACTGTAAAGGGAAAAGATTGGCACCCAACGCGAATTTGCTTGCAGCGTAAAGAGCCACACAGTGAGATTAATACGCACTTTAATTGCAAAATTGAATACGGCGCAACGACCCATAGCCTGTTTTTTAGCGAAAATACCGATAGTGAACCTGTGTTATCAAGCCAGATGAAACTGGTGACACAAACGAATGTGACGCAGGTACTGAGAATTTTACTTGAGGAGCATTTAATTCAAGGCCAAATCACCAGTAAAGCAATGGCAAAAGCACTTAATATGAGTGAAAAAACGCTGCAGCGGCGTCTTGCAAAAGAGGGCACAAGTTTTAGTAACGAATTAGCAAGTTTAAGACAGCAAAAAAGTGTGTCATTGTTAAACGAAACAGATCTTTCAGTTACTGAGATCGCCTTTTTATGTGGCTACTCTGAAATTAGTGCATTTCATCATGCATTTCATCGCTGGTATGGCATGTCGCCAAAAACCTACAAGCAAAAAATGGCAATAATAGCAGGGTCATAATAAGCACGGCTTTTTTCAGTGAGCTGTTTGTAGCTATTATTTTAACTAGTAAAAAGGTACAAGTTGGCGGTTGTTCCTATTCTGTTTGAGTTTGATAATTATTCATACAAAAACAACAGTAAAAGCTTAAATAGCAATTGCTTAACACCGACTTGTTACCTAAAATTATTGATAGGACGCAAGGATGATCTAAAACCAAAACTCCACCATTAAGTATGAGGCTTGCTGAATGCGAAATCTATCGCTGCGCACTATTTTTATTAGTTTTGTGTTAATTGCATTGTTTGTTGTCACTGTGGTTAGCGCCTTAATCAATACCAGCCAATTCTCTCGGCTTTATTACCAACAAACAGAAAAGCAATTATTGCCTGACGCTGTGGGTAAAGTTGCTGCCGAAATTGACGCTCAAATGCGTTACCCCATCTCTGTGTCACAGTCGTTAGCTGAAAACCAAATGCTGCATACGTGGATGAGCGAAGGTGAGAAAAGCTCGCCAATTCATCAGCGTGTCATGGCGTACTTTGCTGACTTACAAAGAAAAAGCGGTGCATCATCAGTGTTTTGGGTAAGCAAAAACTCAATGAGTTATTACACACAAGACGGCTTTTTCAAATCAATCTCACAAAGTGAGCCAAGAGACAGTTGGTTTTTTGACTTTATTAGCTCAGATAAACGCCAAGCGCTCGCTTTAGATGTGAGTGAGCAGGGTGGACACCTCACTTTATACGTTAACACCTTGGTTGAAATTGCAGAGCAACGACTCGGTGTGGCGGGGCTTGGTTATGATATTTCAGATATTTCTAGCATTGTTACGTCGCGTAAAATTGGTGAGCAAGGGTATTTATTCTTAATTGATGACAGCAAGCGAATTATTGCACACGCAAACGATGCTTATATTGGTAAACAAGTCACAAGCGTCGCTTCATTAAGCGCATTACAAAGCTTTTTGAGCAGTAAACATACTGGCTTTACTCTATCGCAAGTCGAGCTCGCAGATGAAGATGTTTATGCTGGGGTTATGCCAATTGAAGGAACAGGCCTTACTCTTGTAGCGGTTCAGCCTAAGCAAGAGATATCAAGCGCGATTAATACAGTCGTTTGGATGTCGATTATCGTAAGTGTCGTGCTTGCGGGTATCTTTTTGGTGCTTACACTTTATTTTGCTAATTGGCTAAGTAAGAAAATTCGCAGTGTTGGTGACGAGCTACTTGGTATGGCAGGCCACGGCGGTGACTTAACAAAACGTTTAGATGACAGTGTTGATAATGAGCTGGGACATCTTGCTAAGGGCTTTAATGCCATTATTGGTAAAGTAGCCGAGCTGGTAGATGAAATCAGTGTCACCGAGCAAGCGATGCGAGAGGGGATTGACGATCTTGCGAACTTTGCCAACAAAACCTTTGTTGCTACCGAAGATCAGCGCGCGCAAACCGATCAAGTTGCTACAGCTATTACAGAAATGGGGCAAACTATTAATGAGGTGTCTGATATTGCTCATCGCACAGCAAGCGACACGGAAGAAGCGGTACGAGAAACCGTGCAAACCAATCAAAGTATGGCTGCCACAGCGCAAACCATGAATGAACTGAATGACATTTTGATCACGGTTGATAAAAGTATCGGTGAGTTTGCAAATCAAGCAGCTGAGATCAACTCGGTTGTTGAAGTAATCAATGCAATTTCAGAACAAACTAATTTATTGGCACTCAATGCGGCAATTGAAGCGGCAAGAGCGGGTGAGCAAGGTCGTGGCTTTGCGGTCGTCGCTGATGAAGTACGCTCACTTGCACAGCGTACGCAAACATCGACTTCTGAAATTCGAGAACAGATTTCGCGTTTACAAAGCTCATCATTGCAATCACAAGAAGCGATTGCCGAAGGTACGCAAAGTAGTCAAAAAGTGACTGAGCTTACGCATATTGCAGTGTCTGCACTTCAGTCTATTCAGCAGAAGTTTGAGATTATCAGCCAAGGCAATCACCAAGTTGCAGCAGCCACAGAAGAGCAGGGCACGGTGGTTGAGCATATCAATCAGTCGGCTCATGATATTTCAGACAGTGCAATGCAAATACATGATAACGCTGAGCAACAACAGCGTGGTACGCAAAGCTTATTATCGCGTGCTCAGCACCTTAAAGATTTAGTCAGTCAGTTTAAAGTTTAATAGCCTGCTTTTTAAATCTGCTTCGAGTAAAAGGCGTTAACAGCATGTGTTGTTAACGCCTTATTACAAGTGAGTGTTTCAGTTTACTTGTTTGCTGCTAATTCCTTTCTTATTAGTAACACATCGTGCAAAAAACTTTCAAAAAGGGACTATTAACTAAGTTTTTAGTGCGTTTAAGTGCGCTGCGTATTACAATTGAGACTTTATATCATTACCGCATTTCCAGCTGATAGGTATTTCACTTCTTCATGACAGATATTACAACACACCAAGCATCTAGACGCCGCTTGTTGATTGCCTTAGCCATAACGTGCTCGTTTATGGTGATACAGGTTATTGGCGCCTATTATTCGAATTCGCTTGCTGTACTTGCTGATGCTGGGCATTTGTTTGTTCATAACAGTTCTTTATTCATCGCGCTTATTGCCTCAAGCATGGCGATATATTTCGCGAAAAACTTTAATGATGGCTACCAGCGCGCAGAGCTCACGGGTGGCTTGATCAATGGCATCTTATATTTAAGCATTAGCTTAATTATTCTTTATGAAGGGGGTGAGCGCTACCTTCATCATAGCGATGGTCATGATTTACAAATTAATAGCTATTTAATGTCGGTCATTTCAGCTATTGGTTTTTTGTTTCATGGTGCAGCAGCATGGGTGCTATACAAAGGGCGCAAAGCAAGTATTAATGTGTATGCGGTGTTTTTACACTCGTTTTTTGATTTAATTTCAACGGTTTCAACCTTCTTCGCTGGTATTTTAATCCACTTAACTGGCTGGGCCGAAATTGATATTATTTCGAGTATGTTGATCGCTACCTTTGTCTTATTTACTGGGGTTAAAGTGATCATTCGTTGTATTCAAGGCTTACTTGAAAATAGAAGTAAGCTGCCGAATGTAGCTGATATTGAACAAAGTATCGCTTCGGTTGAACATGTAAAAAATGTTCATAATGTCACGGTAATGCGCCAAGACAAAGACATTATTGTTGGCGCGCACGTTGTTTTAAAACAGCATTGTACCGTTGAAAAGCATGACGAAGCATGTCGCTTAAAGGTCGAAAAACTATTGCAATCGCGCTTTAAAATTGGAAAAAGTGTGCTGCAAATAGAAAGTCATGAATGCCACCATGTTAATTAAAGTGGCAAAAAGTTTAATTTTCTTTTAATTTAAAGGTATCACTATGAAGTTAGGATACCTTTTTTGCTTCAAAATAAGCCTTCATATTTCAACTTTTTAGCCGCAGTACTGCTTGGTTGTATTGCGGGAGTTGTTAATTTATTACCAATTTGGTTTTTAGATAGCTCAGAATTTCTTCTTGGTCAGTTTTTTGTGATCTTAAGCTTGCTGCTATTCGGTTGGCGGTTCGCAATAATCACCTTTATTTTAAGTACAGGGTTTATTTTTTATCGCTGGGGGCATGCTTGGCCTTCCATTGTGTTTGCTTTAGAGCTCATCTGCTTGCAGGTATTCTGTTTGTCAAAAGCGCGGCCAGTTTTTTTACGAGGCATGCTGTTTTGGTTTGTAATTGGTTTACCTCTACTTTGGAGTTTTGGCCATTTCTTTTTAGGTCTTCCAATTTTAACCATTGCCATCGCACTTGCTAAATACTGCTTAAATGCGGCAATTTACTTATCTGTTATTGATTTACTAAGCTTCTTCTTTAGCCGCTATTCGTGGCATAAACATTATTCGTCACTCTATAAAATACTTAATTATGTTGTTACTTTGCTGGTTGTGCTGGTAGTTATATTAACCTCAGTAGTACTAACCAATAACCATTATGCGCGCATTGAGTATGAGATAAATGCACAGTTAAAAGAAAAAGCCAAAGAAATCGCACGCACAATTGATGGTCACCTCGATCACCATAAAAAAGGGGTGGTACTTACTGCCAGAAGTATAGCCAATGGAGTTCCTCGTCAAATTGCCCTTGAAAATATGGCAAATCTATACCCTGATTTTAGAACACAAATCATTGTTAATGCCCTTGCTGATGTCACTCACTTTTATCCACAATCGTTAGCGATTAGTTTGCAGCAGTCAAACATTCGCGCCAATGTGGCAGATAGAGATTACTTTATCAATGCGCCTAATAATGAGCTTGGTTATATCTCAACAATATTTAAGGGCCGCGGTTTTGGCTCTTTACCTATAGTTGCAGTATCAGCACCGATTTATATTGAAGATACCTTTACTGGCGTCGTTGAAGGCTCACTGATGTTTGATTATTTTGCAGGCCTCAGGCCCAGTCTATTTAGTCATCAAGGCGAGTTGTTGATTTTAGATGCCAGCAACAAAGTGGTATTTAGCACATTAGATGACTTTAAAGAACTACAACAATTAACAGATGAAGAAATAGATTCATTTGCAGACGAAGCACGCTTTAAAATGTTTGATGCTGAGAACGAACAGCAGTTTTACGCCAGAGAAGCTCGCTCAACAGAGCATAACTGGATTGTAATGACCATGCTCAATCGCAAACATGCCAACAATGTTGCGGTGAGTGCATGGGGTCAGTCTTTGGTGATGATATTGTTCATTATTTTATTAACCAGTGTGTTCATAACGCAGTTAAGCCGCTGGTTAATTGCTCCTATCGAAAAGTTAGCTGAACAAATAGACAAATTTGAGCCTGAGCGGGCAATCACAGATACCGACTTACCACAAACTTGGCTAGAAGTGAGTCGTTTGCAGTCGCAGTTTTCGAGTTTAGCAAATAAGCTGGCGCTTAATTTTAATCGCTTACATCAAGCGAATCACGAAAACGAAGTGTTGAATAACAAATTGACTGATTTTAATGCCCAGCTCGAGCAACAAGTTAATGATAAAACTAATGAGCTAGTCGAAGCTGTGCGCTTAGCGAACCAAGCTAACCGTACCAAGTCGCAATTTTTAGCGAACATGAGCCATGAAATCCGCACCCCGCTCAATGGTATTTTAGGCATGACTCAACTGCTATTAGAAAATCCTAAACTTCCCGAAACTGAACGTGATGAGCTGGCGATGATCCATCAAAGTGCCAATAACTTATTGTTGATTTTAAATGATATTTTAGATTTTTCGAAAATTGAAGCGGGGGCACTTAAATTAGAAAACCGCGCCGTTGAGATTAAGGCTTTACTGCAACAATTAGCAAAAGTATTTAGCAATACCAGTGTGAAAACGGGTGTCGAATTTAACTTAAGCATAGCAAAGGACATACCTGAGTATATCCGTTTAGATCCACTGAGGTTTAGCCAAGTAATCAATAATATTTTGAGTAACGCGGGTAAATTTACTGAGTCAGGTGAAATAAACATGCAATGCCAAATGGTCGATGGCGCTCTTGAAATATCAATTCGTGATACAGGCATTGGTATTTCAGCCAATCAACAGGCCAAACTGTTTACAGAGTTCACTCAAGCCGATATATCGACCACCCGTAAATATGGCGGTACTGGTCTAGGATTAACCATTAGTAAGCGCATTATAGAGCTGATGGATGGAGAGCTTTCATTAGTGAGTCAAGAAGGTGAGGGCAGTGAGTTTACTGTTGCCATCCCAGTCACTGTGAGCGACGCAGAAGCTACGGCAGAACAAAGTACAGACAAGCCAACACTTAGTGGGGTTAGAGTATTAATTGTTGAAGATAATCCTGTCAATCAAATCGTGCTGCAAAAAATGATGCAAGACACCCATTGTACTATCAAAATGGCAAACGATGGCTTACAGGCGCTTGAGCAGCTTAAAAGCTTTGCGGCAGATATTATTTTGATGGACTGCCAAATGCCTCACATGGATGGCTATCAATGTACACAAGAAATAAAACAGAATCCTGCGCTGTATGGCGAAGCTATCATTATTGCTATTACGGCGAACGCCTTTGAAGAAGATCAAAAACGTTGCCTTGTAGCGGGTATGGATGACTTTATCTCAAAGCCCATAAATAAAGATGAGCTTTATCGCTGCTTAAATAAATGGTTTAAAGCGCGTTTAGTCGATCAATGATTGCCTGAATCGTACTTTCTGCAATGAGGTCATCGGCCAGCATGGGTTTCGCGAAGTAGTAACCTTGTAAATCTTCGCAGCCCATCTCTGTTAAGAAGCTGATTTGCTCACTTGTCTCAACCCCTTCAGCAATACAATATAAGCCTAAGTTCGATGACAGCGCATGGATGGTTTTAATAATCGATTCATTACTTTTATCTTGGCCGATATTACGCACGAAGCTTTGGTCTATTTTGATCACATCAATCGGGAATTGACTTAGGTAAGTTAGTGACGAGTAACCTGTGCCAAAGTCATCAAGTAATAGTTTGAAGCCGGCATTTTTAAGTTTTTGCAGCTGCTTAGAGGCTTTCTCTTTATCTTCTAAAAGCGTATTTTCTGTAATTTCAAGACGTAGCTGAACCGGCTTAACCATGTGATTATTCAAAATAAGTAATAAACGTTCAGTTAAGTTCGATTTTAAAATGTGCGTCGGTGACAGGTTTAATGATAAATAAAACTGAGGGTTAGCACGCAGCATAGGTAGCAGCTCTGTTAGCGCTCTATCAAGGGCTTGCTCAGTCAGCGCATCGATTAAACCAATTTCTTCGGCAATAGGGATAAACTCAGCAGGTGATACAAAACCTTGCTCGTTCTTCCAGCGCATTAAAAGCTCAACGCCGTTTATTTTTTTAGTTTTAGCATTAACAATAGGCTGATAGTTATTAAATAACTCATCGTCTTTAAACGCATCTTTCAAGGCATTTTCAAGTAACAGCTTTTTGGTTAGCTGGTTATTCATCTGCTCAGTGAAATATTTAAAATTGTTACGGCCAGATTGCTTGGCGTGCATCATGGCTATATCTGAATTTTTAATTAAATCATCTGCTGTTTTCGCATCAAATGGGTAAAGAGCGACACCAACACTCGCAGAAATATTGATTGAAAAGTCGTCAATTATAACTTTGCTTGCCAGTTCTTCTGTGAGCTTTTTAACGAGCTCACTGAGTGTTTGCGGGGAGTGTAAATCTTTAACAAGTACCAAAAACTCATCGCCACTTTGACGGCCTATTACGGCGTTATCAGGTAACATTAGGCTTACTCTTTGCGTGATATCGCAAAGTAATTGGTCGCCGACAGCATGACCGAATGAATCATTTACAGGCTTAAATTTATCTAAATCAATAAACAATAATGCAGCTAGTTTATTGTATTTTTTTGCGTTATTTATACAGTTACTAATTTTTGTATGCATTAGGGAGCGGTTAGGCAAGCCCGTTAACGGGTCATAATTTGCTAAATAGCGCAAATCGTCTTCAGCGCGTTTTTGCTCTGTTAAGTCTGAAATTACAATTACATAATGACTAATTGATTGGTTTTCCTTGGCTACAGCCGTGACACTAATATGAACCGGGTGTGCAGGGCTTTTTAGCGTGCGAATAACAGCTTCTGTTTTCCAGTTTTGCTTTGGCTTAAGTGTTTTTAATACGTCTATATATTCAAGGTATTTTGCACGGCCTATGGCTGCAATAAAGTCGCGACTAGTAAGCTCTGCAACATTGTTTGGCGTGGCGAATGCTTCACCAAAACTGGCATTAGCAGAAAATGGTTTGAGTTGATTGTCTAAAATTAGCAACCAGTCGTTTATTTGCCCAAATGCTTCGCCGAGCACACTGGCTTGCTGGGCATTAGCGCGTTGCTCAGTAATATTGGTATAAATACCGGTTATTTTTAATGGGCGGTTGTTTTCATCGGTTGCAACAATACGACCAATGTCTTCATACCAAAGCCAGCTACCATTTTTATGTTTTAAACGGTAAGTGGTATTCCATTGTTGGTTATTTGTTTGCTTACAAAATAGTTGCCACTGGCTAGTTACATTATTGCGATCGTGCGGGTGCACTAAGCCCACAAACTTGTTGAGGTTTATACCATCTTTATATTCGGCATAGCCCAGCTCAGCAGAAAAGCGAGTCGTTCTTAAAAATTGTTCTGCTAGGTTAATCTCCCAAACACCACTTTTAGTACTACTTAAAGCGAGTTCGGTTTGTTGTTGTGATTTTACAGCTTCTGCATGCGCACGGCCGATCATTTGCTGACGAGCACGGTATTGCCAAAATAGGAAAAACAAAATAGCTAATACAATAATGACATAACTTGCTTTTGCAGCAGGGGATGACCAAGGTGCATGTGCAACATTGAATCTTAGTTGTCTAGACGCTGATATTGCATCGCTTAACTCGGTTGACGACGACACTGATAACACATAATCACCAGGCGGTAACTTAGTGAAAAAGACCTCATTGGTTGTTAGCTTGTCGTATTGCAGTGAGGTTGGCCCATCAAGGGTCACTCGGTACGATGTTTTATCTTTATTGATGGTATCAAAATTAGAAAAGGTGACTGCTAAGCCCATATCATCATAGGTGATCTGCAGAGGCGTATTCACATATTTATATGGATGGTAGTTAAGCTCTCGCGAAAGCAAAGTTACATTGGTTATTTCGGTATTTATATTACCAGCCTCTACAGGCGACGATAAAAAGTCTTCTGGTGAAAGTAAAAGTACGCCTCGGGTACTACCAAATGCAAGTTGTCCGTTATGTAAGGTGGTGTCGGCATCAATGTTAAATTCATTAACGGCTAAACCATCGCGAATAAAGTAACGGTCAAGTTCTAAGGAGCTTAAGTCAAGGCGGTAAAGGCCATTTTGAGTCCCTAACCATAAAAAACCAAAACGATCTATTTGCAATGCAAAAACAGATTTAGCTTTTAAGCCCGACTGTATATTAATACGGTGTTTAACTTCGTAAGTTTTAGCATCTATGCCAATAAGTCCTTCGTCAGCCGAGCCAAGCCAAAGCGTATTGTTATAATCCATCACCCAGTCATCAATTGTTGTGAACGCTAAAGGGTTATAGTTATCTGTTTGGTATATCAGTGTTAACTTTTGAGTCTGCTCATTGTAGCGGTACAATTTTCCAGACATACTCAGTACATATTCATCAGGATGATCAGGCAGTGGCTTTAAAAAAGCATGGGCATTAACTAGGTCAACTTGTTCTTTTAATCCTTTAATAGTGGTAAGTTCGCCTGTTTTACCATTGTACTTATAAAAATTTTGGTCATCTAAAAATGCAAATTGATCATTACCCATAGCACGAAAGCCCCAGTTTGGGTTGTAATTTATGAGGTGCATGGTCTCAGCATTGCCTTTTATAGGCACTAGTTCGCCGGTCTGTTTATCAAACAAGGCAAGACCTATGTATTTCATTAGCCACAGATAACGGTTGTTGTCATCAATGTTAGCCTCGGTAATACCATAAATACCATGCTCACCATGAAAGGCTTTTTCATCGTTACTAACTAAGTAGGGTGTAATATCTTTAGTAACTTGGTTGTACTTCATTAGGCCATTATCTGTACCTATCCAAACGGTATTGTTTTGATCTTGTAATACCGACCAGACATTATTGTTGAAGCGAGCTTGGCTATTTTTTAATTCAATATGCTTAAAGCGTCTTGCTAGAGTTGACCAAGTAAAAACACCTTGAGAACGAGATGCAAGCCACAGCAAGCCAGTTTTATCAATCATCACATCTTGAATTGAATTGTCAGACATCAAAAACTTACTTTGCTCAAAGTTTAAGATGAACTCAACCGACATGGTTTGGCGATTAAATTCGAACAATCCTTTTTCTGTGACAATATATTCACCGAATGAGCTAATAGAGTAGTCCCAAATATTTAAGTTAGGAATTAACAGCCTTATCTTATCAAACGCCAGTAAACGGTTAGCGTTAAATGGGATATCAAACATTCCTTCTACAGTGCCAACAAATAAGCCCAGTTGCGCATCGACCCTTAAAAATTTTACGTTTTTATTATCTTCGGTAACCTGAGATTTATCGGTAAGCGGAATATGCGAGATATGCTCATCTGCAAGGTTTTTTGAGAAAAGCCCATTTGATGTACCTATATATAAAAAGTTGTCGTGCAGGGTGAGTGCTCGCACAATATGCTCTTCTTTATTAATAGAAAACTCATGCAAAAACTTTTTTGATTGCTTGTTGTATGAATAAACGTGCTGAGCAATAGCGAAGTAAAAAAAATAATCGTCTTCAGTGATTGCTAAAATAGGCGAAAAGAAAACATCTTCAGGGTCTAGTTTGCCAGAATAGATTTTTTCAACTTTTAGTGTTTTTGGGTCTATTAGAAAAGCACCTGAAAACTCAGTGCTGACGAAAATGTTTCCGTCGTCAGTTTTATGCATTGCGGTAATTTGTCGCTGATCAAGTATGTACTCACCAGCAAAAGGCGCTACCTGATAACCATCATACCTATTTAAGCCTTGATAGGTACCAATCCAGATAAAGCCTAAATCATCTTGCACGATTTTAGTTACACTGCCTTGCGTAAGGCCTTCATCGGTTGAAATACGCTGCATTTGCAAAGCATAGTTTTGTGCCAACGCCGAAGAGGAAAGCGTGAAGAACAGCAAACTGAAAATCAAAAGAAAAAGTTTAGGCACTGACTGATTAACCCTAAATTATTATTTGCGCATAATTTTTAACAAAATATAGCACAATTATGACCGTAATTAATGGTTCTGAAAAGAAAAAATAGTAATAAGGTCTACTTGTTGCTGAAACTGAAACATATGCTATAACTAGTTCAATTATCAGCAATTTGAGAACGTGATGCGCCATTCATTTATAAGCCAAAAAAGTAATGCATTGTTATTGATTATTGACCTTCAGGCAGGGCTTGAACCGGTAATTAACGACTTTGGCTTAGCTGTTAATCAGACCGAAAAGTTAATAAAAGCAGCTAAAGCTTTAGATATTCCCTATTTATTTACCGAACAAAACCCAACCAAGTTAGGTAAAAGTAGTGAACAGCTTTTACCTTTTATAAGTGGCACTAACTGCTATCACAAAATACATTTTAGCGCATGCCAAGAGGTTCAATTTAACAACCTATTGGCTGGCTTTAACCGTAAGCAAATAGTGGTAACGGGTACAGAGTCGCATGTGTGTGTACTGCAAACATGTTTAGACTTAATTGCCAATGGTTACCAAGTGTTTGTAGTGGAAGATGCCATTGCATCACGTAACGAAAAACACAAAGAGTTAGCAATTAAGCAGCTATCGGCAGCAGGTGCTATTATTACTTGTACAGAAAGTTTGATATTTCAATGGCTAGAAAAAGCAGGGACTGATCAATTTAGAGCATTATTGCAATTAATAAAGTGAACCATGATGCGCATCAAACCGTATTGGCTCGATTAATTGTATTTTTGTATATTATTTAATAATTAAGGCTTTATCTATGACGAGTGTGCGCCGCCTTTTTACTTATTTGTTCCTTTTATTGTTTGTTTAATCTTTAGTTTTAGGTTTTATCTATTCGACCCTAATTACAGGTGTGGTAACCGGTTTATTATTGCTATCTTTACCGCTTTGGATGCTCCATCAATACCCAACGAGCAAATTAACAGCCCATGTTGTGGCTGCAGGTTGCATGATGTTTTCGTTTTTACACATCCAACAAAGCTACGGCTTAATTGAAGTTCACTTTGAAATATTTATTTTAATGGCCGTGTTGATCATGTTTGTTGAATGGCGCGTGTTTATTACTGCACTTGCTTTTGTGGCAGTTCACCATTTGAGCTTTTACTTTTTACAGATAAACGAAGTCGGTTTATACGTTTTTGACCCAGATCGATTGTATTTTAGCACCGTACTTATCCATGCCGTGTATGCCATTGTTGAAGCGATTGTAGCTGGCTACATTGCAAAAACCCTTCATCGTGAACGTAGTTCTGGCTTATCGTTAAGCACAACGACTGAGCAGATAATGGCCGACGAAAACAGCATTAATATTAGTTTAAGAGCGGATGATAGCCACAGTGAAGCCGTGGCGGGTTTTAACCGCTTACTGGGTTTTGTATCGAGCGTGATTGGTGATGTTCAAAGCCAAAGTAGTGTTTTAAAAAGCCAGTCTAAACAATTACTTGAAGTACACGACGAATTGCATGAGCAAGCACTTAATCGTGAGCAGCTATCGACCGATATCGCGCAGTCAGGTGAACGAGTCGCCGAAGGCTTTGCTCATGTTGAACAAGAAAGTAATGAGCTACAAACACAGTTTGAGCAGCTCCATTTAAGTGCTACAGAGGCATTAAATGAAGTGGCGAATACAGACAGCAAAACGGCTGAGCTTGCTAATAACCTTCAAGAAGCAGATCAAAACATTAGCCAACTTGTAAGTGCATGTTCGCATATCTCTGAATTACTTAATGAAATTTCGTCAATTGCTGAGCAAACGAATTTACTTGCGCTTAACGCTGCAATTGAAGCTGCACGTGCAGGTGAACAAGGCCGCGGCTTTGCGGTAGTGGCTGATGAAGTTAGAAACTTGGCAACACGCAGTAAAAACACGACGGATAAAATAACTAATACGCTTGAAAGCTTGATGCAAAACAGTGCCTCATCAACCAAGTCTATGCAAGGTAGTGTTGCGCTTATAGAGCAGTTGTCGGCCATTAGTTCGCAGATGAAACTGCAAATTACCGAGATGACAGAGCAGGTGAATGTTGCCGCAAGTAGCTCACAATCGGTTGCTCATGTAGTGCAAAATCAAGCGGGTAATACACGTGCTATTGCCGAGAACTCACAAGCCTTAATTGCTAACCAAGCCAACGACAACTTGATGATTGAAAAGCTCACCGATCGCGTGCAGTTAATTGATGTAAGTATCGATGTACTGGAGCAAGGTATTGCTAAATTCAAATAGCAAATGGCTGATAATGGCAACTCTACTTTGGGTTGCCTCTGTAGCATTAGCCTTGGTGTTTGCTTATTCTCAACAAGCAAGCTCCTTTGATCCAGATAAAAAGCTAGCCACAACAAATTGGTTACCTGCTTTTCAACAAAGTATGGGGCTTAGCACCACAAATACAGATACCTTGTACATTATTGATGAAAATACCTGTGTATGCTCAGAACGCTCACAACCGCACATAACAAGCCTTAGCAGCTATGCAGCAGAGCAAGGTATTGGAGTAATAAAACTTAAACCAACATCTGCGGTTGCTGCAATATTACCCGCTCAACCTGCCGCAGTACTTGTTTCAGAAAATCAACAGCTTGTGTATGCAGGTCCACTATCAAAAGGACTCGCCTGTTCAAGTCAGAATGGCTTTGTTGAGTTAGTAATTGCAAACTTACGTGCGGGTTTTAATAGCCAGTTTATTAACTCAGATGCTGAGGGGTGTTATTGTGAGATTAACTGAGCTAAAAGGTAAGTAAAAGAGGCCAAAAATATTGGCCTCTGACTTTATAAAATTATTGAATTTGGCCTCGTATCTCACCGCTTGGATTTGCAGGCGTATGAATGTTTACATAATGACCGCCTGAAGCTAAAACTGAAAAGATATCGGCATCTATCATTAAGCTTGTGCTACTCATCCAGCGATTCATATCATCACTGTCTTGTACAAGAGGAGCTAACACAGGGCCATTTTCACCTGCTACACCGGTATGAATATGGGCTGCACTTGCATCACTTACACCTGATGTTAGTACTTGCAGCTCAACACTGTAATCATTGGTATTCACTAGCGCATAACCATCACCAGATGCATCCGTTGTGACCGCGGGTACTTCTTGTTCACCACTTAGCGGAAAGGTTACAAACACATAGTTGTCGGTAAGGATTTGACCGCGTAGTTCACCACTAGGGTTAGCTGGAGTATGCACATTAACGTAGTGACCACCTGATGCGAGTACTGCAAAAATATCTGCATTGATCATGGTGTTTTCAGGTGTTTGCCACAGGTTCATGTTATCGCTTGATTGCTCTAACGCGGCAAGAACGTCGCCATTGGTGCCTATACGACCTGTATGAATGTGGGCAGCAGTAGCATCACTCACACCTTCGGTTAACGCTCTTAATTCTAGATGGTAATTATCCATGTTAACTAATGCATAACCACTACCTGATGCCATCGTATCAACAGCAGGAACTTCTTGCATACCACTAAGTGGGAAAATAACGAGTTGATAGTTATCTGTTAGGATCTGACCTCTAATTTCGCCACCCATGTTAGCAGGCGTATGCACGTTAACGTAATGACCGCCTGATGCAAGTACCTCAAATATCTCTGCGTTGATCATGGTATTTGCTGGTGTCATCCACATGCCTGCGTCAGCTGTTGACTGCTCAAGTGCAACGAGTACGTCGCCATTCGTGCCAATTCGGCCAGTGTGAATGTGTGCACCTGTTGCATCATCAACACCCATTGTGTTTACTAATAGCTCTAAGGCATAGTTATCCATGTTAATTAATGCATAACCCTCACCACTTGCATCAGATTCGATGGCAGGAACTTCTTGCTCACCGCTTAGTTTAAAACTCGTAAAGCCATAGTTACTGGTTAGGATTTGCCCACGAAGCTCGCCGCCAGCATTAGCAGGTGTATGAACATTGACATAGTGACCGCCAGAAGCCAGCACTGCAAAAATATCTGCATTGATTTGCGTGTTGCTTGGTGTCATCCAGACATTGCTATCATCCATTGATTGTTCAAGAGCTACTAATACATCGCCATTAGTCCCGATACGACCTGTATGAATGTGCGCAGCACTTGCATCGTCTAAGCCTGATGTTACAACAGTAAGCTCTACGCTGTAGTCTGTTGTATCAACAAGAGCATAACCATCACCATCAGCCATGGTGCTGACCATAGGCACTTCTTGAGCACCACTCAAGTCAAAGGTCGCAACTGCATAGTTGTCTGTTAAGATTTGGCCGCGAATTTCGCCACCGGCAAATTCAGGTGTGTGAACGTTAACATAGTGACCGCCGTCTAAAAGTACTGCCAGAGTGTCGCTGTCTATCATGGTATCTTCAGGTACAACCCAGTCAGTCATGACTTCGTCGTCTTGCTCTAAAGTCACAAATACATCACCATTTGAACCTAATTTTCCTGTATGGATGTGAGCTGCTGTAGCGTCATCAACACCCATAGTCACCGCACGAAGTCGTAATTCTGTCGTGGCGCTATCATAAGATGCATAGCCATAACCCATTGCGTCACTGTCGTTCATAGGCACTTGCTGATCGCCATTTAAAACAAACGTGATGATACTGGTTGTATCAGGCACAATTTGCGCACGAAGTTCGCCGTTTGCATATTGTTCGGTATGAAGGTTAATGTACCAATCGCCATCCATTAAATCAGCGATCAAGCTTTCATCAAGGTCGGTAATTGCGACTTCATACATACCATCGGTAGTGGCCTCAAATGCAAAAGCAACATCACCATTAGCGCCTAAATCGCCGTCGTGTATGTGTGCTGCGCTAAAACCTTCAACTGAGCTTGCATCAAGTGTTGCACGAAATTGCATTAAACTTTCGTCAAGCTCTACCGTTGCAGTCGCTGTTTGCATTGAGTCATTCATTGGCACTTCTTGTTTGCCACTTAAAGTTACAGAATAGGTTTTACTTGGAGTGAATTCTTGAACTGGGGGAGGGGTAACAACTTCGGTATTATCGTCATCATCATCGCTACAAGCGGTGAGAAAAAGTAAGCTGCTAGCCAGGAGTATGTATTTCATCGTTCTTCCTTATATCTTTGTATGTTCGGACGTTACGACGCGTCCATTTCAATAAGGCTTACGGCGGGTGTTTAAAAAGCGATCACAAAAGGTTATTTAAAAGTTAAAAACTGGTTCTTTAGTGTTAGTTTATTGGAAAAGGGGATTAATAGTTAAAGTTTAATATCGCTAACTTTAAAGGAACATACATGCTTACCAACATAAAAAGTTTTGGGTGGTAAATGGGTACGGATTGTGCATCTATTTTGTTTTCAAAAGGTTTATAGCTAAACGTCAAAAAATTAACGATAGGAAAACTATGCAGCTAACTTCGTACACATCCTCATTCCTAAAAGAGCCATTATTAGATCAGCAAAATAAAAATGAGCTAAACCCAGAAAGTGAAAAAGCAACAAACCTTCAAGGCGCTAAACAACAAGAAGCGGGCGTTGATTCTGATCCACAAGCAGAAGCTCAATCAAAGACATCACACACACAACAAGAGCTTGTAGTAAAAATAAAGGAGTTACAAAATAAGATTAATAGTTTAAAAAGCAACAAAGACCTAGCTCCAGAACAACGAGAAAGTGAGTTACTAGAGCTTAATAAACAACTTGATGAAGAAATAAATGCAGTCCAGCTTGCCGTAAAAAGTAATGTTTCTACGATGATAAACTCTTTGTTTGCTCCTACTTCTAGTAATCACTCTGGTATGCTGTTTAACAATAAAGCGTAAGTTTAAGGCAAAGCGCTTGCTCGCAGTTGCTTTGCCAATTGCATATTTATAAGTCCGCTAAATTACATACTTTATAAGTGAGTAGATGAGAGTATATATAAAGGTAAATAGGAAGAACCATTTTATGTGAACTGTTATTGGTGATCCGCGTTTGGCTGTTCTGATCATAGTGACTGGGTAATCATACTCAACAAGTGTCTTGAAGAGCTCAGGATGTTCTAAGCTCCAGTCATTTAAAGGAATTGAATCACCATAGCGAGTTTTAAAAATAACAGAAAATAGATAGGCACGCCTAGGTTGTGGATCGTTAATATCGTAGCCGCTTTTGGTGCGTGTAAAATTCCATATGGCCTCAACGTTAAGTAAATCTTCTCTTTTAATTGTTCGTGGTTTTCTGTCATCGAATAAAAGTGCAGGCAGGTAAACCTGTTCTTGGTTTATTTTAATTTCGCACAACGGGGATTCATGGATGAAGTAACGCTTATTGGCGATAAACATTTGAACTAAAAAGTAACTGAGATATGTAATGATAACAGCGGCAATTGCACCTGCACCGGATTGTGTTTTCCAAACAAGGTGGCAAGCAATGATGAATATAGCACCGGTGATTAATTTTGCTTTGAATTTCTGTGCTTTAGGTAAAGGGACTGCGCATCTCAAGATAGGTATTTCAGCTTGCACTTTCGTTTTTATGAAAGTCTGAAAAAAGATTGAGTTAAAGTTATCACGGGTTAATTCAAAAGTAGGCGCTTCCATGTGTCCTCGATTACTGATCTAGTATTAGGCGTAAAATAGCAAAAGCAGTTCTTTATTGCCAATTACCGAGGCGCTTTGTTGTATTATCTAAAATGGTTTATTTATCAAAACTAATTACTTGAAATCCAGCATAAGGAATAGCTCACTTTTAGAGCAGAACAATACCAAAAAAAATAAAAATTTTTTCTTTAGCCGCCTTTAACTAACTGCCCAAATCATAAGGGAAAATTTTTAGTTGTGTACCATTTATGAAATTTCGGTATAAAAGTTATGCAAATATTGTCTATAACACTATTGCGAACTATTACCGTTTAGATTAATATGCTGACCATCAAGAGAAATGAGAGTGGTTTGCATTCATGTATATCTGTTTATGTCATGGTGTGACTGATAAAAAAATCGAACAAACAATTGATGATGGCGCTATGACGATGCGCGATTTATCAAAAGAACTGCAAGTGGGTAGCCAGTGCGGCAAGTGTTGTGGTTGTTGTAAAAAAATTCTTAATCGCAAACTGATCGAAATTGCAGATATCACTGAGCAAGTAGCGTAATTACTTGCTCTTAAGCATGCGTGCTTAACAATTTTTCCTTCGTTTAATTCTTCTAATTTATCCCCATACTTACGAGTTTTTATTTGCTTTTAACCCCTTCATTTATTAGGGTTATAACAAAGCAGATACGTGTATCACACGGTCATTGGTAGGAAGCCATGATAATAGACTCTTCAAAATCACTTTTTTGTGCAGTACTCATTTTAATCACCGCGGGCTGTGCGCAGTTACCTTCACGAGAGTCCATTCAACCAAGCTATGCCATTGCAGCGGATACACCCAGTACCATAGGAGATGCAGTGGGTAATAATCATCCTGGGTTATCAGGGTTTTATCCTTTAGCAGATGGGGTCGATGCCTTTGTAGCTAGGTTGGCACTCATTGATTCTGCAGAGCACACCATTGATGTGCAGTACTATTTATACCACAGGCAGCAAACCACCATTTTATTTACGGCCTATTTATTAAAAGCCGCAGATAGAGGGGTAAGAATTCGCTTGTTGCTTGATGACTTATCGCAAGCCGACAGTGAGCTTGATTTAGCTGCACTGGCTGTTCACCCTAATATTGAAGTTCGATTATTTAATCCATTTCCTAACCGTCGTTTTAGAGCGCTCGGTTTTGTTACCAACTTTAGCCAGCTTTCAAGACGCATGCATAACAAGAGCTTTATTGTTGATAATCGGATTTTTATCACCGGTGGGCGCAACATAGGCAATGCGTATTTCTCGGCTGAAGATCATTCTGAATTTATTGATTTAGATGTGATGAGTGTTGGCGAGATTGTGCCAGAGGCATCAAAAGCATTTGATCTATATTGGAATCATCAGCTGTCTTACCCTGTTGAAGATTTGCACGGTGAACGTGATGAGCAATCACTTATTGATATCACTAACACCTTATCGACCTATGTTGAGCAGAATCAGCAGAGTAATTATGTTGAGCAGTTACGCGAAAGCGCCTTTGTAAAACGTTTATTGCACGATGAAATAGAATTCGATTGGCAAAAGTCTGTGTTGTTTTATGATCATCCCGATAAGGTGATGAACGACGTCAGTGAAAAATCGGCTAATATGTCGCCAATGTTGTTTAAAGAAATGGGCGAGCCGAAACAAAAAGCAATTATTGTGTCGCCGTATTTTATTCCTCGTGAGCAGGGCGTTAAATTACTGACCAATTGGGCAAAGCAGGGCGTTGATGTCACTGTACTGACTAATTCTTTAGCTGCTACCGATGTATCCGCGGTGCATGCTGGTTATAAAAAGTACCGAGAAGATCTCGTAAAAGGCGGGGTTAAGCTGTGGGAGTTAAAACCCAGTGACTTAATGGCCATTAAGCGCAAAGCAGGGCGTAAAGTAACTGGTTCATCACAAGCAAGTTTACACGCAAAAACCATGACCTTTGATGATGAAAAGATTTTTGTGGGCACCATGAACCTCGACCCTCGCTCGCTTGATTTAAATACTGAGATGGGCGTATTAATCGAAAGCGAAAAACTTAGCCGCTTTTTGGCCCATTGGGTTGATACGCAAATGCCTGAATATGCCTGGAAAGTAGAGCTCAAAGATAATGACTTAGTGTGGCTCGACACAGTAAGTAATGAGCAGTTTGATGAAGAACCACAAACGTCTTCGTGGCGACGCTTTCAAGTGTGGTTTATTTCGTTATTCCCTATCGAAGATGAACTATAAGCCATTCCTTCAGTATTTATACCTAGGCCCAACTTTTTAGTTGGGCTTTTTGTTTTCAGCCTTTAGTTGTTAACCATTTCGGGATAAAAAATGGCGTTTGAGCGTACACGTGTAAACCCATTGTATTCAAGTGCTTAGCTTGCAAAGAAAAAATAAATATAAAAAAATGTTAAAAAAACTGGTTGGACCAATTGATCTATTGCTCGTTTTATGACGTAATGTAGGTATTACTATCTGGTCGGATGAGTTTATTATGAGCTTACGTACAAAATTAAAAAAAGTATTACCTAGTATTTCAATTACAGAACAAGAAGCGTTAGATGCGGGTGATGTTTGGTTAGAAGGTTCAATCTACCAAGGTAAACCTGACTTCGATGCACTTCGTGACGTGCCAGCAGCTAAGCTGAGCGCTGAAGAGCAAGCATTCTTAGATGGCCCAGTGAAAGAATTATTATCAATGATTGATGATTCTGAAATTCAAAACGGTGTTCATCTTCCTGACTACATTCTTGATTTCTTGAAAAAAGAGCGTTTTTTCTCGCTTATCATTCCTAAATCATTCGGCGGTTTAGAATTCAGCCCTTATGCAAACTCAACAATCGTTGCGACTATCGCGACTAAGAGTTCTGCGGTTGCGGTAACCGTGATGGTTCCTAACTCATTAGGCCCAGGTGAGCTATTACTTCACTTTGGTACTAAAGAGCAACAAGATCACTACTTACCACGTCTTGCAAATGGTCGTGATATTCCATGTTTCGCACTAACTAGCCCAGAAGCGGGTTCAGATGCGGGTGGTATTCCAGATATCGGTGTTGTTAAACGTGGTCAGTTCAATGGCGAAGAAGTGTTAGGTTTAGAAATTACCTGGGACAAACGCTACATCACACTTGCGCCAATTGCGACAGTATTAGGTTTAGCATTTAAAGTAGTTGACCCTGATGGTTTACTCGGTGGTAAAGAAAACTTAGGTATTACCTGTGCGCTTATTCCTAAAGATCACCCAGGTGTTGAACTTGGTAATCGTCATGATCCTATGGGTATCCGTTTTTACAACGGTACGACTCGCGGCGAAAAAGTATTTGTACCAATGGACTTCATCATTGGTGGCCAAAAGAACATCGGTCGTGGCTGGCAGATGCTGGTTAGCTGTTTAGGTGCAGGCCGTGGTATTTCGTTACCAGCACTTGGTGTTAGTTCATCACAAGTAGCATTCAAAGGTGCTTCTGAGTACGCAGCAGTGCGTGAGCAGTTTGGTCTGGCGATTGGTCAATTCGAAGGTATCCAAGAGAAGCTTGCTGATATCGCAGGTAAAACTTACCTTCAAGAAGCAATGCGTGTATTAACAACAGAAGGTTTAGGCATGGGCTTAAAACCATCTGTAGTTACTGCGATTGCTAAATACCACATGACAGAAATTGGTCGTAACGTGCTTGATTCAGCAATGGATATTCAAGCAGGTAAAGCAATTCAAAATGGTCCGCAAAATACATTAGCAAGTGGATATGTTGCACAACCAATCGCAATCACGGTTGAAGGTGCAAACATTCTTACTCGTAACCTTATGATTTTTGGTCAAGGTGTAATGCGTTGTCACCCTTACTTACAAACTATGGTTGAGTCTATCCATAGCGAAGACAAAAATGCAGATAAAGAATTCAACAGCATCTTACGTAAAACAGTAGGTTACAGCGTAGCTAATAGCTTACGAGCTTTCCGTTTAGGCGTATTACCGTTTACTGCGGGTGCTAAATCGTCACTACCAGAAGTACGTGCTTACGAAAAAGCAGCGCACAAACTATCTGCAAAACTTGCCGTTTACGCTGACTTCTCGTTATTAGTACTGGGCGGCAAACTTAAGCAAGCAGAAATGTTATCTGCACGTTTAGGCGACGTAATGAGCTTCTTGTATGCGGCGATGGCATCAATTAAATACTACGAGCAAAAAGTAGCAAGCAGTGAACGTGAGCAAGCTGCGCCTTACTTCCACTATGCGACTCGCTTTGCACTACAAAGCGCTGAAGAAGCATTGCATAAGTTCTTAGATAACTTCCCTGCAAGTGGTACTCGTAAGTTTATGCGTTTCATTACGATGAACTACTCAATGAAAATGCCTAAGATCAGTGATGATTTAATCCGTGAACTTGCGACTCAAGCGCAAATGGATACGGCATTTAAAGCGCAAATCACTCACTTGGTTAAACCAATTGAAGGTGATGGTCATCACATCAATGAGCAAGCGTACAAAGCGAAAATGGCATGTCTTGATTTACTTGCAAAAGTTAAAAAAGCACTGCGTGCTAAGACTATCAAGCCAGGCGTTCGTTTTGCAGAAACACTTGATAATGCACTTGTTGCAAGTGTTATCAACGAAGAAGAGTATGCAAAACTGATTGATTACAACAAGAAACGTGAAAAAGCGATTCGTGTTGATGAGTTCGATTTTGATATGAACTTACTGGATGACAACGCAAAGCCAGTTAACCCACTTAAAAGTGTGGTAAACGAGTAATTCAACAATGCAAGTCCTTAGCAGTATTAGGACTTTATCTTCGAAAACCCGTGTTTAGCACGGGTTTTTTATTGCCTATAGGCCGTTGTGCCAATAGCTAATTTCACCTACCATTGCCATCAGTTTATATAAAGTACAGAGCGTTATGGATCTTAGGCAATTTGTTACTTCTCACTTTTCAAACATTACAGAGCTACAGCAAGCGGCATCAGTGTGGAGCGGGTGCGGTGAGATTATTCGTTGCCAAATGAATGGTACTGCGACGGTAATTAAAGCGATTGAAGTGCCTAGCCAGATCAATCATAGTCGTATAAAACAAAGTGATTTTGCACTTGCCAGAAAGCGCCAATCTTACTTAGTCGAATTTAATTGGTATCGGCATTACGCTAAGCAATTACCCCATGAAGCTGCGGCTATCCACTGTATTGAGGCAATACAAGAGGGCAGTAAACAAGCGCTGGTATTTAGTGATTTCAGTGCGCTTGGCTACCAGCCTGCAAGTGCTACACACAATGACATTGAAGCAATTATAAACTGGCTTGCACACTTTCATGCTTTTCATTTAGCAAGTTCTGCCGATGGCCTTTGGCCGCGCGGTAGTTATTGGCATTTAGCAACGCGGCCTGATGAGCTACGACGCATGAGTGATTTAAGCTTAAAAGCGCAGGCACACGCTATTGATATAGCGCTGAGTGAGTCACCATATCAAACGTTAATTCATGGCGATGCTAAGCTTGCCAATTTTGCGATTGCGCCACAAAACCAGCATGTTCTTGGCTATGATTTTCAATATGTTGGCAAGGGTGTTGGGGTGATTGATGTCATGTATTTTTTAGGCAGTTGCTTAGATGATACGGCATTAAAATCAGTTGCCGATGACTATTTAAATCGCTATTTTGACACCCTCACACAGGCACTAAAACGTTATCAACCGAATGTAAACCCAGCGCATGTTGTTAGCAGTTGGCGAGCGCTTTGGTGTTACGCATGGAGCGATTTTTATCGCTTTTTAGCAGGTTGGAGCCCTGATCATGCAAAAATAAACGGCTACATGCAGCAGCAATTTGTAACGTATTTAAAAATAAAGGATTAGCAATGAATAAGCCAATGCGATTTGCCATTATCGGCTGTGGTGCTGTAACCGAAGTGAAAAGCGGCCCTGCTTATCAACAAGCAGAAGGTATTGCGCTTATTGGGGTGACACGCCGCGACTTAGAAAAAGCCCATGATTACGCTAAACGCCATAATGTCGCAAAGGTGTTCGCATCGCCAAGCGAACTCATTAACGATAACAGTGTTGATGCAGTGTATATTGCCACGCCGCCAGATAGCCATAAAGCGTATGCTCTTGAGGTTGCTGCGGCAGGTAAACCTTGTTGTATTGAAAAGCCACTGGCGCCAAGTTATCAAGACAGCCTTGATATTGTCGCAGCGTTTAAAGAGGCTAAACAGCCGCTATTTGTGGCTTATTATCGCCGTTCATTACCACGCTTTAATCACGTTAAACAGTTATTAGAACAAGGTGCCATTGGTAAGCCTCGTCATGTTAGTTGGCATTTAAGTAAAGCTCCTAACGCTCTTGATTTATCGGGTGATTACAACTGGCGCACAGATCAAAATGTGGCACGAGGAGGTTACTTCGACGATTTAGCCAGCCATGGTCTTGATTTACTTGCCTACCTTTTAGGTGATTTTAATAAGGTGCATGGTTTATGTGCTAATCAACAAGGCTTATATTCAGCATTCGATGCTATTACCGCTCACTGGCAGCATCAATGTGGTGTTACCGGCACCGGGAGCTGGAACTTTGCTTCAGCAAATCGTTTTGATGATGTGATGATTTATGGCAGTGAAGGCGAGCTTAGCTTTAGTGTGTTTGACGAAAAACCGATTGTGCTTAACAACGCACAGGGCAAACAAGAGTTCGTAATTGATAACCCTGCACATATTCAACAATATCATGTTGAAAACATGGCGAACTATTTTCATGCTCAGCAACCCCACCCATCAACCGGTGAGAGCGCACTTCATACAAGTTGGGTTATGGAGCAGATTTTATCGGCTTAGTGCTCAAACGCTGCATTGAAGGCATTTACTATTTGTGTGTTTTCACCTTCGTGAAATAACTCCATTAGGCGCTCACTAATTAATGTGCGTACCTTTTCTGTTTTAAGCGCTTTATTGAACAGCGCGATTGCTTGTTTGCCGACCTCTGTTGGTGAACAAGCAATATAACCAAACACGGCGGCTTTTTCTGGTTTAAGGCTGATATAACGAATACTACTCAGACCGGGGAAACGTTTATAACGGTTGCTAAATACAGTTTGGTATTCTAAAACGGCATCAATTTTATTTTGAAATAACATTTGCCCGAGCCTTGGTGCATTTGTTGCCCCATCGAGTATAAAAAAGTGCTCATCATTTAAACGGACAAACTTATCAATCTCTTCTGAGTATGAACGGCCTTTGGTGACGCCAATTGTTAAGTCATAGTAATAGATAGCTTGTAGTAGGGTAACAGCGTCTGGAATGGTGGGCTTATTAAATACCACTAGCTTATTTGGGGGAAAAGCCATTAGAGGGTACTGGCTAAACACAGCATGAGCTTCACGCTCTGGGGTTTTTAATTTATTGTACAAGCAAACATTATTCATTTTGCCTAATTTCTGCCACTCTCTTAAGCGGCTTGCAGGTATAAAATGTAGGCTGATTTCATCGCCTAATTCAGCTGCTACAGCCAGCAAAAACGTGGTGGCCTCATTCTCAGGGTTACCGCCATCTTGCGGAACAAAGTCAGCCATAACTTGAATTTCGAGTGTTTCACTGTGGACCGGTAGGCAAATACACAAAAGTAGTATCGAAGTGAAGATAAACGTTTTCATTACTGCGGGCCCAAAATAAATAAAATGTTAAACATTGCCGGTGCGTGTTGTTGCAAAAAAATTAATATTTGCAGCTGATAGTGTAATTTTAGACCAATTCAAAGAATTAATGCGATGAACATGCATTTTTTGCAGTCGAGAAGACTATTTTGCGCTAAAATAGGCGTAATTTATCTCATTTAGGTTCTACTTATGTCTATCCATGTAATTACTCATCCGTTAGTTCAACACAAACTTGGCCTTATGCGTGCAGAAGGTATTAGTACTAAAAGTTTTCGTGAGCTGTCGTCTGAAGTAGGTACTTTGCTTACTTACGAAGCAACAAAAAACCTACCATTAGAAAGTGTTCAAATCACAGGGTGGGATGGTTCAACATTAGATGTAGAACATATCAAAGGTAAAAAAATTACTGTTGTGCCTATTCTTCGTGCCGGCCTTGGTATGATGGATGGCGTAATGCAGTTATTACCTGCTGCAAAAGTAAGTGTTGTTGGTCTTCAGCGCAACGAAGAAACATTGGAGCCAGTGCCTTATTTTGAAAAGTTGGTTGGTAAAATTGATGAGCGCTTAAGCCTTGTTATTGACCCAATGCTTGCAACCGGTGGTTCAATGATTGCAACTATCGATATGCTTAAAAAAGCAGGCTGTAAAGATATTAAAGTGATTGTATTAGTAGCTGCACCAGAAGGCGTAGAAAAAACCCTTGCAGCCCACCCAGATGTTGAAATTTTCACAGCATCTTTAGACAGTCATTTAAACGAAAAAGGATATATCATTCCAGGCTTAGGAGATGCCGGTGACAAGATTTTTGGCACAGTGTAAGGCGCTCACGTGGAAAACCATCAAACATTTTCGTTAAAAACTATTCTAACTGGCGCGCAAATGCTGTTTGTAGCATTTGGCGCACTAGTACTTGTGCCGTTACTAACAGGCCTTGATCCCAATGTGGCTTTATTTACCGCAGGTTTAGGAACTTTACTGTTTCATGTGGTTACCAAAGGCCAAGTTCCCATCTTTTTAGCATCGTCTTTTGCTTTCATCGCACCTATTATCGCCTCGGTGCAAATGTGGGGCATTCCCGCAACTATGGGCGGTTTGATGGTGGCAGGCTTTTGCTATTTTGCGCTTAGCTTGATAGTAAAATTTAAAGGCGTGAATGCACTGCATAAAGTGTTACCTCCTGTGGTTGTTGGCCCTGTGATTATGGTGATTGGTTTAGCCTTAGCCCCCGTTGCTGTGAATATGGCAATGGGTAAAGCAGGGGATGGCAGTGCACAATTAGTTCCTTATGAGCAAGCAATTTGGGTTTCTGGTTTATCATTACTGGTTACGCTGATTTTTGCGGTATGGGGTAAAGGTGTATTTAAACTTATTCCTATTCTTGCTGGTGTGGTAGCAGGTTACCTTGCTTCGTTATTTATAGGTATTGTTGAATTTAATGCGGTCACCGAAGCAAACTGGTTTGCGGTACCGGCATTTACTTATCCTGAGTTTAAATGGCAAGCTATTTTATTTATGGTGCCTGTGGCCATTGCGCCAGCAATTGAACATATTGGCGACATGATGGCTATTAGCCAAGTAACAGGTAAAGACTATTTAAAGAAACCGGGTTTACATCGTACTTTTTTGGGTGATGGCTTAGCAACTTCTGCGGCATCGGTTTTTGGTGGTCCACCTAATACAACGTACTCTGAAGTAACGGGGGCGGTAATGCTTACACGTAACTTCAACCCTCGAGTGATGCTTTGGACCGCAATCATCGCTATTGTGCTGGCGTTTGTGGCAAAAATGGGTGCTGGTTTACAAACGATTCCGGTACCTGTGATGGGCGGCATCATGATTTTACTATTTGGCTCTATCGCCGTTGTTGGTTTAAATACCTTAGTAAAATCAGGTGAAGACCTTACCGCGCCTCGCAACTTGACTATCATCGCACTGATTTTAGTGTTTGGTATTGGTGGTATGCATATCGGTGGTGATGAGTTTAGTTTGCAAGGTGTGAGCTTATGCGCAATTTTGGGGATTATCTTAAATGCTGTTCTCCCCAAAGCAGTGCAACAAGCTAATTAGAACTTAAAAACTGCTTGAATATTGCACCAAAAAAGCGCATTAAATATGCGCTTTTTTTGTAACCATTTAAAAAATAAGGAATTATAAAACTGGTCTACTAACTGCATTTATCTCTATGTCATACTGGTAGGAGCGATTATGCAAGAGGCAAATGTTGTGGATATTACCCCGTTTTTAGCGAAGCATCAGTTACCACTCAAGTATCAATACTTAAGTGAGCAGTTTTTTATACCCCTCGCGCACGATATCTTAAGCGCAAAAATGACCGGCCAACCTATGCTGGTGGCGATTAACGGCTGCCAAGGGTCAGGTAAAACGACCCTCGCTGATTTCTTAGTGACCTGGGTTAATAGCAATACCGAATTTAATAGCGTGTCATTATCAATCGATGACTTTTATTTAAGTCGTGATGCACGCAACGAGCTTGCTAAAGATGTTCATCCTTTGTTTGCGAGTCGTGGTGTACCGGGTACGCATGATACGCAATTAATGGAACAAACCTTATCAGCTTTGTTGGCAGGTAAAGTGGAAGTGCCATTACCTCAATTTGATAAACTAACTGATGATCCAGTGCCAAAAGAGCAGTGGTCTAGTAATCAAAAGCCGATTGATATCGTGTTTTTTGAAGGCTGGTGTGTAGCCAGTACACCTCAGCAGCCTTATCAACTGCAAACTCCGGTAAATGAATTAGAGCAACTAGAAGATGCCGACGGCATTTGGCGTCGCTGCGTAAATAGTTGCTTAGCGAATGAATATCAAAATGTATTCGCAATGGCCGATTACACCATTATGCTAAAAGCGCCTTCATTTGAAGATGTGTATGCGTGGCGCTTAGAGCAAGAGCATAAACTAATTGCCAAAAAAGGCCAGGGGCAGGGCACGTTTGACGAAGTGAGTTTAAAGCGTTTTATCTCTCATTTTGAACGTATTACGCGGGAAAACTTAGCCACTCTTGCGCACAGCGTGGATGCGTTATTATTGCTTGATACCGAGCGTGATATCACCAAGATGGAACTTCTCGCTGACCAGATTGCTCAGCCACTTATTTTTACTGACTTAGACGGCACATTGCTCGATCACGATAGTTACGAATGTGAGGTGATCAAACCATTTTTGGCAAAGTTGAATGATACCGGTGTCAATGTGATTTTTAACACCAGCAAAACCTTTGCTGAAGTCACTGATATTCAAAAAGGTTTGGATCATCACCAGCCCTTTATTGTGGAAAATGGTGCTGCTGTTTATATCCCGAAAGACTATTTCAAAGTAAAGCCGATTGGCTGTGATGAATATAAAGGTTATTGGCGCTTTGCCATGACGCAAAGTACCGATAAATTGCATGAAGATCTTAAACAATATGCGGGCCAATTTAGTCATTGTGTACGTTTGTTTAGCCAATTTAGTGCACAAGAAATAGCCGAGTTAACAGGACTCCCCGTCGATAAAAGTGAATTGGCTCTACAAAGACAGTACTCAGATCCGGTTTGTTTTTCGGGTAGTGAGGAAGAAAAGCAAGGTTTGATAGATGCAATGAGCCAAGCAGGCTACGAAGTGCTTGTTGGCGGGCGTTTTATCCATTTAACCAAAGGTAACAATAAAGGACTTGCACAAAAGTGGCTGTTAAATCAGTTCAAAAAAGCCTATCGCAATCCATTTACTGTGATAGCCCTTGGCGACAGTCAAAACGATGTAGCCATGCTCAAAGCGGCCGACACCGCTATTTTAATCAATAACCCTGGCAGCCAAGTGCAATCACAAATATTACAAAAAGCATGGCAGCTCAGCGAAAAACCAGCCCCAGCTGGTTGGGTTCAAGAAGTTTCAGCGTTAACTATCATCAAAACGCGTTTTGCAGCAAAACAGGAGCAATCTCATGGCTGATTTTTATCAAAATGGCATTATCACGACCTTACACAATATTGCTGACCGCCCAGTAGAAGAACTAGAAAAAGAGTTGTTGGGCTTTTCAAAACAACGCCCAATGGGCCTAATTTTACCTTCGCTTTACAGTGAGCTAGAAGGACCCGCTCTGCAAAATATTATTGCTGAGCTGAAACATGTGCCTTATTTATCGCAAATTACCATTGGTCTAGATCGCGCTGATGAAAGCCAATATCGCCATGCACTGCAGTTTTTTGCGGAGCTTGATCAGCCTCATAAGGTACTTTGGAATGATGGCCCGCGTTTACAAGCTCTTGATAAAGAACTACAAAAATTGGGCGTTGCGCCACGAGAGCTAGGTAAAGGTCGCAATGTTTGGTATTGCATGGGCTATAAGTTGGCAACCTCAAAAGTAGAGTCAATTGCACTGCATGACTGCGATATTTTGACTTACGACAGAGCGCTATTAGCACGTTTAATTTACCCCGTTGCTCACCCTCGTTTTAACTATGAATTTTGTAAAGGCTTTTACCCGCGCACCGCTGAGGGCAAAATTAATGGCCGTGTGTCACGTTTGCTGGTAACGCCGTTATTGCGTTCGTTTAAAACAATATTAGGCAGCAACGATTACTTAGAATATATGGATTCGTTTCGTTACCCGCTAGCGGGTGAGTTTTCATTCCGTCGCGATGTACTTAATGATATTCGTATTCCAAGTGACTGGGGCTTAGAAATTGGCGTGCTATCAGAGATGTATCGTAATTACTCGCATAACCGTTTATGTCAGGTAGATATTGCTGATAACTATGATCACAAACACCAAGACTTATCGCTAGAAAACCAAGCGGCGGGCTTGTCGAAAATGTCGATTGATATCACCAAAGCTTTATTTAGAAAGCTGGCTACCCAAGGGGTGACTTTTACGACAGAAACGATTCGCTCATTAAAGGCAACCTATTACCGTATTGCTCTCGATTTTATTGAAACTTATCACAACGATGCGTTAATGAATGGCTTAACACTTGATATTCATCATGAAGAAAAAGCCGTTGAAATGTTTGCTCAAAATATTATGAATGCAGGTCAGCACTTTTTAGAAAACCCAATGGAAGCACCCTTTGTGCCGAGTTGGAACCGAGTAGCTTCGGCAATGCCAGAGGTGTTTGCTCGCTTAGAAGAAGCCGTAGAGCTTGATAACAAAGAATATATTTAACGGGGAAGGCACGTGACTTTAGAGCTTTTGCAACAAAGGGTTATTCAGCATTTAACCTGCATCTACGGCGAAGTTGAGTTATCAACAACGCTTGAACAACTCGCAGATAGATTAATCAATACCATGTTAGGTGATGATCCCGTTCGAGACCCAACGCCGCATAAAAACCGTTGGGATGAGCAAGATATGATTTTAATTGCCTACGGTGATTCGATTATTCGTCATGCTAATACGGATGAAGCCGTTGCTAAGCCTGAAGAGCCGCCTTTGCATACGTTACATCGCTTTGTAAAAAACCAATGCTTACCCGAGCTTAATGCACTACACATCTTGCCGTTTTACCCATATAGCTCAGATGAAGGCTTCGCGGTAATGAATTATGTGCAAGTGAATGAAGCGTTAGGTAGTTGGCAACATATCCGTGATATTTCAGCGGATGTTAGGTTGATGGCAGATTTGGTGATCAACCACTGTTCTAGCCGCAGCGTTTGGTTTGAAAACTTTATTCAGGGCAAAGAGCCGGGAAAAGGGTATTTTAAAACGGCAAGCCAGAGTGATGACCTTGTGCAAGTTGTTCGCCCGAGAACATCACCCCTTTTACAGGCGGTTGAAACTAAAGACGGTTTGCAACATGTGTGGTGTACCTTTAGTCATGACCAAGTCGACTTTGATTTTGCTAACCCAGATGTGCTCAATGAATTTGTCAGCATTATTCGTCATTATTTAGATAACGGTGTGCGTATATTCCGCCTTGATGCGGTGGCTTTTTTATGGAAAAAACTCAATACCCGCTGCATTAACCTGCCTGAGACACATGAAGTGATCAGGCTGCTTCGCACCCTTATTGAGCATTTTGAGCCTAATGTGATTATTATCACAGAAACTAATATCCCGAACCGCGAAAACCTATCGTACTTTGGTAATGCCAACGAAGCGCATTGTATTTACAACTTTTCATTACCACCGCTGTTATTACATACCTTACTCAGTGGCGACAGTACCGCATTAAAACATTGGATGATGAGTATGCCACCTCCTCAAGAAGGGACGGCATACTTTAACTTTATAGCTTCACATGATGGTATTGGCTTGCGCCCCGTTGAAGGCTTGTTGGAGCAAAGTGAAATTGCCGAAATGGTCAATACTACGGCTAAATATGGCGGTAAAGTCTCATTACGCACCGCACCTGATGGCACCAATACACCTTATGAGTTAAACATTGCCTTATTTGATGCGTTGCAAGGTACCCATAAAGGCCCAGATAAATGGGGTGTTGCACGCTTTTTATGTGCGCATGCCATTATGTTTGCGCTTGAAGGTATTCCAGGTTTGTATATTCACAGCTTACTCGGTACCACCAATGATTATGAACGCTTTGAAAACAGCCAACATAACCGAGCGATTAACCGACACCGCTGGCAAGAGTCAGATTTACTAGCAAAGCTGAGTAATGAAAATGCCCATCATCGTACTGTGTTTAAAGCGATGAAAAACCTAATGTCTATTCGTAAGGCGCAAAGTGCATTTCACCCTAATGCGACGCAATATACGTTACATTTAAGCGAAGGGCTCTTTGGTTTTTGGCGACAAAGTATCAACCGTTCGCAAAGTATGTTTTGTGTTTATAACATTAGTGACGAGCCGCAAACGCTTACGCTTGCCGACTTAAATTTGATTGGTACCGAGCAATGGCGAGATTTGATCAGCGGTGAGCAAATTACTGAGCAAACACAAACAATGTCGCTAACCCCATACCAAGCTGTATGGCTCAGCAATAAATAATGTAAATGCCCTTTACAGTTTGCTATTGGTTACCTCTAAAAGAAGTGATTCAACACTGAAGGGAAGGGCATTTTTATTCGCATTACTGAAAACGCGAAAGTTAATTGCTAGGTTATCACTGTGAATTTGTTCAACTAGCTTAAGCGTTTGTTCGTTATGTTGACTGAAAATAGCCACTTCATGATGCATAGCTCCGGTTGCGTAATTATTGAGTAGATCATGAACATTTACTATAGCTAAAGCTCCTAGCGTGACATGACCACCGATAGTGACGTCTATTTTTTCTGCCACAACTCTGAGCGGCCAATTTATTGCGCCAACCAATACATCTTTGCGTTTATTTAACTCATCAAGCGCTGCAATCGCCCCTAATGCCATGGCATCATTGGCAGCCCAAACCATATTGATGTTAGATTGATGGCTAAAGTAGCCAAGACTCTGGCGATACGCTTGTGTTGCTGACCAGTTGGCAACTGTTTTAGCGGTGATAGTAGCATTATCATACGCTTGAACACTTTGCTCTAAACCTTGCTCTCTATCAAGTGCTGCATGGGTAGTGTAATCACCATTAATCGCAAGAATATTTGCCGTGTGCTGAGCTTGTTCAAATAGCTTTTCGGCTAATAGTTGCCCCGCTTGTTTGTTATCGGGCACTACGCTACCTGCGATATTAATGCCATGATCAATCAAACGTTTTAGTTCTTGTTTTGATGGGCGGTTAAGTAAAAAATAGATGGGCGTAGAGATGTGCTTTAAGCTTAAAAGTTGTTGGGTAAGCACACTTTTCTCATCAACTAAAATCAGCATATCTGGCTTTGCTTTTATCGCTTTAGCCACTAATGACTTCATTTCAATATGATTTCGGTTGGCATAATGAATTGTTAAATCGAGATCAAAGTCTTTGGCAGCATCACGCATCAACTGCGACACTTCAAACCAAAACGGGCCTGTGACATTGGTATCGGCATGACCTGGGTTTATAAAAATAATATTTTGCTTGGCAAAAACACTCGGTAAGCAAAATAGGCAGATAATGAAAAATACCGTTTTGAGCATAGTCTTATTAAGTTAAAAGGCCGATAGGGTAGAGTATAGCGCGAATTGGTAGGTTTTAAGTAAATGATTGGAATAGGATAGTTTTTTAATTTCTGATAGAAAAAGGGCTGCACAAATGTGCAGCCCCAAGAGAATCAAATTGAAATTATAACGCTAAATTAAAACTCGAATGTTACATTGGCGAATACACGTCGGCCAATTGAGTCGTATTGAGAATACAATGCCGCATTACCTACTTGGAACTCCGTGCTCGATAAGCGAGGAGGCTCTTTATCAAATAAGTTTGCAACACCCATTGTCGCGCTCCAACCGCCTGAGAAGTTAGCCGAACCCGAAAGAGTGTGATAAGTTGTCCATCTAGTTTCACCAACGAAACGAACTTCTTCTCCACGGTATGTTGTTAGATTCGAATCATTGTTATATTCATAATCGTTTGTAGAGTCGAAGTAATTCGCAGTCCAAGTCAAGCTGTAATCATCCCAGCCATAAGTTAGTGATGCGTTACCAACATGCTTAGGTTCACCCATCTCGCCAACTTCATTGTTTAGCTCACTATTTTCGAATAACTGATAAGTACGTTCAATTTGCATTGTATGTTCTAATCGGAATCGAATTGAGCCAAAGTCAAACATATCTTGGTATGTGAAGTTATAATCGACACCGCGAGCATTTTGGCTAGCAACATTTACATAGCCACTATAGATTTCATCAATACCGTAGTCGTTATTAGAACCATCTCGACGAGTGAAAAGGTCACACAACGGCTCATTTGCAAAATCTTTAGATTCATAACATTGAGACGTAATATCACCGCCACTTAAGCTAGTCACTTCATCATCAATCGAAATGTTGTAATAATCTATTGAAAGAGCATAGGTGTCTTCTGGACTTCTCCAAACAAAGCCAATAGTTTCTGTGACCGCAGTTTCAGCTTTTAATCGTCCTTCACCACCACTTGTATAAATAGTTGCAGAGCTACCGCCTAGAGCATAATCAGCAGGGATCCCATCTGCCTGACAGTTGTTTGCAACTGTCTGAGTAATATTACCTGCGGCAAATTCTTCAGACCAATTCAAACAAGGATCGACTGCTAATTGTCCACCAAAACCAGATTGGTTTGCTAAATAAAGTTCATAAAGTGCTGGCGAGCGGAAAGAACTGCCGCGGTTAGCACGAATATTAAAGCCTTCAACTACTTCCCAATTTAGACCTAATTTATATGTTGTATCGTTGCCATAAGTATTAACGTCTGTCCAACGGAATGACGCTGATAGATCAAGCGAGTTCATCAAAAATAGATCTTTTACAACAGGTACTTTGACTTCACCATACACAGCTCGTGTGATTTGTGAGCCCGCAGTGATCCCCGCTCCTGTTAGACCCCAAGAGTTACCATCTAATGTATGTTTTCCTGGCGTGTCTTCGATTTCATCCTTCTGAATTGAAAGACCAAATGCAGATCCAACTGTTCCTGCAGGTAAATCGAATAAGTCACCAGTAATATAAGCATCTAAAGTTTGTTGCTTATAAATAGTATTACCGATATCTTCACCAAAAATAAAATCTCTAACCTCTTGAGATGGGTTTCCAGCTAAGAAATTTGGATCAGTCCAAGGGATATCTACACAAGTTCTTTTTGAAAACTCAGTTACTTCACCATTACATTGAACGCCGTTAGCTAAATTTAGCTGAGACATCACAAGCGAATCTCTTAAGAAGATCTGTTGCTGATATTCACCGTCATTGTAACTATTTTGGTAAGAAACATCCCACAACCAATCGCCTAGGCTACCTTCTAAACCAACTACAGCACGCGTGTAATCAACAGTCGTCTCAGAACCGTAATGATCAGATAATGCAACAGGCATTAAAAATGCGTTTCCAGAGAAACCATCAAATAGGTCTGCAGCTTGAGGGCCAATATCACCAATCCAAAACTGTCTATAACTACTCATTGTAGTCGTTCGTGAGCTATGGATTAATTCGCCGTACAATTTCATATCATCAGTAATTGCGTAATCACCTTGAGCAAATACTGACCACACTTCAGTTTCTGGACGCATACTTTCATTGTCTAGAAACGGGTGCTGAAGGTCCCACCAACCATCACTTTCTTTGTCATAAGAAACAGGATACCAGCCATCAGGAGTGGTTAAATCACCTGGTTGAGTCGCTGTGCTATTGTAATTATCATATCCGTTTGCACCGAAGAATCCGTCATAGTCGTATGCTAGATTTGGTCCACTACCTACAACGTTTGTTGCACCTGCACCATATACCCAAAGGCCGTATCCGGTTTCATTACAATTAGCTTTGCCTGTTCTAGGATCGATCGGATCAGCTTGAGAGCCATCCGCATTGTATAAAAGACGCTCGGTACAATTCAGAAAGTCTCGATCACCTCGTTTCAGCTCTTTTGAAACTTTATAATCGGCAGTTACACGGAAGGAGCCTTTACTAAATTCTTCACCATAGCTAATATTGAAGCGTTGCTCTTCACCACCTGATTCAAATGGTTGGCTAATATCAACATTTACAGATTTATCGTCACCTTTTTTAGTAATAATGTTGATAACACCTGCAATCGCATCAGAACCGTATAATGAAGATGCGCCATCTTTAAGGATTTCTACACGCTCAATTGTCGAAAGTGGAATAGTATTAAGATCAAAAGCCGAAACTTGGCCACGAGTACCTGCTGGACCAGCTCTTCGTCCATTTAGAAGAATTAGGGTACGAGATGCACCTAAACCACGTAAAGATGCAGTCTCTGTACCTTTACCACCAGCAGTAACATAACCCACACTCATTGCTGAGGTAATTTGATTTGAGCCTGCAGCGGCAGTACTGGTTCTAAGTAAATCAGCTAGGGTTTTGATGCCCTCATTTTTTGCATCTTCTACCGTGATTATATCTATAGGAGTTTCACTTGCGAAACTATCCGTTCGAATACGAGAGCCGATAACTTGTACTTTTTCAATAGCTTCTGCACCTTCTTGATCTGCAGCTATAGACTGACCAGAGATTGCAAGTGCAGATGTACATAGGGCAAGTTTAATACTTGCACCTAAGATATTATATTTTTTCATTATTTCACCTGTTATTTTTTATTTTATCCTTTACACAAGGTTTGTTAACTTTTTTTTCAAAATATTAACGGCTAAGACTTTATCATTGTCCCTATTTTTTGCAAATAAAAACTGCGTATCAATTTGTACGCTACTAAAGCTAAATGAAACAGTTAGTTAAGTTAAGTTTGGTATGGATTAGATTTTTATATGTGTTAGTTGTTAGCGATTGCTAACTTAATTGACTTTTAATATTTTTGTTGGATGTAATATTTTGCCTGTATTAGGCTTACGCAGCGTTTCGCTTTATAATGGGTGCACAATTTGTATTTGGTTGAGGGTGTATGAGAGCCATTTTTATTAGTTTTTTAATCGTTTTTTCCAGTCTGAGCGCGGCCAACAATATTGACCTTGAGGCCAATATGAAAAACATGGGGCTTGCTTATAAAAACTCAGTGCGAGCAACTGATTTAGCCACCTTTAATACCGCTATCGATGAATTTATTGAGTTGTTAGAGACTGCCAAAACAGCTGATTTTAAACAGCATAAAACGGCGTCTTTAGAAGGGCTTGATAAAGTCATAAATCAAGCAAAGCAAGCTAAGCAACTTGCAACGACCCGTGGCCTTGAAGCTGCAAAAGCGCCGCTTAAATCTATTGATGAGCTACGTAAGAAATACCATGAGCTTCATGAGCCGCCAGGTTTTTGGGAGTTGTTATTTGGCAAATATAAATAAACTAACGAGTTAGATTTACTTTAATTTAAAAAAGGTGCCGAGGCACCTTTTTTAACGCTTTTTCTTTTTACCTTGAACTGCCTTCAAGCGCGGATTGTCTTTATTAATAACATAGACACGACCTTTACGCTTTACGATTTGGCAGCCCGGGCGGTTCTTCGCGCTTTTTAATGAACTTAACACTTTCATGTTCTTTCCTTAATAGCAATTACTTGCTCGCTAAGTTTTTGAAACGACGATTAAACGCAGCAACACGGCCATCGCTTGCAACGGCTTTTTGCTTACCGGTATAAAACGGGTGTGAATCGCTTGATACGTCAATTGGCACATAAGGGTAGGTTTTTCCCTCAAGTTCAATTGTGCGAGAAGTTTTAATTGTCGAACCAATAATAAAGTAGCTGTCTGCCGCTGTATCATGAAACGCGACTTGCTGGTAATCAGGGTGGATATTTGGCTTCATAATGGAACTCTTTGTTATGTGATAATGTAGCGATTATAGGGTGGTTGACTATTTGGATCAAGATAAAAATGATTCTTATTTATATTGGTTTGTCTTAATTTTGTACAAGCTGAACAATCAATAAGCAGTTAGATTTAAAAAGCTGGATATTGTCGATAAGGCTGTTATAACTAGGTATGCGTGCTTATTTTAAAGAGGGATATGGAAGTGAATGATAAAACTAGCCGTGAAGAACTAGATCAAAATGTAATGAACACGCTTCGCGATAAAGACCATTCTGTTTTAGCTAATCATGTAGACACCTTGTCGTGTACTCACAACGATATTATTGAGTTGTTGGCACAGTATTTAGCTCTGAGTGAACAAGATGATGATGAGCGTTTCGATACCTGGTTTGATAATCTAAGTAAAGAGCAACACACCGTTGTGAAGACTTTCGAAGTGTATCGTGGTCAGTACGAGCATTTAGATTCTTAATACTTGATCATGTTGTTTTTACATGAAAAAAGCCACCCGAAGGCGGCTTTGCTGATTAGCGCTAACTAATTAATCTAACATGTAAGCTCGCATGGTAATTTGCTCTGCTTGGCTTGAACCATAATCAGAAACAATCGTTCGAATATGGACAAAGTCACCGACGTTTCCAGTATTAGGGATCGTAGCTACCCATTCACCGTCAATGTGTTCAACCTGTGCATCTAACCAGTTTTCGCTTGAGAACTTCGTTGATACAGGGCAATAGATATAAGCAGGCACGTTAGCAATCGTACATTCTTGTCCGTACGCATATTGGAACTGTACATCTGCCAGCGCCACTTCACCTACACCGTCCAGTAAACCCGTTAATTTAACTTGAGCCGCTTCACCTGCTTTCATGCTGTTATTAATATCAACAGGTAAATCAACCATAGGCACTAAAATTGGCTGAACACCTTGTTGCTGCTCGTCAGCCGTAAATGTATAGAAACCTTGGTAAAGAGAACCTAGCTTATCATTGACTGGAGAGCGCTCACCAACACCACGGGCATAAGAACGCATTTCTAAGGTAATTTGATGAGAGCCCGGCTCAAGAGTTAACGTACCTTGATACGGAGATGCTGGCTCACCATTTACTTTTAAACCAAAGGCTGAGCTACCCATATAACCAAAAATACCATCATGGTTTGCGGCATCGCCAAACGAGGCAAGGTTAAAGTAAAGAACATTGGTATCGCGGCTAATAATCGCCGAGCCACTGCTGCCTAAGCTACCAGCACGTGGACCTTTAAACCAAGTAGTGCTTTGCTCAGCACCTTCAGTCATAGCGCGTGGACCATCAAAATAAGCGCCACCACTTTGAATTTGATAGTTTGGCATAACGACATTCGTCCATGCATTTTTTGTACTTGCTGTGTAATATTCATCACGCTGATGAGGCAACATAATTAACTGTGAGCTACCTGTTGAGTAGAACTCTCCGGTACTGTTGGTCATTGCCATAACATCAGTCCATGCAGGGCGCTCATCATTTTGCGAGTGATAAGACGCACTCATTTTATGCATTTTATGTTCAGCAATATTGATTTGCCCAGATTGAATTCGGCCATCAGTAATATGGTTGATTGAATAAGCATAAGGTGAGCGTTCAGCCGCAATACCAGACCAGCTAACGATATTGTTGCCAGCCTCTATTTCTGCCATTAAGGCTTCACCTTGTTCGGTACTAATACCAATCACGGGGACTTTTGGTGTGCCTGTGATTGCCCCTTTATATCGGCCGCCACGACCAGGACGATAAAAAATCACACCGCTGGCGCCATTTTTCATCGCATTACCGACCATGTAAGACGTGAGGTAATTAGGGTTAGCAATAAGCGCAATTTTTCCGTCTAACTCAAATTGGCTCCAGTCAGTGCTGTAACCAGCATCACCTACTGGCACTACTTCTGCAGAGCCTTCACCATGAAAAGACAGTGCTAAACCTTGTTTGATGTAATCAAGTTCAACCCCATTTTGCATCGTGACGGTTGTTTCTGGAGCCACTGCGCGGGTGGTGATAAATGAGCGAAAACGATCGTCATGACCTTGTGACCATGCATACATATCATTTACGTAATCAGGTGCCATTTCGATAGCTGCAAGCTTCGCAACTTCTTGATCGTCAATCGCGTAAGTAAAGCCAAATGAATAACCTTGTGGATCAAGAGGCTGGTCAGCTTTGAAGGTGACAGGTTGAGCGTTACGTGCATCAAAGTTAATCTCTGTTTTGCCATCAATCTTACGATTTAATACAGCCATTTGTGCCGCTGATTCAACTAAACCAGAGCTGGTTTGCTGATTATCGTAAGTCATAATGTTAGCAATCAACGTATAGTAACCTGCAGGTACATCGATATTGGCTTTACCGCCAGTGAGCCTAACAAGACTGCCCCAATCATCTTCTTCATTAATTAAGTAAAGCTTTGATGGCGAGCCTGCTTGATTACCCCAGCGATCAGTCAGGTTTACCGTTAAATTAACGTGAGGTTGGTCAATCCAAAATGATACTGGCACAGTTACTTGTTGGTCGGTATTGCCAACGGTTGTGCCTGTGATACGACCTGTAATTGCACCATAAGCACTGTTATTAAGTGCCACACTAGGGTCAATCCACATAGGGACTTGAGCAACACCTTTGGCTGGGATTGTCACAGATTTAATATCTAATCCTGCCAAGGTCGCCGGTAATTGTGTTTTACCATCTTCACCGATTAAATCTAATTTCAATTTTAATTTAATACTTTCATCAGACGTGTTTGTTAGCGTGATCTGTGTTTCTGTAAATGCACTATTGGCATTATCAAAGTAGCCAAGTTCACGGTTTGCAGGGGCCACAATAGCTTGGTCAATGGCACGGTCTATATTCATGGCACCGGCACCTTGCTCAAGGACGTGTGAGTCACCACTAAATACGGATGATGTGAGCACGTCTTTAATTTCTTTTGGCGTAAGGTCTTGGCGAGCTTGCATTACAATTGCAGCACCACCGGCAACATGAGGGGCAGCCATTGATGTACCTGAATACACGCGGTAGGCCGTATCACCTAAGCCACCAGAAGCCGCGGCAACCACAGAGACACCTTGCGAGGCAATATCTGGTTTTGCTGAGTGGCCATCTGGCGATGGACCGCGTGAAGAGAACGACGCCGTATTGCCGTCACGATCAATAGCACCCACGGTTAATGCACTTGGCGCGCAGCCCGGTGAACCAATTGTTTCGCGGGTAAAGCTATTGCCCGCAGAGATAACAAATAAAGCTTTATCGCTAAGCGCTTCAACCATCTCAACCAATGGGCCACTACAGGTTGTTGCTGTGCCACCCAATGACATATTTACAATATTAGCGTGCTCAGAAAGCACCGCCCATTGCATGCCATTTAAAATACCGTAAGTTGAACCTGAGCCCGTATTGCTTAATACTTTACCGATAATTAAATCGGCGGCTGGTGCCACACCGACCCATTTGCCTGCTGACTCATGGCCATTGCCTGCAACGGTTGAGGCTGTATGAGTTCCATGACCATTTAAGTCATCTACACCGTTGCTCGAATACGTAAAATCGCGGGATGCAATGACGCGACCTTGTAAGTCTGGGTGCTCGGTATCGTAGCCTGTATCAAGCACGGCAACTTTAATACCTGCGCCATTATAGTTAATCGCTGACTCACCATATGCGCCGGTTAGTGGGACTGTTGGAGTCAGTGTTTCTGACTGGGTAACCTTGTGAGCATGAACGACAGCATCAAGCCAAATACCTTCAACGTCAGCTTGTGCAACCAGGGTTTGCCAAGTTTGCGCTGCTTTGTCTTTGTTGATTGCAAATGCGGCGCTGTCGATTAGCTCAATTTCACCGGTTAATGACATACCAGCAAGCGTTGCTGGGACTGCAGGTCCTGCAAGGGTGCCGTCGCGGTATTCAACAATGACGGGGAGGGCGTCAGTTGATGCATCATCGTAACCCGATTCATATAACTTATTAATATTGAAAAGCTCTAAATCAATCGCATTTGAATCAACTAAGGCTTGAGCATGGTTTGGAACAACATAGGTGTTGTTACCACGTTTAAAGATACTGGTGAACGTATCTGAACCATCTGCATTCACTAATCGAATGCCGCCTAGCTTGCCGTCTTTATTGACAACAGCCGATACTTTGTCCCCAGTGATCAAAGTGAATGTAAGGGCATCCGCTTTACTTTGTTGCGTAACAAATGATTCTTCTGCGGTTGCTGGTTGGGCAATCGATAAGCCGAGCATGGCTAAGTAGGTCGCCTTTAAGCGACCAAGCCTTGGAAAAGGTTTCATCTTTTTATCCTGTATTTTGATGTAATTAGTTTGGAAGAAAGGAGTTATTGCTAGGTGTCAAAACAACAAATATGACAAGAGCAATAACTCAACCAAACCAATCTATCGATCAAGCAGATGAAAACCTACAAAACAAAGGTAGCAAATTGTATTAACTTACTTGCAACAAAATAAACATCGATGTAACTTCGTGCAGTCGTTCAGTTGCGCTTCATTTAAAGCGCAAAATTAGCAGTTATTTTACCGATAGATCGTACTTTGCCACTACGTCATCAATATAACGATGGCGTAAGGTGTTTTTACCTTCGTTGCCCGTACCATGGCTTAACGCGCGGTTCATTAATTTGAGCGCCTTATGCAAGCTTTGGCGCTCTTCCACGCTTAAACCTGTTTTAGTGCGTAGTTCAGTAATATCATCAATCAATAACTTAGCCACATCGAGCTGTACGGCTTCTTCAACTAAGCCATTTTGTGTTAGTACACCGTATTTACTGCATAAAAACTGCTGCCAAACTTGCTGTAAGTGCTCGTCAATTTCACTGCCAAATAATTCTTCATCGATAGCAAAGCCTTGCTCAGCAAGCTTACTGAGTTGATTTGAATATTGCTGAGCAAAATAATTAAACGCTTGGCAGGATGAGCTTATGTCATGTTTGATAATTAATTGCCCCCAACTAGCGGCACCACGAGGGTAATAGTCTTGATATTCTTCGCATTGATAAATGCCCGAATACGAACTGCATTCTAATTGACTCTGCAAACAATAACTCGGCTTTGGAAATAAACTACTTTGTTGCCATGCCGATAGCGTTTCCTCATCAATTGAGAGGGTATGACACAGCTCTTCGGTGGTATAAAAGTAGGTTGCCAAAAATTTTGAAAGTTGCATTATCAAATACTCACAATAAATACTGTTAATTTATACAGTGTTTGATTTTGACTTAACTTTGATTTTTTCTCAAGTATTTTTATTTATTGCAGCACACTACTCGGAAAATGCCTGTGTTTGTGATACAACTAGCGCAAATTTTCCAAACATTAAAAAAGTTATGCGCAACCTAGAAACAATTAAACAAGCAAGTTTGATCACCGCTATAAAAACACCTTATTTAACCAATGGTGAAATTGATCTTGCATGTTATGACGACCTTGTTGAACAGCAAATTGCAGCTGGTGTTGATGGCATTATTGTCGGTGGTACTACAGGTGAAGGGCAATTAATGAATTGGGAAGAACACTTAATGCTAATTGCTCACAGTGTTAGCAAATTCTCTGACCGTTTATTAATTGTCGGTAATACAGGTAGCAACAATACACGCGAAGCGATTAAAGCAACCGAGTATGGTTTTGCCACCGGTATGGATGCAGCGCTACAAATTAACCCTTATTACGGACGTACGTCGCTGGCGGGTGTGAAAGAGCACTTTAACCGTTTACTTGATATTGGTCCTGCGTTTATCTACAACGTAGCAGGTCGTACAGGCCAAGACTTAACACCCGATATCATTGAGCCACTCGCTAAGCACGAAAACTTTATCGGTGTAAAAGAGTGCGGTGGCAATGAGCGTATTGCTCATTATGAACAGCAAGGTATTGCTTGTTGGTCAGGTAACGACGATGAAGCGCATGATGCAAGACACATTCATAAAGCCCACGGTGTTATCTCGGTTACATCTAATATTATTCCAGGCTTATTCCGTCAGTTAATGGATGAGCAAAATGATGCACTTAATGCAAAACTACAGCCACTTATGGGCTGGTTATTCTGCGAGCCTAATCCAATTGCAATCAATACGGCACTTATGATGACAGGCGCGGTAAATCCTGTGTTCCGTCTTCCTTATGTGCCACTAACAAGTGCTCAGCAAGAAATCGGTTTAGGTTACATTAACGAACTTGATGTTGCTGATATAGTAGGCGAAAAAGCACAACTTTTAACCGAAAAAGACGTTATTTTGCGATAAAAATGAATGAGTGCTTAATTGTGGCTGTAATTAAGCACCATTGTTTTACTTTTTTGTAGCTAATAGGTAAAATTAGCAATCGTTTGGCGTTATAAGAATAATATTTGTGAAATTTGTTGTTGATAATTTGTGTTTATGGGTTGCACCCGAGCAACAAATAGCAGAATTAAGCCATCTCAATCTTGCTGACCTTGATTTAAGCTGGGTTGCACCGATGCAGCGCCGCCGCTTAAGCCCATTTATGAAAATGGCGCTTCATACTATGCATCAAGCGCAAGGTGAGTATCAGCAGCTAGCTGTTAATTTTTCATCGCGTCATGGCGACTTACCAAAAACAGCGCAACTGTTACATTCACTTGTCGAACAAGAACCTCTTTCTCCGACCGCATTTGGTTTGAGTGTACATAATGCTGCAACCGGATTATTTTCGATTATTGCAAAAAATAAAGCCCCGATGAATGCTATCGCTGGTGGCCAAGACAGCATTATATCTGCCATGATTGATGGTTTTGCTCGTGTTTATAGTGGGGGTGAGCAACAAATTTTAATTGCTCATGCCGAAAGTGTATTACCAGATGAGTACTTACCATTTAGTGACGAGCAACAAATTGCACATAGTGTGTCGTTCGTATTATCAACAGCGCAGACCGGTAAGCCGTATTTTGAATTAACAAAACTTCCTGAATCAGAACATACTCAAAGTGACTCGTGTTTACCACTGAGTTTGCAATTAGCAGCTGCTTTAACAAGCAAAGGATCACAATCGCTGCTTTCACATCAACAATCAGCTTGGATGCTACAGTACCATGGCGACTAACGTTTACATTAAGTTGAATAAAATTTGGCGGGTACTGGCTACCGGGTTTTGTTTTTCTGTATTTGGTTTTGGCGGTATTGTACTCACCTTGTTGGTTTTGCCTTTACAACGTTTATTTGAACCTTGCCAAGCGAAACGTAAGCAAAAAGCCCGTTTAACGGTTCACTATAGTTTTAAATTCTTTGTTGCCTTAATGCATTACACCGGTGCTATCCATTTTTCTGTGCAAGATAAACAGAAATTTCATGACCTTAAAGGGCAGTTAGTGCTTGCCAATCATCCTTCATTAATTGATGTTGTGGTGCTGATATCTGTGATTAAAAATGCTGACTGTGTGGTCAAAGCACACCTATTTAAAAATCCATTTATGCGCGGTGTAATTAAAGGCACAGGCTATATTAGTAATGAAGACCCGCAAGAGTTACTTAATGATTGTGAAGCATCACTCGCTGCTGGAAATAACCTGATTATCTTTCCTGAAGGCACCCGCACAACCCCAGGTGAACAGTTAAAATTTAAGCGTGGCGCTGCGAATATTGCTGCGCGTTGTAAAGCCCCAATTACCTCAGTGCTGATTAGTATGAAACCCAGCACTTTGACCAAAGGCACACCATGGTATTGCGTTGCCGCAACAAAAGCGCATTTTGAGATGCGCTTTGCCACTGACCCATTTACGTTTAACGACACATTTAATAATGAACAACCCGCCATGCAAGCACGACAATTAACCCGTGATTTGCAACATTACTTTTCAGAGGAACTCAGGCACCTATGACTGAACTAAAGAACAAAATAAAACAATTAATCATTAGCAGCTTAGATCTTGAAGATATTACCGTGGATGATATTGAAAATGACCAACCTTTGTTTGTTGATGGTTTAGGCCTAGATAGCATCGATGCGCTTGAGCTTGGCTTAGCCATTAAAAAAGAGTTTAACGTTAAGATTGACGCAAACTCAGAACAAACAAAAGCCCATTTTGCATCGGTAGATGCATTGGCAGAATTTATTAACCAACACCAATCATAATACAGACTTAGAAGTAGGAATAAGCATGAAAACCGCTGCTGACATTTACAACGTTTTACAGGGCATTTTAGTAGATGAATTTGAGATCGATGCTGATGATATCAGCCTAGATGCGCACCTGTATCAAGACCTAGATCTTGATAGCATTGATGCTGTTGATTTAGTTGTAAAACTACGCGAAATCACTGGTAAGAAAATTGAGCCAGATGCATTTAAGCAAGTGCGTACTGTGCAAGATGTTGTAAACGAAGTAGAAAAACTCGTTTCATAAACATTACTATGCTCAAAGCGATAACCACAACACTGCTCTTAGTATGCTTATCTTTATACCCATTTATTGTGTATTTTGGATTACAGTATATCTCATTAAGGCAAGTGAGCTTGGTATTGATGGTATTGTTAGGTTTAAGGCTTTTACTTAGCAAGAAGTTACTGACATCTATGCCATGGATAAAGCCAGCCTCTATTTTGGCTATTATCGCTTTAGCAACAACGCAGTTTTTTAACAGTGATCTGGGCTTAAAGCTTTACCCAGTCATTATAAATACAGTGATGGCCATAACCTTTGCTTATTCGTTGAAAAGTGGCCCAACAGTCATTGAAAGTTTTGCTCGAATTAAAGAGCCTGATCTTGATGAAAAAGGGGTTAATTACACGCGCCAAGTTACTAAAGTATGGTGCGCGTTTTTTATTATTAATGGCAGTATTGCGTTATACACTAGCCTATTTACTTCGTTACAGACATGGACTCTGTACAACGGATTAATAGCCTATATTTTGATAGCTCTCTTAGGCCTTGTGGAATGGCTTGTAAGACAAAAGGTTAAAAGTAATGGTAGCGAGTAACCTGAAATTTCACCCAGACGCTGCATTTGTTGTTGCAGGGCAGCCAATAACACAAACACAGTTTTTTGCTGATATTGCGGCTTATCAAAGTAAGCTCACAGCGCTTAAAGCTGGCAGCCATGTGGTGTTATTCCATCCTGATACCTACCAATTTGCAGTGCGCTTATTTGCTTTAGCGTGTAGTGGTTATAATGTTATTTTGCCACCTAATGGTCAGCACGAAACCTTAAGTTTATTGCTAGCACAGTCTGCTTTTTTTGCCGGCGATGCGACCAATATCAATGATGATGTGCTATTTACTAACCTTGAGCAAAGTCTTGGTCACACGCCTTTGCAAACTAACCGTTTACAATGGCCAACAAACACAGCGGTTATATTTTATACGTCAGGCTCATCAGGACAATCTAAACCGATAGTGAAACCGTGGCGGGTATTAAATCGAGAGCTTGCAGTACTTTCAATGTCATTTGACTTGCCTAGCCAATTTACGTTTTTAGCAACTGTTTCGCATCAGCATATTTACGGCTTATTATTTCGTTTACTTTGGCCGTTGGCGAAAGGCCATATAATTGATAGTGAACAAATTCAGTACCCTGAACATATTGCGCAAAGGCTAAAAAATATTCGTTATGCAGCGCTCGTCTCAAGCCCTGCGCAACTTGGCCGTTTGTGTGCTGATAATGTGTTAATTCCTGAGCGCGACAAAATTAAGTGGTTATTCTCCTCTGGCGGACCACTCAATAATGAGCATGCCGAAACTTTATTTAACCAGTTAGCTCGCCCTGCTACCCAAGTATTTGGTAGTACCGAAACCGGCGGTATTGCTTATCGACAAGTTACACAGGCAGCGGTTGATGTACCATGGCAGCCGTTTAATGGTAATTTTTTATCGCTGAATCAAGAAGGGCGCTTGATGCTAGATTCTGCGATTTTAGAGCAATCGAATTTCCCTTTAGATGATAGAGCACTTATTCATAAAAATGGTCAATTTAAACTGTTGGGCCGTATAGACAGAACGATAAAAATTGAAGAAAAACGTTTAAACCTTGATGAGCTTGAGAGTTATCTGCAAAGTCACGACTGGGTAAAAGAAGTTAAAGTAGTGGTTATTCCAGCTAAGCGCGTGCAAATTGGTGCGGTGGTTGTACTCAGTGATGAGGCTAATAAAGAGCTTGAACAGCAGGGTAAACTGGCAGTTAACCGCGCTTTACAAGCGCACCTCTCAAACCGCTTTGAACGTATTTGTTTACCACGTAAATGGCGCTACATCGATGCACTTCCTTTTAACAGCCAAGCTAAATTAAGTTTAAAAACATTGGAGCAGTATTTTGCCAAGCCTGAATAACGTGACCCCAGAGGTGGCCGTTTTAACACAAACAGAAACTAGTGTGAGTTTAGCGTTAACCATTGCGGCTGATTTAGATTATTTTCGCGGCCACTTTCCAGATGCGCCAATTTTAGCAGGCGTAGTACAGCTGGATTGGGCAGTAAAATATGCTCAGCAATATTTGGGTTTTGGCAAACTAGTTCAAGATTTAGAAGTGTTAAAGTTTCAGGTAGTAACAACCCCCGATATGACGGTAAACCTAACCCTTGAGCGCAATGCAAAAGGCAAATGTTTATTTAGCTATCAATCAGAAAAAGGCCAGCATGCATCTGGTCGAATTGTATTTTGTGATTAAGCCATGAACCAGTTTTGTATTGTTATTCCTAATTACAATCACACCCATGCTATCGCTGCAGTACTCGATGAGCTAAAAGAGCTACAGCTGCCGATAATCATGGTCGATGATGGCAGTGACGCTGATGCCAAGCATGTATTTACACAGCTTGACGCACAGTACGATTTTTTAACCTTGATAAGCCATGCTCAAAATCAAGGTAAGGGTGGGGCAGTTCAAACAGGCTTGATGGCTGCCTATCAGCAAGGGTTTAGCCATGCTATTCAGGTTGATGCCGACGGTCAGCATTCGTTAGCAGATATTAGTAAGTTGATTGAACTAAGTAATGCATCACCTAACAAGGTGATCAGTGGTTGCCCAATTTATGACAGCTCCGTGCCTAAGCACCGTTATTTAAGTCGTTACATCACCCATTTTTGGGTTTGGGTAGAAACGCTCAGCTTTGATATTGTTGATTCAATGTGTGGTTTTCGGGTTTACCCCTTAGCAGCCGTTGAACAATTAATGACTAAGCAAACGCTTGGCAAGCGCATGGACTTTGATATTGAAATTTTAGTCAGGCTTTATTGGCAAGGTGTTAAAGTCACGTTTTTGCCAACCCAGGTCATTTACCCTGAAAATGGCGTATCTCATTTTCGAGCCTTACACGATAACGTGGGAATTTCGTGGCTGCATACGCGTTTATTCTTTGGCATGTTGCTACGCTCACCTAAGCTACTTTGGCGTAAGGTGACTGGCTAATGGCTGTAAAACATTGGTCAAAAATGCAAGAACGTGGCAATCGCTTAGGCATGCAAATATTGCTCGTATGTTATCGCGTATTTGGTCGAAAAGGCTTGTGGTTGGTGTTGTTTCCGGTGGTATTTTATTTGTTTTTAACAGGCAAAACTGCCCGCCAAGCGTCTCATGCATTCTTAACCCAAGCGCGTAAAGTGAATGGCAATAGCAAAGGGGTTACTTGGCGCGATAGCTTTCGTCACTTTCGCTGCTTTGCTGACAGCGCTTTTGACAAAATTGATGCCTGGCTTGGACGAATTCAGCAACATAATATTCTTTACACCAACGAAGCGCTGTTTAAACAGCTTGATGAGCAACAGCAAGGGGCTATTTTTATCGGCTCACACCTTGGTAACTTAGAGGTATGTAGAGCTCTTAGCCAACACCGAAACAGTAAAACGATTAATGTGTTGGTGTTTACACATCATGCTGTTGAATTTAATAAATTACTGAAAAGTATTAATCCGGATGTTGCGGTAAACCTCATTCAAGTAACCGATCTTGGCCCTGATATGGCAATTATGCTCAAAGAAAAAGTCGAGCAGGGTGAAATTGTGGTGATTGTCGGTGATAGAACCAGTACCACCACTGCAGGAAGAGTTATCGAAGCTGACTTTTTAGGTAAGCCAGCCCCTTTTTCACAAGGGCCATTTATTTTAGCTGCGCTGTTAGATTGCCCGGTGTTTCATCTGTTTTGTTTAAAAGATAAAAAGCCCAATGGCGAAACATTTTACCGCGTGATTTTTGAAAAATACGCCGACAAACTCGTTTTACCGCGTAAAACGAGGCAACAAACATTACAACAAATTGTTAGCGATTATGCGCAAAGGCTCAGTTTTTATGCTGCGGCCTATCCGTATCAATGGTTTAATTTTTATGATTTTTGGCAAAATGACGAGCAAGTGTCTCGTAGTCAAAACAAGGAGAACTAAGGTGTCAGAGCACTCGACTACCGTTTTTGGCCAACAGCGTTTATCAATCGAAGATATTGTTCATATTGCATTAGAGCAAGGTGCTGTTGCGTTAACATCAGACCGTCAATTTGCTAATAAAATAGACAGCGCCGTGGCCTTTTTAGATAAGTTGCTTGAAGATGATGGCGTGATATATGGCGTTACCACAGGTTATGGCGACTCAGTAACCGTAAAAGTGCCACTTGATTTAGTCAATGAGTTACCACTGCATCTTACTCGTTTTCATGGTTGTGGCCTTGGCGATGTTTTTAATCAAGCCCAAGGGCGCGCTATTTTAGCAACCCGCTTAACTTCGCTTTCACAAGGTTATTCTGGCGTTAGCTGGGAGATGTTGAATTTATTACGTGACTTTTTAAATCACAATATCGTACCGGTGATCCCACAAGAAGGGTCTGTGGGAGCCAGTGGTGATTTAACGCCGCTTTCGTATGTAGCCGGTGCTATGGTTGGTGAGCGAGATGTGTATTACAAAGGCGAAATTAAAAACAGTCTAGAGGTGATGCAAGAACTTGGCTTACAGCCATTAAAGCTGCGCCCGAAAGAAGGGTTGGCAGTCATGAATGGCACTGCCGTGATGACAGCTTTGGCATGTCTTGCTTATGATAGAGCTGATTATCTAGTTAAATTGACCAGCCGTATAACAGCCCTTGCAAGCCTTGCATTAAAAGGTAACAGTCATCACTTTGATGATATTTTGTTTTCGGTGAAGCCACATCCAGGGCAACAGCAAGTAGCTGCATGGATCCGTGGAGACTTAAACCATGTAGAACACCCGCGTAATGCTGACCGCTTACAAGATAGGTATTCAATTCGCTGTGCTCCACATGTGATTGGTGTGCTGCAAGATAGTTTGCCATGGTTTAGGCAAATGATTGAAAATGAATTAAATTCGGCAAATGATAATCCAATCATCGATGGCGAAGGTGAACACGTATTGCATGGTGGTCACTTCTATGGCGGTCATATTGCAATGGTTATGGATAGCATGAAAACCGCTGTTGCTAATTTAGCCGACTTAGCCGATAGACAAATCGCATCTTTAGTTGATACGCGCTATAACAATGGTTTACCTTCTAATCTATCGGCGAGCAATGATGAACGTCGTTACATTAACCATGGTTTTAAAGCGGTCCAAATTGGCGCCAGTGCATACACGGCCGAAGCATTAAAACTGACCATGCCAGCAAGTGTGTTTTCTCGTTCAACCGAGTGTCACAACCAAGATAAAGTGAGCATGGGAACCATCGCTGCACGAGATTGTTTGCGTATATTGCAGCTAACTGAGCAAGTGGTTGCAAGTACTTTGCTTGCGAGTATTCAAGGTTTGCGTTTACGTATTAATAGCGGTGAGCTTGAATTCGCTAGTTTAACTAGTGATGTACAAAGTATGTATCAAGACATTAGCGAGTTTTTCCCGCTGCTTGATGAAGACCGTCCTCTAGAGGCTGTTCTTCGCTTTACGGTAGACGCTATTCAAACAAAACGTTGGAGTTTATATGCATAGTAGAGGCTCGTTGCTGAGTACTCATGTTGAGATTGAAATTCCTTTTCATGATTGCGATCCAATGAATGTGGTATGGCATGGTAATTACCCGCGCTATTTAGAAGTCGCGCGCTGCGAATTACTGCGTTTGTTTGATTATGATTATGTGCAAATGCAAGAGTCTGGCTATGCGTGGCCGATTATTGATATGCATATTAAGTACGTCGGCTCAGCATTGTTTACACAAAAAATCCGCGTTGATGCCTACTTAAAAGAATATGAAACACGATTACGTATCGATTACGTAATCACTGATTGCGCTACAGGTAAAAAGTTAACCAAAGCAACGACTATCCAAGTTGCGGTTGATATAGAGAAAAAAGAAATGCAGTTTATTTCGCCGCCTGTGCTACATGAAAAACTTCAAAAGGTGATTTAATGCGATTAAGCGTGTTGTTACTGAGTGTGCTAGTTTTTTTTCCTGTGTTTGCATCGAGCGCAGTGACAGAGCAAGGCACATTTAGCCAAGAGAAGCATTTTAAAGGATTTAGTAAACCTTTTATTTCAACAGGTTCGTTTGAACTTGCTGAAGATGGCCTCACTTGGCAGGTTGAATCTCCGGTTAAAAGCACGCTATTAATCAAGCAAGGGCAAGTATATACCTTGAATGACCAAGATGAGCCGCAGCTACAAAAAGGTGCAGAGCCTTACGTTAATTTACTGCAAGCGATTTTAAAGCATGATGAAGTAGCACTTGCAGAGCAATTTACGATGACAGATCATGCAGAGCCCGGTTGTCAGACTTTATTGCCTAAAGATGACTTGCTAAAACAGCTATTTAGTCAGTTCAAATTATGTGTAGCAGCAGAGCAAGTGAGCCGTGTGCGTCTTCAAGAAGCAAATGGTAACTTTACGGTATTACGCTTTGCGTATCCTCACAATGAGCAAAAACAGTGAAAGCATGGGGCCTAACGCTTGCTTGGCTGAGCCTATTAGTTAGCGCCTTAGTGGTTGTTTTTATTCTAAAACAGCCTACGTTGAATAATGATATTTTGGCTTTGTTGCCAAAGTCAGAACCGCGTTTACAGCAAGTCGAAGAACACTTTTTTGCGGCTAATAAACAGCAGTTGAGCTTTTCTTTTCGTGGTGAAAATGTAGTAAAAGCTTATGATAATTTAGAACAGTGGCTGGCGAGTAAACATATTGAGCCTCGTTTTAAGTTACCAGAAATATCCCAGTTGGCAGCATTTTACGGTCAGTACGCAGGGCATTTAGTTTCCGAGGAATATAAGCAAGCGATTGGCGATGCTAATCGCTTTCAACAGTATTACTTTAGCCAATTGAGTAAAGTCGCTGATCCTTTTGTTTCAAGTACTATCAACCAAGACCCTACACTTGCCACAGCGGGGTTCTTATCTGAGGCTATGGCACACATGCAGCAATTTGAGCTGCAAGATGGCCGAATTAACATTAGCTATCAAGGTGATGAGTATTTAATGTTATTCGTGCAAAGTGCTGACAATGCCTTTTCAATAAATCAATCAATAGCTTTAAGCAATGAGATAGTTGCCTATATCGCTGAGCTTGAAAGCCGCTATCCCGATACACAAATTCGCTATGCTGGTGCTTTATTTCATACCGCAGCAAATGCGCAGCAAGCCAAATTTGAAATGACCTTGTTTGGTTCGGTGAGCTTGCTGGCACTTATTGTGATGGTGGTATGGGTGTTTCGCTCGATAAATGCATTGTGGCTGGCCTCTGTAACCGTGATAAGCGCCGCTATTGGCGGCACCATTGCGCTGATCAGTATTTTTAGTCAAGTCCATGTATTAACCATGGTGTTTGCCGTGACGCTGATTGGTATTGCCATTGATTATGCATTTCATGGCATGCTTGATTTAACCGAGCAGCCACAAGGTTTTAGCCAAGGGCTCAAACTAGCGCTGTTGTTGTCGTTACTAACCACCACACTCGGTTACGCGAGTTTGTTTTTCTCACCGGTGCAGTTACTCAGTCAAGTGGGCGTGTTTGTTGTTGCAGGGCTAGTTACAGCTTGGCTCTGCACACGTATTATATTGCCTTATTGGCAAGCTGGTTTAACCATTAACACTGCTGCGCATCGATTAGCAAACATGTTAAGTGGTTATTTAAAACGCTTAACACATTATCGCGTCGCACTCAGTATGCTGACGTTAGTGCTATTGAGTGCTTTTGCCTTACTAAAACCCCCTGTGATTAATGATGATGTAAAGCTTTTAAATGCAAGTCCTGCTGATTTAATGCAAAACGAAGCGTTGCATATGTCTTTATTAGGTAAAGATAATGGCCAAATCATGATTTTATTTGCCGATAATGCGCAGCAGTTATTAGTACAACAAGAAGCATTAAAAGCAACTATTCGCGGCCTTAATGGCCGTGTTTTGATGCTCAGTGACTTAGTGCCTAGTAAACAATTACAACAGCAAAACTACGATCAACTGCATTCGGCCCAGCAAGCCATGAGTGTGGTTAGCCAAATGACAGGGACGCCCGTTGAACTCTCAACATCAATGCTTGATTTAAACGCGGCACTTAATTCTCCGTTAGCGCCGTTAATCGCTAACCAAGTGATCTCAAACAACACACTAACCGCAAGCTGGTTTATGGTAACGGGTGTAAATAAAACCGAGCTGATGGATTTAGCCAACGCTTACCCAGATTTAATTGTTTACGATAAAGTCGCGATGATAAGCGAAGGTTTAAGTCATTACTCAAATTCGTTACTGATAACATTGGCCATTGCGATGACCTTTGCGTTACTACTATTTAGCGTCAAATTTGGTTTTAAAACGGCGTGTAAACAAACGCTAGTGCTTGTACTAACAACCGCGGCTGTACTGCTACTTTGCAGTGCACTGCAATCTCAGTTATCGATTTTTAATTTGCTAGGCTGTTTATTGATATTAGCGTTGGCAATCGATTACTTAGTGTTTTATCAGGTCAATAATTTAAGCCCGAGCAATGTACTCGCAATTAGTTTGTCAGCGGCATCATCGATGTGGGTATTTGGCATGTTGGCCGTTTCGAAAACCCCGGCCATTTTCAGTTTCGGATTAACGGTATTAGTGGGGCTAGTTTGTATCTATATTCTGGCGCCGCTCAGTATTGCATTACCTAAAAATAAGGAAAAATAATAGGTGAATAATCAAGTTCAACAGGCTGATGTTGTTATTATTGGTGCTGGCCCTTCAGGTGCTGTGGCTGCCAGTTTACTAGTAAAAAAAGGTTGGCATGTAGTGGTGTTAGAGCAGCAAACCTTTCCGCGCTTTTCGATTGGTGAAAGTTTATTACCCCAGTGCATGAGCTTTTTAGCAGAAGCAGACCTTGAGCAAGCGGTGCAAGCACAGGCACAATCGCTTGGTTTTCAGTTTAAAAATGGGGCGGCGTTTCAGCGTCGGGGCGACCACACAACAATCGATTTTACCGAGAAATTTAGCGAAGGCCCTGGCACGACTTTTCAGGTAAAACGCGCTGACTTTGATAAATGCTTAGCCGATGGTGCCATGCAGCAAGGGGCTGAAATACGTTACCAACATAGCGTGTTAGCGTTCACCGATTGTGAGGATGGCGCTTTACTTGATGTTACGGATGAAAACCAGCAAGGCTATCAAATTAAAGGGCGTTTTGTCCTTGATGCCAGTGGTTTTGGTAGGGTATTACCTCGCTTACTTGATTTAGAGTCAGCATCAAATTTCCCTGTACGTTGGGCTTTTTTCAGCCATTTTAAAGATAATATTAGCGATCCCCAGTTTGACCGTGAAAAAATCTTAATTAATGTTCATCCAGAGCATAAAGATATTTGGTATTGGTTGATCCCATTTAGTGATGGTACGGCAAGCATTGGTGTAGTTGGTAAACCAGAGCAACTTGAGGATAAACAACCACTCGCTGGCTTAAATGAATTTATCGAACAAGATAGCTATTTAAGTGGGTTATTAGCCAATCGTGAAGTAATTGGTGAAGCGCGCGCTATCAAAGGCTATTCGGCTAATGTGTCGAGCTTGTATGGTGAGCATTTTGCACTACTTGGTAATGCTGGTGAGTTTTTAGATCCGGTATTTTCATCTGGGGTGACGATTGCATTAAAATCAGCCTCATTGGTCGCTCCTTTAGTTGATAGCTACTTACGTGGTGAGCAAGTTGATTTAAAAAACGATTACAGTGAGCCTTTGCAACAAGGGGTTAATTGCTTTAGAACCTACGTCAGTGCTTGGTATGATGGCTCATTTCAGGACGTGATTTTTTACAGTGAGAAAAACCAACAAGTGCGCGAGATGATCAGTGCTATTCTTGCGGGTTATGCATGGGACTTACAAAACCCATTTGTAAAACAAAGCAACAAACGCTTAAATACGTTGGTTGAATTATGTCGCGACTAACACGCTCTTTGCTCTTATCTTTGAGCATATTAGTGGCAAGTTGTGCCAGTGAATTTGCAGTAAAAACGGGTGTTGATTTAGCGCCAAATGCAGGGATTTATTTGCTTGATCCACCGCCGTCATTAGTTGCTGATAATTGGCAGCAAGTACTTGAAGTACACCATGGCGGTGAGCAGCATACATTACTAGCGCAGCTGAGTTTAAACAGTGAAACGGGTATTAACTTGGTTGTGATGACGGCTCAAGGTATGCCGATATTTCAGTTAGAAAAAGCGCCACTAGGGCCGATTAAAAGCGAAAAAATGCTTCCTATCAACGCGGTTGATCCTCGCTATATTCTTGCTGATATCATGCTAGTACACTGGCCGGTTACTGTGCTGAACTCGCAACTTTATGGTTTGAACTTGGTTGAACAAGGCTCAACGCGGCGTTTATATCAGGGTGAGCAGTTAATTAGTGAAATTCGCTATTTAGACGGTGCAACAGAACTTGTAAACTTTCAGCGAGATTACAAAATTAAATTTCAAAGGGTTAATTGATTATGCCATTTTGGCTTAACGACTTAGGTATTGTTAGTGCATTGGGGGTTGGTCATCAACAAACAATGCAAAGTATCAGCTTACAACCTAAACAAACACTCACAGAGGTGACGTCGCTTGCATTTGAGCAGCGCCCAACTTTTGTGGGGTTGGTTAATGAACTGCCATTAACAGCATCAATGCGATTTTATCAGCTAATCGATTTAGCGCTGGCGCAAATTGCTGACACATTAGCAAACATAGACATTCCGAGCAGCCGTATTGCTGTGGTGATTGGTACTAGTACTGCTGCAATTCAAGAAGGTGAAAGAGGCCGAATTGCCCATGCAGCTAAGGGAAAGTGGCCAGAGGAGTTTGATTATTACGACCAAGCGCTCGTCGCACCCGCCAATTATATTGCCAAAAAACTCGCTGCGAAGGGGCCAAGTTACAGCATTTCAACTGCGTGTAGTTCAAGTGCCAAGGCGCTTATTAGTGCGCGCGCCTTACTCAGTGCCGATTTAGCCGATGTGGTAATTTGTGGTGGGGTAGATAGCTTGTGCCAACTCACTATCAATGGCTTTGATTCGTTATCTTCTATTAGCGATAAAATTTGTAAGCCGTTTAGTGGCGACAGAGCTGGCATCAATATAGGTGAAGCCGCAGCGTTATTTGTTATGAGTAAAGAGCAGCATACAAAACAAAGTATTGCCTTTTTAGGTGGTGGTGAAAGCTCCGACGCCCACCATATTTCAGCCCCGATTGCAGATGGTTCTGGCGCAATTGCTGCTATGACAACGGCGTTGCAAGACGCGAATTTAACGCCTTCAGATATCGACTACATTAATGCTCATGGAACAGCCACACCGCAAAATGATGCGATGGAATCTCTGGCAATCAGTGAGGTATTTGGCAAAGATACCAAGGTCAGTTCTTCTAAACATTTGACCGGCCACACTTTAGGCGCTGCAGGAGCTTTAGAAGCTGGATTATGTTGGCTCTATTTGGCTTACCCAGAGTTTAATCAATTAGTATGCAATCAGGTTATAAAAGACGAATCATTGGCTGAAATTGGTTTAATAACACAACCAGAAACGGCAGAAATTAACACTTGTTTATCAAATTCGTTTGCCTTTGGTGGCAATAATGTCAGTGTAGTACTAGGACATCTAAATGAATCACTATAAAATTGAGCAAGTAGTCCCTCATAGCGAACCAATGATATTGCTCAATCGCCTATCCAATTACAGCGAAGAGTCAGGTTGTTGTGAAGTGGATATAAGTTCACACAGCCCGTTTTATGACGAGAGCTTAAATGGCGTTGCCAGTTATATTGGCTGTGAATATATGGCGCAAACTATCGCAGCGTATGCTGGTGCGCTGGCAAAAGACAAAGGAAATGAAGTACAAATCGGTTTTTTAATTGGTACGCGCAAATATAAAACCTATGCACCGGTATTTAAAAACGAGCAAACGCTTAAAGTCTCGGTGACAAAATTATATCAAGAAGAATCAGGGTTAAGTGTATTTGAGTGTCAAATACATAGCGATGAAACATGCTTAGCAGAAGCAAAAATTAATGTGTTTCAACCACAAGACCCAATGCAGTTTATAAGAGAAAATCAATGACAAAACGTATTTTAGTCACCGGCTCAAGCCGTGGTATTGGCAAAGCAATCGCACTTAGATTAGCTAACGATGGCTTTGATATTGCTGTTCATTGTCGCAGTGGTGTGGCTGAAGCAGAGCAAACCTGTGAAGAAATCAGTGCGCTTGGTCGTCATGCTAGCTTATTGCAATTTGATGTTTGCGATAGAGAGCTTGCAAAACAACAAATTGAAGCTGATATTGCCGAGCACGGTGCGTATTATGGGGTGATCTGTAATGCAGGTATCACGAATGATATGGCGTTCCCTGCGATGCAAGGTGATGATTGGGATAAAGTGATCCGTACTGGCCTTGACGGTTTTTACAATGTGGTTCATCCAACGGTGATGCCAATGGTGCAAGGTCGTAAAGGTGGCCGTATTGTCACTATGGCGTCAGTGTCAGGGATTGCCGGTAATCGCGGACAAGTTAACTACAGTGCCGCTAAAGCGGGCATTATTGGTGCGACCAAAGCGCTTTCGCTTGAGCTTGCAAAACGTAAGATCACCGTTAACTGCGTAGCTCCAGGGTTAATCGAAACCGAAATGACAGACGATTTACCGGTTGATGAAATGCTAAAAATGATCCCATTAAAACGTATGGGGTCGGTTAGTGAAGTCGCGGGTACTGTGTCGTTTTTATGTTCAGATGACGCCGCGTATATCACCCGCCAAGTTATTTCTGTGAATGGCGGTATGGTGTAATGAAGCGCGTTGTTGTTACAGGCATGTCTGCCATTACTGCATTAGGTGATACCTGGGGTGAATTTAAAACCGCTTTGCAAAAAGGTGAAAATGCCGTTCAGTACATGACTGACTGGGATGTGGCGCCAGAATTAAACACTCGACTAGCAGCACCTGTTACTCATTTTACTAAACCAAGCCACTATAAGCGTAAACAAGTTCGCTCAATGGGGCGTGTTGCTATGATGTCGACCCGTACTACAGAGCTTGCTTTAGAAGAAGCTGGGCTATTAGAGCACTCAAGTCTAACCGACGGCTCTACAGGGATTGCTTTTGGCTCATCAACGGGGTCAACGCCACCATTACTTGCCTTTGCAAAAATGATGGAAACCGGCGAAATGACAGGCGTAACGGCCACCAGTTACATCCAGATGATGGCGCATACAGCGCCTGTGAATGTGGGTGTCTTTTTTGGCTTAAAAGGTCGGGTGATCACTACCAGCTCTGCGTGCACATCAGGCTCGCAAGGTATTGGTTATGCTTACGAAGCGATTAAGTATGGTCGCCAAAAAGCCATGGTGGCTGGTGGCGCAGAAGAGTTATGCATTACAGAAGCTGCGGTATTTGACACCTTATACGCGACCAGCACAAAAAATGATGCTGCCAAAAGCACGCCACGACCATTTGATCAAAATCGTGATGGTCTGGTTATTGGTGAAGGTGCAGGTACACTCATTTTAGAAGAGTATGAGCATGCCCTAGCCCGTGGCGCGACCATTTATGCGGAGCTGGTCGGTTTTGGTTGTAACTCAGATGGTCAACATGTGACGCAACCTACCGCAGAAACTATGCAAGTGGCTATCGAAATGGCCCTTAATGATGCACAGCTTACTGCCGACCAAATTGGCTATGTGAATGCTCATGGTACGTCAACAGATCGGGGTGATATTGCGGAGTCTCAGGCGACTTTCAATGCCCTTGGCAAGAAACCTATTAGCTCATTAAAGAGTTATTTAGGTCATACCTTAGGAGCGTGTGGCGCCATTGAGGCATGGGCAAGTATCAATATGATGAATGATGGTTGGTTTGCACCTACTATCAATTTAACGGATGTCGATCCTGAGTGTGCTGATTTAGATTATATCAAGGGCAATGGCCGTGAAATGCAAACAGATTACATTATGAGTAATAACTTTGCGTTTGGTGGCATCAATACCTCGTTAATTTTTAAAAAGTGGCAAGCATGATCAAGCGCTGCATCATAAGTCTTTTATTTATTCTAGCTTTAAATGCTTATGCTGCAGAAGACAGTGTAGAAAAGGGCACTGCAAAAATGGAGTTCGGTGCAGGCCTTTTTTATGCAGATATCCCGCATTATTTAGGTTCAGATGAAAGTGAGCAATACCTATTGCCTGTGCCTTATTTTCGTTATCAAAGCGATAAAATGGCCATCGACCGTAATAACTTCACTGGCTTTTTGTGGCAACAAGAAAATCTCCATTTAGATTTATCTGCCAACGTAGGTCTTGCAGTTGACAGTGAAGACAACAAAGCCCGAGAAGGTATGGATGATCTAGATTGGGTGTTTGAATTAGGGCCTTCACTTAATTACTACCTAATAGGTGAACCAAACGCTAAACAGCATTTGTATTTAAGCCTGTTTGCACGCAAAGCCATTGCGACAGATTTCTCTGGTATTGATGATATTGGCTGGCGTTATGGGCCAAGTGTGTATTATCGAGTGCCGATCATCGAAAAGGCGGATTCACAATTTTCTTTAGCATTTCGTGGCAATATCAACTTTGCTAGCGATAAATACCTTGATTATTACTATGGGGTGAGTGACTTACATAGCAATGAAACTCGCCAAGCATACTCAAGTCGTTCAGGTTTTTCTGGCGCTGATGTATCAATTGGGGTACATTTTGACACACCAAAGTATTGGTTAGGTGGTTTTGTTAAATATCATCACCTTGCTAACAGTCAACAAGATGCAAGCCCACTTGTGAAGCAAGATTATAATGTTTCGGTTGGTTTTGGTGTTGCATGGAAATTTTATAGAAGGAATTTTTAAATGAAGTTATTGACCCTTGCATGTGTTTTAGCAGCTTGTTTGTTTTCAGCAAACAGTTTTGCACGTGATGATATACAAACGCTACCTGTACAAGCACTACTTGAAACTAGCAAAGCTAAACAAGCGCTGTTAGATATTCCACTGTATTTTGCTGATCAAAGTCATAACAGCATTAAAACCAATTATGGTGAAGTGATCACCAACAAGAAAACCAACGCATTTAATAAAACTGACCGAGAAGCGTGTGAGTGGGTAATGCTTAGTGCTTTAAAAGCATTACAAGAGCGTGCTGTTCGTGAAGGCATGAATGCAGTTGTAAATATTCAGTCGTACTACAAAAAACGTGAGTTCGTTAGCCAAACCGAATATCAATGTGGTGCGGGCACATTTGTTGCTGGCGTGGCATTAAAAGGCACTTTAGTTAAGTTATAACTAACTAAAGTCATTTTTTTTCTGTATAATTTGCGACCCTTGATATGATGGCCGCAGGTTATACAGCATGAATTTTAAATCATTTAGTTTTTCTTCTGAGCTTTTACAGGCATTAGAAGAGCTTAATTTCGAAACGCTTACTCCCGTTCAACGTAGTGCAATTCCTGCGGTAAGAAAAGGCAAAGACGTACTTGTTAGTGCGCAAACAGGCACGGGTAAAACCGCTGCATTTGCTTTACCACTTATCCAAAAATTATCAGAATCAGCGGTTAGTGAAAATAATGCACCAAGTGCTTTAGTGCTTGCACCTACCCGCGAATTAGCTGAGCAAATTGCTAATAATTTTAAAGCGTTTGCAAAATACACCGAACTCAAAACAGTGTGCTTGTTTGGTGGTATTAATCTAGCGGGTCAAGCTAACGATTTGAAAGCAGGTGTCGACATCGTGGTTGCAACGCCAGGGCGCTTACTTGATCATCTACGTTTAGGTAACATCAGCCTAGCTAATGTTAAGCATTTAGTGCTTGATGAAGCTGACCGTATGCTAGACATGGGCTTTATCAACGATATGCAAACTGTTATTAATGGTTGTGATGAAGCGCGTCAAATCTTATTGTTCTCTGCCACTTTCCCGGCGGCAATTAAACAATTTGCGAGTAAAGTACTAAAGCAGTCTGAAATCATTCGTGTAGATCAAACAAACAGTACTGCAGAAACAGTGCAACATGTTGTTTATCCAGTTGAAGAGCGCCGTAAGCAAGAGCTTTTATCTGAATTGATTGGTAAGAAAAACTGGCAGCAGGTACTTGTTTTCGTAAACATGAAAGAAACCGCTGATGAGCTTGTAAAAGAGCTTAATCTTGACGGGATTCCTGCTGTTGTTTGTCATGGTGATAAAACCCAAGGTAACCGCCGCCGCGCTTTACGCGAGTTTAAAGAAGGTAAAGTTCGCGTACTAGTCGCAACCGAAGTAGCTGCTCGTGGTATTGATATTGAAGGGTTGCCACGTGTGATCAACATCGATCTACCTTGGCTTGCAGAAGACTACGTGCATCGTATCGGCCGTACAGGTCGTGCTGGTAAGCCGGGTCAAGCAATTTCGTTTGTGAGCCGTGAAGAAGAAAACACTTTATTCGATATCGAAAAGCTAATCGGACAGCGCATCAAGCGTGTTGTTTTACCAGGTTACGAAGTAAGCAGCCGTGAAGTACTGATTGATAAAATTAGTAAAAAGCCGTCGCATTTACGTCGTAGCCGTTCAAATAAGGCTTCGGGTCAGGCAACGGGTGAAGCGCGTGCAAAGAACCGTTCACGAATCGCAAATGTTCGCAAATCTTTGAAAGGCAATAAATTAAGCCTTAAAAAGTAATAGATTTCGATAACAAACGTATGAAAAAGCCCCATTGCTGTTTGGCAATGGGGCTTTTTTGGCTCTTTTATTAGTACAAATGGAGTATTTTGTTAAATTTTATGACATAAAGCTGAAAATTAGATTAACAAATGTACCTTACTGAATTACAATCGCTTTGAAATCAGTCAAGTAGCGTTTCTAGCGCGTCAGTGTCTAAATGGATGTTTATGCAGTACTTAAAAAGAATAATAAATAAAATAATCGCCCCTACTTTTTTACTTAGTGTTGCTAGTGTGCCTTTTTCTGCCAATGCATTTGATAAAGCAGAGTTCTCCCTTGCCCATATTAAAGAGTCTATTAGCGTTGATGGTGTGATGGATGAGTCGCACTGGCAATACGCTACAAAAGTGCCACTAAAATATCAAAATGAACCAACTGAAAAAGGTACGCCTCTCGTGCAAACCGATGCTTACATGTATGAAGATGGTAAATACTTGTATGTTGGTTTTATTGCAAAAGATAATGACCCTTCGCAAATTCGTGCCGCCCTTCGAGACCGCGATACACTCTGGCAAGACGACAATGTTGCCCTGATGATTGATACCTTCAATGATGAGCGAACTGGCTATGAGTTTTATGTAAACCCACTGGGTGCGCAAGGCGATATGCGCATGACCGATATTGATGATTGGGCGGAAGACCCATCATGGGATGCCATTTGGGACAGTGCCGGGCAAATTACTGACGACGGTTATGTGGTTGAAATGCGTATTCCATTCACTGCACTTCGCTTTCCAAAGGATCAAGCCCAGTTAACTTGGAGTTTTGCAGTATGGCGAAATTATCCGCGTGATGTGTATTATCAAATGTCGAACGTTGGTTTTGACCGAGATGTGAAGTGTAGCTTTTGCCAGTTTGATAAACTCACAGGCTTTGCCAACATGACAGAAAGCCAAAATATTCAGCTTACGCCAACCTTAACTGCGCTTCGCCATGATACCAAAGACACAGTGCCGGGTGATTGGCAAAATGGCGATATTGATACTGAAGCGGGCTTGGACTTACGTTGGGGGGTGACGCAAGATGCGGTTATTAATGCCACCATTAATCCTGACTTTTCGCAGGTCGAGGCAGATTCACTTGAACTTGATGTAAATACTACTTACTCAATTTATTATGCTGAAAAGCGTCCATTCTTTTTAGATGGCGCCTCTTACTTTAATACCAGCCAACTAGAGCTTTTATATACGCGAATGATTGCTGAACCTGACGTGGGTTTAAAATTAACGGGTAAAACCGGCGCGCACAGCTATGGTTTTATGTACGCAGACGATCAGAATACCAGTGTCTTACTTCCGACGAATCAAGGTTCGGGCTTTGCTAATCTGGCAGATAAAACGCAAGCAGTAGCGGGGCGTTATCAGTTTGATATTGGCCAAAAAGGCACAATTGGTGTGATGAGCACCCACCGCGAAAATGATGATTATCATAATACGGTATTATCTTTAGATGGCAGCTACTGGTTTAATCAATCAGATAGTTTGCAGTATCAAGTAGCAACCACAGATACTACAAATCCCGATTTTTTAGTTGATTATTATGGCGTTGATAAAGACCAATCTGATCAAGCTTATGCCATTGAATTTACAAGAACTAAGCGCGATTACGAAGTCTATGCTAGCTACGAAAATATAGGTAAAGAATACCGCTCAGACTTAGGTTACCAAGCTAAAGTTGATTACGAGCAAGTAGAATTAGGTGGCGGACAAACTTGGTATCGTGATGCTGATGATGCAATCACAGAGTACAGCTACAATGTTGAGTGGGATAAAACATGGGCGCAAAATGGCGACCTACTCGAAGAAGAATATGATGGCTTTTTTACCTTTAAAGGTAAGATGCAATCACAAACAGAAATTGGCTTTATCCATCGTAATGAGTTTTATGCTGGCGAGTTTTTTAATCAAAACATAGGTTATATCTACGGCGGTTTTAGACCCATTCGTGACATTAGCTTTTTATTGTATGCTCAATATGGCAGTAAAATTGATTACAGTAATGCAGCTCTAGGTACTATGGTTCGCATTGAGCCTGAGATGACGTGGGATATTAACGATCATTGGCAGGTTCAATTAGAGCACAGCTACAGCTATTTAGATAACGAGCAAAATGAACGTGTTTATACTGCAAACTTAACGGATCTACGCGTTTATTATAAATTTAATATGCGCTCAATGCTGAAACTCGTTTTGCAGTTTGAAGATGTCGATCGGAACAACGAAGCTTATCGATTTGATGTAAGCCAAACTAACCGCGATTATGGTAGTCAGCTAGTGTACTCGTACAAGATTAACTCACAGACACTGTTTTATTTAGGTTATTCTGATAAAGGCTACCAAGATGATTCGTTGAAGAATCTTGAGCGTGATCAGCGTACCTTCTTCACTAAGCTAAGCTATGCATGGCAGCTTTAATCTTTAATGAGGCAACATTAGTTGCCTCTAAATATAAGTATTTAATTAAGAAGTTTATTAAAGTCAGGGTGTGCAAATATTTCAGAGTTTAACTTTTGAACTGCTGGTACAAATGAACGCTGCATCTCTGAGCAAGCTGATGCAGCTGTGTAACTTGATTCGTAATCATATCGTGATTTGATGTCAAACCCATTTCCGTTTGAAGATCTTAGTGACATATCAAATTCCCAGTAGGCATTACCAATCACTGTGCTTCCGTAGATGTCATTCAAATTGGCGGTGATTGTACTTACAGATGCTTCATCATATAAATCTGCAACTACCATCTCAGAGAGTATTGAATCTCGTATGTAAGTTGCGAATGTTTTCCCTTCAGGTGTCCCTATAGGTGTGGCTAACCTGCACATTACCTTACTTTCTTCTCTTTCTGAGTCTGTAAAATCACCTACTTTTGATTTTAATCCTGATTTTGAAACACTTCTAAGTTTCATCGTGTTTTCAGTTGAAGTTGAGTAAGTATGTACTTTATTGGCACAGCCAGTTGCTAATAAAGTTACAAATAAAACTGAAGTTGTTTTTATTATTGACATTATTTTCCTTGCCCCAAATTATTTAGCAAAACTGTGCTGGGCTAAATTCGCACAGAATGCATATTACATGTATTATTTAAATACACATAAATTATACTTAACTTGCTGTTTTTAATGAAATGTTTCAGTGATTACAAATGTAACTTTATGTAGCGAAGGTGACAGCTGAATTGCTTAATAGTGATGATGTGCAGAGCAAAATTGGTCAGCTTATAGCTGACCAACTTCTTCGTTTACTTTACTTCTTACCACGCCTTCAAGGCTTTTTAAGCCCCATTGCTTACCAATCTCAACAGCTTCATCAACTGGCTTTTTCAAGGTTATGGCATTGTATAGCGCAACAAGAGCGCCGACACGGTTGCTGCTAGCACAGTGCAGTAAGGTGGTTTGCTGTTGGTGCTCATTGAGCAAAGCCTGAAGTTTCGTAGCATTTTCAATGGTAATATCAGCTTTAGATTGCACAGGAATATGGTAATAGTTCATACCAAGCTCAGTGACTAACTCTTGCTCAGACCAATTCGTTTCGTTATCACCACGAAGGTTGATAATGTTCTCAACACCAAGTTGTTTTAATTTCGCAAAATCAGTTTGACTTGGCTGCCCAGAAGTTAGCACATGCTCAGATTGGGCCTTAAGATTCAAAATATCCAGTTTTGTAGCAGCTGTTTGTGCTGCTAATGCTGAAAATGACAGCAGCGCAGCACAGGCTAATTGTATAAACTTACTCATGTTACTCCTTGAAAAGTGTTTAGTTTTTGCTGTAGACGGTTTCACCGCGGCTAATGGTTTCTAGCACTTGTAAATTATGTAGCTCTGCAGGCTTTATTTTCAACGGATTGTTATCAAGGATAATTAAATCTGCTTGCATCCCTTGTTTTAATTGCCCTTTTGAGCTTTCTTCAAAGTGTTGATAAGCCGGCCATGTCGTCATTGCTTGCAGTGCAGTATACACAGAAACACGTTGATCTGGGCCTAATACTTGATCTGTACGGGTCGTACGGTTAACCGTTGCATCTAATACGCGCAGTGCGTTTGGCAGAGCTACAGGCGCATCATGATGGGTGCTAAACATTAATCCTTGTTTGCGAACCGCATGGGTGGGTGAAATAAAATCTGCACGGGGGTGACCAAGTACCGAATTTACATGCCAGTCGCCCCAATAAAAGGTATGCATTGGGAAGAGCGATGGAAATATGCCTAATTCTTTAAGACGGTTTACCTGATCTTGACGAATAGTTTGACCATGAATGAGCACAGGGCGGCGGTCTTTTTTACCAAGCTTGTTATTTGCATTTTCAACGGCATTTAAGAACTGCTCAATAGCGGCATCACCATTTGCATGAGTCATCACTTGCCAGTCATTGGCAAAGGCAGTTTCAATATACTGATAGGCTTGTTCATCATTAAAAGTAGGGTAGCCTGCATAGCCTTGTTCTTGGCCTTCAGGTGCTTTTAAGTATGGGTGAGATAACCAAGCGGTTTTCCCTTGTGGTGAGCCATCAAAGTTAAGTTTTACACCCCCAATGCGAAAATGATTCGTGTAGTTTTTACTGTTATAGGTTGAGTCCATAAAACTGCTGCTGGTGGCCATATCGGCATAGGCAACCACATCAATCACGAATTTATCCGCTTTTGATGCCCTTACCATTGAATCATAGGCTTCTTGAGTTGCTCGGCCCTCTTGCGCTGTAGTGTAGCCGTATTTTGTATAGAGCTTTTGTCCTTCTTGCAGCATTAAATCTTGTAAGTCTGGATCAAAGGACTGCATGAGTTTAAACAATAAACCAAAATGCGCGTTTTCTTCGAGCACCCCATTAGGTTCTTGTGAGTTTGCCATACGACGAATTAGTCCGCCTTTTGGGTTTTCTGTGTTTTCATCGATGCCGGCCATGGCTAAAGCTTTACTGTTTGCAACACTTAAGTGCCCCGAAGTATGAATGATGATCACTGGCTTTTCGGTGCTAACGCGGTCTAAGTCCATTTTAGTTGGGTATCTATCAAGCTCAGCATCATCGTAACCAAAGCCTAAAATAGCACCCGTTTTTTCAATAAATGTGGTGTAGTCAGGGTTTTTTTGTGCGGCGGTAAGAATATTAACGATTTGCTCAACACTATTGGCATCTCCATCTGGGCTAGGTAATACATTGGCTACCATGGCTTGCAAACCAACACCATAGACATGGCTATGGCCATCAACAAAGCCTGGCATTAAGGTTTTACCTTGCAAATCAATCAGCTTTGTTTTGCCAAACTTATGCTCAAGGGCTTTAGTTTTATCACCCACAAAGATTATTTTGTCACCTTGGGTAGCAATAGCCTGCGCATACTCGGGTTCATCGCCAGCCATTGTAAGAATATCGCCACCATAATAAATGGTATCTGCTGCACTCACTTTCAGTGGTAGCGTTTTAGCTGTTTGTTCAGGGGGGTTATCGCAAGCCGTTAAGGCAAGTAATGAACAAGCGATTGCGAGGTGATGTTTCATATAAATCTTCCATGAATTTTAACTATGTCTAAGAATATAGTATGTTTAAAATTTCTGTCTTTAAAAAATAGTATTAAATTTCGTTAAAGTACAAGACAATAGCAGCGCCATCGAGGCTGCTACCGTTGTGAATGTTGATACCCACTCCAAAGTTGTCAAACCATGACGTCCACTTTCTACTTTCCCATAAAAAGCCGATACCGTATTCATAAAAGTGATCGGTCCCAAACGCTGCGCGACTATCGCCGCCTAAATCGATACGCTGGCCTTTGATGTAAAAAGCTTGCTCAAAAAGCCCGATTTTGAACATGTTAAATTTAGCTTTGATACCATTGAGTGTGCGCCATGTTTCGGGTGTTGCATTATTTATCCCATCAGGGTGAGAGAGTGCCCAGCCATAGTAATAATTAAAATTAAGCTTGTACTCGTAATAGCCCCAATGCCTAGGTAAGCGATAGATCATGGTCGCATTAGGGTTTAACACCAGTGCATTACTATTGAGGTTGGTGTAAAGATTTTCAGCTAAAGGCTTAAAATTACGTCTAGACTCAGGAGAGTTATACTCATAGTCATTGTTGTAATGTAAGTAGTGAGTATTAAAGCCAAATTGATATGACCATTTAGAGCCAAGTGCTTTTTCGGCATTAAAACCGATCATGCCGTTATATACGGTTTCTGAAATATAGTCGTCAGCCACATTATCAAATAGCGAAATGAAATCTGATTGATTCAAATAGCTTACCCTGCTGGTCAAACTTAGTTTGTGTTGATAAATAGGCTCATCAAGCTGCCAAGTATAAGGAATACTGTAGAGTCTGAGTTTTTTTCTAAGCGCGATACTGTCTTCATCTTTACTGCTATGTTGTGGGTCAAACAGTGTTTGTGGGTCAAAATCACCCATACCTAAGGTAATACTGTCCCCATCCGTTAAAACCAACGACGTTGCAAATGCAGTTTCAAGTTGCTTTGTTGGATTGGCATATAAATTAAATACACTTAATGCGTGCAATAGAAACCACAGCTTAAATAGCTTTTTCATATAAAATAACAATAAAAATTAATGTCTTAATAATAGTCGTAAAGTTAGCTTTCAACAATCTCAGGTACAAAAAAGCCAAGCATTAGCTTGGCTTTTTTACATCTTTAAGAAAAAGGTTAAGGCTGATAATAAATCGGTGATTCAGGGCCAACTGGGAAGCCCAGAACAAATACCCATAAGTAGAATAACGCAACCCAACCAACAAAGAAGATCATGCTGTATGGAAGCATGGTCGCAACCAATGTACCAATACCCATGTCTTTCTTATACTTAGTTGCAACAGCCAGTATCAAGCCAAAGTAACTCATCATTGGGGTGATAAGGTTAGTAACCGAGTCACCAATTCGGTACGCCGCTTGAATAGTCTCTGGCGCATAGCCGATGAGCATTAACATTGGCACGAAGATAGGTGCCGTTACAGCCCATTGTGCAGATGAAGAGCCCAAGCTTAAGTTTACTAATGCACACATTAAAATGAAGAGCACAAATACTTCTGGGCCAGTTAGGTTTAATGCTTGCAAAAGAGCTGCACCGTTAATGGCTAAAATTGTGCCTAGGTTGGTCCATTTAAAGAAGGCAACGAACTGTGCAGCAAAGAAAACCAGCACAATGTACATACCCATCGAGCTCATGCTTTTACTCATGGCATCGATGACATCTTTATCGTTTTTCATGGTGCCAACAACGCGGCCGTAAACAAAACCTGGAATACCAAAAGTTACAAAGATAAAGACCACAATGCCTTTTAAAAATGGTGAATGTGCAACAAGGCCCGTTTCTGGGTTACGCAAAATGCCATCTTCAGGAACAATTGTCCAAGCAAGTAATAATGAAACCACTAACAGTGACACACCCGCCCACTTAAGACCTGACTTTTCTTTATCAGTTAGCCCTGCAATGTCATTTTTAGGTAAATCATTGCTTGCTTCATCTGGGTTGTATTTGCCAAGGCGTGGCTCAACGATTTTCTCGGTAACGAACGTGCCTAAAATGGCAATTAAAAATACTGAGATCATCATGAAATACCAGTTTGCTTCAGCGCCAACTTGGTAGTTCGGATCAATCATTTGTGCTGCTGGCGTGGTGATACCTGCAAGTAGCGGGTCAATGGTGCCGAGTAATAAGTTGGCACTGTAACCACCTGAAACGCCGGCAAATGCCGCAGCAAGACCGGCAAGAGGGTGACGACCAAGACTGTGGAATATCATTGCTGCTAATGGGATTAGTACGACGTAGCCAAGTTCTGATGCCGTATTTGATAAAATCGCAGCAAACACCACCATAAAAGTAACTAAACGCTTTGATGCGCCCATTACCATGCCGCGCATAGCAGCAGAGAGTAAACCAGAGTGCTCTGCAACACTCACACCTAATAGAGCAACCAGTACTGTACCAAGTGGTGCAAAACTGGTGAAGTTCGTAACAAGGCCAGTAACGATGCGCTGAAGGCCTTCGGCGCTAAGTAGGCTGACAACTTCAATAACCCCATCAGGATCGCGACCTGCAGCGCCTTCAGGGCGTGGGTCAATAGCACTTAAACCATACCAATCGGCAATGCCGCTAAAAACTATAATGGCAACGCAGAACATTGCAAATAAAGTGATAGGGTGGGGGAGCATATTACCCAAAAATTCAACAGTGGCTAAAAATCGGTTAAACAACCCATTATTACCACCCTCATGGGTGTTGTGAGAGTTTATAGTTTTTGACATGTCCAGTTCTCATTATTTCAAAATGGCGCTAACCTAGCATTTTTTACCGGACAGATCATGTTTTAGCGGTGGGATATCTAATAGGTACGTTCCAATACGCCCTTATATAGCAAGGGGTAGCGGCGCAAACGTTTACCAATGTAATCATCGGCTAAAATTTGCGCACAGATTTGCTCTACATCGTTAGTTGCTTCAAATACCCAATCAAAGCGCTCAATAGCAAGCAAAAAGCCACGCTTGAGGAACTGTTGTTCGCGATAGTAGCTAAGGTTTTCGCGAATAATATCTAACTTACCTGGGTTAGATTTTAGTTCATTAATAACTTGGTTGATAAATGCCTGCTGTTGCTTTGATTCAGCTTTCACCCGTCGTTTCATTACTTCTTTACAGTTCCTGTTCTGCGATATAAAGCACTTTCTTTAAAAAGTCTTCTTTGTTCTTTTCATGTTGATAGTCAAGGTGATAGGTATTATGAAAGCCAAAGCGCAGTAACACACCACTGCCTTTTAGATATACCGTATAACCATCGATATCCGAAAAAGCGCAAATACCCTCATAAAGCTTTCCATCTTCATGATCTTCGCCGTGTTGAATGATTTTTTCATACACAGATAGAATTAATTTACCGTCTAGCTCATTTTTCATGATGACTCCTTTTTGAAGTAATACGTTTCAGATCTATAAAAAGTTTAGTGCTATTTTATGCAGGTATTAAACGTGCTGTGTGTTTTTAAAACCTTACTTTGCGATAAATCACTAAAATCACATTTAGATAGCAGATGTCGAAAATTTACAATATTTTCTCTTACCTTAAACTTAAGATAGATTTTATTTGAGGGACGCACAATGAAATATAAGTTTATAACCCTGATACTACTAACAGGCTTGTTGCTTGTAAGCAAAAGCATATCAGCAAATACAGCCCCTTTGGTGTTAGAAAATGAAGCAGGACAAATAGTTAAACTTGACAGTTACTTAGGCAAGAAACCCGTTTACTTAAAGTTTTGGGCGACTTGGTGCAAGCCATGTATGGAGCAAATGCCACATTTTCAGCATGCATATGAGCAATATGGCGATAAGATTCAATTTGTGGCTATTAATATTGACCTAAATGATGACGCACACGCTGTTGCTAAGGTTAAAGAGCGTTTTTCACTCACTATGCCACTATTTACTGATCACACAGCCCAAGTTGCTAAACATTATGAATTTATGGGCACCCCCTTTCATGTATTGATCGATAGTGATGAAAAGGTGATTTTTCAAGGCCACGAAGCTGATAAACCGCTTGATAACACGTTACGTTTGTTATCACACAATGGCAAAGTTGATAAAGCGCGCTTACTAGGCGAAAAGCACGGCCAAGCGACTCCTTTAGTTATTCCGAACAAAGGTAAAAAAGCCGTGCTGTTCACCGCAACCTGGTGCGACTGGTACTTAGCCGACACGCGCCCTGCAATGGCAAAACAGTGTGTACTAGCGCAGCAACACGTAAATACGCTGGCAGAGCAAGGAGTTGATGTCGAGGTTAAATTGAGCCAGTTGTGGACTGACCAAAGTGCAGTGCAAGAATATGTAGATAAATTCGCTGTAACCATGCCGGTTTCAATCGATTATGGTAATGATTTATTTATCGAAAATGGCATTAATTCAGTACCCAGTTTACTAATCTACAACGATGGAAAATTAGTTTCTAAGCACGCTAAATTTTAGCTCAAAATCGCTTAATTTTGCTTTGTAATTATGCAAATTTAGCCTATGCTCAAGGCTCATTTCACAGTGAGCCTAGAGCATGATAGATAAGGCATTATTAGCAAAAACACGCGAGTTATCTGACCGATTAATCGCATTGCAAACACCCATTCGTATTCTTGATGCGATCAACTGGGATAAACAAATCAAAGAAGAGTTTTTTAAGCATAAATGCCAAAAGAACCCAACAGTTGATCAAGCCTATTACCAACAGCGTGATCTTGGTTTTGTACCAAGCGAGTTGCGTCGCGCGTTTTCTGATTTAAATCGCGATATCATCAGCCAGTTAGGGCAGCTAAACCCAATTGCCCAATACATGAGCAAGATGTGCACTGAATATAAAACAGTACTCAGCATGATTGAGTATCGTGGTACCCCTGAATTTCATGATTTGTCTGTTGAGTTGTTCGGTCATCCCAAGGATTTATTCCATGCAGGAGAGCCTTCACTTTCTGAGCTTGCAACCATGCTTGAGCAGCCGCTAAAGAGTATGCTTGATGCGGATATTTTACCTGATGATCCAAAAAACATAGATGCAGAAGACGCGGTTAAAATTTTAGCATCACAAGTGGCTCAAACGATGCCGGGCATCGATGTTGAGGTTATTCTGAGTGACGGTATTGTTAGTGACGCCGCGGCAGGTGCAAATAATATTAAACTTAATCAAGATGTTAAGTTTTCTCAGCGTGAGCTAGATATTCTTGAAGTGCATGAAGGCTGGATCCATGTCGGGACCACGCAAAACGGTCTTGCTCAGCCATATTTAACTTGTTTAAGTAAAGGCACACCGAGCTCTACAGTGACCCAAGAGGGCCTTGCTGTCTTAACCGAAATTATTACTTTAAAGTCGACGCCACGACGTTTAGCAAAATTAGTGAACCGTATTCAAGGTATTACTAAGGTTATTGATGGCGCGGAGTTTGTTGATATTTATCGTGATTATGTAGCGCAAGGTTTGAGTAAAGACGACAGTTATACACTTACTCAACGGGTGTTTAGAGGCAGTACAGCAACAGGCTTACCTTTTACAAAAGATATCGCTTATATCAAAGGTTTCGTGTTGGTGTATAACCTTATACGAGTTGCCATTCAGTTAGGTCGAATTGATCAATTGCACTTGTTATTGGTAGGTAAAATCTCAATTGATGATTTTAGACTGATATCGCAATTACATGATTTAGGTGTGATTGAAGACCCTAAATTTATTCCACCACACTTTAAAGACTTACGAGGCCTAGCAACTTGGCTAAGCTTTGGACGTTTTATTGGAAACTTGTCGTTTGAACAATTAGAAAACGATTACAAACCACTCTTTATTTAAATAAATATATAAAAAAAATGCAGCTGGAATGAGCAGCTGCATTTTAAGAGTTAAAGCATGTTGCCTTACATGCTTTTAGTCGAGGAAACGATTAACCGGTGAGTGCGTCAACCTGCACTACATCATTCAGTACGATAACTTCTGCACGTTTGAAGAAGTTAAAATCTGTTGCGGTCGCTAATGTGTAAGCACCCATCATACGGCTGATGATTAAATCACCATTGTTTAATTTTGGTAGCATAATTGACTCACTTACTACGTCGATGCTATCGCAAGTCGGGCCTGCTAACACTGACTCTACGCGTTCGTTTGATTGTTTGAACGAGTCGATAGGGTACGAGGCTTCATCAAACAATAAACCACTGAATGAGCCGTAAATTCCATCATCTAAATAGTACCAAGGCTTGCCATCACGTACTGCTTGACCCATTACTGATGCAACACTGGTTACAGCACTGGCTACAATAAAGCGACCTGGTTCAGCAATTACGCGAACTGTCTCTGGTAACTGTGCTAAGGCATCATTAATAGGCGCACAAAATTCATCAATTGGCAGCACATCTTTGTTGTAAGGCACTGGGAAACCACCGCCAATATCAAGCGTACTAAGCGCAGGTAATCCTAATGTGGCTACGTCGTTAATCACTTGGTTACATGCAGCAATAGCAGTGACATACTTAGCCGGACTTGCTGTTTGCGAACCAACATGGAACGACAACCCTTTGATACGAATACCTAATTGTTGTGCATAGCTAATGATTTCAATGGCCATTGCTGGGCTGCAACCAAATTTTTTCGATAAATCTGCGAAAGCTTCCGCATTACGAAAACTTAAGCGAACAAGTAACTCAACCTGGTCTTTGTATGCAATGAACTTTTCTAGTTCGTTGATGTTATCAACCACAAACACATTGCAACCGTATTCAAGTGCATCACGGATATCACGATCACGTTTGATTGGGTGCGTGTGAATCGTACGGTCACTTGGTACGCCTTGGCTGGCGACTAAATCAACTTCGCCGCTGGTTGCTAAATCAAAGCTGGCACCTTCTTCTAAAAGCGTACGAACAACCGCAGGATGAGGAAGTGGCTTTAATGCAAAGTGTAAAACAACACCTGGTAACGCACGGCTTAATGCACGGTATTGATGACGAACTGATTCACAATCAAGCACCATTAATGGCGCACCATGTTGTGCAACGAGCTGTTCAATAAATTGGTTTGATGGTTGTGCTACTGGTTCGTTTGCAGCAACCGACGCTGCAGGTACTTTGATTGTTAAGTCTTGTGTAAGTGTTGAAATAGCCATTTTACTCTCCGGCAATTAAGCAACTGCTCGGAAAAAAACGGAAGTCCGAGTCAGTTGAGTGTTATTAAGCGCACAGTATGTTCTGTGCAATCAAATACACTCTTGGATAGTTGCTCTATCGCCTTGCTACAAACAGTGTTTGTAATGTACTCGGATTGGCTATCATCAAGAAGCGGCGAGATAATAGATCTGCTTTTTTATTTGCGCAAGTATTTTTTATAATATTTCGAGTTATTTTTGTACAGCAAATCGAGTTGGCTTAGTCACTGTTTTCGAAGCGTATTCCATATCTTTGCGTATAAATGTTGAGCATGGCTTTTGCGTCATCTGGGTGATTACTTTGGTTGTGTAATTGCTGAATATAGGCAGCCATTTCTGCACTTTTCATATATTCATCGATAAGTGCAATGGCACGATAACCCGCCGCGGTTTTACTGCAGGTAAAAAAGCCATTAATAAATTGAGGGTATTCTTTTATCGTTCGTGAGCTGATCAACTTTAATTGCTTCGCGTCTAGGTGCGAATATAAAGACTCTCGATACGCAACGATATAATCAATACGACGATTTAGTAGTAACTTACTTAATTGTAGAAACGGGTTTTCACCATAGATGTGAGCTATTTTCGTATTATGCTTTTCAAAAATAGGGTCCAGTTGTTGGTAGCTTGTAGAGCCTATAACACCAAAAATTTGTTTATTTGCTAAAAGGCTTTCAACGGATGCAGAAGATGGAATGTTGTCGATATTCGGCTTTAAAGCGAACAGTTGTCTTTGCATGTGCATATAAGTAGGCACGTTTGAAAACAACATGTTTTTAGCTCGTTCGGGTGTCTTAATCGCATTGTAAGTACAACTCGTTTTTTCGCTTGCTAGGCGTTTCATTACCCGAGCGTGATTAGTGAATTGGACACTTAGCTGAAATTCATCACTTAACGCAGGTTCAATCACTTTATAAAAGTGTTGATTTATGTTCTTTTCGTCATACTCATTTGCAAAATAGGAAGGAGTTAGAATAGTTAAAGCACTCTTTTCATTGGCTTTAACAGTTATACTAATAAATGTTACAACAAGTACTAAAGGAAGGTTAAATACCCAAGCCATTTGATAAAAAAAACGATTTTTTGATAGTTAAACGCTAGTTTTTTCATAATGACCTGAGTATTAAAATATAACTTACTTATCGAGCATTGGTGCTCTCAAAAATTTTGTCAGCTGATGCTGCCACAAAACCTGTGTATAGCTCGCCATCTGGTTTTGCGTAACGCAGAGCGAACTCATAAAAACAACTCGGAACGGCAACAACACCATCGCTAAATTCAACTTCGCTGTCATCAGCAAGAGTCGAAGATTGCTCGAGTAATACTTCTGGTGAACCTTTGATCTCGCCGCCAGATGTATTTAGCGCAAAACCTGCATCTTTAAGTGCTTGGTTTACACTTTCGATATCATCGAATTTAGCCAATTCATTGATGCTCACGGTAAAGTGATTAGCACGGTAACCCCATGCTGACATCCATGCAGCATATTCGCTTTCTGCTAGCAGCTTTTTGTAAGTGTCTGAACTTACTTGCCAGTGTGTACCTGAATATAGGAAATTATCCGCTGTTACAGCGTCTTCGTCAATCTGTTCAACCATGTCGTTAACGATAGCTTGTAATTCTTCTGAGCATTGCTCAACAAGTAATTCAGAAATGAAAACTTTAGGTTGCTTAGGATCTGAATGTTCGAAGTGCTTTGCGTATAGTTTTTTCGCTTCGAAATGGTACTCGCCGCATTCTTTGTAGCCAACAGCTAAAAAGTGCGCAGCTAGTTTTTCTAAACCGATTTTTTCATGGTTAAAAGTACGCAGTGCGATGTGATCGTTAATCACGTCATCTTTTTGTGTTGAGCCAAGTAACTCATGTACTTTTACCGCCGATGGCGTAACTGATAAATAGTTGTCCCATAGGTTTTCAAATAGGGCGTTTACATCTGTGTGCATGTTTAATTCCTTCAATTAAGGCGGCGAGGCCGCCAAACAATTATTCAATAATTAAGCCCGGCGCAAGGGTCTGTGGTAAGTTAACTTTATCGGCTTCAACAGAAGCAACAGGGTAAGCACAGTAGTCAGCAGCGTAATAAGCGCTCGCTCTGTGGTTACCACTGGCACCAATACCACCAAACGGTGCAGCGCTTGATGCGCCTGTAATTGGTCGGTTCCAGTTAACAATACCGGCACGAATACGTTTTAAGAAATGCTGGTAGTCATCGCTATCATCACTTAATAAACCAGCAGATAAACCAAATGAGGTGTTATTTGCTTCATTAATCGCGCTATCGAAATCTGTGTAGCGATAAACCTTGATAAGAGGACCAAAGTGCTCTTCATCAGGCATATCTTTAACGGCCGTTACATCAATAATACCAGGGCTTACAAAACCAGTACCCGGTTCAAGATGCTTAAGTTCGACAAGAGAGGTTGCTCCCATATCAAGTAACTGCTGCTGAGCTGCAACCATACCTAAAGCCGCTTTTTCGCTGATCATTGCACCCATGAACGGTTGATCTTCGCTGAAGCTGTCGGCTACTTTAATGTTTTTTGTTGCAGCAATTAATTTTTCTAAAATTGCATCGCCATTTGCCGAGTTCTCAATGAATAAACGACGAGAACAGGTACAACGTTGGCCAGAAGTAATGAAACCAGACTGGATAATGTCGTGAACAGCCGCACTTACATCTGCGACATCTTTTACGATCAGTGGGTTATTACCACCCATCTCCAGCGCTAAGATTTTACCTGGGTGACCTGCAAATTGCTTATGCAATAGGTGACCTGTATTTGAGCTACCCGTAAAGAATAAGCCATCAATATCTTGGTGAGATGCAAGAGCAATACCTGTGTCTACTTCACCTTGAACAAGGTTGATGACACCGGCTGGTAAGCCTGCTTTTAGCCAAAGTTTTAAGGTGAACTCAGCAACATGAGGCGTTAGTTCTGATGGCTTAAATACAACTGTATTACCCGCTAAAATAGCTGGCACAATATGGCCATTTGGTAAGTGACCCGGGAAGTTATAAGGGCCAAACACTGCAACAACACCATGTGGCTTATGACGAATAAATGCTTTAGCGCCAGGCATTGGGTTTTCTGTGGTACCCGTACGTTCGTTATAGGCTCTGATTGAAATGGCGATTTTACCCGTCATTGCACCTACTTCAGTACGTGTTTCCCAAAGCGGTTTACCTGTTTCGCGGGCAATGATCGTTGCAAATTCTTCGCTATGCTCTTTAAGCTCTGCTGCAAAGTTTTCAAGAATAACGATACGCTCTTCAAGAGTCATATCAGCCCAGCCTAACTGCGCACTACGAGCTGCTTTGATTGCATCAGCGACTTGTTCAGCTGTGGCTGTTTTACCTTGCCAAACAACCTCGCCATTACTTGGGTTGATTGAACTAAAATCATGACCAAGGCCTGCTTGCCATTGGTTATCGATAAGTTGAGTTGTGACACTCATTTTAAACTCCTTAAGTGGTTACAAACGGAAAAACCGTGCTGCATCCCCTTGTTTTAATTTAAGTGCATCTGCCACTTCTTGGCTGACGATTAATGTGTGCTTAGCGTGGTTATAATGAGCATGCTTGGTGAATGTGGCTCTAAAATCATTTACGCCTTGGTTGCAAATAGCTAATGTATCTGAGCTTTGCTCATTGATATGCGCAAGCTCACCAATGCTGATAGGGCAAACTTGTGACTCACGGACACTGCGAATATTGCCAAGCTTTGCTTCTACCGTTGGCCCTGCATCGAATAAGTCAACATAACCACGGTGCTCAAACCCTTCTTTTTCCAAAAGTTTAAGCGCAGGCTTGGTTTTTTCATGAACCTTACCAATCACAGCTTGTGCTTTTTTGCTCAGTAAGTTGGCATAAATAGGGTACTTCGGCATTAACTCGCTGATGAAGACTTTATCGCCTAAACCAACTAAATGGTCAGCCTGTGGGAACTCAATGCTAAAAAAGTGTTCTTGTAACCACTGCCAAAAAGGTGAATGACCGTCTTCATCACTTACACCGCGCATTTCTGCAATAATGGTGTCAGCAAAACGTTCGCTGTGCTGGGCCATAAATAAAAAGCGAGAACGTGATAAAAAGCGACCAGTTAAGCCTTTGCGGTTTTGCTCACGTAAGAACAAGGTACAAATTTCAGAGCAACCAGTGTAGTCATTACACATACTCAGAATATCAACAGTGTTATATACGTTGAGAGTAGGTGAATGGTGAACAGTTTTACCTTGGTGGTAATGATACAAAGGAACCGACATTCCTACAGCAGCTTCGATAGCCGTTGTGCCGATAACGTCACCCGTTTCACTGTCTTCTAATACAAATAAATAGGTTTCGTCTTGTGGTTTATTAATATCTTTTGCAAAACTGCGTTCAGCGCGTTCAATTTTTTCTTGTAGTAAATTGTCGTCAACCGGTAAAGAGGTAAAACCATGACCAGATTCAATAGCAATTTGTTTTAACGCAGCAAAATCATTTGCTGTTATAGGACGTAATACTTGCATTAAGTGCACTCCAATGGCGCATGCTAAAGCATGCGCCAACTAGGATTAACCGTTTACAACGTCTGCAACCGCTTTTTCAAAGCGAGCTAAACCTTCTTTGATATCCTCTAATGGAATCACTAAAGATGGCGTAAAGCGCACAACGTTTGTACCAGCAACAAGGCTCATTAAACCGTGTTTAGTGCTTGCTACTAGGAAGTCACGTGCACGGCCTTCGAATTTGCTGTTAAGAACCGCACCTAATAATAGACCTTTACCACGTACTTCACTAAATACATCGTATTTTTCGTTGATTGCTGCAAAGCCATCGCGTAAAAGTTGTTCACGCTCTTTAACACCAGCAAGTACTTCTTCGCTATTCACAGTATCAAAAGCCGCTTCTGCTACAGCACATGCAAGTGGGTTACCACCGTAAGTTGAACCATGTGTGCCTACTTTTAAATGCTCTGCAATGCTAGTTGTTGTGATCATCGCACCAATTGGGAAACCACCGCCTAACGCTTTTGCTGTAGTTAGGATGTCTGGCGTTACATCTAAACCTTGGTATGCGTATAAATCACCTGTACGGCCAACGCCTGTTTGTACTTCATCAAAAATAAGTAAAGCATTGTGTTTATCACATAATGCGCGAACACCTTTGATAAAATCGCTCGTTGGCGAAATGATGCCGCCTTCACCTTGTAGTGGCTCCATCATCACGGCACATGTGTTGTCGCTGATAAGCGCTTCAAACGCAGCTAAATCGTTATAATCACAGTGATCTACAGCAGCAGGCTTAGGGCCGAAACCATCTGAGTAAGCAGCTTGACCACCTACGGTAACAGTGAAGAATGTACGACCGTGGAAACCTTTGTTAAACGCGATGATTTGGTTCTTTTGCTCGCCGTGTACATCTAATGCCCAACGACGCGCTAATTTTAATGCCGCTTCGTTAGCTTCTGCACCTGAGTTTGCAAAATACACTTTATCTGCAAATGTAGCGTCAGTTAACTTTTTAGCTAAGCGAAGTGCAGGCTCGTTAGTCATTACGTTTGATAAGTGCCAAATTTTTTCGCCTTGCTCTTTTAGGGCATTGACAAGAGCTGGGTGACAATGGCCTAAACAATTAACGGCAATACCACCTGCAAAATCGATAAATTCTTTACCGTTTTGATCCCACACACGTGAGCCTTCACCGCGAACAGGAATCACCTCTGATGGGTTGTAGTTTGGTACCATTACGTCGTTAAAAAGTTCTCTTGTTACTTGCATTTGTTGCACCTAAATCTGGCTTAGTATGAAAAAAGTTAAATTGCAAAAAATAGGTCAGTTAAGCCGTTCCTGCCTAATTAAGCACGATTAGATTATTTTTCTTATCTATTTTTCTTATTATCTGGGTTAGGGACTTAAATTTGCAGTGCTATTTTGTGAAAAATGACTAAAATAAAAAGCAAATTAACGAAAAGAGTAGTCAAAGTGATAACTTCACAAGATGAAAAACTATTAGCTATCTTAAGAACCAACGCGCGTGCGAGTATTTCTGACCTAGCGAGAGCGCTTAATTTATCGCGCTCAACTGTTCAAAGCAGAATGTTGAAATTAGAAGAAACAGGGGTGATCAAAGGCTACAGCGTAGACTATGGTGACGCCTATTTGAGTCAAATGGTATCGGCTCATGTTTCGATTAAAGTGAAGCAAAAACTGACCACCAAAACGAATCTTGAACTAAAGCAAATTGATGCTATTTCACAGCTCTACGCAATTAGTGGTGAATTTGATTTGATTGCTGTCGTGCAAGCGCAAAACCTTGAAAAGTTAAGTCACCTTTTAGATGACATTGGCAACTTAGATGGCGTAGAGCGAACAACGTCGTCGGTGATTTTAGAGACAAAGTTTAAGCGTTAACCCTTAATCAGGTAAAACCGCTTCTTTTGTCTATAATAACTGTTACTCGTTAGTTATTTAGGCTTGTATTGATGCTTGCTTCATTATTGCTGTCACTCACTGTAGCTCAGCCTTTTCAGTTAGGTACTAACTTACCAATTAACGCACCACACAACGCAATTACGCATGTTGAATGTATTTTCAAGCAAATCAATGTGCCATTTAAGTTACAGAAACTACCTTGGTTAAGGGCTAAAAGGGAAGTGCAGCTAAATCGGCTCGATGGTTACTTTACCGCAAACCTGTTATCACAAATGCAAGAGTATGGTGAGCTTTCTGCCCCGATGTTTTTAGAAAACTGGTACTGGTTTACTCATGTAGATTCAGCTTCAATAGCTGAACACGAGCTTCGTTATGGCGTCGTAAGAGGAAGTCATCAGGCCGATTGGTATCAATTAACAAATCGGAAAATTGAAGTCGAAGTTAACACCACGCAAGAGCTTATAAAAGTATTTAAAAAGCAACGGGTAGATAGAATCTTGCTTGATTTAGAAGAGTTTGAGTTCAATGCTGTGCAGTTACAGATAAAGCCAGATGAATACACGCAAACATTCTATCGTTATGTGCCTTTGGGTTTATTTGCAGCAAATAAAACACTCGAGGAGTTTCCTGACTTTTTAAATGCCTTTAACAGTCACATAAGTAGTTGCTCACAAAGTCCCTTTGTATTGTCAAAAATTGAAAAACTTACTTTAGTGCAAGGACTTTTAGAAAAAATACAGCAATTAGCGAATTCAGAACAGGTGCAGCAAGCAGTAATTAAAAGTAATCAGCAACCACTCGCGCAGCAAGATCTAGAACAGCTTGATCATCAGTGGGCACAACAAGTCCGTGACAATACATCTATACTGGCAGAGCGCTACTTAAAACTTGAAGGTTCACAATTCTTACAAGTATGGCAAAAGCAGATGCTAGGTGTTATTACAGAAATAATTGTCAGCGATAAACAAGGTAAAAATGTCATTATTAGTGAAGTCACAACTGACTATTGGCAGGGTGATGAAGCCAAATTTTTAAATATGTACCAGCAAGATGATGACTATTACATTGATACAGTGGAGTTCGATGAGTCGACTAAACACTTTCAGGTACAGTTTAGTGTGCCCATATTTGATAAGGAAAATCAGCACATGGGAGTGCTGATATTAGGTGTAGATATCGAAAAAGCGCTCTCTAAATAACGCACTTAGTCATTGATTGGTTTTGGGCGCTTTGCGAATGACTTTCTTTTCGACTTCATCGAGCTTTATCACATAGGCATTACCGCCAATGCCTTTAAACTCTTCATCTGTAAAAACAATTGTGTTGTCATCGTAAAAAGTGATTGCTTCTTTTTGCGTAACAATGCCTAAGTCAATGCGCGATACATCCCCTGAAAAAAACTTATCGCCTTGATAATTTTCAAATAACCAAATGCTGGTTGAATCTAGTAGAACTAACTTGGTTCTATCAGGGCTTAGAGCCGCAGAAGTGATCCAACAAAGTTTTTCCATTGTGGTGCAAGTTTGAAACGAATCTATTAATTGTGCATCAAAGTTCGCTGCATGATCGCCGACTTTATATACTTTTGTAATGCCATCAAATGGTTCAGTACGATTTTTAGTAAATAAATAGAGGTGTCGGCCAAGCGCTACAAAGGCCTCCAAATCAAAGTTACGTTGATCTGGTTGGATTGGGCTGCCGTCCATTTCAGGATAAGTAAACTTGATTATTTCTGCTTCTGTGGTGTTGCCCTTAATATCGATTGGGTTTTCGATTTTATAAATAGTTAACCATTTTCTGTCGTTTTTATTATTGCCAAAGTCGCCCAAGAAAAAGTGACCAAATTTGTTTTGTGTCATATCTTCCCAGTCAATGTTTTTAGCATTGGTTACCAAAATTTCTTTTGCTATAGAGCCATCTTCATTAAGACGGTAAAGTTTTGGCTCGTCACCGCTGTCATTAATAGCCCAGAGTCGATTGAACTTATCAAATTCGATACCGGAGATTTCTCTCAGTTTTGGGTCTACCGTTAAACGTTTTTTGCTGTAAAGGGTATAAATAGAAGAGCCGACCAATAATCCAATGATGGTGACTGATAAGATAAAAACTGTAAGTAAGCTTTTTTTTAACATTAACAAGGGAGTGGCTTTGAATAATGTCGTTAGTATAACTTACTAAAGCGGTTGCTGTATATTCCAAACCCCTGTTCCAGTAACAGACATAAAGTTAATGTTATCTTGCAATACTTTATGGCCAACATTAACAGACGACTCAGGGTGGCTCACTAGGTAGCCTTGAACACTGTTTATGCCCATCGATTTAACTAGTTCAAATTGAGCGAGTTCTTCAACTCCTTCGGCGACAACTTTAAGGCCGAGTTTTCGGCCAAGTTCACTGACAGAGTGCATTATTTCATTGTATTTAAGGTTGTCGTTAGCTTGCGCAACAAACAGTTTATCAAGTTTGATCACATCGATAGGTAAGTCTGCAAGAGTACTTAACGAGCTAAAACCGGTACCAAAATCATCAATCGCAATGGTGATCCCTTCGCTTCTGAGTTTTTCTAATGATTGAATAATCTTGTTGCTTGCTTTGATTAAGGTTGATTCGGTTATTTCTAACATCAGCGCTTTTGCAGGCAGCCCCGTTTTAGCAAGCTTCTCCATGACCCATTCATAAATATCGTAGTGCTTTAATTGCACGCCGGATATATTCACAGAAATAGACACTTTCTTCATCCCCGCATTATACCAAGCAGACATTTGCCTACATGATTCCAGCATGATCCAATCACCAAGTTCTAGTATCAGATTAGACTCTTCTGCAATGGGGATAAACTCGTCAGGCGTGATTGAGCCTTCAACAGGATGATCCCAACGAACTAACGCTTCGAAGTAGTCAATGGCACAATCATCTACATGTACAATAGGTTGAAAAGACAAATGAAAACTGCTGCTAGCAATAGCAAGACGCATCTCTTCTAGCAAGTAATGATAGCGGCGAATTTTTTTACCCATTTCGGGTGAATAGACTTTAAAAATTCCACGACCATCTGTTTTGGCTCGATACATGGCAACATCAGCCATTTGCAGTAATGCTTGTGGAGTGGATGCACTATCTGGGTAAACCGCTATACCTATACTAGCGCTAATTTTGATTAGTTTGTTACCTAAGACAAAATCACGTTCGATTTCGTGCAGCACATTTTGTGCAACCTCTAATGCTTTGTCTTTATCATCTTTTAAGTTAATGAAAATAGAGAACTCATCACCACCAAGGCGTGCTAAGTTTTGTTCTAATTGACTAATTGGGGAAATATTACTTATTTTATGATGGCGTAAAACACTGCTCAAGCGTGTTGCTACTTGAATTAACACATCGTCACCAAAACTGTGACCAAAAGAATCATTTACTTGTTTGAATCCATCTAAATCTATAAATAGTAAAGCACAGCTGAATTTATCCATCTCAGCAAGTCTCAATTGTTTGGCAAGGTGTTCTATATAGGCATGTCGGTCAATAAGGTGGGTTAACTTATCTTGATAAATACTGACTTCAGATTCACGTGTGTAATTAGTTATATGGGTTGTAAGTGTTTGAAAGTTAACTTGTAACTGTTCAAGCTGTGTATGCTTGTTTATACCTGATTCACTGGCTAAGTTTAGACTGTTGAGTAATTCAATTGCTTTAGTATTGAGCATCTTGAGAGCGTATTTCTCATGGTTATTTTGAAATCTTAAGTTAACTAACCAACTGATGGCTAATGCTAACAAGATTAAAATGATAATGTTTACCGGTGAGAATAATGTAGTGAGTATAAGATCCGAAGTCATCGCGGTTACGACTGACTCATTTGTTGTATTAATAACAATATAAGAAATATTATTATCGTAAACTAAATGCTGGCCACTTAACACGAGGTTATACCAAGGAGCTGTTACCACGGTAACATCTGTACCTTGGAAGGTATGAAGTTCTAAGCCTTTTGGCGCGTACATCAAATCATTGACCTGTTTAGTCAAGAAGATATTTAAGCCATATATAAAAGCTATTAAAGTTATAATACTTATTGATAAAGTTCGAAGAGCATTGGCCATACATTACTACCATTGTGGTGTCTTTGTTTTACAATAAAACCTCACCAGTTAATACATCGAGTATATTGATTGTATCTAGATTAGACAAAACCTTTCTCCTACTTTGGGGCATGGATGAGTATAGAATGTGAAAATTCATAGTCATTAGTGTTAATGCTCTAAAATGTTTTTCTTATGCTAATTAATTGAAGTCTTACTTTTATACTGCATTGTTGCTATTCATCGAGCAAACTTTAGCACTGGTCCGATAAAAATGCTTAGATACTTTCATACTAATAATATTTATGGTTATTGTTTAGCTAAACAATAAGTCACCACTTAGTATTTATTTTATTATCTCTTCTCGCTATGTGTGGAATTTATTATTTTTTAGGCTGATTGTTAATTATTAAATGTTATATACCAACTTTTGCTGTGGCCTGCTAGTTTTATCCGAAACAGGTTTTAACCTAGCTATTCTTGTGGTCAGAAAAAGTAGTTATAACATTACTGAAAAGCAGCACTGTTAATGCTTTCAGGGATTGGTAGTCCGTTCGAATTTACGCTTTTCTACTTATTGTGTTTGTATATGCACTGAGATAATTTTTAAAAACGTTAATTGGGTAGTGCGGGATTAGCGTCTGGTTTATAAAATTAAATTTGCGTTGCGTTTTATCATTTTTCATGTGATAAAAAATTAATAATAAGTCAAAAATAAAGATTTTATTACCATCTTGGTTGTTAATTTATTTAACGAGTATGTACGGTGTAAATCTGTTTTGTCTTGTTTTTATAAATTTTTGGCAGTGTATTTTTGACGAACGAAGTTGTGTTTATTTTAGTATGATTGCTCTAACTTTTCACTTCAATTTTATTCACTTTACCCAATCTAAATTGTTATCTATTTTTTTATAAGTTGCGAATAGGGTTGATAAAAAAGGTACTGAAAATAAAGTATATTTTATTATCAACTTGGTTCAGTTATTGCTCGTAATAATACAGCAATATGATTGTTGTAGTTTTTGTGTGTTTTATGCACTATGGTGGTGCGAAAAACATACAGATGCACTGTCATAATGCGTAAATATAGGTTTGGTTTACTAGATTCAAACTTGATGTTTTAGTAAGCAAGTTTAGAAACCTTAAACGCACAGCTTCCGCTGAATGAGTCGTTGAATGCGGTACTGTGGCAAGGATTAATTTACCAATTGGTTGAATTGGAGCCCACTATGCTAAGTAAACGTTTTTTTAAAACTAAAGACGAAACCGAAGTTACCTTTGAATTTCAACACCCTGATGCTGATGATGTGCAATTAGTTGCAGAGTTCACAGATTGGCAGCCAGTGCCAATGAAGTTTAATAAAAAAGAACAAGTATTCAAATGCAAGCAGCGCTTACCGCTTGATCAAGAATTTCACTTCCGTTACTTAATCAATGGCGAAACATGGGACAATGACCACCAAGCAGATGGTTATATTCCTAACGGTTTTGGTACTGATAACAGCATTGTTAATACCCAACGCGCTTAGGTGTTTTGATGCAGTCACTTTCGCAGTTATATTACCTGCATGGCATAGGCTATGAATATACTAAATACACTGGTGAGCATGTTATTTTCGATGAAAGTACACGCATGCAGGCACTTAGTTGTTGTGGTGTAGATACTCAGGATACTGATGCAATTAACCTACTTAATTTTGCATTAGATGCAGGTACATGGCTGAATTTGTTGCCTCATACAAGCATTATTGAGGCACACCACCCAATTTTGAAAGTACGCGTTGATGAGCGTTTATTATCACGCTCATGCACTCTAAGCGTGCCTTCGCTTGATATTCACTTTACTTGTGAAAGCTTACAAGGTTTAGCTATTCTTGGTGATTATGGTCTAAACGGTATTCGTTATCTTGAGCTTGCATTGCCAGTTCCTGAAATGCCAATTGGTTATCATGATGCACTCATTACTGTGGCAGATCAGCAATCTCACAGTCAGCTATGGATCACACCTAAAGAAAGCTTCTCTATTGATGACAAAAAGCGTTTGGGCTTATCCATTCAGCTTTATAGCTTATGCAATGAAGAGGGGTTAGGAATTGGTGACTTCGCTGACTTAACAAAGCTTATTAAAGTAGCCGCGATTAAAAACATGGATTATGTGTTGCTTAATCCACTGCATTTACTGTTTGAACACAGCCCAGAGAGGGCGAGTCCCTATAGTCCAAATAGCCGAGCGTTATTGAACCCGCTGTATATTGCAGTGTCATTATGCGAAGACGCCAAAAATAATAATGCACTTATTAAATTGTTAGCGGATAAACCGCAAACCGATGCGACTTACATTGATTATACATCAGTTAGTGACTTTAAATATCAAGTGTTTAGCTGTTTATATCAACACTTTTGTGAATTTGGCTCAGCAGAGCGAAAACAGCAGTTCACTCGTTTTTGTGAAACCCATAAACACAGTCTTGCAACTATGTTGGTTGGGGACCGTGATTATGCTAGCTATTTACAATGGCAAGCTCACCTTCAATTAAATATCTGCCAGCAAGCTGCCCGTGACAGTGGTATGGCAATTGGCCTTATTAATGACTTAGCCGTTGGCTGTGCAGGTGATGGCAGTGAGTTCAAGAGCCAAAATGAATTATTTGCCGAAAATGCACATGTTGGAGCTCCGCCAGACCCTTGGGCTGAACATGGTCAGAATTGGGGCTTACCGGCACTTAATCCACAAAAGTTAAGTAAAGACAATTTTGCTTTTTATCGCTCACTTATCCGCGCCAATATGGAAGATGTTGGTGGTCTTAGAATTGACCACGTTATGGCGATACGCCGACTTTGGTGGTGTTTTGAAAATAACTCCCAGCAAGATGGTTGTTATGTCTATTATCCCTTTGAACAACTATTAGCAATTCTAAAGATTGAATCTCACCTCAATCAATGTGTGGTGATTGGCGAAGATTTAGGTGTTGTACCTAATGAAGTGCGTGAAGCACTAAAAGCAAGTGCAATCTATTCAAACGGGTTGTTTTACTTTGAAAAGGACCACCAAGGTGAGTTTTTAGCGGCTGAGCATTTTGCTCCTCATAGTCTTTTAATGATAGCCAACCATGACGTACCACCATTCAAAGGCTGGTGGATTGGCCATGATATTACGATTAAACAACAATATGGTTTGCTTGATGATGAGCAAACTCGGGCTCAATTCGATGCGAGAAACATTGAAAAGCATCGTATGCTTAATTTTATAGCACGAGAGTCAAATCAGCATTTATCGTTAGAAACAGATGCCTTTACGGTTTATGAAGCGTTGGCATCCTCATTAGCGGCAGCACCAGCAAAGCTATTTACTATTCAAATAGATGACTTAGATCAGCAAATACTGCCTGTAAATATCCCCGGTACTGATAAAGAGTACCCAAATTGGCGGCGTTTATTGTCGCGTCCAGCGGCGCAGATTATCGAAGCGCAACAGTCATTCTTAGCCAATTTAATTTCGATAAGGAATCAATAATGCGAAGTCGTGTTCGTCAAGAGCAAAGTGCACAACCTGTTATTTATCAAAAACAAATCGATGCATTAGCCAGTGGTTGTTTTAGAGATCCTTTCAGCTTTCTTGGGGCGCATAAAAGTGGCCCTACAAGCTATGAAATTCGTTGCTTTTTGCCTGGCGCAAGCAGTGTTTCGATTCTGCTTGGCACAGAAAAAATCGTTGCGCAGCAACAAGGCGGTAGTCATTTATTTATCGCAAATATCAAATCAAAAACTAAGCCTGACTACCAGCTAGATGTTAGCTATAGCAATGAATTTACTCATCAACAATACGATGAGTACAGCTTTGAAAGCAGCTTAGATGAACAGGCAATGTATCTGTTTAATGAAGGCAGTTTAGAGCATGCGTATCAACATTTTGGTGCACATTTTGTGACTCAACAAGGCGTTGATGGTGTTCGCTTTACAGTGTGGGCGCCGAATGCCAGTAGTGTATCGGTTATTGGTGAATTTAACTATTGGCAGCGTAATCGTCATTTTATGCGTTTTCATCCTGCCAGTGGGGTATGGGAGTTATTTATTCCTGGGCTTAAAGAGCATCAATGCTATAAATTTGCTATCACCACTCTAACAGGAGAAGTGCTTGATAAAGCCGATCCCTTTGCGTTTAATATGCAACAAGCACCGGGTACGGCGTCAGTACTACAAAAGCTAAAAACAGGTATTCAGCTTTCTGAAAAGGCGTTAGCAAATCGTGCAAAACGAAACAGTATTGATGCGCCTGTTAGTATTTATGAAGTGCATGCGGGTTCTTGGCAAAGACGAGATGATGGTGAGCGCTATCTCACATGGCGTGAACTTGCTGATAATCTTATTCCTTACACAAAAGAGTTCGGTTTTACGCATCTACAATTAATGCCAATCAGCGAGTACCCATTTGATGGTTCTTGGGGTTATCAACCTGTTGGATTGTTTGCCCCGACCAGTCGCTATGGCAGCTTTGAAGATTTTGTTTACTTCGTCGAGCAATGTCACGAAGCCGATATTGGCCTTATTCTTGACTGGGTACCAGGTCATTTCCCAAGTGATCCCCATGGTTTACATCGTTTTGATGGCACCCATCTATACGAACATGCTGATGTTAGGCAAGGTTTTCACCCTGATTGGAATACCTATATCTACAATTATGATCGCGCAGAGGTTCGTAGCTTCCTAATTGCGAATGCAATGTATTGGCTGCATGAATTTGGCATTGATGGTTTACGCGTTGATGCGGTTGCCTCAATGCTTTATCTAGACTATAGCCGTGAAGAAGGGCAATGGGTTGCAAATCAATTCGGTGGCAGAGAAAACTTAGGCGCCATTGAGTGCTTAAAACAAGTCAATATGCGCTGCTATGCAAAAAATCCGGGCATTATGATGGTGGCCGAAGAGTCAACAGCATGGCCAGGTGTTACGCGCCAAGTAGACCATGATGGTTTAGGTTTTGGTTATAAGTGGAACATGGGCTGGATGAACGACAGTTTGCATTATATGCAGCGCGATTCCATTTACCGTTCGCATCACCACCATGAAATGACGTTTTCGATGGTTTACGCCTACAGTGAGAATTACATTCTACCGCTTAGCCATGATGAAGTGGTGCATGGTAAAGGCTCATTAATTGAAAAAATGCCAGGAGACGACTGGCAAAAGTTTGCAAATTTGCGTGCATACTATGCCTTTATGTGGGCGCATCCAGGTAAAAAATTATTGTTTATGGGTGCAGAAATCGCCCAGCGTAAAGAGTGGAATCACGACCAATCGCTTGATTGGCATTTACTTGAACATATTAGCCACAGAGGCATGCAGCAAACGATTAAAGATTTAAATGCTGTATACACTAGCACGCCAGCTTTATACGAGCAGGATACCAGCCCTGCGGGTTTTGCGTGGCTTGATAGCAATAATGCTGAGCAAAGTATGTTTAGCTTTATTCGCTATGCAAAAAAAGCTGAAGATTTTGTGGTGGTGATCTGTAATTTAACGCCGCAGGTGTATCACGACTACGTGATTGGTGTGCCAAAAGCTGGTACCTATCAAGTTATTATGAATACCGACAAAGAGGATTATTTTGGTTCCGGCGTTGAAGCAACTAATCATGCAGAGCAAATAATTGTAAGCCAAGCGAAAGAAAGTCATGGCTTTAATCAAAGTATTAGTGTTTCTTTGCCTGGGCTTGCGACAATTTACCTTAAGAAGGTGAGCGATGAGTCATAGTGTCGAACTAGAAGTCGGTGTGAGCTCACCTTTAGGGGCGTCTGTTGTTGGTGAGGGCGTAAACTTTGCTGTGTACGCACCACAAGCACAACATATGTCTCTGTGCTTATTTGATAGCAGCGGTCATTCAGAAATCCTTACCCTTGCGATGCATATGAACGAAGGTGGCATCTGGACACTGAAAGTGAGCCCTTTGAAAAGTGGCGCCTTGTATGGCTTTCGCGCTGATGGTGAGTACGCACCCGAAAAAGGACTATTTTTTAATAATCACAAATTGCTGTTAGACCCTTATGCTCGAGATTTGTATGGTGAGTTTACCTGGAGTGAACGTCACTATGGGCAAATGCCTGTAGGAAAGTTAAGTCAGGTTAATAATGCCATTGATATGCCAAAATCACGAGTCCGGGAGCTGGCACCTTACACAGGTAAAAAACCCAATCATTGTTGGGGAAAAACAGTTATTTACGAATGCCATGTAGTTGGTGCAACATGCCGCCACCCTGAGATCCCAAAACCGTTACAAGGTAAATTTTTAGGTTTAAGCCACCCTAGCTTTATTGAACATCTACGTACTATTGGTGTGACTTGCTTAGAGTTATTACCCGTTCATGCTTTTATCAGTGAGCAGTTTTTAACAGCCAAAGGCTTACAAAACTACTGGGGCTACAACACACTTAATTTCTTTACACCGCATAAAGAGTATCTGGTTAATGATGATATTAGCGAGTTTCAAGAAATGGTGGCGGCGCTTCACAAAGCAGATATCGAAGTAATACTCGATGTGGTTTATAACCACACTGCAGAGGCGGGCACAGATGGACCTATCTTGTCGCTACGTGGCTTAGACAATCTAGGTTACTACCGCACTGTTGCTGATAAACCCCAGCATTATATTAATGATACCGGCTGTGGTAACACCGTAAATATTGATTCGCCTCGCTCTTTACAGCTGGTACTTGATAGCTTGCGTTATTGGGTTGAAGTGATGGGAGTCGATGGCTTTCGTTTTGACTTAGCGACCATTTTAGCGCGTAACCCAAATGGTTTTAATCAGGCGCATGCGTTTTTCCAAGCGATTAATCAAGACCCAGTACTAAGCCAAGTTAAACTGATTGCAGAGCCGTGGGATATTGGCCCCGGTGGATACCAATTAGGGGCTTTTCCTGCGCCTTGGCGTGAATGGAATGATAAGTATCGCGATACGATAAGACGCTTTTGGAAACAAGAGCAGGGCGTAATTGGAGAGCTTGCAAAACGTTTACATGGTTCGTTTGACTTGTTTGAGCACAACCTACGTGGGCCACTTAACAGTATTAATTTCATCACCAGTCATGATGGCTTCACGCTTGCTGATTTAGTCAGCTACGAGCATAAACACAACGAAGCCAATGGTGAGCAAAATCGTGATGGCCACAGTGGCAATCACTCATTCAATTGTGGTGTCGAAGGGTTTACCAACGATCCACAAGTGAGCAAATTACGCTTACAACAACAAAAAAATATGCTGTTAACTTTGTTACTTTCTAAAGGCGTGCCTATGCTTTCATTAGGAAGCGAAATGGCACACTCACAAGGTGGTAACAACAACGCCTATTGTCAAAACAATCGTACAAGCTGGCTTGCATGGAAAGACTCTCAATTCAGTCATCCTCTAACTCGATTTATTGACGATTTACTGCGCATTCGTAAGCAGTTCAGCATTTTTAAACACCGCTTTTTTGTTCACGATAATGACCCACGTTATGAAGTCGCGTGGTTCACCGAATCAGGCTCCAATATGCAACAAGACGATTGGCATCAAGGTGATCGCCAAGTGTTGATATACAGCCTGACCGACAAGCATACAAATCAAGCTTTATTGATCATATTAAATGCAGGATCAGAGCCGGTAACGTGCCAACTTCCTAGTTTAGATAAAGGAAAGTGGCAGTTAGCACTGACCAGCATTCATCCTATGTCAGCACAATTTGTTGATAAGGAACACCAGATTGCTGCAATGAGCAGCTGGGTTTTTACCGCCAATTCAGAGGATCTAAATCATGGCTAAAAATGCCGATCAAGTATGTATTGTAAAGGGCTGGCAGGATGCGCCTACAGTTGATGAAAGTACACTAGATGATGACTTATCACGCCATTTTTATTACACCCTTGGGCGTGACAAAGTGGGTAAATCACAGCTGTATTTATACCATGCATTAGCATTAACTATTCGTGACCGATTAGTTGCTCGTTGCCGTGTGACCAAACAGCAAATCCATGAACAAAAACGCCGTAAAACAGCTTACTTATCACTTGAGTTTTTAATGGGGCGTGCTCTTGGTAATGCGATTTTGAACTTAGACTTAGATGAGCAAGTCGCTAAAGCGTTACAAGAATACTGCACAGAGCTCGAGCAAGTTGCTGAGGCTGAGCATGATGCAGGCCTTGGTAATGGTGGTTTAGGGCGCTTAGCTGCATGCTTCTTAGATAGCTGTGCAAGCCTTTCACTACCTGTGGTTGGTTATGGTATTCGCTATGAATACGGCATGTTTAATCAAGCTATTGAAAATGGTCATCAAATTGAACAACCAGATAACTGGCTACGTGAGGGACACCCGTGGGAACTAAGTGCACCTGAGCAATCAAAGCGCGTAAAATTCTTTGGTCATGTTGAAAGTTATACTGATAAATATGGTCGTGAGCACCGTCAATGGCTAGATTCTCATGATGTTTTAGCTGTGCCTTATGATGTGCCAATTCCGGGTTACAAGAATGATATTGTAAATACCTTACGTTTATGGAAATCAGAAGCAACAGACGAATTTGATTTGAGCGAGTTTAATGCGGGTAGTTACTCAGAAGCAGTAGCGCGTAAAAACTTAGCTGAACAAATTACCATGGTTCTTTACCCGAATGACAGCAGTGAGAACGGTAAAGAACTGCGTTTACGTCAGCAGTACTTCTTATCATCAGCGAGCTTACAAGACATTATTGACACGTGGGTTAGCAAACATGGCGAAGACTTCTCTGATTTTGCTGATTACCATGTTTTTCAATTAAACGATACACATCCAAGTATTGCTGTCGCTGAGCTTATGCGTATTTTGGTTGATGAGTATGAGCTAGATTGGCAAGAAGCTTGGTCTATCACGACTAAGACCATGGCCTATACAAACCACACTTTACTTCCTGAAGCATTAGAGAAGTGGTCAGTATCTTTATTTGCTCGATTATTACCGCGTATTTTAGAAATAATCTACGAAATCAATGCACGTTTCCTCGCTGAAGTTGCGTTAGCATGGCCAGGTGATGTTGAAAAACAACGTGCGCTATCGCTTATCGAAGAAGGCCCTGAGCCACAAATTCGCATGGCGTATTTAGCGATTGTTGGTAGCTATTCGGTGAATGGTGTGGCTGCACTTCACACTGAGCTACTTAAAGCGGGCTTATTTAATGAGTTTTATCAGCTATGGCCTGAAAAATTCAACAACAAAACCAATGGTGTAACACCTCGTCGTTGGTTAGCACATTGTAACCCTGAGTTGGCTAAACTGCTTAATCAACATATTGGTGATGAATGGGTTGCAGATTTTAGTAAAGTTAGTCAGGTACGTCGTTTATATGACGACCCTAAATTCCATAAACAATGGCAAGCTGTAAAACACAGCAATAAGCAACGCCTTGTTGAGTTAGTGAAAAACCGCTGTGGCGTAGAGTTTGATGCCGAAATGATGTTTGACGTGCAAGTGAAACGTATTCACGAATATAAGCGTCAGCTATTAAACGTATTGCACGTTATTCACCTTTACGACCGTATTCGCCAAGGCGATACAGCAAACATTGTTCCTCGTTGTGTGCTATTGGGCGGCAAAGCTGCACCAGGTTACTACATGGCGAAGAAAATTATTAAGTTAATTAATAACGTAGCAGAAGTGATCAACAAAGATCCGCTTGCTAAACCGTATTTAAGAGTTGCTTTTTTACCTAATTACAACGTGACAGCAATGGAAACTATTTGCCCAGCGACGGATTTATCTGAGCAAATTTCTACAGCAGGTAAAGAAGCATCTGGCACAGGTAACATGAAGTTCATGATGAACGGCGCATTGACTATAGGTACGTTAGATGGCGCTAACATCGAAATTCGTGATGCTGTGGGTGCTGACAACTTCTTCTTATTTGGTGCACGTGCAGAGCAAATTGATGATATCAAAGCGCACTATAATCCTGAGCAGATTATTCACCAAACTGACAGCCTCTATAAAGTAATGCAATTACTTGAGAGCGGTCACTTCAATTTGTTTGAGCCTAATTTATTTGACGACATTATTGCGGCGATTAAGAGCCCGCACGATCCATGGTTAGTTGCTCATGATTTTGCCAGCTTCGTCGAAGCGCAAGAGCAAGTTGAACAAGCCTACTTAGACACTGCTCACTGGACCAAAATGAGTATTTTGAATACTGCAGCCAGTGGCATGTTTTCGAGCGATAGAACCATTAGTCAATACAGTGAAGATATCTGGCATTTGGAGCCATTACTGGACACTAGTGCACAGCAAAACACACAGAAGAAAAGCAGCTAGCTTAAGACGGAGAGAGTTATGCCAAGTTATGCAAATCGATACATAAGTAGTTTAACCAGAGAAACGTATGCCCTTATCCTAGCAGGGGGGCGAGGTTCGCGTTTACATGAATTAACAGACTGGCGTGCTAAACCAGCAGTGTATTTTGGTGGTAAACACCGAATTATCGACTTTCCACTGTCGAACTGTATTAATTCAGGTATTCGTCGTGTTGGTATTGCTACTCAATATAAGTCGCACTCGTTAATTCGTCACGTAAACCGTGCATGGGGTCACTTTAAAAAAGAATTGGGTGAATCTGTAGAGATTTTACCAGCATCTCAGCGATATGGTGACGAGTGGTATTGCGGTACAGCTGATGCGGTATTCCAAAATATGGATATCATCCGTCATGAACTGCCTAAGTATGTCATGATCCTCTCTGGTGACCACGTATATTGTATGGACTACGGTGGTTTGTTGGCAAAACATGTTGAGACAGGTGCTGATATGACGGTTTGTTGTATTGAAGTACCTTGCGAAGAAGCTGCAGATACATTTGGTGTAATGACGGTTGATGAAAGCAATCGTGTCCGTCGTTTTGATGAAAAGCCTGCTGAGCCAACGTCTGTACCGGGTAAACCAGGAACCTGCTTAGCATCAATGGGTAACTATATTTTCAATACTGAGTTCTTATTTGAACAATTGAAAAAAGACGCAGAAACGGAAGGCTCAGGCCGTGATTTCGGTCACGATATCATCCCAGCTATCATCGAAGAGCATAACGTGTTTGCATATCCGTTTAGAGACTCTAACACAGATGGTCAACCATACTGGCGCGATGTGGGTACGCTTGATTCATTCTGGGAAGCTAACATGGAGCTGGTAATGCCAGAGCCTCAGCTTGATCTTTATGATCCAAAATGGCCAATCTGGACTTATCAGGAGCAGTTACCACCTGCTAAGTTTATTTTTGATGATGATGACAGACGTGGAATGGCTGTTGATTCAACAGTTTCGGGTGGCTGTATTATCTCTGGCTCTAAAGTTAAAAAGTCACTGCTGTTCTCGAATGTATATGTTCACTCATTCTGTGAAATTGAAGAGTCTGTGATTTTACCTGGTGCGAAAATACAGCGAAATTGCCGAATTAGGCGTGCTATTATTGACCGTAATTGTGAGATCCCAGCAGGCCTAGAAATTGGCTACGATCACAAAGCTGACAAAGAAAATGGCTTTAGAGTCTCGAAAAAAGGGATTGTGTTGGTAACTCGTGATATGTTGAATGAACTTGCAAAAAAGTTAAAACAACAAGAGCAAGATAATAAACGACTTGCTTAAGCAATCGCGTTAAATGAAAAAGGGAGGGCATGTCCCTCCCTTATTTATATTTGAATAATACCAATTCGCTTAATTAAGTATTATTGCTAATTGGTATAACAGTTTTATGGAGTACTGCAAAGCATGCATGTATTGATGGTAGCTGCAGAGAATGATGCATTACCGAATGCAAAAGTCGGTGGTGTAGCGGATGTTGTTAGAGATTGTCCTAAAGCGTTAGTAGAAAAAGGCCTTACTGTTGATGTGGTGATCCCTGATTATGGCTTTGATTATTTGGAGCGTCATCACATAGGTGTTGTGCATGTGCCATTTGCAGGTCAAATGCAAAAACTGGATGTGTGGAAGCTCGCTCAAAGTGATGAAGGTGTAACGCAACTGCTTATATCTCATTGGGAATTTAGCCGCCATAACGGTGCTGTTTATTGTAATGATGAACCAGGCCGCCCCTTTGCAACTGATGCAAGTAAGTTTGCTCTTTTCAACGCTGCAGTTTGCGAGGCCTTATTAAAAGGGCTTATCCGCACGCCGGATGTTGTGCATTTACATGACTGGCACAGTGCCTGTGTTGCTCTATTACTAAAAACAGACAGCCGTTATAAAAAACTATCGCACTTATTTTTAGCTTACACAGTACATAACCTTGCATTGCAAGGGATACGTCCTTTTAAAGGCGATAGCTCAAGCCTAGAAGCCTGGTTCCCAAGTCTAGGTTATAACGGCGAACGGTTATGCGATCCGCGTTATTTTGATTGTTTTAACCCAATGCGCAGTGCAATTAATCTGGTGGATAAAGTACACCTTGTATCGCCAACTTATTGCCAAGAAGTATTGCGCCCTAGTGATGCAGAAAAAGGCTTCTTTGGTGGTGAGGGACTTGAAGCTGACCTACAAGCTGCTTATGAACAAGGCCGCGTAGTGGGCATTCTTAATGGTTGCGAATACCCTGGAATGAAGCTTGAAGACATTAGCTTAGCGAGCCTTTATCAACATGCCGAAAATGCATTATTTCAATGGATGGCAAAAAGTCCGGTTTTAGATTCAAGCTATTACATAGCGCATCAACGCTTACTTAAATTTAAAACTCAGCCTTTTTCTGGGCCATTAGTAACCAGTGTGGGCCGTTTAACGGACCAAAAAGCACTGTTACTTCGCCAGCCTTTTGATAAAGGACTGGTGTTAGATGAGTTGTGTCAGCGCTTAAAGCAACATAACGGCTATATGATTATTTTAGGCTCAGGGGATGCTGAACTTGAGCAAATTATGACATCGGTTATGGCTCGCCAAGAAAACCTGCTATTTTTAAAAGGGTACGCACATTTTGTTGGCGAATATATGTATCACTTAGGCGATTTATTTTTAATGCCAAGTTCGTTTGAGCCATGTGGTATCAGTCAGATGTTAGCAATGCGAGCAGGTCAGCCATGTTTAGTCCACGGTGTTGGCGGTTTGCGTGATACGGTAGAGCATCATGTGAGTGGTTTTAGTTTTCAAGGTGAGAGCTTAGCATCACAAAGCTACGAACTTGTTACTAGTTTTAGCGATGCGCTTGAGCTTAAAAAATCACAACCAGAACAATGGTGTGCAATATGTGAACAGGCTAAAAATGCCCGTTTTACGTGGCAATCCGTTGCAGAAGGCTATTTATCAGGCTTATATCAATAAAAAATGCGTGATTCATGGTAATTAAGTGACTTTTTTGTCAATTTCAGCTATTAATTACTTAGTGTGAGATAAAATATAAAAAGTAGGTAAAGTGGCTGTATTTGTTGCTAGGCAAGCGGTCTTTAATCGTCGTCAACAAGTTGTCGCCTATGAGCTACTATTTAGAGATAGTTTAAAAAATAGTTTTCCTGATGTGTCAGAGAGTACGGCAACGGCTCGGCTGATTATGGAAAATCAGCTCAATTTAGGTACCCGTCATATTACGTCGGGCAAAAAAGCATTAATTAATATAGGTCCAGAGTCTTTGAAGCTGGACCTTTGCGCGTTTTTGCCAACTCAAGATGTGGTGATTGAGTTACTCGAAACTATGGAACCTACCGACGAAAATTACGAATATTGTCGCGAGCTTTTTCACAACAACTACAAGTTGGCACTGGATGATTTTGTCTACCAACCTGAGTGGGATCGCTTTTTAAAACTTATTCGTCTTATCAAGTTTGATGTTCAGCAAACACCCTTTGAAGAAATTGCCCCTGTTGTAAATAAGCTTAAGAAACATAAAAAAATAAAGCTTTTGGCAGAAAAGCTTGAAACAGCCGATGATTACGACAAAGCTTATAAAATGGGCTTTGATTTTTTCCAAGGTTATTTCTTTGCAAAACCTAAAATGATTCAGCATCGTGATATTGATTACAACTACGCGCTGGTGTTATCAATTTATGCTGAAGTCATGCGCCCAGACCCAAATATAAGCGAAATTGCGGGCTTGTTCTCGTTAGATACCGCACTTGCCTATAAATTGCTGCGCTTAATTAATAGCGGCGTGTTTCCTATTAAAAGCAAAATTGGCTCTCTAAAACAAGCACTTGTATATTTAGGCCATGAACGACTGAAAAAGTTTGTTAGCCTAATTATTACTGCCCACAGTGCCCAGTCAAAACCAGCCGAGCTTACTCGGCTTTGTGTTTTTAGAGCGCGCTTTTGCGAATTAATAGCGCAGCGTGTTGCTAAGCAACAAACTGGTGAGGCATTTTTAACGGGACTGTTTTCGTTGCTCGATGCCATATTAGATCAGCCAATGGAAAAGCTATTGGATCGATTGCCGTTTCCTGATGAAATTCATGCTGCTCTCATGCAAGAAAAAAATATCCTCTATTATATACTAGAAACCGTCAAAGCTTACGAAACTGGCAGTTGGTGGGCACTTGAACAGGCTGTTGCCTATTTAAGTATTGAAAGTGCTGACCTTCCCAAGATATACGAAAATGCGGTAAATTGGAGCGATAGCTGCAGACAAAACCTATAAGGGATTTATGCGCAATATAAATATGGATGTTTTACGGGGTATTGCAGTACTCGGCTTGATGTTTATGAACATCTACACTTTTGCTGTGTTCGAGTACGATTATACCCCAAGTGCTACGCCACCATTTTCAGATTCACTAATTCACATTTTTAATACTGCTTTTATTGATGGGCGCTTTAGGAGCCTTTTTTGCTTGTTATTTGGTGCGTCTTTAGTTATTCAATGGCAGCTTTGGCAAGGCGTCGAGAAGCAACATAGGCGACTAAAAGTTTTGGCTTTTATAGGCCTTGCCCATGGTTTTTTATTGTGGGCTGGCGATATTTTGTTTATTTATTCTTGTGCAGGCTGGTTAACGCTTAAATTTAGCCAGCAAGATGACGAAAAAATACTGCGTATGGGCATGCTGTTTTTACTTCTTGGTGCCTTCATTTCATTTTTACTCTCCTTTATAGAGCCAGAGTTTAGCCCTGTAACGAGAAGCTCTGAGAGTTTTTTAATGGCATATGACGCGGCTTATTCTTCTTATTTTGCAGGGTTTGTCAGTAACTTTTTGATTTTTATAATAATGCTTATTGCTGTGCCACTCATCACAATGTGGATGGCTGCAGGGTTAATGCTGGTGGGCGTTTATTTATATAAACAAGGGGTATTTGTTCAAGGTTTAACACACTCTCAGCTTAAGTTGATTACTGCTGCAGCGATAAGTTTAACGGCTCTAAGGTTGATGATAGAGCCTGACCAAAGTGTATTCATGTACGCGGTTGCTGAACCAATTAATTGGCTTGCTGCTTTAGCTATGGCCATTTGTTATTGCCACATCATTGTGAAAATAGTTAAAAATTCCCCCAGTAACTGGTTGCTGTTACAGCAAGCCGGTCGCATGTCATTAACGCTATATCTAATGCAAACAGTGATTTTTATTCTGTTTTTTAAAGTCGCATACCCAACCGCTGCACTTAATTTTGATCGCATAGATTATTGGTTGGTCATTGCTGTTGTGCTTGTTTTTCAATTGTTTTTTTGTAAAGTGTATAGTCAGTATTTTACACATGGTCCGTGTGAATTAATTTGGCGAAAATTGTCTAGATAATTCCTCGTATACTACAATCAAAGAAAAACAAAGCGGAGTGGTAATGCGAGTTTGCTTGTTGGTTTTTACATTGCTTTGCTGTTCACCACTTTATGCTGGCGAGCAACTCTCTGTGCTGTTAGTTAACCCCTCAGTTAAAACTGATTTGTTTTGGCAAAAAGTGACTAATGTGATGCAGGTTGCTGCCAAGCAAAATAATGTTTCTCTCACAACAATTTATGGCGGTGGAAATCGCCACATTCAATTAGCCGAACTCAAACAATACCTGCAATATAAGCCCAAACCTGATTACGCAATTTTAATCAATTACCCAGGTGGTGCAGAGCAGTCAATGAGCTTGCTTGAACAACATAAAGTGAATTTTATCACCCTTGAAGAAACGATTGTTGGCGTAGAGCGTGACGAAGTGGGTAAACCCCGTCAGCGCTTTAAGTATTGGTTAGGTGAAGTATTTCACGATAACTTCAAAGCGGGTGAGCAACTTGGCAAAGCCTTACTTGATGAGGCGATAAATACAAAACAAACGCCTCACTTTGTTGCGATTAATGGTCATTATGGCACAGAGTCAGACACCCGCAGTGACGGCCTTGTTCATTATTTACGAAAACAAGATGTTGAGCTTGAGCAAGTTGTGTATGCCAGTTGGAATAAGCAAGAAGCCGAGAATAAAGTGAGCCGATTATTACAACGATACCCAGATACGAATGTGATTTGGTGTGCGTCTGATTTGATGGCGCAAGGTGCCCTAGAAGCAGTAAAAGTTAAAAAAGATAAAGCCTATTTCATTGGTGGCATTGATTGGCTTGAAGATAATTTAGACTTAATAGAACAACAAAAACTCACAGCCAGTGTTGGCGGGCATTTTATGATGGGAGCATGGGCTTTAATTAGCGTGGTCGATCATCATAATGGCAACCCTTATTGGCAAAATCACGATGAGATTAAGTTTCAGCTTGGGGTGATCACAAAGCACAATATTCAAAGTTACAGCTGGCTAAGAAACATCAAAGATTGGTCGGTTATCCCTTTTGAAACCTTCTTACTGCAAAACAGCAAAAGCAATGAGTACGCCTTCGATTTTGATACGCTACATAGTGTATTGAGCGAAAAGCCCAAAAACGCAGCACTACACTAAAAGTGTAGTCAAAGAGCCTAGATTCTACCTAGCTTGGTAAAGGCTTCTGGTATAAACTAGCGGCTTTAAAATCCAGACAGAAGTGTGCCATGACAGAGTTAAAGCGATTAAATAAATTTATCAGTGAAACAGGTTTTTGTTCACGCCGTGAGGCAGATAAATATATTGAAGAAGGTCGTGTTACTGTTAACGGCAGCTTGCCTGAAATGGGCGTAAAAGTTAGTGAAGCCGATGATGTACTTATAGATGGCAAACCTTTAAAAGCAAAGCCTAAGCTGGTTTATATTGCCTATAACAAACCTGTTGGTATTACATGTACGACTGAACGAAAAATCCAAAGCAATATTGTTAAAGCCGTTAATTACCCAGAGCGTATTTTCCCAATCGGACGCTTGGATAGACCTTCAGAAGGCTTAATTTTCTTAACTAACGAAGGCGACATCGTTAATAAAATTCTTCGCGCTGGTAATAATCATGAAAAAGAATACGTAGTGACGGTTGATAAGCCACTTAATCGCCAGTTCGTGAATAAGATGGCAAACGGTATTCCTATCCTCGATACCGTTACTAAAAAGTGTAAGGTCAAGCAAACTGGCCCACAGCAATTTACCATTGTACTAACACAAGGCTTAAACCGCCAAATACGTCGTATGTGCGAATATTTAGGTTATGAAGTGGTGACACTAAAGCGCACACGAATTATGAACGTGACCCTAAAGGGTTTAAAAGTAGGGCAGTGGCGTCACTTAACCGAACAAGAAATGGCTGAGATCAATAACTCAATTGCCGACTCAGGTAAAACGGAAGAGCGTTCGATTGATGAAAACAAACAGCCAACGCAAGCTCGTGCTAAGCAAAAGCCACGCAATGAAGAAGAAAAAAAGCGCGACTTTTCTAAATACGTAAAAAAAGCACGCAGTGATGCCAAGCAAGGTCAATCAAGATCAAAGGCTGGCAATTCGCCCTCATCAAAACCAAATCAAACGAAGCGAAGCAGTACTAAACGCACCGGTACATTAAGTCTGAAAAAGTAAGCTTCAGAGTATAGAACCCTGACTAGTATTTACTCGTAACCTTCAGGGTTCTTTAATGATGTATAATGCAACCTCAGCCTTTATTAGGGTCAATGGCATCAGCTTCAAGACGGTCTCTTTTCTGTTGAAATTCTTTTTTAGTGAGTTTTTTCGCGATAATATCGATAAGTTGATGTTTTCTTACAAAGAACAGCTCTTTTGTATTGTCATCTTCAAATAGTAATAGTGCTACTTTATTGTTTTTAACGCTTGCTTCAACCAATTTGAATCCATTCACAATTAAGTTAGGTCTAAAATACAGAGCAATCTGACTGTTTTGTGGAAAGTCGTAATGAGATTCAACAGCCGGGCTTGAAACAGAATCACACCCAAGTTCAAAATCGGGTGATTGTTGCCCTTCACAAATATCTGCGATTGGTGTGCCTATTTCCCCAAAAATCCATCTAGAGTTAAATATCAATCCATTTTGTCCTTCAATTGCTAAAACAGCATCAGATAAACTTTCAACGGCAACGTGAAAAGCTACATTAGACTCATGCTGATAGTATGTATTTTCATTGGCGCTTAAAGTGCCACTGAATATTGCAATCAATAAGTAAAAACCATTTCTAAACATCTTAATCCTTCAAGTATTAAATCAGCAGCAATAGGTTAGCACACAAGCTGATAGGTTAATCATTAAATAGACACCCACTTTAAATAACAAAAAGTCCACCATAAATGGACATCCACATTAATGCTAATCATTAAACAGACACCCACTTTAAACAAACCTTTTGGCAGCTAATAGCATACTTGCTAAGGTACTCTCACTGATAGGTTGACTTATTTAATAAAGCTGGTGCTAATTCTAGGTAGTTAGTGTTGATATTTGGATAGGCTGTACCGGTTTTATCTGCATAGCATTTTTTAAAAGGTTTTGGTGGTTTGAATCAGGTGAAAAAATAAATGTTATTTACTTTTCTTGTAATCTCATTTTTGGGATTTATATATTTTAAGTTATTTGCGAGGAAAATAAGTGGGCTTGCGACTTGGCTATTTTATATTTCTACCGTCATTTTTGGCGTCTTTTCGATGAATGCTTTCATGCAGAGTGAAGAAATGTTTTACCTTGGAGTTTTCTCTTTTTTTATCTTCGTAATTACTATTTATTTGATGAGTATGAGAATAAAAATTAAGTAGAAGCGCGTCTTTCCATTCCCATTTGTTACCTTTTAAAAAGCTATCAAGCACAGTTAACCTCAGTAGAACTGATGAGCTCTTGCTGACATTTGCAGTACAATCAGTGCCATTAAGTTAAATAGACACCCACTTTATTCACAATCATAACTAGACCAGCATAAATGGACACCCACTTTAAATAGACACCCACTTTAAATAGACACCCACCTTAAATAACAAAATACTTATGCTAGACACAGGCGAGCTCTCTGCATTCGACTTTACCGAGATTAATAAATAAGTTAATAATTGATAGCTGACCAATTTTGCACGACTAATAAACAGGGTTATCAATGGCTAGCTTTCAGAATGTATTTATCTTTATTGCATCTCTATTGTTTGTTGGTTATGGGGTGTTGGGGTTATTAACGAATAAAATTCGTGTAGGTAGCCGAAGTTATACAGGGAGCATTACCACCATCTATAGGCACCAAGAACCAGTGCGCTTTTATTTTTGGTGTTGCTTATTTTTATTTGCTGGCTGTGGCGGATTTTATTACCTTTTTGTTTATTAAAATAAAAGGTAATAAAGAAAAAGCCCTAACAGTTTGCTGATAGGGCTTTTGGTTGAGAGTCAATCTGTATTAATTAGCGTGACGCTGTTTAGGTACTTTGATCTTAAACAGCATGGTATAAAGTACAGGCACAACAATCAGTGTTAGCACTGTCGCAAAACCAAGACCAAACATAATGGTTACCGCCATTGACTGGAAGAACACGTCAAAGAGCAGTGGGATCATGCCTAAGATAGTAGTAATTGCGGCCATCGCTACAGGGCGAACACGGCTTACACCAGAGTCAAACACTGCTTTGTAAGGGTCTTTGCCGCTATCGAGTTCAAGGTTAATTTGATCAACTAATACAATGCCGTTTTTAATGAGCATACCGCTTAAGCTCAGTAAGCCAAGCAATGCCATAAAGCTAAATGCTGCATTCATTAGTAATAAACCAGCTGATACACCCACAATGGCTAGTGGCACTGTTGCCCAAATCACTAAAGGTTTTTTAACTGAATTGAATAGTAATACAGTTATAGCGAACATAGCTAAGTAACCAAGAGGTAATGAGCCGAAAATAGCTTTTTGCGCATCTGTTGATGACTCATACTCGCCGCCCCATTGCAATTCATAGCCACGAGGTAGTTCAATAGCTTCTATGTCTTTGCGAACACGTGCAAACAGCTTCGCTGGAGTTTCATCGCCAATGACATCGTGGTCGGCCATTACAGTGATGGTACGCTTACGATCACGTCGCATGATCAAGCTGTCTTCCCACTCAACAACAAAGTCATCAACCACTTGTGTCACCGGTACAAACACACCTAACACTGGGCTGTAAATTTGTAAGTCTCGCAGGCTTTCAACGTTTAAGCGCTCTTCAGCAGGTGAGCGAGCAATAATTGGCAGCATTTGTGTGCCGTCTTTATAAACACCCACTTGTTTACCCGATAAGCTAGTTAACAGCAGTTGATCAAGGTCAGATTTGGCAATTCCTAAACGACGGGCTTTTTGCTCGTTAAATTGCGGACGAATTAACTTTGAGCGAGCACGCCAATCGTCACGAATATTAAATGCTCCTGCATCTTGATGCAGAATATCTTTCGCCTCTTTTGCTAACTGGCGAAGTACCACAGGATCAGCACCAGAAAAACGCGCTTCAATTTTTGCATCTGTTGATGGGCCAATTTCCATACGTTTAACTTTTAGCTGAGCATCAAGTACATGTTCATGTTGGTAATCGCGTACTTTTTTGATCATGGTTGTAACAGCGTCGCGGTCTTTTACTCGAATAATCAATTGCCCATAAGCTGGGTATGATTTTTCAGGTGCGTAAGTCAGCATGAAACGCGGTGCACCTTGACCAACCGTTGTGGTTATTTCTTCAACCAGTGGGTCGGCTTGTAAGAATTTTTCGAGCTTTGCAACACCATCCATTGTGGTATGAATATCAGCGCCTTGTGTATGCCAATAATCGACATAAAACATAGGAGTATTCGATGCAGGAAAGAACGACTGCTTGATAAATTTAAAGCCATAAACTGAGCTAACAAGCAGGATCACCATCAGCAGTAGCGTGGTTTTACGGTACCGCATTGCTGTATGTAACACGCCTTTATAAACATTAAAAATAACACCTTGATAAGGGTCTTCATCGTGATGCGGCTGTTTTTCAGTGGCTTGCTTAAACATTAAATCAGCGAAGAAAGGCGTTAAAGTAATAGCTGTGATCCAGCTTAGTAACAATGAAATAAACAACACCCAGAACAAGCTGCCAGCAAACTCACCACTGGCATCTGAACTCAAGCCAATCGGCGCAAAGGCAGTAATTGCGATAACCGTAGCCCCCAGTAGTGGCCACTTGGTTTGATTAACAATATTAGTCGCCGCTTGCAGTTTTGTTTGTCCGCGCTTGAGGTTAATTAATATGCCTTCGGTTACGACAATGGCATTATCAACCAGCATCCCTAAGGCTATAATCAAGGCACCTAATGAGATCCGCTGTAAATCAATAGCAAACAACTTCATGAAAATGAAGGTACCTAGTACGGTCAGTAGGAGTATTACACCGATCAATACACCGCTCTTAAAGCCCATGAAGACTAAAAGCACGATAATAACAATAGCAACGGCTTCAAGTAGGCTGATAATAAAGCCACTTACTGACTTTTCTACTTCAGCAGGTTGGTTATAAACGCTGTTTATTTCCATACCATGTGGTCGTTGATATTCTAGTGACGCTAGGTGGGCATCAATATTTGCGCCTACATCAACAACGTTAACGCCTGTGCTAAATGACACGCCCACCAGTAATGCTTGCTGTTGGTTATAGCGAATAATATTGTTAGGGACTTCGGCGTACTCACGAAAAACGGTAGCAACATCACCTAAGTAAATAAGCTCATTTTCACCTGGCTTAGAAATAAGTAAGTTTTCGAGCTCTTTTACGTCTTTAAATTCACCGGTTGGGTGTAAGCGAATTGATTCATCGCCAACGCGGACTTTACCTGCGTTCGACACGCTATTTTGAGTTTGTAAAAGCTGATAAATACGATTAGGCGAAATACCTAACTGGGCAAGTTTGCGGGTTGAAATCTCAACCATGACTTGTGCTTGTTGCTCACCACCCACGGTAACTTTACTAACGCCATCAACTAAAACCAGTTCACGTTTTAAATAATCAACGTAATCTTTAAGCTCATCGTAAGAATAACCATCACCAGTGACTGCATACATCACTCCGTATACATCACCAAAGTCATCCATAATTTTACTAGGATAAACACCAGAGGGCATCGACGATGCTTGATCATTGATTTTGCGACGCAACTCGTCCCATATTTGACGTAAGTCTTGTTTACGATAATTGCTTTTCATCTCGACTGTAATTTGCGATTTACCCGGTGATGAAATACTGGTTACGTAATCAACATACGGTAGCTGTTGAATTGCATTTTCAATAGGGAAGGTGACTTCTTCTTCAACCTGCTGTGGTGACGCGCCCGGATAAAGGGTGATCACCATGGCTTTTTTTAGGGTGAATTCAGGATCTTCTAGTTGTCCTAAGCCAAAGTAAGCGACGGTTCCACCAATCAGTAAAAACAGCGCGAACATCCAGCTAATGACTTTTCTTTCAATAGCGAGTGCTGCAAAGCTCATTATAAGCCTCGCTCTTTTTGCCATGGACGCACTTTCATGCCTTCTTCTAAAAAGTGCACGCCAGCAGCCACAACGATTTGGCCTTGTTTAATACCGGAAAGTACTTCAATGCCATCACGATGTAACTGGCCAACTTCAACAGATTGCTTGTGCACTAAACCGGTGTTTTCGTCATACAGCCACACATAGCTGTTGTCGTTTTCAGACTCAGTAGGTTCAGAGAATACCGCCTCAACAGGCAGTAATGTATAAGGTGATTGTGAGCTGGTGATTTTGCTTAAATCTATATCAACGCGGCCAGTCATACCGGCAAGTAGGTTAAAGTCTTCTGGCACAGGCAATGAAAACACAACTTTATACGTTAAAGTAATTGGGTCGGCTTGGGTATCAAACTCTTTAACTGTTAATTGATATGACTTGTTTGGGTAACCATCAAATACAACTTCTGGTTGGTAATGTACGTCTTTATCGATACGTGCAATGAGCTTTTCAGGCACTTGAATAACCACATCCATTAGATCGCGAGTTTCAAGGCGAAGGATGTTTTGTTTTGCTTGAATATTTTCAAAGTTTTTCACAAATACCTTTGCCACAGTACCGGCGAACGGCGCGCGTAATTCACTATTATCAAGGTTGGTTTTGGCAATTTTTAGCGCTGACTCAGCAACCTGTTTATTGGCAAGGGCTTGGTCTAACTCAGATTGACTGGCAATAGAGCGGTTAAAAAGCTTTTGCACACGCTCAAGTTGAGACGCAGCAAGTTCAAAGCGTGCTTTACGTTCTTCGTACTGCAGTTGAAAATCTTCAGGATCCAGTTTTGCTAAAAGCTCTCCCTTTTCAACGTGTTGGCCCGCAAGAGCAGGGAACTCAAGTAACTCACCATTTACTCTAAAAGCGAGATAGGAACCTTGGTTAGCAACCACTTCAGCAGGAAAGCTGCGAATGCTTTGCTCTGAATTATTGCCAATATTAAAAAGTTTAACAGGACGTACTACCGGCTCTACTTCACCTTGCTGTGCTTGCTCTGAACATGCCGCAAGAAGCAATAACATGCTGCTCATTAACGCGGCGGTTGCCAATCTCATTGTCTTCTCCATAGATAAGAAAGCATAAATTTGCTGCAGGATACGCTGCAAAGATATAAAATAAAAATTATTAAATTTTAGAAACAGCATAAATTTTATTTATATAGTTTGCCATTAATGAATTTAAATCAATTAATCATTCTAGATGCTATTGTGCAAAGCACTAGTTTGAGCCAAGCTGCACTTAAATTGCATAAGACTCAACCAGCGCTCACGTTAGCTATTAAGAAGCTAGAATCAGAGCTAGGGTTTGAGCTACTAGACCGAAGCCAATACAGGTTACATTTAACTGAGAAGGGCCGTATTTTTTATCGTGAGGCCAAGCAATTACTTAATGCAAACAGTGAGTTAAGCTCACTTGCTAAAGAGCTGGCACTAGGTAATGAAGCCAATTATAAAATTTGTTACGAGCAACTTTGCCATCAAAACAGTTATAACCAAGTGATCAGCCAAACCTTCAAACGTTTTGCTAGTACTGAGTTTAGTATTTCTTCAGGTAAGCGCTTTGTATCTCTAGAGCAGGTTAATAGTCATCAGGCTGATTTGGGAATTGGCCCTTGGTTTGATTTGTTTCATGCAACAGGGGATCTCGAAAGTTTACCGATTGGTAAATTTGATATAGGTATAGTTAGCGCGCCTGATGTAGTGCCAAGTGAAATCAGTTTTGCAGATATTCAAAATTACCCGTGTTTAGCCATGTTTGAAAGTGACTTGAGTTTTGACAGTGATAGGCTTTCTTATACGCTAGGCTCCGCATTAATGAAAATTGACGATATAACCAGTGTTAAGTCGTTTTTGCTCTCTGGTGCGGGCTGGGCAATGATCAGTTTGCAACATTGCCAAGCGGAAATCGATGCTGGTTTATTACAACAAATTAAAATTATCGATCGTGAACACCAGTTTGGCGCAGAAATTCGTGTATTTAGACAGCACTCAGTTCATCATGGCCCTGTTGCAAGAGCTATTTGGCAGGATTTTAGCGAGGTCAGTAAACAGTATTTGGAGTCGAGTCGTGCAGCAGGCAACTAAAGAAGATTTAATTTATACCATTATTTGTGCCATTCCAGAGGGGAAAGTTGCCAGTTATGGGCAAGTAGCAAAGCTTGCGGGATACCCTAATAATTCAAGACTAGTGGGGCGGTTATTAAAAGTGATGCCCGAGGGCTCAAGCATTCCATGGCATCGGGTGGTTAATAGCCAAGGTAAAATATCGTTTCCAGAAGGTAGCAATAAACACCTTGAGCAACGACAAAAACTACTCAGTGAAGGTGTTACTTTTAATAAGGCTAAAATTAATATGCGCCTGCATCAATGGGACTAATACACATACAAACTAATTGATAAGTAGTGACAAACACAGCCAACTAGCACAAATACATGCCAAATTGCATGGCTGTAATGGCGGGTTTTAGCGCTGTAAAACACAGTGCCTAAACTGTAGGCAATCCCGCCAGCTAGCAGCCACCATAAAGCGCTTAAATCAAGGTTCAAATAAAGTGGATAAACAAGTGCTAATGCAAACCAGCCCATTAATAAATAGGTAGCGAGCGAGACTTTTTTATTCGTGTTTTTGACCAGTAATTTATATGCAACGCCACCAAGCGCTAAAGTCCAAATAAACACCAAAGCAGCGATTGCCCAAGCCCCAGATAACGAAATAACCAAATAAGGCGTATAGGTACCTGCAATAAGCAAGTAAATCGCACAGTGGTCACATTTTTTATAAATGGCTCGTATACGCTCTCTGGTACTGGCGTGATATAAGGTCGAGGCTAAAAATAATACCAGTAGGCTTGAGCCATACACGATGGCACTTACCGTAGCTGACACAGCTTTAGATTGTGAAATTAAGTCCCAGAGTACATATACCGCAAACAGGACTCCCATGCCGTGAGTAAGCACGTTAAGTTGTTCTTCTTGGCGTGAATAAGGGAGTTGCTCTGTCATATCTATCTACTAAAAATGAGTGAATAAAACAGTTTCAGTGTACAAGTGTGCGCTGAAATTGACAATGCTTATTTTTTCACTAAATGTTGGTCAAAACATTTAAACCTATTGGTTTTATTAACCAACCCTGAATAAGGTTAAAAAACCAATTAATAATTAAAATATTAAAAATCAATGAGTTAAAATTTATTTTCAGGGTGGCACAACCTTTGATTAAGTAATTACGACTAATTACTTAAAGAGACAAGGAATACCACTATGAATAACTCACTTAAATTAACTACTGCTGCGTTACTTGTATTAGGGTCAACTCAAGCAAGTGCTACTGACTTTGAATTAGATATCAGCAACACAATTACACAATCTGTTAAAAGCTATGTTCAACAAGCGAGTAACGAGCTGAAGGAAAGCGTAATGAACAGCATTGAGTTTGATGCTCAAAAGTTACTAGATACTTACATGAGTGAAGATGCAATTGCTTCGAAAGAAGAAGAGTTAAAAGTTGCTCAAGCTCCTAAAGCAACAAACAAGCAGTAAGGAAACAAGACAATGAGTAGTGAAATCAGCTTATTTTTACTTATGGTTGCACCGGTTTTGAGTTTACTCAGTGCATATGCATCAATCGAATTATTTCGTAACGTTGCGCAATGGTTCAACTTCTAGAGTACAAAGTAGATATTAAGATTTCATGAAATATTGATCGGCGGATTAAAAGCGCACGTAATTAAAGGCATGTGGTTTTAGAATAGTAGACTTTATGAAGCGTGCGATTTTTCCTTTACCGGTTTTTATTTTACCTGAAGGTTTCACCAAGCTAAGAATTTTTGAGCAGCGTTACTTAACGATGGTCAAAGAAGCTGTACAAGATAATACTGGTTTTGTGCTGTGCACTTACCAACACGATACAGATCTTAACTTGCCCGAAATTGGTTGTTTAGTGCAAATAACCGACTTCAATCAAGATGATAATGGTCAATTATTAATTGATGTTTATGCTGAGCATGCAGTGTCTATGCATAACGCTTTTCAGGATAAGCAGCAACTTCGACATGCTGACATCGAAATAATTACGTCACCTTCATGGTACGTAAGCACGCCAATTAATGACGAAAACACTTTATTGAGTGACACACTTCGTGCTGTATTTGCAAATCAGCCGGATTTAGCAGGCCTATATAAAGACCCACAATTCGATAACCTTGCTTGGGTTGTTGCCCGCTGGCTTGAAATTTTGCCTATATCGTTAGTTAAAAAACAACAACTTGCTTATAAATCTAACTTTGAAAACTTGCTAAGTTTCCTCCATACTCTAATCAACAACGAATTTACTGATTAATGTGATCTAACATCAACTTTTTGCCGTATTACTTCTAACGACAATAATTGGATGACATAAAGATGGTAAGTCAACATCTTCAAACAGGTTGTAAACCTAACACAGGTCAATACTCTGCCATGCCAGATACTCCAAGCAAAGAGCTTGCTGATGCTTTATTTGCTGTTGCTGAGCACCGTGATAAACGTGCGTTTGCAATACTTTTCCAATATTTCTCACCAAAAATTAAACGTTTTGGAATAAAGCAGTTCGGTTCTGAAGCACAAGCGATGGAATTAGTTCAAGAAACACTAACCTCAGTTTGGCGTAAAGCACACCTTTACCATAAAGAAAAAGGTGCAGCGACAACGTGGGTATACACAGTAATGCGTAATGCCTCTTTCGATATGCTAAGAAAAATGAAGAGCAGTAAAGAAGAGTGTATTAGTGAAGATATCTGGCCATTGATTGATGAAGCCGAGCCGGGCCAGCACGAATTTAGTGACCACTTAGAAGATAAACAGATTAAACAATACCTTGATAAATTACCGCTTGCGCAACGTGAAGTTGTCCGCGGGGTGTACTTTCAAGATATGTCGCAAGAACAGCTTGCTGAGCATTTAAATATTCCCGTAGGCACAGTGAAATCTCGTCTTCGCTTAGCCTTGCAGAAGTTACGCAATGAAATGGGAGATCACCATGATTAAGCACCATCCTAGCAACGAATTACTTGCCAAGTTCAGTGAAGGTAATCTACCTGCCACTTTGAGTGTTGCAGTCGCTATTCATGTTGAAATGTGCCCTGTGTGTCAAAAAGAACTCGCTGCGCTTGAAGCAAAAAACGCTGACAATGTATTTACTGAATCAGCTAGCGACCTGGATGATGTGTTCGATAAAACTCTTTTTGATGCCATCACCGCTGATGAATCAATTGATGAAGTTTACGAGCAAGAACAGGTGTTGGTTGATGTTAAAGATAAAACCTACACTTTGCCTAGAGCACTTACGCGTATTGGCCACAGTAACTTTATGCAAATAGGTAAACTTGCCCGCTCTCGTATTGATTTAGAGGATGGCCCATTACGAGCAAGCCTGCTTCATATTGATGCGGGTGGTGAAATACCTGAGCACACACATACTGGATTTGAGCTCACTTTATTATTAGATGGGGAGTTTAGTGATGAAGACGGACACTATGTACCAGGTGACTTTATGATGTTAGATGGTCGTCACAATCACACACCAAAAACGATTGAAGGGTGCTTGTGCTTTACAGTTGTTAGTAGTGCCCTACACTTCAATAAAGGTATTAGTAAATTACTGAACCCAATTGGAAATCTTATCTATTAGTAGAGTTTATATGCAGCAATCGACAATTAAAATTGGTTTAAGCGCCTGCTTAGCAGGCGACAAGGTTCGCTTTGATAGCGGGCACAAAAAATCTAATTTTTGCATGGATGAGTTGGCTAACCATGTTGAATATAAAAAGTTTTGTCCTGAAGTAGCGGTAGGGCTACCAATCCCTCGACCAACTATTCGTCAAGTGCGTGTTGGCGATACTATTAAAGTGTGCCGCCCAGATGGCACAGGCGATGTTGGCCCTAAATTAACAGAATACGGTAAGCGTGTTGCGACAGAACAAACTGCAGAATTAAGCGGCTTTGTGTTTTGCGCTAAAAGTCCTAGTTGCGGTATGGAACGTATTAAAATCTACAACGAAGCGGGTACAGGCAATACTTCAGAAGGGGTGGGTTTTTTTGCAGAGCAAATAATGGCACATAACCCATTGTTACCATGCGAAGAAAACGGTCGTTTAAATGATATGCATCTTCGCGAAAACTTTGTAATGCGTGTTTATACCTACAAGCACTGGCAAACACTAAGCGAGCAACCACTCACAGTACATAGATTGACTCAGTTTCATGCCCAATATAAGTACTTATTGATGGCACATAACTACGAAGCTTACCGTAGCTTAGGAAACCTACTTGGCACTTTTGATGGCGAAGATATCCAAACTTTGGCTGATGAATATATTTTAGGGTTAATGACAGCCCTTAAAAAACCAGCTTCACGTAAAAATAACGCTAATACATTAATGCACTTGCAAGGTTACTTTAAGAAATCACTTTCTAAGATTGAAAAGCAAGAACTACGTGATGCCATCGATGAATATCGCCAAGGGTTAGTGCCACTTTACGTACCTCTTACGTTAATTAAGCATCATTTAAAAGTGCACCCAAACGAGTATCTTGCTAAGCAAGTGTATCTTGACCCCTATCCGAACGAATTAAAACTACGCTACGGAATTTAATGAATACATTATTTTGGTTTAGGCGCGATCTGCGCCTTTTTAATAACGACGCTTTGTATCAGGCAATCGAAAATGGCTGCCGAAATGCAGTGTTTTTTATTACTGAAAAGCAATGGCAAAAGCATGATGTGGCTGCTATTCAGCTAGATTTACTAAAGCGTAGGCTTCACTTTTTAGGTGAGCTTTTAGCTAGCAAAGGTATTGAATTACATATTATTGATGCAGCTGATTACGCAGGTTGTGTTGAAAAAATAGCGTCATTTTGCGAGCAACATCAAGTAAAAAATGTATACGCTAACAACGAATATGAGCTTAATGAAGTAAACCGAGATAAAGCCTTTTTACAGCACGCTGATAGTAAAGGGATTGCTTTTTACGCATACGATGGCGATGTAATTGCGCCACCGGGAAGCATCAAAAATCAAAGCGGCGAAATGTTTAAAGTATTCACGCCATTTAAAAATGCATGGCTAAAAGTTTATCAAGACACCCACTTTTATTTTGCTGAGCCGCCTAAGATGTTCGAACCCATTGAGTGGCAGCCAAGTGAGTTATTAGCCTCAGACGGAAGCTCAGAAAAGTGGCCTGTAGATGATGAAACGCTCAGCCACGTTTGCGCGCGCTTTATTGAAGAAAAACTCGCAACATATCAAGACCAACGAGATATCCCAAGCATTAAAGGCACCTCAGGTTTAAGCCCTTACTTAGCACTTGGCATTATTAGCGTTCATCAATTATTGGCACTGATCCAACAGCGCCACCCTGATGTACTACGCAGTAGTAAAAGTAACTTATTTTGTTGGGTTAACGAACTGATTTGGCGTGAATTTTACCGCCATCTTATCGCGATTTATCCAAACCTAAATAAATACGATAACTTTAATGAGAAATACAACGCCGTGAAGTGGCGTGATGATGACAGCGACTTTAAAGCATGGTGCGAAGGTAAAACAGGCTATCCATTAGTTGATGCTGCAATGAGGCAACTACTGCAAACTGGCTGGATGCATAACCGTTTACGCATGGTAGTCGCGAGCTTTTTAACCAAGCACTTATTAATTGATTGGCGTAAAGGCGAGCGCTTTTTTATGCAGCATCTTATAGACGGCGACCTTGCCTCTAACAACAGTGGCTGGCAATGGGCTGCAAGTACGGGGTGTGATGCTCAGCCGTATTTTCGAATTTTTAATCCTATCACCCAAAGCGAGCGATTTGATCCAGATGGTGAATTTATCCGTAAATATTTACCAGAGCTGGAAAAAATTCCTGCTAAGCAAATCCATTTTCCGCATGACTATTTAGCGAAACAGGGTAAGTCGAGCAGTTATTGGCCAGCAATTGTTGATCATAAAGCCGCGCGAGAGCGAGCGCTAAACGCATTTAAGGTGTGACATGGACAAGGCGATCCTTGATAGGTTTATTAGTGTTTATCAATCACTCAATAAAGACAATTTACAGTTACTGGATGAAATTTATCACCCAGATATTCAGTTTGCAGATCCCTTGCATGCGGTAAATGGTCTTGGGGAGCTGCGTGACTATTTTAAAAACCTCTATGCCAATGTGCTTTCTTGTGAATTTGCTATCGAAGACAGCTATGTGACTGAAAATATTCAGAGCAAAGACGACATCGCGTTTATTTATTGGACCATGCATTATCGCCATCCAAAGCTCAATAAAGGCCAAGCAATCTCGGTTGCGGGTCATAGCCGTTTAAAATTTGCTGGCGATAAGATAATCAATCATCGCGATTATTTTGACGTAGGTGCTATGCTCTACAGGCATATTCCAGTGCTTGGCTCGGCTGTGAAATACATCGATAAAAGAGCGAGTGCATAATGACGACATTAATTACAGGTGCTACCTCAGGTATTGGCGAGTCATTAGCAAAGCTTTATGCAGACAATAATGAACAGGTCATTGCATGCGGTAGAAATACAGAAAAGCTTGCTAAATTGAGCCAGCATCAAAATATAGAGTCTTGCCAGTTTGACGCAACCGACCTTCAAGATATTCGTTCGAGCACAGTGGCTTATACACAATTTGACCGGGTTATTCTAAATGCTGGCAATTGTGAATACATTGATGATGCTCGCAATTTTGACAGCAGTTTGTTTGAGCGGGTGATCACGACCAACTTGCTCAGTATGGGCTATTGCCTGGAGGCGTTATTACCAAAAATAAAGCCCGGTGGTCAGCTGGTGATCGTAAGCTCTAGTGTGACTTATTTACCCTTACCACGCAGCCAAGCATATGGTGCGTCTAAAGCCGGTGTAAGTTATTTAGCTAATAGCTTAGCGGTTGATTTAAAAGATATCGATGTCACTTTAGTTCACCCAGGTTTTGTTAAAACGCCGCTTACAGACAAAAATGACTTTCCAATGCCTATGGCTGTGAGTGCAGAAAAAGCGGCAAATTATATTTATAAAGGGGTCGCGAAAAGGCGCAAAGAAGTGCACTTTCCGCACCGTTTTACCTTCATTTTAAAATTTTTAAGAATGCTTCCTACGCCACTTTGGCTGAAGCTTGCAAAAGGATTATCACGTTGAAAAAAGTGGCTGTTATTGGATCTGGCATAGCGGGTTTAAGCTGTGCGCACCTATTGCATAAGCACTACGATGTAACCGTATTTGAGAAAAACGACTACATAGGTGGCCATACTGCAACCATAGACGTAAAAGTTTATGGCGTTGAGTACGCTGTTGATACAGGCTTTATTGTCTTTAACGACCGAACTTACCCATATTTTGAAAAGCTACTTAAGCGCTTGGGCGTTGAGCGTCAGAAAACCCAAATGAGCTTTAGTGTGCATAACGAACAAACCGGCTTTGAATATAACGGCCATACTTTTTGGAGTTTGTTCGCACAAAAGCGCAATATCTTTCGCCCTAAATTCTGGAAACTTTTAAAAGACATTGTTCGCTTTAATGATGTATGTAAATCATTGCATGCTGAACAAAATTACAAGGAAAATCAAACCCTAGGTGAGTTTTTAGACGAGCATGATTTTAACGAGTTCTTCCGTTTTCATTATATCTTGCCGATGGGCGCTGCTATTTGGTCAACAAGCATTAAAGAAATGGCGCAGGTTGGCGTAGAGTTTTTTGTTAAGTTCTTTTATAACCACGGTTTGTTGGATATCACTAATCGCCCGCAGTGGTATGTTATTCCGGGTGGCTCTCGCGAATACATTAAACCTATGATCCAAGGTTTTGCTGATAAAATTCGTTTAAATAGTAATATCAGCTCGGTATCTCGAAAAGATGATAATGTGCATGTTCATTTTGATGATGGCCACAGTGAATCATTCGATAAAGTTGTGTTTGCTTGCCACTCAGATCAAGCATTAAAACTGTTATTAGATCCGACTGAAGACGAAAAAAGTGTTCTATCAGCGATACCTTATACGGCTAACTCAGTGGTACTACACACTGATACTACACTGCTACCAAAACGCAAAGCCGCATGGGCGAGCTGGAATTATCTGTTAAATAACAACACAGACAAAGCTGCTGTTGTGACTTATCAGATGAATATTTTGCAAGGCATTAAGAGCGACACGCAATTTTGTGTCACGCTTAATCACCTTGAAGGCATTAAAAAAGACAGAATTCTGCGTGAGTTTACTTATCATCATCCGGTATTTAATAAACAGTCGATTGCCGCACAGCAGCAAAAGTCTCTAATTGACGGTAAAAATAATAGCTATTTTTGCGGTGCGTACTGGTACAACGGCTTCCACGAAGACGGTGTAAGAAGTGCCGTAAATGTGGCAAAGCAACTCGGAGTCGAGTTTGAATAGCGCCATATATGTAGGTGATGTTCGCCACAGGCGCTTTGCCGTCAAAGAGCATCACTTTAAGTACCCGCTTTATATGATGTGGGTTGATTTAGCTAAGCCTGACGAGCTTAATGGAGTTCATCCTTGGCTTGGCTTAAGTGGCTTTAAGGCGCTCAAATTTAATCAGAGCGACTATTTTAATTATCAAACCGATATGCAGCTGCCACTCAAGCAGCGTGCACTTAATAAAATTAAAGAGCTTGGCATTGACGATGAATTTGCCCATGTTTTTATGCTCGGACAGGTGCGCTGCTTAGGAATTTATTTTAGCCCGGTTAACTTTTTCTTCTTTCAAACTGGTAATGGCGAGTTCACTCATATGCTTGCTGAAGTGAGCAATACGCCTTGGAATGAGCGTCATTATTATGTCGTACCCCTTGAAAAAAAAGTGAACTTTAAAAAGGTTTTCTCCGTATCACCTTTCATGAACTTAGATATGAACTATCATTGGCATATTAGAATGAATTCTGATAACACCATGATTCATATTGAAAATAAAAAAGACGACACTCTTTTGTTTGATGCAACCCTGCGTTTGCAAAAGCACCCTCTCACGAAAGAGCAGGTTAGTGCCGTGCTTAAACAGTTTCCGGCTATGACGTTAAGTATTTTTAAAGGTATTTACCTTCATGCTTTGAAGTTGTTTTGCAAACGTGTGCCATTTATTGGCCACTCGGGCAAACAAGAGAATTCAACTAGGTGATGTGATGGAAAAAGTATCAAATTTAACGCAAGCCCAAACGACCGGCTGGATGACAAAGCTTTATAAAAAACTGGTAATAGGTGCATTCAATAGTATCAATGTCGGTTGCATTACCCTAAAAGAGGGTAATCAAAAAGAGCAATTCGGTGACATTACAAGTGATTTACACGCAACGGTCACGGTAAATGATGCTGCTATGTATAAGTCATTTGCTTTGTCTGGCAGTGTGGGTGCCGGCGAGGCGTATATTCTCGGCTATTGGGATTGTGACAACCTCACTAAACTTATTGAAATATTTGCCCTTAATCAAGAACAGCTAGATGCATTCGAGAAAAAATTCGCCTTCTTAAGCGGCATTGCGCACCGAGTTAATCACATTAAAAATAAAAACTCAGCAAGCGGTTCAAAAAAGAACATTGCGGCGCACTATGATTTAGGCAACGATTTATACAGTGCATTTTTAAGTGACGAAATGTTGTATTCATGCGCTGTTTACCCGTCAAAACAAGCTAGCCTTGAACAGGCCCAAGAGCACAAACTAGCATTGATTTGTGAGCAGGTTGATTTACAACCAGGTGATTCGGTGATTGAGATAGGCACAGGGTGGGGCGCCTTTGCGATTTATGCCGCAACGCATTTTGATTGCCATGTAACGACGACCACCATTTCTGACGAGCAACATGCTTATGTTGAAAAAAAGGTCAAAGAGCTTAACCTTGAGCATAAAATCACGTTATTAAAGCAGGATTATCGTCTTTTAGAAGGCAAGTACGATAAGCTTGTATCAATCGAAATGATTGAAGCTGTTGGGCATGAGTATTTGCCTGGCTTTTTTGCAAAATGTCAGTCTTTACTAAAAGACAGTGGTGCAATGCTTATTCAAGCAATCACCATAGCTGATCAGCGTTACAGCCATTACCTTAAAAATTCCGATTTCATTCAGCAATACATCTTCCCAGGTGGTTGTTTGCCTTGTTTAGACGAAATGAATAAGCAAATAAAGCAGCAAACAGACATGGTTGTGCATAGTGTAAAAGATATTGGTGTTCACTATGCTAGAACACTGGCTGATTGGCGCGAGCGCTTTGTCGCTAGCTGGCCTGAAATAGATAAAGTCAAATTTGACCAGCGATTCTATCGTTTGTGGTTATTTTATTTAGCTTACTGTGAAGGTGCGTTTAGAACCCGTGCTATCAGTACAGTGCATTTAGTTGCCCGTAAACCTCGTTTTGGCCATTCTGGCGATGATATCGCGCTCGATTATTAATTTTGCTTTGTTTCAAGGAGTCTGGTTTATGGCCTTATTCCTTGAGCATAACTCTCTGATACCCGCTTTAGCTGTTGTCGCTTTGATGATTTATCTATCAAAGCAACGCAAGCAAGATAGTTGGCTACTCTTATGTGGCTTGCCTCTCGCACTGGGCTATGAATGGCTTGCCAGCAGCTTAAATTTACTTGCCTTTAAAGTAAGCCCTTTTCCTTTATGGCTTGCTGTACTTTGGGCTGCACTGCTTTTAACCATTAATACTTCGATGCAATTCCTACAAAAGCTGCCTTGGTATATTGCATGGGGTGTTTGTGTGTTATTTGCTCCTGCTAGTTACTACGCTGGAATGCGCTTTGAAGTACTTAATACTGAGCTTGTTCTTTGGCAATTTTGGCTTGTTTATGGCTTAGGTTGGGCAAGTATGTTTATGGCTATAATCGCTATAAATAAGCGATTTTTAGCGGCTTAATGATCAGTTTTAAGTGGTTCACCGTAGTGTTTTATAACACAACTTTAAGGGTTATTTGATGAAACAATCACTTAATTTAAGTTTATTTGCTGCGTTATTGTTCTCTGCGGGCGTGTATGCAAATGGCTTTAAAACGGTGGGCCAAGCGAAAATGGAGTATCTGTTTTGGGATGTTTATAACGCTAAATTAGAGACCCCATCGGGTTCGTATCAGTTTGGCCAACACCCCAGCAAACTTACACTTACTTATTTGCGGGATTTCGATGCTAAAGACATCGTCAAAGCAACCAACGAGCAATGGCAACATTTAAAGCTCAATGACATGGTAGGTACTTACGATAACCAACTATTAGCCCTTTGGCCTGATATCAAAAAAAACGATTCCTTGTCGTTTCAAACCAACGAGCAAGGGATCGGCACTTTCTACTTTAATGATAAAAAACTAGGTCAGATCGATGATAATAGATTCGCTGACAACTTCTTAGCAATTTGGCTAAGCGCCGACACGTCTGAACCATCACTTCGTAAACAGCTTATTGGAGGGAAACATGATTAAGCTCAAAGCACTCTTTATTTTTGCTATGGTACTGTTAATTACCAGCTGCTCTGCGCCAGATGTTGATTATTATCAAGGAACAGAGCCTAAGTTTGACTTTAAGCAGTTTTTTAGTGGTGAGCTCAAAGCCTACGGCGTTGTGCAAGACCACAAGGGCGAGTTAACTCGTAAGCTGGTAGTTGACATGCAAGCATCTTGGAACGGCAATCAGGGAGTGATTGACGAGCAATTTGTTTATGATGATGGCGAAACGCAAACGCGTGTTTGGTACATTACCATTAATGATGATGGCAGTATCACAGGGACAGCATCAGATGTGATTGGCGAAGCAAAGGGTGAGAGCAATGGAAGCGTGTTCCATTGGACATATTCTGTCGAGCTTCCATATGATGGTAGTACTTTAGTGGTAAATTTCGATGATTGGATGTACTTGGTAACACAATCACGCTTGATAAACCGTACCGCTATTGATAAGTTTGGCTTTGAGGTCGGGGAAGTTACCTTGGTTATCGAGAAAATTGAATGATGGTTTGGCTATCATAAAATTTTGTGATGGAAGTTAAATTAAGTCTTTATTAATACTGATGTCACTAACCTTGTGATTGATAGTTAAATAGTAGTCATTTTTGAATAAATTACGTAAAAATAGCAATTTGCTGTTGCTAACTTCTCAAAAATGCATAAAGATAGGTTTTGCGAAGGCAAAATAATAACGAATAGGAATCTAACAATGAATAAAGCTCAATTAGTTGAAAAAATTGCTACTGATGCAGAAATCTCAAAAGCGGCAGCAACTCGTGCACTAGATGCATTCACTGGCGCAGTTACTAGCTCTCTTAAAGAAGGTAACTCAGTAGCATTAGTTGGTTTCGGTACTTTCTCAGTAAAAGAGCGCGCAGCGCGTACTGGCCGTAACCCACAAACTGGTGCAGAAATCCAAATCGCAGCAGCAACTATCCCAAGCTTTAAAGCGGGTAAAGGTCTTAAAGACCAAGTAAATCCTTAATAGGGTAACTTACTAATTATTGAAAAAAGGGCTTATAGCCCTTTTTTTTGTATCTGGAGTTTTGTCGCGATAGCGAAAAAGGCTTATGCCTTTAACGCTTTATCACCACGACCAATACCAACCGCACCTGAACGTACAACTTCAATAATGTCTGATTCATGACGCAAAGTATCAAGGAAGGATTCAATTTTTTCTGTGCTCGCTACAAGTTGCAGTGTGTAACTGTGGCGACCCATATCTAAAATAGCACCTTGGAATACATCAGCAACACGCGTTACTGCTGCACGAGTGGTTTCATCTTGGGCAAAAACTTTCACCAATAATAGCTCACGCTCGATGTGCGCCATTTCGGTTAAGTCAATAATCTTAAGAACATCTACCAGTTTGTTAACTTGCTTAGTAATTTGCTCAACGATGCGATCATCACCCATGGTTGTAATGGTAATACGCGAAAGAGAATGATCGTCTGTCGTGCCAACAGTCAAGCTATCGATGTTGTAAGCGCGCTGTGAAAATAAGCCTACAATGCGCGATAACGAGCCAGGTTCGTTTTCTAATAAGATTGATAAAATACGGCGCATTATGCTTTTACTCCTTTACGTAACCACATATCATCGACTGCCCCTAGCTTGATTTGCATAGGGTAAACATGTTCTTTTTCATCTACACAGATATCTAAAAATACCAGTCTGTCATTAATTGACATGGCTTTTTCAATAGCAGGTTGAAGCTCATCAATATGATCAACGCGAATACCTACGTGGCCATAGCTTTCAACTAATTTTACGAAATCAGGAAGTGATTCCATGTAAGAAGATGAGTGACGACCTGAATACATCATATCTTGCCATTGACGTACCATGCCCAGTGAGCGGTTATTTAACGACACAACTTTTACTGCTAAATTGTATTGTAAGCAAGTTGATAGCTCTTGAATGTTCATTTGGATTGAGCCATCACCCGTCACACAGATAGATTCTTTTTCAGGGAAGGCAAGCTTAACGCCCATTGCCGCAGGTAAACCAAAGCCCATGGTGCCTAAGCCACCAGAGTTGATCCATTGGCGCGGATGTTTAAACGGATAATACTGAGCTGCAAACATTTGATGCTGACCTACATCAGAGCTGATGTAAGCATCACCATTGGTTGCTTTGTAAATTGCCTCGATAACGGCTTGTGGTTTGATTTTATCGCCATCCGTGCTGTAGCTTAGGCATTTTTGTTCACGCCAGCTAATAATTTGACGCCACCAGTCTTCTTGTGCAGAACGATCAATTGAAATAGGGCTCTTATCAATCGCCGTTTGTAACTGTTCAAGCACTGTTTGTAAGCAGCCAACAACAGGGATGTGCGCTTTAATTGTTTTAGAAATAGAGGTTGGGTCAACATCAACATGAACGATAGTGGCATTAGGGCAGAACTTTTTAACGTTATTTGTTACCCGATCATCGAATCGAGCGCCTAAAGCTAGAATAACATCAGCATTTGCCATGGCTTTATTTGCCTCAAGACTACCATGCATACCTAACATACCAATAAAGTTAGGGTGAGTACCGCTGATACCACCTAGACCCATTAAGGTGTTAGTGATTGGCGCGTTTAATGATTCAACCAAGTGAGTTAGTTGCTCAGAGGTATTTGATAGAATAATGCCGCCACCTGAGTAAATAACCAGTTTTTTAGCTTCTAAAATTGCGCTAACTGCTTTGCGAATTTGTTTTGAGTGGCCTTTAGTGTTCGGGTTATAAGTTCGAAGCTCAGTTGTTTTTGGAAATTCGAATGGGAACTTTAGCTCTGGATTAAGCATATCTTTTGGTAATTCAACCACAACCGGTCCAGGGCGGCCTGTGCTGGCTAAGTAGAATGCTTTAGCTAAGATTGTTGGAATATCTTTTGCGCTACGACAGTTATAGCTGTGCTTTACGATAGGGCGAGAACAACCAACAATATCAGTTTCTTGGAATGCATCATCACCAATTAAACCAGTAGGAACTTGGCCAGATAACACCACCATTGGGATAGAATCCATGTACGCTGTCGCGATACCTGTTACACAGTTTGTAGCGCCAGGGCCAGAAGTTGCTAGCACCACACCGACTTCACCGGTAGCACGGGCATAACCATCAGCCATATGAGTAGCGGCTTGTTCGTGACGTACTAAGATATGTTCAATATCTTCTTGTTGAAATAACGCGTCATATAAATCAAGAACAGACCCGCCAGGGTAGCCAAAAATATACTTAACATTCAATTCTTTAAGTGCCCGAACAACTAGTTCGGATCCATTATATTCAGTTGTACTCATCCTCATTCCTCTGTGTGTGCAAGCATAAATGCATAAAAAAACCCCCGCATATGGCGGGGGTTTTTTAAAAAGCGTGCTTTCACCTTTTAATAGCCTCCCGCTGGGCTTGTAACTAAGACCAGTACGAGAACGTTGACGACTAAAAGGTGACGGCGAATATTCATTATTTTTTAATTTTCTTCTAAAAAATGCACAGCCGACTAGATGGCTGCTGTTTAAAAAATGTTAGGAGTATTTTTAAGCGTTTTGGAAACTGATGTCAACCGCAAATGTGGCTTTTTGCATTAATTTTTCTGTATTTTTGTTTTTTGATATTTTCGTTGCATCTAAATGCTTTATTATCATTATTTTTAGGTGTAACTATGCATTGAATTGTTCGTGTGGCAAATTGCTAACTATACCAATAGATAATGCATTTACGTTACTGCCTTGCATAACTTAGCTACTATCAGAATCGGATTTATTTTTTAATTAGACACCCACTTTAACACCTCGCTACAATAAGATTTGGTTAATTTTTGAATAGACAGCCAACTTAAATATTTAGTTAGACACCCAACTTATTTTTAATAAGAATCAGCTAAAGATAGTTTTGAATTATTCAGAACAAGTTGAATTGCTATAAAAATAGTGATTTTTCATTGTCATTAATTACATTTCAGCCTTATGTGCTGATTTAATTTTTAGTTTTACACACTGGTCAGCGCTAGTTGCACAAGTCGTTATGCCTCTAGAATTAAAAGGATTGGATTTGTAAGATTGATTTCTAGTGTCGAATCCGTAACTAAGTAAACAAGGCTAAGCTATTAGCTATAGAGCTTCTTCGTTTTCGCTTCATGTGATTAGTATAAGCTGTGATTGCTTGTTCTTTACCTGCAGTATTTTTAAATGAGCGGGTAAAAGAAGTGGTGAGTGTAAGCCAGTTTTCTGTACAAATGTTTAATCTTTCAAGTATTGGTAATGCTTCTTCTGGGATTTTCCCAGGCTTATCTTTTCGTATTGAGCGGCCAGTCCAATCTACAAGTTGCAGATATGTCTTGAGCTCAAATGGTAGTCCCTTAGGCATATGTTTACGAGGCTTACCTGCAAAGCGCATAAGTGATTTTGGTTGCTTATTATTTTGAGCTGCATTAAATCTAGATTTAATACTGGTGTAGTCAGATTCTTCTGGTAAATCAGCCGCTTTTGCTCTTACAGGGTTCAAATCAACATAAGCGAGGCAAGCGACAAGTGCTGCTTCATCAAGTAAAGCTTGTGATTTAAAGCGACCTTCCCAAAATCGTCCTTTACATTCATCCTCTAGATTCGCTTTTCGTGCAATGCTCTCATTAAGAACTCGCATAAACCAACTAATGCTGCTGAGCCGTTCTCGATATAAATTTACTCTGGCATTAACTGCAGCGAGCTCAGCTTGTGTTAGCAATTCGCCATTTAAGAATCGTTGGCAAAGGAATGCACTTTTGAATAACTTGTGCCATCTAATAAGAATCGCTCTATTATTCAGGCGCTTTGCTTTTGCTATATCGATGTGAAGGACCAAGTGCGTGTGATTACTCATAACCGCATAGGCGCAAATATCAATACAAAATATCCTGCCAAGTTGAAATAGTTTCTTTTCAACCCAATCGCGCCGGTGTTCATACGAACGACCTGTTAGTGGGTCTTGCCCGCACAAATAAGCGCGACGAACGCAGCGTGAAATACAATGATAGTAAGGCGTGTTTGAAACGCTAATTAAGTTTCTACGTGGGGTTGCCATGCTCTTCTCCTCCATGAGTTGAACAATTTAAGTTTAGCCATAATTTTAAGAAGTGAGAAATTTTAAGTTGGGTGTCTAGTTTTATGTTGAGGTTTTACTAAAAAGATAAAAGTGGATGTCCAATTAAGTATTCAATTTAGTAGAGGGAATAAAAAAGCCAGTCGTAGACTGGCTTTTGATAAAGAGGTGTTTGAGGGCTATTAGATTATCATAAGCCTTAAACAAGAGTTCTCTTATAGACGCTCAATTACAGCTTGAGTGAAGTCTGTAGTACCGTGGCTGCCGCCTAGGTCGCGAGTTGTACGGTCGCCTGATTTGATAACATCAGCAACTGCGCTACGGATGCGCTCTGCAGTGTCGCCCATACCTAGGTGCTCTAGCATTTGGATAGATGCTAAGATCACTGACGTTGGGTTTGCAAGGTTTTTACCAGCGATGTCTGGTGCGCTACCGTGTACAGCTTCGAAAATTGCTGCATCTTCACTGATGTTTGCGCCAGGAGCCATACCTAAACCACCAACAAGACCAGCACATAGGTCAGATAGGATGTCACCGAATAAGTTTGTAGTAACAATTACATCAAACTCATCAGGAGTCATAACTAGTTTCATACAAGTTGCATCAACAATCATTTCTGTTGATTCGATTTGTGGGTAACGCTCAGCTACTTCACGTGCAACTTTTAAGAATAAACCTGATGTTGATTTAAGGATGTTAGCTTTGTGTACAGCAGTTACTTTTTTACGGCCTTCACGTACCGCTAGTTCGTATGCAAAAGTAACGATTTTTTCTGCACCTTCACGGGTGATTTTTGACATTGCTTCTGCTTCGTTACCATCTTCAGAAACCACTTGGCCAAGACCTGAGTACATGCCTTGTGTATTTTCACGAATAGTGATGATATCGATGTCGTCGTAACGAGCTTGTGTACCTGCGAATGATTTAACAGGACGTACGTTAGCGTAAAGGCCAAACTTTTTACGTAAAGTTACGTTGATTGAAGTAAAACCTTCACCAACTGGCGTCGTTAAAGGACCTTTTAAAGTGATCTTGTTACGCGCGATTGTGTCGATTGTTTCTTGCGGAAGTAACTCACCAGTTTTTTCTAGGGCAGCAAGGCCAGCATCAACGAATTCATAATCAAAATCGCAACCTGCAGCTTTAAGGATCTCAAGTGCTGAATCAATAATGCTAGGACCAATGCCGTCGCCTTTGATCACTGTGATGGTTTGTTTAGCCATTTACTTTTCCTATTTATGAGTAGATAAACACGTAAACTTATCGCGAAATAGCATGCGATTTACTTGTTAGAGGGTTTACGTGGATGTGTTTGAAAATTTAAGCGGCTTTTATAGCAATTTATTCAGCTTTTTGCCAGTTTATCCTGTGAATACTGACTATAAACAGACTAAAGTTCATATTTATTTAACGTTTTCGCACTTTTTAACAACACAATCTAAAAATTGTCTGCAAATTCACAGTTTTTCAGATATGCATAAAAATCTGCTTTTGATTGCCAACCAGCAGCCGATAAGCTGTCGAAAATAATCTGTTCTTGCCAACTACTAAATAGTGCTTTGGGCTGAAAAACATAATAAGTAAATAGCTTAATCGCGACCCAATGTTTTTCATTGATATCGAGTGTTTGCTTTTTATGTTGCTCACTACCAAGTAAATGCTGTGTCCAACTGTTATCGCCAATCAGTTGATTTAAATACGCCGTTAGTGGCTCTTGATTTAAGTGACTAACCCCAAACAAACAGGCAAGCGGTGGACTTATTACTTGCTCTTCGGCCTGCTCAAATACAGTTTTACGAGAAATACAGGTTGCTTGATGTTCGCAAAGATAAAGAACATAGGCATATAAGGGCAAAGTAACTTGCTCAAATTGAATAGAATCGTTGTGCTTAAATAGCGCCTGAATAATGCGCACCATATTCTCAAGGCGCTTAGATATATGCTGAAAAAGCGGGTGAGAGGTGGTTGCAACCAAGCGTTGAAATAATACTTTTTGTATAATCGCAGGGGCGTTATCGTATCCGACCATAGATAAACAATGGCGCAAGTCTTTAGCTCTTTGCTGCTCTTTATTGTAGGGTTTAGAAGCAACAGTAAGCTGGGTTATCAATTCAGGGTAGGGGCTTAAAAGCTTATTTAAACCACGAAAGCTATATTCTTGCGATACTTTTAACGTGCTAATTAACTCTAAATAGTGCTGCCTGCGCTGCTGATTTATTGGCTGTGGCTCAGCAAAGTTAATGTTTTCACTAAACCAAACTGTGTATAGCAAACGAGAGTCTTTACAATGCCTTTGTTTGTCAAAAATAGTTAAGCTTGCTTTGAAGCGATGCCAACGAATTTTTTCAGGGCGGCTGGCATCAACCAATATATGGCGGCCATGTTCATCTGTGGCTAAATAAATAAGTACTTGTTCGGCGTACTTTACTTCACTGGCCGGAATGTAAGGGCCAATATGCGCAATCAGTGCTTTTATAGCATTTTGGGCAAATTCATTAGGGGTGCGTAAATAAATATCAGCTAAGGCTTTGTGCACACTAATGTGACCACCCGACTCGCGGTAAGTCGTATTCATGGCAATAATATTAGCCAAAGCAACTAAGGTTGTTGCGCCATCGTAAATCATAATTTTTGGCGCGCTTAATAGGGCTTGTTTATATTTATTTAAACGCGCTAGTAAATGCTGAATAGAAAGCGTATGTGGGCCTGAGTCTTTTAGTAATTTTGCTGCTAATTGATGGCGACACTGCCAAAGCTTTTTATCTTGAGCCGTCAGGGTTTGTCCTGCCGCTAACTTATTACTTTGGGATTGAACGCAAAGGTAATTGGCTAAACAGCAGCTAATAATTTGTTCGCTAATGGCTTGGTTGTAGTTAAGGCTGCGGCACAAAATGCAGGCTACAACACATTGGTTTACAACTAAGTTTGTGGTGTAACCATGGTTCGGTACATACAAGCTTAGTTGTGCTTGCATACCTTTTGGGCAGGCTTGATACAGCAGGTAATAACGCTCAGCTAGGTTACTTAATAAAGGGAAAATTTGTGACCATTTTTGCTTTTGATGATAAAGCTTAAGTAGCTGGTGTGTACTATCAAATAAGCGTGCCAATTCCCGTGGCGTCACGTTTTCCATCATAAGCGGTTAGGTTTCTTGTTGATAGCTTTCATAGGCACTTGGCCCCCATAATACCAGCTGACCATTTTTAAATAGTAGGCCTGTGCATTCATCGATGGTGGTTATGCCATCAGATTTAACATGCTGAGTGCGGTAAAAAATAATCTGCCAAACATTGTCTTCGACTCGTTTAGCATAGGTTAGATCGGGGCTACCTAAATAATCAAGCACCGCATTAAGGTTTTCGGGCTTATCAATCGATAGTTTTGCGATATAGCGTTTATTAAAAGCTTCGCGGTCTTGCCAGATCATGGCTTGCGGATCATCTTTATAAAAAGTGATCACTAGGGTTGCTATCAGTGCATAAACACCTAACCCAAGTACCAGATATTGGAAAACCTTTTTAAACATGTGTAACTCTATAAAACTAACGCGAATTTTCAGTATACGCTTAGTTGGCAAACTGTGCTACGAGATTGCGACTAATTGAGCCTTAACTGCTTTAAACTAAAGCCTAAGTTAATATCGGTACGCAGCATAACAAGGTTTTTTGATATTACGAACATGTCCATTTCTGAACTCAGCTTACGTTTAAGAGTCGGGTTTAGCTCATTATCGTTCATGGCCGCTTCTATCGACTCATAATCGTTGATTAATTGCTGCGCCGACTTATTACCTATCCCTTTAACGCCCGGAATATCATTGGTTTTATCACCTGCTAATGCCCAAAAATCAGCAAGTCGATGCTTTGGTACATCAAAGCGCTGCTTGATATCTTCAAGCTCAATATACTGTTTTTTGAAGTAATCAAATATTGCAATTTGCTCAGATAAAAACGGCAAAAACCCTTTATCGGTAGAAACGATAGTAGAATGCACATTATTAGATGCGGCCTTGTAAGCAAGAGTAGCAATTATATCGTCGGCTTCATCATTATCAGGTGAAAACACCACAATGCCAGTGTCTTCAATTGCTTGTTTAAAGCGTGATAAGTTTTGCTTGAGGATGTCAGGCATTGGTGAACGAGTGCTTTTGTAGGCCTCAAAGTAGTGATAACGCCAACTTCTTTCACCATCAAACACGGCAATCGCGTGAGTCGCATTCGTTTGCTGGCGTAACTTTTTGCAAGCATGTGCCACGCGGGCACAGCTTGCTTTTATCATATGCTCTTCACTGTGATGACTCTGATTACTATCAACAGCATAGATGCGCCTAATAAGATTTAGCGCATCTATTAAAAGTAATTGGGTTGTCACATAGGCTCCTGTTAGGCTTTGATCTCATAGCAAGGAATATACTTACTGCCAGGCAACTTCATTCGGCCTTGCTCAACAAATGCTGCCAGTAGTTTGTCCATATCAGCCATAAGCGCAGGTTCACCACTTAGCACAAATCGGCCATGTTGTTTGATGGCTTGTAAGCCTTCGTCTTTAACATTACCAGCTACAATGCCTGAAAACGCACGGCGTAAATTAGCTGCGAGTTGCTGAGTTGGTTGATCTAAATGTAAATCTAAGCTCGACATATTAGCATGAGTTGGTGCAAACGGCTGTTGGAAATCATGATCGATTTTTAGTGTCCAATTAAAGTAGTAGGCATCACCTTGGCTCTTGCGGTATTCGCGCACTTCCACCATCTTCTCTTTAAGCGTTTTACCAACGCGTTCTGGATCATCGATGATCACTTCAAACTTATCTAGCGCCGCTTTACCAAGCGTTTTTTCAACGAATTTACACAGCTCAATAAAGTAGTTTTCACTTTCTTTAGGACCAGTAAGGATCACTGGTAAACATTGTTTTTCGTTATCTGGGTGTAGCAAAATACCTAAAAGGTATAACAGCTCTTCTGCGGTACCCGCCCCACCTGGGAAGATTATAATGCCATGGGCTGTACGAATAAAAGCCTCTAAACGCTTTTCGATATCAGGCAAAATCACCAGCTCATTTACAATCGGGTTAGGTGGCTCAGCGGCAATAATACTTGGCTCGGTTAAACCTAAGTAACGATTATTAGTAATACGTTGCTTGGCATGGCCAATAGTGGCACCTTTCATTGGGCCTTTCATTGCACCAGGGCCACAGCCGGTACAAATGTTTAAGCCACGAAGGCCAAGCTCATAGCCAACTTGTTTGGTATATTTGTATTCCACTTCGTTAATAGAGTGGCCGCCCCAACAAACTATCATGCTTGGGTCACTATTTACTCTCAATGCGCCTGCGTTTCGCAGCATATCGAATACCATATGAGTAATGGCTTTTTGTTCTGTTAAATCTTTTTCGTACTTTTGACAAATAAACAGAATATCGCGAATAACCGAGAAGATATGTTCATGAATACCGGTAATAATTTCGCCGTCAACAAAGGCGGATTCGGGTGGATTTTCAAGTTCGATCTTAATCCCGCGTTCGCGGCTTAATAAGCGAATATCAAAGTCTTCGTATTTATTGTAAATTTCAGAGCTTGAATCGGTGTGGCTGCCCACATTGAGAACCGCGAGCACACAGTTCCTAAATAATTTATAGCGCTCGCTGGTGGATGATTGTTCGAGTAGATCAACTTCTAGTTGCGATAGTAAATCCAGTACACCTGTAGGATTCAGTTGTTTTAACATAAGCACTCTCCCGGCTCGTCTATGAGCCTTTATCATTGTGTGTCAAAGACCTCACATACTAGATGAGGCCTTTATTTGCTAATGCAAACTTTATTTCGTCCCTCGTTCTTAGCTTTGTATAGTGCTTCATCTGCACGGTCAAAGGCAATCAGCGGGGTATCACCTTTTTTCAACTGGGTTGCACCAAGAGAAATGGTGATTTCTACTTGCTTATTTTTAAATTTAAACGGAATGCCTTGAATTGTTTTGCGCAGTTTTTCAAGTGGCACAGCGGCATTTTCAATCGACATTCCACTCATTAATAACACAAACTCTTCGCCGCCGTAACGGGAAATAAAGTCTGATTTACGAATTGATTTTTGTAATGCTTTAGCAATTACTTGCAGTGTTTTATCACCAGCACTGTGGCCATATTGGTCATTGATTGATTTAAAGTGGTCTACATCAATCACTACAAAGGTGATATCTGATTCTTGCACATTAAATAAGTTAAATTCATGGTTAAAGCGTTCATCAAATGCAGCACGGTTTGGCAACTTAGTTAGGCCATCGAGTAAGCTTTTAAAGCGCTGCTCATTTAGGCGCTGCTTATAGGTAGAAAGCTTGGTTTCTAAATGACTAATGCGGCTATTAATATCGTTAAAGCTAGCGAGTAAGTTTTCGCGTTCGGTTTGTTCTAGCTTTTCTTTCGCAATTAAATCATCACTTAATGATTTTAATTCTTCTTCTACAAGCTCTTTAAGCGAAGAAATAGATGTCGCTTGCTGTGTTTGCGTATGCAGGTTTTTAATTTTGCTTTCGATTTGCTTGTTAAGCGTGTCGTATTCAGCGCTCAGAGATTCTGAATGCTTGCTGGTAGAAACAATGGAATGATGTAAATCTTCGATTGTTTGATTTAATGAGATCAAAAAGCTTTGCGCTGATTGGCGCTCTTTGCTCATATTGCGCGTAACGATGCTGATAATATTCAGTGCAGAATCAAGCAGATCGTCAACACTATCATTGTGGGTTATTTTACTTTTGATAGTCTTAATTTGCTCGGCACTTTCATCTTCGAGCACTAAGTCATTGGCAAGAGAAAGCAGCTGTGTGGCAAGCTCTGGTCTTATTTGCGCCTCAGCTGTATTTGTTGTTGCAAGCTTGGCTTGTAAGGCTTGATGATAAATTAAAATCAGCTTCGAAAGTAGTGGCACAAAGTCATGATTAGACTGAATATTATTTAATTCGTGATCGAGTAAGTAACGTAGCGAACGACGTGCATCATCAGGCAAGCCTCGTACTTTTTGCAGCTGCTTGCCTGCGTCAGTGACGCTTTCATTTAGCTCACGTTGCAGTGCCATTTGCTTAGTTTCTTGTTGTTTTAACAGGCCAAGCACATCATCGATAAAGGGGGTGAGTAATTCGAATTTAACCCCTTTTTTAAGGGCATTTCTAAATTTTGCTAAACGATTGTCTAGTTCAATGTCTAGTCCTTTACAGCTTAGCGATAGTTTCGCTGCAAACTGAGAAAGAACTTCAACTTGATGTTTGCGCGCATCTTCGACCACTGTTCGAGCGTCGATCGCTTGCTTTAACTTTTTATTAAGAACATCATGCTGTTGCTGCACCTAGTAATACCGCCATCAAAATTCAAATTTCTATTAGCTAAGTTTACAACAAATTAATACGAAATGTAGGTTCCAAGTCAAAAACTTAGCTATTTTGTCTATCAAACTTGTTGCAATGGCTGTTTATCGGTTTTTAATTCACATTTTTTCTCGCAATTGTTAGGCTGTTTCGCAATTTTGATAGTAATAAAAAGAGTTGTTATGAAAAAGTTTTTGGCAATGTCTATTTTGGCGGCCTGTTCTAGCAGTGCGTTTGCAGATGTGAACTACTCACTGTCTATCACTCAGCCTGAGCACCATTTAGGTAATGTAAGTGTTGAGTTTCCGCAAACAGCACAAGCACATTTAGATATTAAACTTCCAGCTTGGCGTACTGGCCGTTACGAAATTTTAAATCTTGCCAATGGCGTGCGCTTTTTCGAAGCAAAAGATGATGATGGTAAGGCTTTAAAGTGGGAAAAAATTGACCACAGCACTTGGCGTGTTCATCTAAACGAACCTACTCAAGTCAATGTAGATTACCAAGTTTACGCTAACGAGCTAGGTAAACGTGCTCGTCATATTGATGACAGTCATGCCTTCATTGATGCATCTGGCTTTTTCATGTTCAGCGAATCATTCCGCCAAGACCCAGTTAAAGTTGAGCTAAATGTACCAAAAGAATGGCGCTCAGTATCGGGTATGGAAAATGCGGGTTCTAAACACAGTTTTAAGGCCGCTGATTACGATATTTTAGTTGATTCACCAATCGAAACAGGTATCAATGAGCTACACAAGTTCACTGTTGATGGTCGTGAATACGAACTCGTTATTTGGGGTGAAGGCAACTACGATGTAGAACAAATGCTAACTGACCTTAAAAAGCTAGTGACAACGGGTAACGTAATTTGGGATAACTACCCGTATGAGCGTTACGTATTTATGGTGCATGCTACGTCAGGAGCAGGCGGTGCAACAGAGCATTTAAATTCAACCATTATCCAGCGCCCACGTGACCGTTTTGGTTCTCGTAAAGATTACCTTGCGTTTATCAGCACCGCAGCTCACGAATTTATTCACACTTGGAACGTAAAAGCATACCGCCCTAAAGGTATCGCGCCGTATGACTACACCAATATTAACTACGCGAAAACATTATGGATTGCAGAGGGCTCAACCAGCTACTTTGAAGATCACTTAATGGTGCGCGCTGGCATTGAAACAACTGATGAGTTCTTCGGTACGTTAACGAAAACCGTTAATCGTCATTTACAAACACCGGGTCGCGAAGTACAAAGTGCAACCGAAACAAGCTTTGATAAGTGGATCAACCAAGGCGGCGACCACGCTCGCAACTACAGCACCAATATCTATTTAGAAGGTTCATTGATTTCAATGGCACTTGATATTGATTTGCTAGAAAAAAGCGATGGCAAAATCAGTTACCGCGACGTTCACCGCGCGCTTTACAACAAGCATCGTTTACCAGATGGTTTTACGCCAGATGATGTTAAAGCAATTTTAAAAGAGCTCACAGGTCGTGATTACAGCGCTTGGTGGCAAGCGAATGTGGATGAGCCAGCTGCTATCGACTTTGATGAGCTACTTGCAAAAGTAGGCTTAGGTTTAATTCGCCCTGAAGGCGCAAAATCAGTACCTAGTATTGATTCGTTTGCAAAAAACAGCGGTGAGTTATTAACCCTAACTCATGTTCGCCGTGGTGGCGCTGCATGGCAAGCGGGCTTAACGACTGATGACAAAATCGTGGCGTTTAACAAAAAGCATGTTGGTAAAGATTTAACAGCCAGCCTTGAAACGTTTAAAGCAGGCGACACAGTGACTGTTGATTTCATTAGACGCGATGCATTACAAAGCACAACGCTAACACTTAGCGAAGACTTTGATAAAGAGAAAAAGGTCAAAGCATTAAAAGATGCAACACCAGCTCAAATGGCATTGTTTAAAGCATGGATGGGTGTTGACCACCCAAATCAAGCTAAATAACAGCCAAGCAAAATAAATCGTTAATGATTTTTGATTGGTAAGAGAGGAGCTGCGGCTCCTTTCTTTTTGTTTGGTACTTGCTGCGTTTTTACAAACTGCTTAGTGTATTTTGCGTTTAGTAGTGCACTTTGTAGCTGTTGTTTTTTACGTCGCCAAAACGACTTTTTAACTTTTACTGATCTATCACGAATATCACTTTGTGAATTATCAGGTTGTGATACCGGGTAGGGCAGCAAAGAGTATCCATAAACACCGGTTTCCCACACGTGCTGTAAATCGCAGTCAACGGGGCGGCCAAATATGGCTGTGGCTTTTAATAGCGCTTTTGCACCTTCAAAACTAACAGCAGTTGCACAGCAGCCAGACATAAGCTTTTTATGAATAACTAAGTGTTGCTCATCAGCAAGGGGCTTTGTAAAGGCAATTTCCCGATTTCGGTCTTTATAAGCGGCCAATTTTATTAGCTGCCAAGGCTGTTTTAATGTACTAATGTTTTCAATTGCACTGTGAATAGAGCGGTCGAGAACAAAGTCATCTTCTAAAATAATGGCGTAATCTAATTGCCTATCGACAATGGTTTGCCATGCTTTTCTGTGACTCAGGTAACAGCCAATTTCACCTTTACTCAATGGCTTATGGTATTTTTTTATATTTAAATCAGCACTATAGTGCTTGGCTATCTCTGTATCAGACAGCTCTCTTCCATCAATTGCATCAAGGCGTTCAAATGCCAAATTTTGTGCGTTGAGCTCATGGCTAACACGGTTTAATCGTTCAGTAGAGCTTGCTAAGTTAATTACAAAAATAGCGGTCATTATCGTTACCTGATGGTCAGTTTGAATCAGGCTAACAAGCTTTAATGACGCTTGGGTGTCAGAACTATTTCGCTTTTATGTCAGGGCGAGGAGTATTTAAAATCGCTTGCTTTTCTTGCTCGGATAAAATGATCCAATCAAAAATTTCATCATTACTGCGACCACAGCCAGTGCAATAACCATTTAGCCGATGACATTGACCGATGCAATCTGTTTTAAATTGACTGGTTGGTTTTTTTGAATTTGTCATAGTGATGTGAAGGCTAATATAGCCTTCATGAGTGTATTACTTACCTTCAATTGGCTTACCAATTTCAAGCGTGGTAGACCAAGGCTGTTTGCGTGATAGGGTTTTACCCGAATGAATTGAGATAACAGGGTTGTTTTCGTCAAGCACAAACGTGGTGCGTAACGATTCAGCTGACTCTTTTTGTGTTTGGTGCCAATTATTACCCGCTAAACAAGCTTGGGTAAAATTAACTGCACGAGTGTGATCAGCGACAGCTTGTTGCTGTTGCTCGTAGTTGCCAACACAGCGGTAGGTAACATTGTCTTTATCAAGCGCCGTGATTTGACAGTTATCGGCAATAAGGTTGTATTTCGCTGTCCATGTTTCCATGTATTTAGTATTTACACGGTTACGTTTTAAGCCTTCAAAGCGGTTGTCGTAAGCACCTAATAGGGCGTTGATTTTCTCGCAAGGGGTTAGGTTATCAATGGCCGCTTGTTGTTCAGTTGTTAGTCCTGTACAACCAGTTAAAACAAGGCCAGTTAGTAAGGCGGCGAGTGGCTTTTTCATATCAGGCTATCCTTTTAAATAGCAGTTCCTTAAACGTTTCCTAAAGGATACCTAAGCCCTTGTAAAAATGCTAATAAAGATTGGTAATTAGAATTTAAAATGCCTTCGCAAAGGAAGGCATTATAGTTGCTAAAAACTATAAAAGCGTGAGCTTACATCTTGGTTTTGCCTGCAATGTTGGTTACTTTTACTGAGCCAGAGCCATCACTTAGTAACTCAAAGTTTGCTGCAGTATCAACGCGAATGCTGCCTGAGCCATCTGAAACGACAACATCACCCGAAATATCATTTAAGTCGATACCGCCTGAGCCATCATGTACTTCAATATTGCCCTGTGCGTTGGCAACATCAATATTACCTGAGCCGTCATGAATTTTAATATCACGGCTGATATTACGTGCCTCTATGCTACCCGAACCATCATTGATTTCTAATGTGCCTGTAATGTCATTTGCGGTAATTGAACCTGAACCATCGTTGATCACAGTATTCGCAACTTTGCTAATGATAATTTCACCAGAGCCATCGTGCACATTTACATTAAATGAGCGAGGGATAGCAACGGTTAAATCAATGCGAGTTTGCTTATTGGTGTGGTAATCGCACTGGCCTGCACTAAGCGCTGCGTTATTGCCTTTGGCTTCAAGGTTTAAGCAGTATTCATCATGAGGCTTTTCTTGATAAATCTCGGCTTTAACGGTTACTTCATCACTGTCACTACCGGTAATGTGTAAAAAACCAGAGCCTGCTTCTACTTTTAAAGCGCTTAATGAGGCTGCATCTAGCGTTAGGTTTTTAGTTTCTTGTAGTGGCATATCACCCCAAGCAAATGTTTGTGCTGATAATAAGCCTGCGGCAATGAGTGAAAGCGTTTTTACTGTACTTAACATGGTTCTTCCCTTTCATATGTGTGGTGTTATTAGCTTAGTCGTAGGTGCTGATAAAAAAGGTTTAAAGGCTTTAAAAACTTTTTTTACACAAATAGGCAAGAAAGCGCGAGCTTCAGGCATTTATGGTTTTTAACTATGCTTTAGACTGAAATAGTAGACCATAACCTAAGCAAGCCAAGGAGAAACATATGAGTGATTCAGCGCAAACAAACGATATGCAAGTAATTAAGTCAGGTTCTCAAGATCCAATTGCAGGGCCAGCAGAATGTTTCACAGGTAAAGTGCAAATCAGTACTTTATTTAATGCACCAGCACCTGCCCGCGTTGGTGTTGCTGTGGTGGAGTTTTCAAAAGGAGCTCGCACAAATTGGCATTCTCATCCACTCGGCCAAGTTTTATTAGTTACAGAAGGTCAAGGTTGGACACAGTGTGAGGGTGGTGAGAAAACAGTCATCAATCCAGGTGATTTAATTTGGTGTAATTGCGGGAAGCGACACTGGCATGGTGCGACTGCTGATAGTGCAATGAAGCATGTAGCAGTTCAAGAAGCACTCGATGGTAAACCTGTTGACTGGTTCGAAGCTGTTTCAGATGAAGATTATTTAGCATAAGGTACATTGAGATGTGTGACAAACATGAAACGCAAGACTTATCACGTCGTAATTTTATTAAAACGAGTTCAGCTTTAGGTGCAGGCCTGTTATTAGGTGGCTTTGCGGCGCCTTCATTTGCAGCATCATCTGAGCAGCTTGCAAATGGCAATATAAAATCTCGTGGCTATGCGGCTTTTGATAATTCAGGCTTACTAAAACCATGGGAGTTCGAAAGACGCCCAGTAGGCGATAACGATATTTTAATCGAAATTAAATTCGCCAGTATTTGCCACTCAGATATTCATCAGATGAAAGGGCATTGGGGCGCACAGCAATACCCTCAAGTACCAGGTCATGAAATTGCAGGTATCGTAACAGCAGTCGGTAAGAATGTGACTAAGTTTAAAGTGGGCGACCGTGCTGGTGTAGGCTGTATGGTTGATAGCTGTCTTGACTGTAATAGCTGTAAAGATCAAGGCGAGCAATATTGCCCAGAAACAAAATTCACTTATGGCTACCCTGATGAACGCTCACCGACGGGTAGCACACAAGGTGGTTACTCGAATAACATTGTTGTTCGCGATCATTTTGCAGTGCATATTCCTGAAAACATTAGTTTAGAGCATGCTGCTCCTTTATTATGTGCCGGCATTACAACGTATTCTCCGCTGCTTAAATTTAATTTGAAAAAAGGCGATAAAATAGGTGTTGTTGGTATTGGTGGACTTGGTCACTTAGCTGTTAAATTGGCTGTGTCACAAGGTGCTGATGTCTATGCGTTCACAAGCTCAAAAGATAAAGTAGCCGATATTAAAGCCTTTGGCGCTAAAGTGGTTGTTGTTGACGGTGAAGACGCTTACAACGAGCATAAGTCGCAGCTTGATTATTTAATTAATACCTTGCCAGTGAAATATGATATCGCTAAATATGCATCACTAGTAAAACCATTCGGCACGTATACCCAAGTGGGTATGCCAGAAGAGTTTTCATTAAACATGAATGCATTAGCATTGGCTGCAAGCCGCGTAAACTTTAATGCTTCGTTAATTGGTGATATGCAAGAAACGCAAGAAGTTGTTGATTACTGTGCTAAGAATAATATTCTGCCAGCAACCCAGTTAATCAAAGCCTCTGAAATCAATAATGCATGGCAAAGCGTGGTGGATAAAAAAGCGCGCTATCGTTATGTAATTGATGCCTCAACATTTTAAATAATTTTTAGATTGAGTAAGCCAAACGCCATACCCAGTATGGCGTTTTTTGTTGTTCCTTTTTTATTCGGTGATTTATCGCTTAAAGAGCGAATACTGCCGTAAAAACATATCATTATTTTTTTCTTTTGCTAACTTAAACTCTTTGGCCCCTCAAGGAGTAATAATGAAAAAAATAACCTTACTAAGTACGTTGTTGTGCTCCAGCTTTTTTGTTTGTAGCGAAGAAACAGATACAACCTTGAACGCTTATGCCGCTGGGTACGTCGCCAATTTTACCTGTAGTGCCACGTTTAACGCTGGCAAAAGCAAAGATCAAATCAATATAGATGAACTTACCGGTATTTATCCTTTAATTGCAGATACTGTAAAAACACTAAAAGCGAACATTGATACTGAGCATAAACGAGTCATTGTTGATTACGATAAAGATAAGCAACGTATATCGGTGTGGCGGCCTCGTTTAGGCTGTGTTGATTTACCCGTAGGGGCAAGCCTGAAAGCTGCAACACTCGTGCAAGCACCGTTTAAAGAAAACTTAGCCTACCAAAAGGATGATGGTAAGCCTTGGCAAATGCTAAATGGTGTTAATAAAGCGACGGGCAATAAGGCGCTTGATGAGGTTATTGCACAGGCTTTTACTCGTCATTATGGTGAAGGCGCACGAACTTCAGCAATTTTAATAGCAAGCCCTGAGGCGATTATAGCAGAGCAATATAAAGCAGGTTTTACACCTGAAACTGCCCAGCGTACTTGGTCTGTTGCAAAAAGTATTGGCGCAAGCATTATTGGTGTTGCGGTAGCGCAAAAGCGACTTGATGTTACAAAGCCTGCGGGGCTTGAAAGCTGGTCTCATCCGCTTGACCCACGTGGCGAAATTACCCTTGAAAACTTACTTCACATGGCATCAGGTTTAGACAGTAATAAAGCGGGCAATCGTACAGATCGTGTCTATATGGGTGGCGGTTTAGTGTCTGATACTGCGACTCATACTGCGTTAGAAGTAAAGCCTGGTAGCCGTTGGAAATACGCCAATAACGACACCATGTTAGCGCTACGTACCTTACGAGAAACGTTCAACGATGAAGCGAGCTATTTGCGTTATCCATATGACAATTTACTCGATAAAATCGGCATGCAGCACACGTTTTTAGAGTCAGATTGGCAAAGTGACTTTATTTTGTCATCGCAAGTGTGGACTACTTCTCGTGATCTTGCTCGCTTGGGGCTATTACACCTGAATAATGGCCGCTGGCAAGGTGAGCAAATATTACCAAAAGGCTGGTTAAGTTATATTAGTAAACCTGCCTCAGCTCAACCCCCAGAAACGGCACCGGGGTACGGCGCACAGTGGTGGCTTTATAACGAACGTTTTCCTGAGTTACCAAACGATACCATTGCAGCGCGAGGCAATCGTGGTCAATTTTTAGTGATCATTCCAAGCGAGCAGTTAGTGATTGTTAGGCGAGGGTACGACCTTGCAGGGCTTAAAGGCTTTAGTGAGCATGATTTTGCTCGTGATGTTTTAAAAGCACTGGGCAGATAAAGTCAGGCAATAAAAAAGCTGCTTTGTGGCGTACAGAAGCAGCTTTGCTAACTGGAGAGTTAGTATCTACTACAAGGGCTCTATAGTGACATCAGCTTGGCCTAAACTTTTAAAAAACTGACTATCGCCCGTTATTTTGCCAAGTTTTATAAGACCATTTGCATAACTCTGCTGCTTATAAAAGAGCGCAAGGTTACCCCAAGGTGCGTAATAAGTGATGTCTCCTGCGCCGGCATCGGTGCCAGCAGGTAAGCCTTGTAGGTTTAATTTCTCTGGTAAAGTGGCAATTTTCTCAGCATTGGCGAAGTCTTCTACTTTTAAAGTCAATGGTAGAAGTTGATAAAAATGCTTAGCGGCATTGTTACTTTCTAGAGTCGCTTGCATAGTTTTGCCGTTACTGGTGAACTTTATTTGCATTTCACTTACCATCTTTACTGCTTTTTTAAATATTGCTTATCTGTTACTGGCTCTAACCAATCAACAACCTTACCGTCTTTTGATTCTTGAATAGCTAAGTGCATCATGGCTGTTTTATCTGTAGCACCGTGCCAATGTTTAACATTAGCAGGAATATGTACAACGTCACCTGGTTTTATAACCTGAGGTTGTCCATGCCACTGATTAACCCAGCCCATACCTGATGTAACAATTAAGGTTTGGCCAACAGGGTGGGTGTGCCAGTTTGTTCGAGCGCCGGGCTCAAACGTTACCATGGCACCAGCGGCTTTCGCTTCGCCATGAGCTTGGAAACTAGGCTCGACGCGTACTTTGCCCGTGAAATACTTGTCGAGCCCAGTCATTGGGTACTGAGTGCCATTTTTTTGCACTGTGATTTGCGGTAATTCTAAACGTTGTGAAGAGGCGTTTTCTGCATGACTAAATGCACTCATCGTTAAGATAAGGGTACCGATAATATACTTCATACTTTTCTCCATGTGTTTGTAACCGAACGAATCTTCATTTTGGCTAAAAACTGTGCCTTTAAAAAGTACAATGCACGCAAGTTATTGCCTATTAGTCCGAGGCGGCAAATTTATCACTGGTCAATATTGTATAACCGAGCGTATAGTTAAGTATCTTTAATTTAATTGGGTTGGTTATGCATTCAGATTATGATGCTGTTGCTAAAATGAGCGCCGCTTTAGCAGATAAGATTGCGCCGCTTATCGGTCAGCAAGAAACCGCTGATAGCGTGATTGAGGATTTGTTTTTTTATCGACAAACACAGGCTGCCACCTCTTGTTCAATGTGTGTGGTTGAACCAAGTATTGCACTGGTGCTACAAGGGGCAAAAAGCATGACCTTGGGCGAAGATGTGTTCAAGTATGACCCACACAAGTATTTGATTACCTCTATTGATTTGCCTGCAAAAATGCAAGTTCTTGAAGCAAAAGACGACGCACCTTATTTAGGCTTAGTGTTAAAGCTTGATTTGGCTATGTTAGGTGAACTGATTTCGCAAATACCGCTCGACAAATTAAACAAGCAATCACTCAATAAGGGAATGACCTTAGGTGAGATGACAGAGCCGCTACTTAACGCTTTTACACGATTAATTGATCTGGTTGATGATCCTGAGTCTATGCCAGTGCTTGCGCCATTAATTAAACGCGAAATTTTTTGGCGTGTACTTAACAGTGAGCATGGGGCAGAGCTTCGCCATATAGTGTCAACAGGTAGCCAAGGGCTGAGAATTGCTCGTAGTGTTAAGTGGTTAAAAGAAAACTATGATCAACCCTTGAGTGTAGAGGACTTAGCGGGTCTTGCGAAAATGAGTAAATCGACTTTCCATCATCATTTTCGAGATCTAACTTCAATGAGTCCGTTGCAATATCAAAAGCGTTTAAGGTTAATGGAAGCAAGAAGGTTGATGGTTGGCGAGAGTATGGATGCCTCAGGTGCTGCTTTTAAGGTTGGCTACGAAAGCCCCTCACAGTTTTCTCGCGAGTATTCTCGGTTTTTTGGTTTATCACCAAAACGAGATGTTGAGGCGTTTTTAGCAACGGCTAAATAGCCGGCTACATATAATACCAATGGGCAATAATAGTTAATTAAGCGAATTGGTATAAAAAACGAATGGGCATATCCCTATGTCCCATTCGTTACCATGACACGTTTTAGTTAAAGACTTGCTTTGAAAAATTCAGCAATTTTAGTGAATGGAATTAAACCCACATCATCATATAAATCAACATGACCTGCATTTGGTACAACCAATAATTGTTTAGGTTCAGCAGCTAAATCATAGGCTTGTTGGCTAAACTCAAATGAGTGAGCGTGTTCACCAGCAACAAACAGCAATGGACGTGGTGAAATAGTCTCAATATCGTTAAATGGATAAAAGTTCATAAAACGCACATTGCTGCTTAATGTTGGGTGTGTTGTTAAATCTGCTGATGAACGCTCTGGTGTATATTCACCACGCTCAGTGCGGTAAAAGTCATAAAACTCTTTTGCAATTGGGTGTGAGCTTTCATCAATGTGATGGGGGCAGCCGCCAGTGTATTGTACTTCGCCACCAAGGTACTCAACATTACGCTGCTCTGCAGCCTCATCGAGCATATCTTTACGCATATCAAGATCAATAGAGTTGCCTAAACCATTGCGCGTTGCGCCACCCATGTCATACATACTAACTGTTGCCACAGCTTTGATACGTGGGTCAATTTTTGCGGCACTAATGATGAAACCACCACTACCACATACACCTAAACCACCAATGCTTTCTTTGTTGACGTATGAACGGCTAGCAAGGTAATCGACACCGGCACTGAATGACTCTGCGTATAAATCAGGTAGTACAGTATTACGTGGTTCGCCGTCACTTTCGCCCCAGAAGCTAAGATCAACTGCCAAAGTTACAAAGCCTAGCTCTGCAAGTTTAGTTGCATATAAAGTAGCACTTTGCTCTTTTACCGCACCCATAGGATGACCAATTACAAGTGCCGGAAGATTCGCACCTTTCTCTGCATTTTTAGGTGTAAAAAGATTACCGACTACATTCATTTGTAATTGGTTTTTGAAAATTACTTTTTCAAAGTTAACAGCATCGCTTTGGTAAAAATTATCAGTTGAGGTTGTCATAACTCTCTCCTATTTTTTGATTAACAGGGACTGCAATTTGTTTTCACAATGCAGCTTTGATGAGGTTATTGTCGGTTATTTGTGCAGTTTGGCGTTATATTAGAACAGTCGATTTATTGCCTAAAAGTGTCGAATGTATCTTTAGGTGCTTAAAATGAACATTAGGTAGCCCAAGTATGAGCCACCTAATGATTTTTTAGGGTGTTTTTATAGTGAAATAGCTGGCAATAGCTGCAAAAAATAAGATAGCTGCGCTAACAAAGAAGGTAATAGGGTAGTCATAAACATCAAATAATATACCGCCAAATGTTGAGCCTAGTGCTATCGAAAATTGAATAATTGCTACCATCAATCCTCCTGCAACTTCAGCATCTTTTGGTAAAGCACGAGCTACCCAGCTCCACCAAGCAACAGGCGCTGCAGTTGCAATTAACCCCCATAATCCAAGTAATACGATGTTGATGTTAAAAAGAGATATTTGATTAGCTAAACAAAATGCTATTAAAGCCATAACCGCAGGAGCTGCTATTAATGCAAACGCTAAACTGAGCTTTATCACCTTGCTGATCAATAAGGTGCCAATAAAGCCTGCAAAACCGATAACAAATAACACCATAGAGACTTGTTGGCTGGTGGCTTGAAACGCTGACTCTAAAAAGGGCCTTACATAGGTAAATAAAGTAAATTGCCCCATAAATAGCAGCGCGACAGCTAGCATACCAAAACGGACGAGTGGCTTTTTAAATAACTTAAATGCAGAAAAAGGTCCTTTTGATTGCTGCTGAGCTGGCATGCTAGGCAAAGCCTGCCATTGCCAAAATACAGCAATAGCAATAAATGGCACTAAACACATAAACGCGCCTCGCCAGCCAAGAACACTGCCTAAATAACTGCCAAGTGGTGCTGCAATTATCATGGCAAGACCATTACCACCATTAAATACTGCCAGTGCTTTAGGCACTTTTTCCTCGGGAACTAAGCGCATTGCAGAAGCAGTTGAAAGTGACCAATAGCCACCAATGACTAAGCCGATTAACGCACGACCAAGCATATAAACAGCGTAACTATCAGCTACAGAGATTGTTAAAGTTGACAGTAGCATTATCAAGGTTAGAGCGACTAGTAAGGTTTTTCGATCACTTTTAGCAAATAAAGGACTCATGAATAGACTCGTGACCACCGCAAAAAAGCCAGATATTGCTAACCCCTGACCAACCATGCCTTTACTAATTGATAAATCTTCAGCCATAGGTGTTAATAAGCTTACAGGCATAAACTCGCAGGCTATTAAGGCGAAAATACATAATGTCATCGCAAAAACCCCACTCCAATTAGCTTGCTGCTCCATAGGCTGATCATCTTGATAGGTTGAGTAATTTGTCATACTAATCCATATAGTTAATTGTGAGGGAGTATTTTTTCAAACATAGGTTGAATAGACTAGCTAATGAATACTAATATGCTTTATTAGTAAAACTTATCAATAGGCTGGTAGATGATCAAACAAAACCTCAATGAATTGAACTATTTTGTCATTGTGGCAAGAACGGGAAGTTTTACGCGTGCTGCGGCTCAGTTAGGCGTAACACAGTCTGCCTTGAGCCAAGCTATTCGCTCACTAGAAGCAAATTTAGATATTCGTTTGCTTACCAGAACAACTCGAAGCGTATCGCCTACACTCGCCGGAGAGCGTTTACTCAATGCAATAGGGCACCGTTTTGATGATATTGAAAATGAGTTAGAAGCATTAACTGAACTCCGAGACAAACCTGCGGGTACGGTAAAAATTACCTGTGGTGACTTTATCATTCAGAACACATTACTCCCCAAACTTGCCAATGTATTAAAGCAATATCCTGATATTAATATCGAGTTCAATGTTAACTATGGCTACACAGACATTGTTGCTCAGCGAATTGATGCAGGTGTGCGTCTTGGCGAAACCATAGATAAAGATATGATTGCAGTGCCTATCGGTAAAGAGCTCAATATGGCAGCGGTTGCAAGCCCTGAGTATTTTACTAAGCATCAAAAGCCTAATACACCAAAGGATCTTACTGCACATAATTGTATCAATATTCGCTTTCCGACTCATGGCGGTTTGTATGCATGGGAGTTTGAAAAAGAGGGTGAAGAACTTAATGTGAATGTACGCGGTCAATTAATCTTTAATACCTCTCATCATATTGTTGAGGCTGCGTTACAGGGTTTAGGTATTGCGTTTCTACCTGAAGAAGAGTTTGGTGAGCATATAAAAAATGGTAATTTAATTAAAGTGTTGGCTGATTGGTGCCCTGCATTTCCTGGTTATTATTTGTATTACCCGAGCCGAAGGCAACCGTCTCCGGCATTTAAAATTGTGTTAGAAGCATTAAAACAGCAATAGAGTGCGGTATTTAGATACCACACTCTATAATTATTAATTATGGCGGCCTTTTAAACAGCTCACCACATCAGCCAGCGATAAGCCTTGGCGCTGTAATAACACAGTTAAGTGATACAGTAAGTCTGCTGATTCATTGGTTAATTCATCGTTATCATGTTTCATGGCTGCAAGGGCAACTTCAACGCCTTCTTCACCCACTTTTTGGCAACTACGGCTTAAGTCTTTTGCAAACAAAGACGCAGTGTAGCTTTTGATTGGATCATCGTCTTTACGTGAAACAATCACTTGTTCAAGTTCAGCTAAAAACGACAAGCTAGGTTTAGCATCATCGCCGAAGCAGCTTTGTGTACCAAGGTGGCATGTTGGCCCAAGTGGGTTTGCCAATACTAATAGTGAGTCGTAATCGCAGTCGGTGTGTACTGAGACTACTTCAAGGTAGTTTTCTGATGTTTCGCCTTTAGTCCATAAACGCTCTTTAGAGCGCGAGTAAAAGGTTACTTTTTGTTTGTCGAAAGTGGCAGCTAATGCGTCTTGATTCATAAAGCCTTGCATTAAAATCACCCCAGAGCGTGCGTCTTGCACGATAGCTGGGATTAATTCGCTTTTGGCAAAATCGACTTGAGAAAGAGTGTCTTTGGTTAATTGCATAGTCTTGCCGCTACATTATTATCAGTTAAAAATTGTTTTAGTTCGCCAATATCAATGACGTTCTTGTGAAATACGCTGGCAGCGAGGGCGCCATCAACTTGGCTTTGTTGAAACACATCAACAAAGTCTTGCATCGTACCTGCGCCGCCCGATGCAATTAGTGGAATATCGCACAGTGCACGCATTTTTGATAGCTGAACATTGTCGTAGCCTTTACGCACGCCGTCTTGGTTCATGCAATTGAGTACAATTTCACCAGCGCCTAGGTCTTGCACGCGCTTAACCCACTCTTCGGTTTTATAGCGAGTACGGCTTGATGCATTTGGGTCGCCAGTCAGCTGGTACACTAAATATTCGCCAGTGGTTTCATCATAAAAGCTATCAATACCCACAACCACGCATTGTTTACCAAACTCATCGTGTAATTCTTTGATAAGCTCTGGGCGAGCAATTGCAGGGCTATTAATACTGATTTTATCTGCACCACGTTCTAAAACACGTGCTGCATCAGCAACAGATTTAATGCCGCCCGCCACACAAAATGGAATATCAATGTGGCGTGCAATGTTCTCTACCCAATTGACATCAAGTAGGCGTTTTTCGACGCTGGCACTGATTTCATAAAACACCAGTTCATCCGCACCGGCATCGCTGTAAGCTTTAGCAAGCGTTAAAATATCACCAACCACTTCATGGCCTTTAAATTTAACACCTTTAACGACTTGGCCGTCTTTTACATCTAAACAAGGGATTATGCGTTTTGATAACATGCTAACGCCTCCTCAACATTAAAGGCACCATCGAGCAATGATTTACCTAAGATAACACCGCCAACACCCAGTTTTTTCAGCTTTGCAATATCATCCAGTGAGCTTACACCGCCTGATGCTTGAACTTTAATCTCGCTGTTGTGGTTGGTTAAATCTTCATAAAGTGCAAACGAAGGGCCGGTCATGGTGCCGTCTTTACTGATGTCAGTACACAGAAAATCAACCACACCAAGTGCCACGTAAAAATCAACCAGTTCGAACAAGCCAAACTCAGATTCACTTAACCAACCATGTGTTGCTGGTGCCCAGCCGTTGTCAGTTTTATTAACATCTAGTGCGATAACAAAGTGTTCACTGCCAAACTTTTCAATCCAGGCCTTTACTTGCTCACGCTTTTCAACGGCCATTGAGCCAATCACGACTTGGTTAGCACCGGCTTCAAGCCAGTCAGCAACATCTTGCTCAGAGCGAATACCACCGCCCACTTGATAAGGAACATTAAGCGCTTTAGTCGCAGCTTGAATGTGCTGCCACTGTTTTTTATTTGGATCGCGCGCGCCTTCTAAATCAACTAAGTGCAGTTTGCCTGCGCCGCTATTTGCATACTCTTGTAAGCGTGCGCCAAGTTCGTAAGGGTAAAATTGTGCGGTATCATACTTACCTTGGTATAAGCGCACAATTTGGTTTTGTAATACATCGAGTGCTGGAATAATCACGTTTATTTCTCTTATTTTTTGCTGCGCTTACAGCTTCCAATCTAAAAAGTTTTGTAAAAGTCGGGTGCCTACTTTGGCGCTTCGCTCTGGGTGGAACTGCATGCCTGCGTAGTTATCTTTAGCAACAATTGCTGAAAAAGCTTGTCCGTATTCACCACTAACGAGGGTGGCATCGTTCACTGTGTGAGCAAAGCTATGCACAAAGTACACTTGATCTTGCGCCGATAACCCTTTGGTGAGGCCATGCTCTTTTAATACGCTTAGGTCGTTCCAGCCCATGTGCGGTGAAGTTAATTCACCTACATCTAAGTGCTTAACAATACCTGGAATTTTGCCAAGGCAATCAACATTGCCTTCTTCAGTGCTGTCGCAAAGTAATTGCATGCCTAAACAAATGCCCATCAACGGGCGCTGATATTCATCAATTGCTTGTTGCCAACCACCGTCTTTTAAGCGTTTCATGGCAACAGAAGCATGACCTACGCCGGGTAAAATGGCACGTTCAAAGCCTTTTAGTTGCTCAGGTGAGGTGATAACCTCAGGCGTTTTCCCTAAGCGTTCAAAGGCAAAACGAACAGAGTTAATGTTGGCGCAACCGGTATTAATTATGGCAATCATAAACACCCCTTAGAGCTTGCTGTTTGTTGCGAAGCATCTTTTGCAATCGCAGCGCGAAGTGCTCTTGCAAACGCTTTAAAAAGGCCTTCAACTTGGTGGTGACAATTACCATTGCTAACCGACAAAATAAGGCTCATGGCGGCATTATCACTTAAGCTTTTAAAGAAGTGCTCAACCATTTGTACGTCTAAGTCGCCCACTTTTTCACGGCTAAAATCGGCGTTTAATACAAATGAGGCGCGACCCGATAAGTCAATTTGCGCTTCTGCTTTACATTCATCCATAGGGAGTGCAAAGCCATAGCGACCAATTTGCGTTTTTGTACCTAGCGCTTGTTTAAGGGCAAGGCCAAGTGCAATGCCGATATCTTCAACTAGGTGGTGCTCATCAATGTGTAAGTCGCCAGTGGCTTGAATATTAAGTCCGATATTGGCGTGTGTACGAATTTGGTCAAGCATGTGGTCGAAAAAGCCAAGGCCAGTGCTAATTTCGCCATTTTTTGTTTGGTCTAAATTAACTTGCACATCGATTTGTGTTTCTTTGGTATTGCGAGTGACACGGCCTTCACGGTTCGCGGTTGTCAGCTTAGTGACAATGGCATCCCAGCTGCCGTCATACAAAATGCCTTCACAACATAAGTTATTGGCAAGTCCAATATCAGTTTGGCGGTCACCAATCACAAATGAGCGTGCTAAATCGACTTTACCTGAGCGCATAAGCTCAGTAAGTAAGCCAGTTTTTGGTTTACGGCAGTCACAATTTTGTTCATCAAAGTGAGGGCAGATCAGAACTTCATCAAATTTAATCCCTTGGCTGTTTAAGATATCCATCATCTTGTCTTGAGCAATATCAAAATCAGCCGTCGGAAAGCTATCAGTACCTAAACCATCTTGATTAGATACCATAACAAGGCGGTAACCTGCCGCTTGAAGTTGTAATAGAGCAGGGATCACATTCGGCAAGAACACTAATTTTTCTAGGCTATCAACCTGTTTGTCGGTGATAGGCTCTTCGATAATCGTGCCATCGCGGTCAATAAATAAATACGGGTTGCTCATGATAATTCCTGTTCTACTGTATTGCTGGTCAGTGATAAACCATCTAACCAAATTTTTACTTGTTCTAGTTCTTGCTCGTTACCGATAGAAATTCGTAACCAATCATTTTCGCCATACAAGGTGAAGGCACGCATCACGAGTCCTTGCTCAAGTGCGATATTAAATGATTGTTTGTCTTTTAGTTTTAAGGTGACGAAGTTACCTTCACCGCTCAGTACTTTGATAACAGCAGGTGATTGCTCAAGCCAGCTTTTCAGTTTGCCTTTTAAGCTATTTAGAATAGTCACCTGACGGCGCATTGAAGCGATGTTGTCACTACTTAATGCATCTGCGGCAATGCTCGCCACCACCGTTGATACAGGATATGGCGCAATCACTTTACGAATAGGCGCCAGTAGCTCGCTGTTGGCTAATGTGAAGCCTGTTCTTAAACCCGCAAGTGCAAATGCTTTTGATAAGGTTCTTAGTACCACAAGGTTACTAAACTCGTTGATCAGGCTTGCCGCTGTTTGTTCTGGGCAAAATTCTATATAAGCTTCATCCACCACTACAATCGCTTTACCCGCAAGTTGTTGGGTGATTTTTCTGATTTTGTCCAGGCTTGTCATGCTGCCGGTAGGGTTATTTGGATTACAAATAAACACCAGCTTTGAATCAGCAACCGCAGTGACAATCTCATCAACCGTGCCTTTTAATAACAGCTCTTGAGTTAAACCGTTAATCGCAATGTTGTGGGTATCAGCAGTGACTTTGTACATGCCGTAAGTTGGCAAAAAAAGTGCAATGCTATCTTTAGCAGGGCTACAAAAAGTACGTACTAATAGTTCAATACCTTCGTCAGCGCCACGAGTCATCAGTACTTGCTCTGGCTCTAAATTAGCATAGCAAGCGTAACGATTGATCACTTGCTGAGGCTGCGGATCTGGGTAGCGATTTAAATCAGCTAAATTGATATTTGGCGTACGTGAATAAGGGCTTTCATTGGCATTTAACCAGGTTGTGCCTGTCAGCTTTTCACTTTTCGCCGAACTATAGGCTGTAAGCGCTGCAATGTTATCTGGCAACAGTGTCGTTATTTTTGAATTATCGCTCATTGTTCATAGCCTCAAGACGAATCGAAACAGCATTAGCGTGAGCATCAAGCCCCTCTGCTGCAGCCAAAGGTAAAATTGCTTTAGATAATTCACGTAAGCCATTTTTGCTGATGGTTTGCACTGTGTAAGTTCTAAAGAAGTCCAGTAAGTTTAAGCTCGAATAGGTCGCACTGTAACCATACGTTGGTAGTACGTGGTTAGTACCCGATGCATAGTCACCGGCAGACTCCGGGGTGTAATCACCTACAAATACTGAGCCGGCATTTTTCACTAAGCTTAAATAAGGCTGCGCATCAGCAAGTTGTAAAATAAGGTGCTCAGGACCATATTCAGCAGACACCGAAAAGGCTTGCTCAACCGAGTCCACTAAAATCAAGCTTGAGTTAGCAAGGGCTTGCTCGGCAGTGTCTTTACGACTCAACTTTGCTAGCTGCTCTGCTAATGCTTGCTGTGTTTTTTCAATAATGCGCTCGCTGTTACATAGTAAAATAACCTGTGAATCCGCACCGTGCTCTGCTTGCGATAATAAATCTGCCGCAATAAACTCTGGGTTTGCACGCTCATCAGCAATCACTAGCACTTCAGAAGGGCCCGCTGGCATATCAATCGCCATGCCCGGAATAGTTTGCGCAACAAGTTGTTTTGCCATGGTGACAAAGCTATTTCCCGGGCCAAAAATCTTGTTCACCTTAGGCACTGATTCTGTACCGTATGCCATTGCTGCAATCGCTCCGGCGCCGCCACTTTCTACAATGGTTTTAATACCACATAGTTTTGCCGCATATAAAATGGCAGGGTTGATAGTTTCATCGGCTTTTACAGGTGTAGTAAGCACAACGGTTTGTGCACCACTTAACTGTGCAAGTACCCCTTGCATAATCACTGACGATGGCAGTGGCGCACTGCCACCTGGCACGTAAATGCCTACCGCTTCAATGGCTTGATATTTAAGTTCACACAATACGCCAGGTTGCGTTGTTAACTTAATGTCTTTTGGTAATTGTGCTTGGTGAAAACGTTTTACATTGGCATAGGCCGTTTCGATGGCGGCTTTTAATTCGTTTGATAATAACTGCTCAGCTTGGTTTATTTCTTCAATTGGTACTAATAAGCGAGGTGTTTCGCGCTTATCAAACTCTTTTGCCATCTTTAATAACGCTGCGTCACCCTCAGTTTTAACCGCATTTAAGATGTCGATGCAAATTGCTTCAACCTCTTTACTTGCAGTAACAGCAGGGCGGGTAAGTACCGCCTGCTGTGCTTGTTGATTTTCCTCATTCCAGCGAAACATGGATAATTACTCCATCATTTTTTCAATTGGCATAACAAGAATTGAGTTGGCACCCAGTGCTTTTAACTGTTCCATTGTTTCCCAGAAAAGGGTTTCGCTGCTAACCATGTGAAGTGCTACATAATCGTCGCTACCAGCAAGCGATAGTAAAGTCGGTTGGCCTGTGCCAGGTAGTAAGTCGCATACTTCATCAAGCTTTGCTTTTGGTGCGTGTAGCATGATGTATTTACTTTCTTTTGCTTGGCGCACACCACGTAAACGCGGCATTAACGTGTTGATTAAATCAAGTTTGCTTTGATCAGTAAGGTCTTTGTTTTGAATTAAACATGCATTTGATTCTAAGATGGTGTCGCCTTGCATCAAGCCATTAGCTTCTAAGGTTGCACCGGTAGACACTAGGTCACAAATTGCATCAGCTAAACCAGCACGCGGAGCAACTTCAACAGAGCCCGTTAACATGACTGTGCTTGCGTTAATGCCTTCGCGTTTTAGGTACTGGCTTAAGATTTCTGGGTAAGTAGTGGCAATGCGTTTACCTTCAAACCAGCTTTTATCTTGCGGACCAAGTTCTTGTGGCCATGCAAGTGCTAGGCGGCAGTAACCAAAATCAAGTTTAGAAAGTTTGTTTACTTCGAATGCCACGCCTTGGCGTTCGCGTTCGGCTTGAACTTCAACAAGTACGTTTTCACCAACGATACCTAGGTCACACACACCGTCCATTACTAGGCCCGGAATATCGTCATCGCGTACACGAAGTACGTCAATTGGCATGTTGGTAGAGTGTGCGATTAAACGTTGTTCACGAAGATTTAATTTAACACCAAGTTGCTTTAGTAACTCTTGGCAGTCTTTTGATAAGCGGCCGCCTTTTTGGATGGCGATTCGTAAACGGTTGGTATTGCTCATTATTCATTTTCCTTTAATTCAAAAACTAAAAACCCCGAGGGAACCTCAGGGCGAAAATAAATAATTTGGTTGATTGCTCGCCAGAGGTTCCTTTTAGGAATAACCTCTCAGCGAAAAACCTGACAGGCTATTCCGGTGAATGATGGTGATGATGGATAGTTGTCAGATTGAAGCGCATAATTTTTCCTGTATTGCACTCGTTTGTATAAACCAGTGCGTAAATCTGTTTAAATAAGTTACGTATATAGATAAACATGCTTTGCTAATCTTTGGCAAGCATTTTTTTGCGAAATTAAAGTATATGCTATAACTGCCGATAATAAATGGATAGATAGGAGGTACAAATGGATATCATGATCCCCTTTTTAGGTCGAATTACGCGCTTACAGTTGGAAAGTAAAGGTGCGTTCCATATTGCGGGCGTAAAAGATGCGAACGTGCAGCGAATTGAGCTCGAAAAGCGCCAAAAGCGTGAAATAGAACGCCGCAAAAAAGCCTCAAAAAAAGAAGATAAAGGCAACAAAAGTGCCATAGAAGAAGATGAAGAGGGTAATAAACACCTAGATACATGGGCTTAATACTCCATATAAGAATTTGTTTTTATGCAACTGAGTGGTTTTTTCTGCTAACGTTAAGAGACACTTGTGTTGTTACTTACAAGGCAATTCAATGGAACGACCTTTATTACCATTAAACGAGCAAGCTAGACTTGAAGAGCTTCGTTCGTTGAATGTTTTAGACTCTCAAAGTGAGCCTGCCTTTGACCGAATAACTCGCCTTGCCCAACAATTTTTCTCTGTACCCATTTGTGTTATTAGCTTAATTGACGAGCATAGACAGTGGTTTAAGTCATGTGTGGGGCTAGATGTGACAGAGACCGCAAGAGATATTTCATTTTGCGCCCATGCAATTTTATACAAAGATCCCCTAGTGGTTGAAAATGCCTTAAACGATAAGCGCTTTGCAGATAACCCACTGGTAATGGGAGACCCAAATATTCGCTTTTATGCGGGTTGCCCAATTACACTTAAATCAGGAAATAGAATTGGCACTTTGTGCCTTATCGATCATCAACCACGCAGTTTTAACAAACAAGAAATTAAAGCCTTACAAGACTTTGCAGCAATCGTCGAGCGAGAGTTTGCAATCATGCAATTAGCGACTACCGATGAGCTTACCTTACTGCCTAATCGTCGCGGCTTTATTGGCACTGCAGAGCATTACCTTGATTTATGTATTCGCCAGTACTTAAAAGCAAAATTAGTGTTTATTGATTTAGATAACTTTAAAACAATTAACGATAAATTTGGTCATGCCGCTGGCGATAGAGTACTGAAAGATTTTGCAGGATTACTAGAGAACTGTTGTCGCAAAGCGGATTTATATGCACGTTTGAGCGGTGATGAGTTTGTAATTTTATTTACAGATTTAAATACCAGTGAATGCGATACTATAATGCAGCGCTTGTTGTTATCATTCAGTGACTTACCTAATAGCTTTAATAACCAAGTTGAACTTGGCTTTTCTTATGGTATTGCCGATTTTTCTGATCAGCAACCTTGTTCACTGACGAAGTTACTCGCTGTTGCAGACGCGCGAATGTATGCCGATAAAGCACAAAAAAAGGCTCGATAATCGAGCCTTTAAAGTAAAAAGCAGTGCTTAATTTTTCGCTTCTGCCGATTGAATACTACTTTGGATCAACGGCGAAATTGTTAAACCTTGTACGATAATTGAAAAGATCACTACCACGTAGGTCACAATTACAATAAGGTTGTGAAGGTCAGAGCCTGCAATCATCACTTGATCGCGTGGGATAGCAGCTGCCATTGCCAGTGCTAAACCACCCCGTAAGCCACCCCAAGTGAGTATTTTCACTGAGTGCTTATCGTATTGGCGATACTTTTTAAAGAACACAAATGGCGCACCTACACTTATAAAACGAGCTAGCAACACCACAGGTACCATCAGTAAACCTAAGCCAATTTCTTCAAGGGTAATAGGCATAGTGACGATGAGCATACCGATAATCAAAAACAGCAATGCATTTAAAAAGCTATCGGTGGCATGCCAAAAGTCTTTTACGTAGCGAGTATCTTCAGGCCCAGTACGCTCTGTTGCTTTTGAACGAGTAATATTGCCTAGTAAAATACCACTGGTGACCATAGCAAGTGCACCTGAGATCTCCCAAATATTCGCAGCTGCAAAGCCGGCTGTTGGAATGGTCAAGGTTAGTAGCAAACGAATGTTCACATCGCGGCTATTAATAATTAAAAAATGCCCGACTAACGCAATCACGAGACCAAACACGATACCGCCAATTGCATCAACTAAGAACAATTCAGCAACGTCAGTAAAGGTGGCTTCGGTGCCATAAAAGGCCACTGAAAATATCGTTGTGAAAATCACCAAACCAATACCATCATTAAACAAAGACTCACCTTCAACTTGCACAGAAATACCTTCTGGGGCTCGCATTTGTTTAATAATGGCTAACACTGCAATCGGGTCGGTTGGGCTGATTAAAGCACCAAACAACAAGCAGTAAATAAATGGTACTGGCCAGCCTACAAAAGCAAACAAATAATAGCTTAAGTAACCAACAATGACCGTTGAGGTAATGGTTGAAAATAATACTAATGCGGTAATTTCCCACCGTTGCTTACGAAGGGCTGCTAAGTTGATTTCCAGCGCACCTGCGAATAGCAAAAAGCCGAGCATGCCTTTTAATAGCAACTGATTAAAGTTGATACTAGAAACAATTTGGGTCATTTCGAGGGCGGTAGTATCGCCAAGCATTTTAACGGCAAGAATAAGTAGTAAAGAAATAACAACAGAGCCAGTTGTTATAGCAATCGTAGTTTGCATTTTGAGGATGAATTGGTTAGCAAAAGCAATAAAAATAGCTAATGCTGAAAGAAAACAAATGAGGTACCAAGCATTCATTGTTTGACCTTAAATATTTGTATAACAAGACGCAGAAAGCAGTCACTTTCTGGCCGCATATAGTACGCCTCTAAAATAGGTATGTCACAGTGTTTATGCGATTTTTATGACATTTTAGAGTAAAAATTCAAGGCGCTGATTGCATATGTATAATCGCTGTTAATAATGTCTCAAAAGAGACAAAAATAAACCTGAAAAAAGCGTAATTATGATAAGTTCAGTTAGGTCAATCAGCCTGTTTAAATTGAGCTGATTCTTGGCTGGTATTTATTGCCCTAATTGGATAAGGGATCACAATTCCTTCTTCTGCGTAACGTTGATGTAATGCTTTGATAAAAGCAGATTTCACCCAAAAGCGGTTAAAGTACTCTTTTGCTCTTAACATCACCGTAAAATTGATGCTTGATTGATCGAATGTATGAAAGACCACAAAAGTTTCGTAATCATCGACGCCCCATTCATGGCTTTTTAATATCTGCCTAGCAACATCCAACGTAACCTGCTCAACTTTTTCAAGGTCTGAGCTATAATGCACTCCCACTTCAACGGGGACGCTGAGCTCTTTTTCTGGGTAAAAATAGTTAATGATGCGCGATTTAGACAGCTGACTATTGGGGATGACTATCATGTTATTTGGCAACATTTTTACCCAGGTTGAGCGCCAACCGATTTTCTCAACAAAGCCTTGATCGCCACTTTCAAGCTCTATAAAGTCGCCGACCCGAATAGGTTTATCAATCACCAACTGAACGCCAGAAAAGAAGTTTTCGAGTGTCGGTTGTAAAGCCAAAGCGACGGCAAGAGAGGTAATGCCCAAAGAGGCAATAATCGGAGTGATTGATATGCCTAACGTACCTAATAACACCAATAAACCAACACATACAATTGCGCAGCGGATCAAGCCTTTAATGATGCTATGACTATTCGAAACAACTACTGAGCGGGCACTGTAATAATCAACGGTACCAAATAAGAAATGATCTAAAAATAACACTAAGGCAAAAATACAAATGGCTTTAGCAGTGGCCGCAATAGGTAAGGGGTGCTCAGCCATAAAGCCGGTGGTGTTTAATAACTGACCAAAAATGATCACAAGCACCATCATTGTGCACAAGGTCAATGGTGTAGACAGTGAGTCAACCAGTAATGAGTCGAACACAAAGTCGGTTCGTTGGGTCCATTTCTTTAAGCAATAGATGATTATAAACTTTAATACAAACAAGGTTGTGGCGGCTAGTACAGTACCACCAATGACGACCAGCCATGGCTCATTTAGCCATTCGTTTTGTATTAGTTCAGTAATCATGCTTAGTCCTTAAACCCTAGATACTTGCCATTGCTGCAAGTTATGTACCCAGACTTTTTTATGGATATCTAATCCTTTTAGCTGTGAATCACAAATAATAAGGTGAGCAAAATAAAAACAAATAAAAGGTACAAATGTTTAATAAATGTTATTATTTTGTATCAATAGATTTACACTCCAAGTCAATCTGTTAACAATTAATAAACTTTAAATTTGGTATCCTACTGTTATTTAGGAACTTTTAATTTAGAGCTAATACTTTATTTGTAAATTTTTTGTTTCATTTTTAATTTCGCTCCATTCAATCTAGGCTGGTCATTAATCGGGAACAGTGCAGTCCGGTTACTAGGAAAATATTAAATACATAACAATCTAACGGAGCGTAAACGTGAATTTATCTAAAATCACATTAGCAACTCTTGCTGCTTTTGCTTTGACTCAAGCAACAAGTGCAGTAGCTGCGAACAAGAAATACCTAAACGAACAAACAGGGATTAACCAAGCTTTGCAAACCAATGCATCATCAGTATTGAGTGCAAATCCAAATCAGTTAGTTGGTTTAGGTGCAGGGAATGATTTAGTTGTATTAAAAGAAATCAAAACCAGTAACGGCAATACTACGCGTCGTTATCAACAAATGTATCAAGGTCTACCTGTTATCGGCGATACGGTTAGCCTAACATTTGATGATAATGGCCAATTAAAACGTGCACATGGTGCAGCGGTGTATGACATTGCGGCAGACATCGACTCAGTCTCTCCGGCACTTAACAAGAAAAAAGCAATGGCGAAAGGCCTTGCTAATTCACCTGCTGCAATTAAATCGGTTGGGTTAAAAAAGCATAATGAACAGTCACGTTTAGCTATTTGGCTAGATGAAGACAGCGTTGCACACCTAGTGTATGAAGTATCTTATGTGACTTATGGCGATAACCCATCTCGTCCGTATCAAATTATTGATGCCAACAGCGGTGAAGTTTTATTTAGCTTCGATAACTTACAACATGCCAGTGCAACAGGCCCAGGTGGTAACTTAAAAACGGGTAAGTACATTTATGGTACTGATTTTGACAGCCTCGATGTTACTCAGTCTGGCAATACTTGTACGATGAATAACGCCAATGTAAGAACTATTAACTTAAATGGTAGTACAAGTGGTTCAACAGCGTATTCGTTTACATGTCCTGAAAATACTTTTAAAGAAATTAACGGTGCGTATTCGCCTTTAAATGATGCGCATTATTTCGGTAACGTAATTTTTAATATGTATAACGATTGGATAGGCACTGCACCATTAACTTTCCAATTAAAAATGCGCGTTCATTATGGCAGTAATTACGAAAATGCGTTTTGGGATGGTAGTGCTATGACCTTTGGTGATGGTCAAAATACCTTCTATCCACTGGTAAGTCTTGACGTATCAGCACATGAAGTAAGCCACGGTTTTACCGAGCAAAACTCAGGCCTCGTTTATTCTGGTAAATCAGGTGGTTTGAATGAAGCGTTCTCTGATATGGCAGGTGAAGCGGCCGAGTTTTACATGAAGGGCTCAAATGACTGGTTAGTGGGTCAGGAAATATTTAAAGGTAACGGTGCATTACGTTACATGAATAACCCTACCCAAGATGGCAGCTCAATTGATCATCAAAACAACTATTACTCTGGTATGGATGTGCACTACAGCTCAGGTGTATTCAACAAGGCATTTTATAACCTTGCAACCACACCTGGCTGGGATACGCAAAAGGCGTTTGTTGTGATGGCGCGCGCTAACCAACTTTACTGGACTGCCAGCACAAATTGGGATTTAGCAGGTAACGGCGTGATGGATGCAGCCTGTGATTTAAGCTATGACCCAGCCGATGTTCAAGCGGCTCTTGCGGCGGTTGGTGTGACTTCAAGCTTAAGTGCGGGTAGTAGCTGTGGCACAACTGAGCCACCTCCAAGCGGTGATGAAGAGCTAACTAATGGTGTTGCTCGCACAGGGATCAGTGGTGCAGCGAAAGATCAAATGTTCTTTACTCTTGAAGTACCAGCAGACGCAACGAATTTACAATTCAATACAACAGGTGGAAGTGGTGATGCAGACCTTTACGTTATGTATGGCGCAAAACCAACACTGAGCAACTTTGATTGTAAAAGTACTTCATCTACTAGCACAGAAAGCTGCGCTATCAGTAATGTACAAGCGGGTACTTACTACGTAATGGTAGAAGCGTGGAATCAAATATCTGGTGTATCACTTACAGGTAGCTTTGATTCGGGCAGCGGTGGTGGTGTAACACCAATAAACCGTACTGAGTCTAACTTAAGTGTTGGCACAAATAGCTGGACTCGTTTCACGCAAGAGCTAGATGCGGGTTATTCATCACTTGATGTGACTATTTCTGGTGGCTCTGGTGATGCTGACTTGTATGTGAACTTTGGTTCACAATCGACAACATCTAGCTATGACTGCCGTCCTTATAAAAACGGCAATAGCGAAACTTGCACATTTACAAACCCACAAGCGGGTACTTGGTATATCGACCTTCGCGGCTATCGCGCTGCAAGTGGTGTAACACTCACCATTTCGGCTAACTAGCCACCCTTTTAGGGAGCTTCGGCTCCCTTTTTTATTTTCATTAAAATGCAAATCATAAAAGGATTGATTATGACAACCCGCCTAACACAGTGCCTAGTGGGCTTTGCCACACTGTCACTGAGCCAACTAAGTTATGCAGCGCAAGACGAAACAATTTGGGTCACCATTGATGCCCTTGCTGCAGAGCACTTTCAACAAGATACACTGAGTAAACGTAAATTAAACAGCAATTTTGCGATGAAAAAATCGGCTTTGAATCAAGTTAATTTTATGCGCGTTAACAAGCAGGATATCGCTGGGTTAAGTGAGTTTATGCACGATAACTATCATCGCTGCGGTGGTTTTGTAGCCCATGACTCATTAGCAGATGCAGAGCTCTATACTCAGCAATTAAATGCGGTTTCGCAAGGTACAATGAATGCGAGCCTTGTTAATTACAGTATTGATAATGCCGCGACAGTTAATGCGCTACTATCATCGATTGATAGTAGTGAACTGAGCGATACGGTTAATAGCATGATGAACTTTCATAACCGATATTATTCAGTGCAAAGTGGTGTTGATGCAGCTGATTGGTTAAAGAGCCATTGGCAGCAAATAGCCAGTAGCCGCAGTGATATAACTGTTGAGTATTTTAACCATAGCTTTTCTCAATCATCAGTTATTGTGACCATTCCTGGTGCAGAAAAAGCAGATGAAATTGTCATTATTGGTGGTCATTTAGACTCAATCAATCAGTCTAATCCAAGTAATGGTCGTGCTCCTGGTGCAGATGATAATGCCTCGGGTATTGCAGTGCTCACACAAACCCTAAAAGCAATAGTGGAAAATAACTACCAACCTCAGCGAACCATTCAAATTATGGGGTTTGCCGCTGAAGAAGTGGGTCTTAGGGGCTCAAAAGATATTGCTCAAAGTTATAAAACACTGGGTAAGAATGTTGTAGGCATGGTGCAGTTTGATATGACTGGTAATAACGGCAGTAGCACAGATATTGTGATGATGACGGACTACACAAACTCGTCGCAAAATCAGTATTTATCGCAGTTGCTCGATGCTTACCAGCCCTCAGTGAGCTATGGCTTTGATCAATGTGGTTATGGCTGCTCAGATCATGCCTCTTGGTATCAACAAGGGTTTGCCGCCTCAATGCCATTTGAATCAACAATGAGTGACATTAACCCTTTGATCCACACATCAAATGATGCCCAATTTGATGCGGTTCACGCCAGTAAATTTGCAAAATTGGCAGTGAGCTATGTTGCTGAAATGGCAAAGAACGCTGGTGATGTGGTAACTGAGCCGACTAATCAGCTTGAAAATGGCGTAGCTAAAACGGGTTTGGCGGGCGCAGCAAAAGATCAGTTATTCTTTACACTTGATGTACCCGCAATGAGCAGTAACCTTGAGTTTGTAACTGAGGGGGGCTCCGGTGATGCCGATTTATACGTTAAATTTGGCAGTAAGCCGACCTTACAGGACTTTGATTGTAAAAGCACAACCTCTACAAGTAATGAAAGTTGTGTGATGTCGTCAGTTCAAACTGGCACGTATCATGTCATGGTTGAAGCGTGGAATGAGATTTCGAATGTGTCACTCACGGGAAGTTATAGCACCTCAGGTGGCGGCGACAACGTTGATCGAACTGAGACAAACGTGAGTGTCGCTACCGGTAGTTGGCAGCGCTTTACTCAACAAATACCAGCAGGCCTTAGTAATTTAACGATGACGATTACTGGCGGTAGTGGCGATGCAGATTTGTATGTTAACTATGGCTCAGCGTCAACAAGTTCAAATTATCTATGTCGGCCTTACAAAAATGGTAACGAAGAAAGTTGTCAATTTGATAACCCACAAAGTGGAACTTGGTACATAGATTTACAGGGTTACCGAGCTGCATCAGGCGTGACATTAACGATTCAAGGACAATGATTTAAATGCAATCATACTTTTAACCATGAGGAAGCCTTGCTTCCTCATTTAGTCTTGCCCTTGGCAAGTCAGTTACGTAAAATCTGCCCATCACTTTTAATCTATTGGCGAAGTTTATCAAACAACTTTTCAGTGCCACTGGCCCCCTTGCACTTTCTCTTGATGGATATACTCCTCGGCAGCCACAAATTGACATGGCTGTTGCAGTTGATGATGCCTTAAAAAAACGTCACCAATTAGTGGTTGAGGCGGGCACAGGCACGGGTAAAACCTATGCTTACTTAGCGCCTGCATTAAAATCAAAAGGCAAAACCATCATCTCTACGGGTTCAAAAGCACTACAAGAGCAGTTGTTTCACCGTGATTTACCCAATTTAGTCAAAGCACTGAGCGCCACTAAAAAAGTCGCCCTTTTAAAAGGCCGCGCGAATTATTTGTGTACCTATCGTTTAAGTCAGCATGTTGCGCATGTGCCAACAGATGATCCTGATGTAATGCATCAACTAGCGATGGTAGCAAAGTTTGCAAGTGAAACCCGTTCGGGCGATTTGGCAGATTGTATCGGCATAGAAGAAGACGCCAAAGTACTGCCTTATGTTAGCTCAACTGCTGATAACTGTTTGGGTAAAGAGTGCCCCGATTTTCAAGATTGCTATATTCGTAAAGCCCGCTTAAATGCCATGGAAGCTGACGTGGTGGTGATAAACCATCATTTATTCTTTGCAGATATGGCTGTAAAAGACACAGGCTTTGCTGAATTAATGCCTACTGCAGACGCCTATATTTTTGATGAGGCTCATCAGCTCAGTGAAATTGCCAGTGACTATTTTGGTGAAAGTGTTAGCACCAAAAAGCTGGTGGATTTAATTAATGACTTACGAGCAATTTACCGTGCAGATATCCCTGATATGCTGCAATTAGGCAAAACTCTCAACAAGTTAGAAACTAGCGTGGCAGATTTACGCTTGCAGTTTGGGGTTGATGGTAGCCGTGGTGATTGGCGTGAAAAGCTGGCTGATAAAGATATTTGTGCAGCACTGCACCGGGTCATTAGCGACCTCGACTTTTTATACCAAGTATTAAAGTTATGCTTAGACCGTAGCGAAAAAATAGAGCATCCGTTTGAGCGTACGCTGGCCTTTAAAGGTCAGTTAGAGCGGGTATTTGATACCGCACAAACGGGCTATAGTTATTGGTACGAAACCACTCGCCGATACCTAACGGTAAACATTACACCGCTCAATGTATCGGCTAAATTCGCACAAATGATGAAAGACACAGGAGCAGGTTTTGTGTTTACATCGGCGACTTTATCGGTCGATAATGAATTAGAACACTTTAACGCTAGCCTTGGCTTAAAGCCAACGCAAAGCATGATTGTTGAAAGTCCGTTTGATTATCAACAACAAGCACTACTTTGTTTGCCACGCTACTTACCTGAGTCTCATGCGAATAATATGCCTCATGCTATTATCAAGCTGACCCTTGAGTTGATTAAATCAGCAAAAGGTCGCTGCTTTGTGCTCTTTACTAGCTATCGTATGATGCACTTAGTGGCTGAAGGTTTAACCACACAAATGGATTATCCGGTTTATATGCAAGGGCAAATGTCTAAACGCATTATCCTTGAGAAGTTTACCCGTCACGGTAATGCCGTTTTACTCGGCACAGCCTCATTTTGGGAAGGCGTAGATGTTAGAGGCAGCACATTAAGTTGTGTTATCATTGATAAATTGCCGTTTGCCGCACCTGATGACCCATTATTGCAAGCAAAAATGCAAGATTGCCAGTTACAAGGCAAAGACCCATTTGCACATATTCAATTACCCCAAGCGGTCATTGCATTAAAGCAAGGGGTAGGGCGACTTATTCGCGATAGTAAAGATAAAGGTGTGCTGGTTATTTGCGATAACCGCCTAGTAACACGCCATTACGGCCAAGTATTTTTAAAAAGTTTGCCACCCATGCGCCGCACGCGCGACTTAGCAATGGCAAACGCGTTTTTAGAACAGATCAATTAGAGTAACTTAGATGATTAAACACAATATTCTTGCCTTAGATGCATCAACTGAAGCTTTATCGCTGGTGCTACATTATCAAGGGCAAACATTTCATCATTTTGAAGAGTGCCCTCAGCAGCACAGCCAAAAGATTTTGCCTTTAATTGATGAGTTACTCGCAAAGGCGCAATGTAAACTAACCGACTTAGATGTAATTGGTTTTGGTCAAGGACCAGGTAGCTTTACGGGCGTGCGTATCAGTGTTGCGATTGCACAAGGTTTAGCTTATGCCGCACGCTTACCTTTGGTTGGCGTATCAACATTGCAGATGATGGCGCAACAAGCGTTTGAACAAGACCAAGCCAGCGATGTGTTTTCTGCCATTGATGCACGTATGGGTGAGATTTATTACGCTCATTATAAAGCTGATGATAATGGCTTAATGCTGCTTGTTGATGAAGAGCAAGTCATTAAACCTGAGTTGCTAACGTTACCTGAAACAACGGCGGCAGCGGTGGGTACGGGTTGGCAGACCTATCCTGCACTTGTTACAGATTTGGCAAATGTAAGCTTAAATGAAAACATTTTACTGCCTGATGCAAAGTACATGCTGGCCTCGGTTGCCACTGCTTATGCTCACGGTGATACAGTGACTGCAGCCAATGCACAGCCTAAATATGTTCGTGATACAGTGACTTGGAAAAAGCTACCAGGCCGAGAGTAACTGAGAGAGTAACGGGACTTGCGTGCCAGTCAGTTATGGCACATAATTTAATCATGTTTAATGTGGAATTACGAGTTTGACTTTACCTATTGGCTCAGGCTTTTATACCGGTGACATTCCCGGTCAATATAGCCGTAAAAATACCGTTACTGATAAGCCTAAAGCGATATCAGACCAAACGGCTGAGCAAAAATCGTCAACAGAGTATGTTAAATCAAGCCCTCAAGCTGTTGCTATTGCTGATGAATTTAAAGCTGAGTCGCAAAGCTATCAGCAAACAATTTATGATAAACCAAGCAACCCAAAAACCAGTCGCGCTATTTCAACCTATACGGAATTTGCTAACTTAGAGCGCCGCGCTGAAGTGCAAAGCCTTATTGGCGTTGATGTATATGCTTAGCTAATTGCTAATACTGAATTCATAAAAAAAAGCCTAAACAATATGTTTAGGCTTTTTTTATGATTGGACAATATTCAATATAAATTACTGCTTAATAAAATCAATCAGCTTGTCGGCAATCGCAGTATTGTTTTGCGAACCGTAGAAATCTTCAGCACGTTTACCATAGGCAAACACTTGTACATCAATAGCGGTGTGGCCGCCAGTAGTCCAACCTGTGAAGCTGGCATGATTGATAATATCTTTTACAGCAAGTAGCAGTGCTTTCTCGCCCATTTTCTTAGCTTCGCTTAGCTTAATGCTGTTAGCATCAGTGAATTCGATATCAGAATACTTTTGCCATACTGCTTTTAAGTCATCGCTTTCAAGTAGATCTTTTGTGATAGTGCCAGCTGTTGCTTTAACACCTTTAATCACGTCTGTTTCCCACTTATATTGACCATGAGCACCGAGTGTTAAGCCACCTGTTGAGTGATCGGCAGTGATAACAAGCAGGGTATCAGGGTTTTTATCTACATACGCTTTTGCTTGTTCAATTGATTTAGCAAAGTCATCCATTTCGCCCATTGCACATGCAATGTCGTTTGCATGACCACACCAGTCAATTTGGCTGCCTTCGATCATCACAAAGAAACCTTTGTCGTTTTGACCATCAAGTAAATCAAGTGCTTTCGTTGTCATTTGCGTAAGGCGCGTTGGATTTTCGTCAAGCGCAAACGGTAAACCGACTTCAGCGAATAAACCAAGCGCTGGAACTTGCTTTAAGTCATTCATTGCTGCAAAGTCATCGCTGTACTGATAGCCAGCCGCTTTAAACTCTTCTACAAGGTTACGGTCTTCACGAACGTAATATTTCGTGCCGCCACCAAGCATTAAATCAACCGGTAATTTACCCGCGATTTTGTTATCGATATAGTCGTTAGCAATTTCGTCGTAGTTACGGCGTGATTCGTTGTGCGAAGCAAAGCTTGCTGGTGTAGCGTGGTTGATTTGCGAAGTAGCTACGAGTGCTGTTGTCATGCCACGCTCTTTAGCAACTTCAAGCATAGTTTTTACTGGTTTTTTATCAGTATCAACGGCAATTGCGCCATTATAACTTTTATGACCACTGCTCAGAGCTGTTGCACCCGCTGCGCTGTCTGTTACATAGGTATGATCATCAGGGTAGGTATGTGCCATACCACGCAAAATAGTATCGAAAACAGTTGGGTCAACAACTTTAGTATTTGGATCATCTTTAAAGTAACGATATGCAGTTGTGTACGCCGGGCCCATACCATCACCAATCATATAAATGATGTTTTTTGGTGCTGATTCAGCCATTACTGAGCCTGCTGAGCATAATAATGCTAAAAGACTTAATTTTAATTTCATTGATGTAACCTTATTATTGTGCCCTTATTTATACTGCGAGGATTATTGTATACTAGCCAGACGATAAATAAACGCCTTTAAGTTGAAACGCTTAATAAATAGGAGCAATTGTGCAACCTTTTTCTTTTCAAACTGGCACTCAGGCAATGCATGGCCTAACCTTTGGTCATGGCGAAGAGGTTGTGATTGCCTTACATGGTTGGCTTGATAACGCACATAGTTACATACCTATGTTACAAAACGCGCAGTTAAACCAGCGTTGGTATTGCCTTGATTTTCCTGGCCATGGTTTATCTGATTGGCGAAGCAGTGACGCCCACTATTACTTTATTGATTATGTTGATGATGTATACAAGTTTATTGAGTCACTTGATGTAACGAAAGTGCATTTAGTTGGCCATTCTATGGGCGCCATGGTCGCTGGTGTTTTTGCGAGCTGCTTTCCTGAAAAGGTGGCATCGGTAAACTTTATTGAGGGAATTGGCTGCGTTACAACCAACAGTAATGAAATGAGCAGCCAACTTCGTAAAGCGATATTAAATAGAGCGCGGGTAAACAGCAAAGGCCCTCGTGCATTTGACTCAATAGCGCACATTATTAGTGCAAGGCTTGCAAGTGGCGACCTTGAATACCCACAAGCAGAGCTATTAATGACAAGAAATAGTTACGAAAAAGCAGGGAAGTGGTATTTAACAACCGATCCTAAGCTTAAAAATCACTCAGGATTTCGCTTTGATGAGGCGCAATGTATTGCAACCATCAAACAAATTACCGCACCATGTCAGCTTATCTTAGGGGATAAGGGGTATCCTTTTGTTAGAGATAACCTAGAGGCATATGGTAAATATTACAAGGAGTTAAAAATTCATGAGATACCTGGAGGTCACCATTGCCATATGCAAAGTCCTGCATTAACCTTAGAACACATTCATGCATTTATTGGGCAGTATAAAGCAAGTTAATTGTATAATTGCACCAAATGTGGGATTATCTGCACCATTAGAGTATTTACTCCATTGAGAAACGGCCTTAGTTAGATTAAGGTTATTAAAAAATATAATTATAAACAGGAGCTAAGAGTGGAAAAAATCTGGCTTAAACGCTACCCAGAAGGTATGCCTGAAACAATCGACCCTGAGCATTATCACTCGCTACTCGACTTGTTTGAAAAAAGTTTTGCTGACTATAGTGACCTTCCAGCCTTTACCAACATGGGTAAAGTGTTGACCTATAGTGAGTTAGACAGTGCTACAAAACGTGTTGCGTCGTACATTCAAAATGATCTTGGTCTGAAAAAAGGCGATAAAGTAGCGGTGATGATGCCGAATCTACTGCAAACGCCTGTTACTATTTTAGGTATTCTTCGTGCAGGCTGTGTAGTGGTGAACGTAAACCCACTTTACACCGTGCGTGAATTAGAGCATCAGTTAAATGACTCAGAGTCATCAGCAATTTTCATTCTTGCTAACTTTGCCGATACCCTAGAAAAAGCATTACCAAAAACCAACGTTAAGCACATTGTGGTTACCCAAGTAGGTGACATGGTGGGCGGCCTTAAAAAGCACATCGTTAACTTTGTGGTTAAGCACGTTAAGAAAATGGTGCCTAGCTACTCATTGCCAAATGTAATCAAATTTGCCGATACACTTGCTGGTAACGAAGCGAGCTATAAAAAGCCAGATGTTGATTTAAACGACTTAGCATTTTTGCAATACACAGGTGGAACAACCGGTGTATCTAAAGGTGCAATGCTATCGCATGGCAACATGGTTGGTAACCTTGAACAAGTTTCAGGTTGTCTAGATAACGTTTTAGATCGCGGAAAAGAAGTGGTTATTACAGCACTGCCGCTTTATCACATCTTTGCTTTGACTGCGAACTGCCTAACATTTATGAAATACGGTGGTTTAAACGTACTTATTACAAACCCTCGTGATATGCCTGGCTTTGTAAAAGAGTTAGCACAACACAAATTTACTGCTGTAACGGGTGTAAATACGCTATTTAACGGTTTACTAAATACCCCAGGTTTTGCTGAACTTGATTTCTCAAGCCTAAAAATGTCACTTGGCGGTGGCATGGCGGTACAGCGTCCAGTTGCTGAAAAATGGCAAGCTGTAACAAAAACCAAATTAATGGAAGGTTATGGCCTAACTGAGTGTGCACCACTTGTAACTGTTAGCCCTTACGACCTTGAAGGTTATAACGGTTCAATTGGTTTACCTGCTCCTAGCACTGATATTAAGCTTATGCTTGAAAATGGTGAAGAAGCAGCGAAAGGTGAGCCAGGCGAGCTTTGGGTTAAAGGCCCACAAGTTATGCAAGGTTACTATAACCGCCCAGATGCAACAGCCGAGTGCTTAAAAGACGGTTGGTTTGCAACAGGTGATATTGCAACTTACGATGATGAAGGCTTCTTCTATATTGTTGATCGTAAGAAAGACATGATTATCGTATCTGGTTTCAACGTGTTCCCAAATGAGATCGAAGAAGTTGTTGCTATGCACGATGGCGTGCTTGAAGTAGCGGCAATCGGTATCCCTCATGAGGTCAGTGGCGAACAAGTTAAAGTTTTTGTCGTGAAAAAAGATCAATCTTTAACTGAAAAAGATATAATAAAGCACTGTCGTGATAATTTAACGAACTATAAGGTGCCTAAACTCGTTGAGTTTAGAGATGAACTACCAAAAACAAACGTTGGTAAGATTCTAAGAAGAGCCTTAAAGGACGAACAAAAATAATTAAAGCCGGCATTAGCCGGCTTTTTTATGGTAAAGAAAGGGGTATAAGTGCAATATCAACTGATCGAAACGCAAAATCAATTAAATGATTTTGTAGAAAAAATAACAGGAAAACCGGTACTGGCAATTGATACCGAGTTTATGCGTCGTCGTACGCTTTACCCTGAAGTTGCACTTATTCAAGTATACGATGGTGAGCATTTAGCGTTAATCGACCCACTGGCTGAGTTGTCGCTTTTTGATTTTTGGCAAGTACTTAAAAACCCAGAGGTGTTAAAAGTATTGCATTCACCGTCAGAAGATATTGAAGTGTTTCAAAAATACGCTGGCTTTGTACCAACACCGCTGTTTGATACCCAATTTGCTCTACAAATACTAGGTCATGGAAACTGCATGGGCTTTGCCCACATGGTTAAAGAGTTACTTGATATCGAAATAGATAAAAGTGAATCGCGCACGAACTGGTTACAGCGCCCACTCACAGAAAAGCAGCTAGATTATGCCGCTGCTGATACGTATCACTTACTGCCTTGTTTTGAAATTATTAAAGAACAAATTGATGAAGCAGGCTTTTTTGACATTGTGATCAGCGAAAGCGAGTTAGTCGCGCAAAAACGTGCTTACCAACCACCTGCAGAGCAGCTTTACAAAGATATTAAAAATGCTTGGCAATTACGACCGCACGACTTAGCTGTATTGCGCGAACTTGCCGCATGGCGCCGTGAAAAGGCAGAGCGCAAAAACCTCGCGCTTAACTTCGTGGTAAAAGAGCACAACATGGTTGAAATTGCTAAGCGCAAGCCTGCAAGTTTAAATGCGTTACGCAGAGTGCCAGGTGTTGAACCAATGGAAGTTAACCGTTCAGGCGTAGAAATTTTAAAATGTATTGAGCGTGGTAAAGCCGTTCCTGTTAGCGAACAACCTGCACAACTAAAACGTTTAATCGATTTTCCGGCATACAAAAAAGCGGCTAAAGATATTAAACAAAAAATTACCAAAGCTGCAAAAGAGCAGGGTATTCCTGAAGATGTATTGGCCTCTAAAAAACAGATTAACCAACTGATCAGCTGGAATTGGAAGCTCGATGCCGATGAGCGTAAAGCTGCATCAAAGCCAGATCTGTTTAACTCATGGCGCTATGAGTATGTGAAAGACGTACTTAAAGAGTGGCAAAACTAAGTAACTAACTTTTTAAAGGGCTTTTGTATGCTTTGTATTCGTACTAAAAGCCCTGAAACTTACTGCGTTTACGCGTAACCTCTAACCAATGCAGTAAGTTATTATCATATCGTTTTAATCGTTGCTTTTGTTTCGATGTTAAATAATAAAATGGCGCGAATATAAAATAGCCATGACCAATGATTACCACACAATTAAAGCCATATTTAGAGTATTGTTTAATTAGTTTAGTTTTGTTTGGCTCAATATGAACACTCCCAAACGCTGAGCTATAAAAAATACCGTGACGACATATAGTCAGCTCATTTTTACTGCTCAATACCAAAAAAGTAATGACTAACGATGTAAGCATAAAAGCCAGCAAAAGTAGCTCATAGAGCGGATGCTTTTGGGATGTCGCTTTTAGAATAGACAATGTTAAAACAGCTAAAGTCACGAGGAACGCAATTGTGCTTTTCTCTGAACTCTTCCTTAAATTCAATACTTTCATTCTCAGTCCCTGAGAGGCTTTTTTAATATAGTACTTCGCTACTTAGATAAAACAATCTGCCAAAAAAATGAAAGTAAAAGCTGTTTTTAATGTTTTATTATTAATTTTTAATGCTGTGTTTTATTTAGTTTGTTGAAATTAAATAAGATATTGAACGGTGAAAGATATAATAATAAATGTAAAATAGGTTGGTAGAATAAGCCACGTTATATATCTTCATTAAGGATTATGAGTCATTGAAATGGCCAAGCTGTTCTTTGCATATATTTTTATGAAAATGATCGACGCGAGCATATTAATGTATTTAACTTTACATAAAAGATTTAAAAAACTTGTGATAGCAATACCTTAAGTAATTTGTTAAAACTATATCAAAGAGGTAAGCCACATAACAAACCGCTGTAGATTGGGAGGAACATGCTGGGATTAAAGAATGTGAATCGTCCCCGCTTGTTAATATAGCCATCCTTTTTGTCCCTATGCGAGATGGGTGGTACATTTAAGGATATTCCCGCAATTAATTTTCGCGTTGGTATTTTTAAAATATAAACAGATGCATAGAACGGAAATTTAGGAGCGCTTTAGTGAAAGGGACTGCATTCATTCTTCTCATCGTAGCAGTTTTCGGTATTCTTAAATTCATTGCTCCGAAGATTGTTGAGTTTGTGCCGGAGTGGGCAAATGGACTCATTTTTCTCATTGTATTTTTAGTTTTATGTTTTCAATTTGGGCGATTTATCTTTAAACACCGAAGAAAGGACGATTAGCTGTTTGTTTTAAAGCGCATAACAAACAATTTAAGCCGTCATTCGGTCGTTTCCACAGTGTGTTTTTGGCATCAATAGGATTAATATATGGAAAACTATGCACTAGCTGGCTTGGGGTTACTGGTACTGTTCAATATATTGATTAGTATAGTAATTTATAAAAGAAATGATTTTGAAACTTTTCAAAAAGTAGCACAAATAGTGCTGGTTTGGTTACTCCCTGTCATAGGTGGAGCGGGAATCTTGATATTCTATAAAAGTATAGATAAACCAATCAGGAAACCAGAAAGCTTTGCAAAACGTTCTGAAGGCAATAGCTCCTGGCAAGATGAACCCTAATAAAGAGCTATGAGTGAACGACTATTCAAATTAAATCCAAGTCATGAACTCACGTGTTTAAAGCAAGCTCATTCCTAAAATAACCCTACAAACCAAGTAAAATCTTATCTAAGTTTTGTTTTGATTTAGCAACGCTTTGTAGTGGGGTTAACCCGTTTGGGTATTCTTCTTGCTCAAGCACTAACCACTTGGTGTTGCCGTGCGACTCTAAAGTATCGATGATGGCAGGCCAATCAATGTTGTTTTCGCCGATAATAGGGCTCATGTTGCTACCCTCAACTGTACGTACTTTAATGTGCGTAGCAAGCGTGCGGTTAGGGTACTTTTTAATAAAGTAGATTGGATCTTTAGCAGCGTAATTGACCCAGCCAATATCTAACTGCAATGGCATGGTTTTGGGGGTATTAGTGGCAATGTAATCCCAAAACGTTGCGTTATTAAATGCATTAAACTCTTTATTATGATTGTGAAAACCGATCTTCATATCAAAGCGAGTTGCATAATCACTGACCTTAGTAAGCTCTTTAACCAGAGATTTAACTCCCACAGGGTGCCATGCTCTTTCATCCCAAGGTACATAAAGTGTAGTAACGCCAAGGGTCTTGTAAAACAGCAGGGTGCTATCAATAGTGTTTTCACTGAGTACATCAAAGCCTATATGGGCACTACTGGCAACTAAGCCTAATTCACTGAGCTTTGCTTTTAAGGCTGCTGGATTATTTGAGTATGGGCCAAAGTCTCCGGCAAACTCCACGCCGTCAAACCCCATTTCGGCAAGAGACTTAAGCGTACCATGAAAGTCATTTTTTAAGGTGTCTTTGACTGACCATAGCTGTACACTCACTGGCAGTTTTGCGAATAATTGACCACTAAATACAAGGCTAATAATGAGCAATAAAATGCGGGTTTTAAACATACTTCAATCCTAAAAAAAGCAGGGGGCTGACCCCCTGCACTGTGTTACAAATAACACAAGGGGGAAAGTTAATCGGTATAGGCGTACTCGCTCAGACCAAGCTCAGCTAAAACCTGATCTAAATGGGCTTTTGCTTCATCAGAAGGGCCAGGGTAATCACCTGCAATAGGCACATTGCCTAGGTAGCCAATGTCTTTACAGCCCTCTGGCGTACAGAAAAAGGCAGCAAGCACTAACTCTTTAAAGCGTAAAAAGGCTTTACCAATGCGCTGAAATTGAGCAGGTGTTTGCTCGTTTAAAAACGCAATATCGTCTAAAATCGCGCGATGTTGCTTTTCATTAAGTGCAACAAATTGCTTTTTAAAACGAAGCTGTGCTTCATCGTTAAGCCACGCTAATGAATTTAAAATTTTAATTCTATCGCGTTGTTGGCCTTCATAAGGCGCGCTCACCCATTCATTAATAACGGCCGGTACTTGTAGCTCACTGGCTGAAGGTATAGCCCCTTCGCGCGGTACAATGTAATCAGATAAAAGCGCTACTAACGTGAGTTCGTCTGCTGTTAAGGTTAGCGGCCAAGGTGATTCTGGTGGCATCACTAAATTTGGATCTTGACCATAGCCTTTAGCGGTTACAGGCTTGATATCTAAATCAGGCCAATGCTCTTTTGCAGAGACTGCAACGTCATCTTCTAGTGCTTTTGTGCAGCCAGCAGTTAAACCAATCGCCGAGCCTGCAGCTAATAGACCAAGCCATTTTAAAGACTCACGGCGGCTCATGTTTGAAACATAGTTATATGAGTCGTGTTCGTTACGATGATGCATAATTAAAGTACCCCGTTATCAATTTGTTGAGCAAGCCAAGTTGAATTACGCATTGCCAGTGTCATGATGGTGAGCGTACAGTTTTTATGAGGGTTAGAAGCAAATACACCGGCATCCATCACAAATAGGTTATTACAATCCCATGTTTGACCCCATTGATTGGTGACAGAGTCTTTCTTTGAGCTGCCCATTCGTGTGGTGCCCACTTCGTGAATGATTTCACCACCTTTTGAAATTGCTTTTTCAGCAGGCGGGAGTTCGCCAACGGTCGCACCCATGTTTTCTAGAATTTGCTTCGCAGTTTTTAAACCATGTTCGATTTGCTTTAATTCTCTGTCAGACCACTTAAAGTGGAACTTTGATACCGGAATACCCCATTTGTCTTTAACGTTTTCGTCAATTTCCATGTAGGTATCTTTGTTCGGTAACATCTCGCCACGCAGCGCAAAACCAACGTAAGAGCCATATGCATCACGAATTTGCTGTTTAAGGGCAGGGCCATAGCCTTGTTTATCACCCGATACACCCGAGCCTGGTTGTCTAAAGCCACCGCCAATTTCAAAGTGATAACCACGTGGGAAATCTAATTCATTGTTAGCTTGTGCTTGATGACCCCACCAAGGAATAAATAAGTGATTAGCGGTATGTCCATCTTCGTTATAACGTGGGCGACCTTTAAGTGCCGGAATTTGCGCACCTAACCATGCACCCGTCGAATCCATCAAGTTTCGACCTACTTGGCCACTTGAGTTAGCAAGGCCTTTTGGGTGCTTTTTATTCTTTGAATTTAATAAAATACGCGCTGATTCACAGGCGCTGGCGGCTAAGATAACCACATCGGCATCAATAGCATGTTCGGTTACCGTGTGTTTATCAACATAAGTTACGCCAGTGACTTTACCTTGCTCATCAACTTTGACTGATTTAACCATGGCATCAGTAATAACTTTTAAGTTACCAGTGGCTTTTGCCATAGGTAATAGCGATGTAGTAGTTTGAAAAGCAGCACCAATTGAACAACCAGAGCCACAAGGTGTCGCATAAAAACAGGCCATGCGATCATCTTTAGGGCGGGTTAATACTGCACGATGCATCGGTACTGCTTGAATGCCCATTTTCTTTGCAGAAGCGGCAATTAAAAGCTCAGGAACACGTGGCTTTGGTGGCGGCTGTAAAATACCCGGTGACGAGTCTGGCATATCTTCATGGCCTGTATTGGTGCCACATACACCCACAAGTTCTTCGGTTTTATCGTACCAAGGCGCTAAGTCAGCGTATTCAAATGGCCAGTCGGCACCGTGACCATCACGGCTTTTGCCTTTAAAATCGTGCTCACTGAAGCGTAATGAATAGCGGCCCCAGTGGTTAGTTCGACCACCTAACATACGTGCGCGCCACCAATAAAAGTCACTCCCTTTAGCACTTGTGTATGGCTCATCAGGTACTTGCCAGCCGCCATCAACGGTTGCATCGTAAAAGCCAAAGTTTTTGTCTTTGTTACCTGCACCCATAAGTGGTGCTTCGCTGTTACGACGAAACATCGGGCTTTCTGTTTTCGGGTCATAATTACGACCTGCTTCAAGTAATAACACTTTGTGGCCAAGTTTAGTTAGCGTATATGCGGCCATTGCACCGCCAGCACCAGAGCCAACAACTAATACCTTATGTTTAAAATCAGACATCTTATAGCTCCTTGATTTTTATATTTTTAAACCACACTTTGTCACCATGGTCTTGAAGCCCGATATGACCTTGTTCAGCCGTTGCAAAGTTTTTCCAAGTTGCAAACTTACTGCCTTTAACAAGGGTGTTCCATGTTGTACTGCCAATCACAATGCTGGTGGTGCTAATACCGTTTTGCCAAACTTGTAAGTGGTTGTCTTGCATTTTAATGCGTACATGGTTCCAGCTATTTGCTGGTTTGTGCGCCGCAACTGGTGCTGCAAATAAATCGTAAATTGACCCAGCCAAGTGCGAGTCAATTTCAGTATCTGGGTGTTCTTCGTTATCGATAATTTGAATTTCAGGTGCATGAGAGTAAATCATCTGTCCGGTTTCATCAGCTAACACAAAAATACCGCTATTGCCTTTGGTAGAGATTTTCCAATCAATCTGTAATTCAAAGTTTTGGTACTGCTTTTTAGTAAGCAGGTCGCCACCACCTTTGGTTAATGTCATAGCGCCATCTTCAACCACCCATGCAGGATTTAAAGATTCGCTTTTAAAATTACGCCATTGCGACATATCTTTGCCATCAAATAATAACTGCCAACCAGCTTGCTTTTCTTGTTGTGTAAGCTGATTATCAGCCGCATTAGCGAGTGCACAGCTACTAACGGTGAGCATTAAAGTCAGTGCTTTAAGAGATTTAAACATAGTGTTCCTCGACGATTTACTTGCTTAAGACGCACATTTTTCGGTGCGTTTGTTGTTATTAATTACTAAATGCAACCCAATGAATGCGACGATTAAAATAATTGGGAAGATCAGTAGGTTTTGTAATACAGCCTGTCCGGCTAAAATTTCAATTTGTTCTGCGCTTGCGCCACTTGCTTCTGCCGATGAGCGTGCTGTATCTATCCAGCTACCAATTACAGGGTTCCAGATACTCATAGCAAACATGCCTGCACCGCCCATTAACGACATACCCAGCGCTCCTGACTTTGGAATGTATTCAGCAACGCAGCCAAGCATGGTCGGCCAAAAGTAGGTAACGCCAAGTGCAAAAAGCATCGCTGCTAGATAAATCATGCTGCCCTCTGCTTGGCTCATCATAAAAATACCTAAGCTTGCACAAATGGCAGATCCAAGTAATACACCGGTAGGGTTGAGCTTATGCACAATGGGGCCTGCAAAGAAGCGACCAACCGCCATTAAGCCGGTGATCAGGGCTAATACCATCATAGGAGAGGCACCCGATGAACCTAAAATACGCTCAATCCATTGCTGAGTGCCAAATTCAGTGGTTGCGGTAAACGTCATGCAGGCAATTAAAAAGATGTATAACGGCGTAAATAAGTGGCGAATATTGCTGCTGGTAGAGTGAGTACGCGTATCAAAGCGTGGAAATTGTGCTTTGATCAGCATAGCGCCATAGATAACCGTAGGAATTAAAATTAACGCTACTTGCCATTGCCAGTTTAAGCCTGCTCCCGACATAAAATTCGAAGCAAGTGCGCCAATCACAATGCCACCTGGGAACCAAACATGAAAACGGTTTAGCATAGTTGTAGTGTTTTTAGGGTACATTTCTGCAATTAGTGGGTTACAGCCAGCTTCAACAGCGCCGTTGGCAAAACCAATTAAAAAGGTAGAAACCAGTAAGCCCCAAAAACCATCAGCTGTTATCGTCAAAACAAGACCAAGTAAATGACAGATAAACGCTAACGCCACTAATTTTTTCGCGCCAATGGCATTATAAATAATACCGCCGACCATAGTCGCAACCGGAAAGCCTAAAAATGCCATGGCATTAACCCAACCTAATTCGGTGTCGGTTAAGCCAAACTCACTGCCAAGTTGACCCAAAATACCAGCACGAATGGCAAAGGTCATAGAGGTCACAATCAGTGCTATACAGCAAAGCCGAAAGACAATGCGGTTATAATTATTGTTGTCCATATTGTGTGTCCTGTGTGTTCTATTGTTGTCGGTTTTATAAACCTAAAATTCGATTATTACGCTCAGTGTTTGTTGCGCCACTGGCAAAATCGTCAAAGGCTTTATCTGTTGGGTTTATTATGTGTGCTTTAATAAACTCAGCGCCTTCTCTTGCCCCATCTTCTGGGTGCTTTAAGCAGCATTCCCATTCAAGTACAGCCCAACCATCAAAACCATATTGAGTTAACTTGCTGAAGATTTGCTTAAAATCTACTTGGCCATCACCTAAAGAACGAAAACGCCCTGGTCGGTCTTGCCAGTTTTGAAATCCGCCATAAACACCTGAGCGGCCATTTGCGATAAATTCTGCATCTTTGACATGAAACGCCTTAATGCGCGAATGATAAATATCGATAAACGCTAAATAGTCGAGCTGTTGCAATACAAAATGGCTCGGATCATAAAGAATATTAACGCGTGGGTGATTATTGGTTGCTGCTAAAAAGCGCTCAAATGTCACACCATCATGCAGGTCTTCACCCGGATGTAATTCATAACACACGTCCACGCCATGCTCGTCAAAGCAATCTAAAATGGGTAACCAGCGCTTAGCAAGTTCACTAAAGCCTTGTTCGACAAGTCCTTGTGGACGCTGTGGCCACGGGTAAAAGGTATGCCATAAAAAAGAACCCGAGAATGTCGCATGGGTTGTTAAGCCAAGGTTTTTACTTGCTTTAGCAGCCATCATCAGTTGCTCTGTTGCCCACTTTGTTCGCGCTGCAGGGTTACCTTTTACATGCTCTGCGGCAAAGTTATCGAACATTTCATCGTAGGCAGGGTGAACAGCAATTAACTGGCCTTGCAAATGTGTTGATAGCTCTGAAATTGTAAGTCCATACTCTGTAGCAATACCAGTGACTTCATCGCAGTAATGCTGGCTTTGAGCTGCTTTTTCTAAATCAAAAATAGTCGGGTTTGAGGTTGGCACTTGAATCGCTTTGTAACCTAAACCGCTTGCCCATTCACATAAACCTTGAAAGCTATTGAACGGGGCTTGCTCTGAAATAAACTGCGCCAAAAATATTGCTGGCCCTTTGATTTTATTCATTCTTTATTATCCAATCTGTAATTTGTGCCATTTAGTATCTTGTTTAGCTGAAGCAACAACATGCTCAATAAACGCCATGCCACGCACAGCCTCATTGATGCCTGGCACATCAAATGCTGAATTTGTTGCGTTGTCGCCTTGCTTAAATGCATGGATCTGCGCTGCAAAATTGCTGTAAATGTTGGCAAATGCTTCAAGGTAGCCTTCTGTGTGACCGGCAGGGGCGCGCAGGGCATTTTGCGTGTCAGGGTGTAATTCACCTACGCCCGCTCTAAGTAATGTTGCGGCTTGATTGTGGCCTCGTAGCCATAAGCTATTTGGCTCAAGTTGCGACCATTCAAGACTGGCTTTATCGCCATAAATTCGCAGACGTAAGTTGTTTTCATCTCCAACAGCAATTTGGCTTGCCAGTAAAACGCCTTTACAACCATTATTGAATCTAAGTAGCACAGTGCCATCATCATCAAGGGCTCGGCCTTCAACTACATGGTTTAAATCGGCGCAAAGCTCGGTGATTTCGAGATCAGAGACATACTCGGCTAAGTTAGCTGCATGCACGCCAATGTCGCCCATACAACAACTAATACCAGACTTACTGGTGTCTAAACGCCAGCTCGCTTGCTTTGAGCCCTCGTCTTCACGTTGAGATAACCAGCCTTGGGTGTACTCAACAATCACTTTACGTATGGTGCCGAGCTCGCCTGCTTTTACGCGATGCTTGGCTTCTTTAACCATAGGGTAACCGGTGTAAGTGTGGGTTAACCCATATAAAACCTGCTGCTTTGCAATGATGCTTTGTAATTGCTCTGCTTCTGCGAGAGTCAGCGTTGCAGGTTTATCTGAGAGCACATGAAAGCCATACTCAAGCGCCATTTTCGCGACCGGAAAATGTAAATGGTTTGGCGTGACAATAGCCACAAAATCAATACGCTCATCAGCGGGTAATTTTGCTTCTTCGGTAAATAGCGTCTGGTAACTGTCGTAGCAACGGCTGCTATCAAGCCCAAGTAGTTCGCCGGTTGCTTTACATTTGTGTGCGTCTGAACTGAATGCACCTGCAACAAGCTCAATCATTCCGTCTAATCGCGCTGCAATTCGATGAATAGCGCCAATGAAGGCACCATCGCCACCGCCTACCATTGCCATGCGGATCTTAGCTTTGCTCATCTTAAGCGCTCCTAAATTTAAATAGCGTCTGCTACTGTTAATGTCATGTTATTGATAATAGGAAAGCTTAACCAATAAGCGCTAATAAAAATTCGGTTGACACTGCAACAAAATCGGCGTTTAAAATATATAGGGCTGTTCTTTATTGAGACAAAATTAAGCGATGGATATTCAAGAAATAATAAAAAAAGCTGGCGTAAATCAGCTAATTGCTGCATTTGATTTACTGCCAGATATCCTCTTTTGGGTAAAAGACACAGATAGTAGAATCTTGCATTGTAATCAGCATTTTATTGAGCATCAGGGTTATAAAACACTGGAGCAAATATTGCTAAAAACAGACTTCGATTTTTCACCAAAGCACCTTGCGTTTCAGTACGTCAATGACGATAAACGGGTGATGGAAGGCTACATAGTGACTGACCGTTTAGAGCTTAACCAAACCCAACAAGGTGAGCTTGGTTGGTTTTCTACATCAAAGCATGCTTTAAAAGATCACGATGGCAATGTGATTGGCACTTACGGAGTAACCCGACATCTACAAAAAACCTCAAAAGCGCTTTCACACGTAAGGGCAATTGAAGAGCCGGTAAAATTTATTCGCGAGCATTATCATCGTCAGATCAGCATTGATGAATTAGCTGAGCTTGCACACTTGTCGGTAAGTGCTTTAGAGCGCCGTTTTAAAAAACACTTAGCAAAAACACCTAATCAATTTATAAACGAAGTACGCCTAGAAAATGCCCGCAAGCTGCTAATTGAAACGCAACTGCCCATTTCACAAGTGGCCTACCAGTGTGGGTTTTCTGAACCAAGTTACTTCAGCAAACAATTTCGGCGTTTGTTTGGTGAAATTCCCTCACAAATGCGCTCGCAATTAGGCGATTAAATTGCCTCTCTCGCCATTAAAATAGCCCCTTGCTCTGCACTGGCAAGGGCGGGGGTTAAATGCGCTTTACTGGCATCAGTTAAGTAAGGCGTGATGGCATTGGCAATGCCGCCCATTAAGGTGACGTTTTCAATACCTTGTTTTTCAAAGTAAGCGATATAGCGGCTAATGTATGCGCACGCTTCATTGATTAATTGCTGGCAAAAAGCATCGTCAGAATGGCTAAAAACGAGCGGCGCAAATTTGGCAAGCTCAGCCGGGCGCGCTGATATTAAACGCTGACTTAACGCTTGGCTTGAGTCGCAGTTAAGCTCGGTGAGTAGGGTATCTATTGCAGCTGAACTTTGCGCAACACCATCAAGCACTTCAAATGCTTTACGGCAAAGTTGTAAGCCTAACCAACCACCACTGGCACCATCGCTCAGTAATAAACCGTAACCACCTAATTCGCTAAATTGGTTTTGCTGCTGGTAGCCTGCGCAAAAGCCCGTACCAAGAATAATCACCGCGCCATCATGGTGTTGATGTGCGCCTTTACAGGCAATCAGCATATCTGTAGACAGGGTAAATTTAGCAAAAGGGTGCTGCCATTTGGTCATAGCTTGGTAAGCTGAGTCGATATTGGCACCGGCAAGTCCTGCATGCACATAAGTGTTTTTCAGCTCGCTTAAGGCAAGCCCAGCCTCAAGAAATGCAACTTCAGTAGCGTGAAGTATTGACTCTTGGCTTTGTTGGCTGCTGGTGGCCACGTTTGCTGAGCCACTTATGGCTTCACTAAGCAATAAGCCATTTTCGTTTTCTAAACGAACTTTACACTTACTGCCGCCGCCATCAATACCTAAAAAATACGTTGCTTTGCTTGCCATGTTTAATCCTTTGAAAGTAGCTTATTGATAGCCTCAGCGTTAATTGCACCGTTTTCGTTGTGCACGCATGAGTGTACATGCACAGCTGCATTGGCTGAATGGTTTTTTATTAATTGCCAAAGTGTTGCCGCGTTTTCTAAAGTAACGCCACCACCCATAACAATTTCTATCTGATTAGCGCTGTGCACTAAGTATGTGTTGAGCTGATTTAGACCATCAACAGCACTTTGACTGCTTTGCCATGGCGTGCCCGCTGTTAAGATGCGGTCAACCTCTAAGCTAATCAGTTTATCAAGTGTGCTTAACGGGTTTGTAAGAGTATCGAATGCACGGTGAAAGGTCACCATCAGGCCATGCTGTTTGGCTGTGGCTACTAAAGAGCGGATCACCTCAAAATCAAGTTCGCCGTGCTTTACTGCACCAAATACCACGCCATGTGCCCCCGCATTCGCTACCATTGTTATTTGTTTTTGCATAACTTGGTGACACTCAGTACTAACAATAAAGTTGCCTGCTTCAGGGCGTATCATCACCACTAACTCTGCGCTATTAGTCAGGCTTTTTACAGCGCAATCAATTGCTTTAACACTTGGTGTTAGGCCACCTAGGTGTAAATTACTGCACAATTCAAAGCGCTTTGAACCTAAGTTACTAGCCACCGAAATGTTGTTAGCAAGCTGCTTTAAGCACCCTTCGTTTAGGCATACTTCGAGAAATTTACCATTATTCATGGGCGTGTTTTTACCATATCTATTACACCTATTTTTTAGTTACTCAATCTGTGAGTCATCAACAAATACGCAAGATGTTAAATTATTATTTATTATCAATAAATTACATAATATTTTAAGTTTTCTTTGCTAAGCCAGTTAACTTAAATTCGCTGAGCTTAACTATAATTAAGAAAATATAAAAATGAATATAAAATATTCCTAACGCCGATTTTGTCATATCTCTCACCGAATTTTTATTATCACTTTTTGACCACTCACCCTATTCTGAGTTTGAGTTTAACAAGCTGTTAACTACCGATAATCAGTTTAAAAACCGACAACAATAAATCGTTTTTTGAGAATTAAAGCCTCATAAACAAAAACAGAACACACAATTGGAGATAGGCATGGGCAAGCAAACTGCAATAAAAACAAAAGGGCAAGGAAGGCATTTTAAGCGTAATGCAATTTTAATTTCGCTACTGGCTGCAATTAATACAAGCTATGCAGCAGAGCAAGCCAATGATGATGTAGAAGTGATTGAAGTACGGGGTATTCGTTCTTCAACCGCAGAAAACTTAGCAATAAAACGACTTTCAACGGCTACCGTTGATGCAATCACCGCAGAGGATATTGGTAAGTTTCCTGATAAAAACGTCGCTGATTCTTTACAACGTGTATCGGGCGTTTTGATTGACCGCGACGGTGGCGAAGGTAGCCGGGTGAGTATTCGTGGTACGTCACCGGATTGGACTCTCACCCAATTAAACGGTAACTATATTGCTTCATCAGGTTCTGGTACTCCTACCCGTAGTTTTAATTACACGTTATTGCCTTCAAGCATGATCAAAAGTGTAGAAGTGTACAAAAGTGCAGAAGCACGCATCGATGAAGGTGGTATTGGTGGTACGGTTATTTTACACACCCGTAAACCGCTTGAGATGGAAGCAAACTCAGGGGCGTTAAGTGCAGAGGTGACTTACGATGATGTGTCTGAAGACACTAAGCCGCAAGTCAACGTGCTGTATTCATGGAAAAATGACGACGAAAACTTTGGTGTACTGGCCGGTTTTACTCGTCAAGATCGCACCGTAACAACCATCACTAACAACGCATCACACTGGCGTTTTCACTCAGATACCGTTGAAGGGGCAGAGCGCCCAGCGCTGGTAGACCAAGCCACTGGCGAAGTGTACAACAATGTATGGGCACCTCGTGCGATGAGTGTTAATAACTCAAACCAAGACCGTACACGCGATGGTTATCAAGTCGCTGTGCAGTGGGCACCGAGTGACAGACTTGATTTAAACTTTAACTATTTTGGTGCCAAGTTAGGCTACGACCAAACAGGGCAAAGTATTACTTTTGCCGAGTGGAATGATAACCACAACCCGTATTACGGTATTGTACTTGATGGCGATACCGTGGTTGCCTACGGTAATGGCGATAATGGTTTACTTAATGATAATAACTGGGGTGATGCCGATGTAAATGGTGGTGTGGCTGTTCGCCGTGGTTTGTTATCGCCGCAGTTAACAGGGCGTGAGCGTTTTGGCGAGTCAAAATCAAACACCTATGATTTTGAAGGCACTTATTATGGCGATACTTACAGCATTACATTAAAACTAGGTCATACTGAAGCTGAAGGCGGTACTTCAAAAGAAACCTACGCCAATATAGATGCGCGTTTAGGCTCAGTAAACAGCTGGTTATGGTCAATTGAAAACGGTAAACCAAGCTACGAAGTGTCGACTGATTTAGCCACCGATAAAGAGGCATACCAATATTACGATTGGTTTGACTCATACTCATCAGAAAATGAAGACTCAGAAGATTACATTCAAACAGATGTAAAATTTGACCTCGATGGCAACTTTTTCACCCGTGTCTATGTAGGTGCTAAATACCGCGACCACGAAATTAAAGGCATTCGTAACGACTTTCGTTGGGATGATGGCATAGCTGACAACGGTGGCTACCGCGGCTACTTACCAGGAACTGAATGGTTCCATAATCCAGATTTTCACCCAGATGCGCCAACATTGGTGAGTGACCATGTAGTTGATAACAGCGCGGGTGATACAGGCGCATTTAACTTTTTAGCGTTTGATTTTAGAGCGTTGGATGATTACTTAAAAGAAAACTTTAGCCAGACTGTAGTGCCAACGCTTTCGGGTACTTATGCTTTAGAAGAAAAAATTTGGTCTGTTTACACCCAAGCTGATTTTGAGTGGCAAGATTTCCGCGGTAATGTCGGTGTGCGCTATGTCAACACAGAGCTTAGCACTTTGACCTACGATGATGTCATTGGTCAAGACGATGACGACACCGATCCAAACGAGCGCAGTAGCGATGGCAGTGAAGTATTACCAAGCTTTAACCTTGCATGGGATGCAACCGAAGATCTTGTGGTGCGCTTTGCCGCAGCACGCACTATGGCAAGAGTGAGCTATTCAGACTTAAGTCAAGCAGAGTCATACGGTCCTCCAGTTAATATTAACTCGCCAGATTCATGGACAGGCCGTGGTAATGGTACCTCGGTAAACACAGGCCTTGAACCTATGTTATCTGACCAATTTGATTTAGGTATTGAATGGTATTATGGCGATGGTTCTGCACTGGGTGCGACATTATTCTCTAAAGATATTTCTAACTTACCAATCTCGACAGTAGAAATTGTAGAGCGTGAACACGATTGTTGTAACGGCCCAATTGAGGTCGAAATGAACACCAAAGTGGGTGGGGGTGATGCAAAATCAGAAGGTTTAGAGCTGTTCTTCCAGCACTCATTTGATAATGGTTTTGGTATTTTAACTAACTATACCTACACAGATACCAGCACTAGCGAAGTCTCGACAGACGGACAAAAAACAGAGGCTGAAATACCAGGCACCGCTAAGCACCAATATAATGTGTCGGTGTACTTTGAAAATGACGACTTTAGTGTTCGTGCGTCTTACAACTGGAAAGATGACCGTGCCAACGGTATTCACCAAGGCTACAACTTGTATACCAAAGACTATGGTCAGCTAGATGTGAATGCCTCGTATAACTTAACAGAGGATCTTTCGTTTACTGCGTCAGTGGTGAACCTAACAGAAGAAATAGAAGAAGGATATTGGAAACAAAGTAATCGGTTTACCTATAACCAATATTCGGGTCGTCGTTTTTACTTAGGCGCAAATTATAATTTCTAACCCAAGACATGTTGTTTGTTGCAACCTAAAAAGGTACTTTTATTAAAGTACCTTTTTCTTTTTTAAGATAATAATGATTGAATTTTTAAAAACAACGGAGCAAGACAAAGCCTATTTACTTGACTTAAGATTAAATACCATGGTTGAGCACTTAGAGAATCAAGGGTTATTTTTATCACTCGAGCAGCATCAAGCAAGAGTGGCAGAGCACTTTGAGCATAGTCATTTAGTGTTTAATGATGGGCAATGTGTAGGCGCTGCAAAGTTCATCGTGAGTGACCAAGCAATCAGTTTATTACAGCTACAAATTGCACCTAAAGAGCAGGGCAAAGGGTTAGGCACTAAGGTGTTAGATACACTAAAAGCACAAACAGCCGAGATTAATTTAACGGTGCTAAAAGCGAATCCAGCGTATGGGCTATATCAACGGGCAGGGTTTAAGACTCTAGGCGAAGACGACTATGAGTTTCATATGCAGTGGCAGAAATAAAAAAGGGCGCTGTTAAAAACTAAGCGCCCAATTTTGACTATTTCTTTTCTTCGTCAGGTAAGGTGACGTTTAGCTCAAGTACAGCTAAGTCATCTTCGTTTTGGTCAAACTGCACCTGAACTGCATCAGTGTTTACATTCACGTATTTACGAATAACATCAAGGATGTCTTGTTTTAGCTGTGGTAGGTAATCTGGTGTACCACGCTGTGAACGTTCGTGCGCGACAATGATCTGCAATCGCTCTTTTGCTAATGACGCACTGCTTTTCTTTTCTGAGCGGAAGTAGTCAAGTAAAGACACATTAACCTCCAAAAATCCGTTTAAATAAGCCTTTTTTCTCTACGTCTAAGAAACGAAAATCAACAGTTTCGCCTAATAAACGATTGATTGCATCTGTGTATGCTTGGCCTGCATCCGATTCACCATCAAGGATAACCGGTTGACCAGAGTTAGATGCACTAAGTACAGCTTGTGATTCAGGAATAACGCCCAGTAGTTTAATCGCTAAGATTTCTTGTACGTCTTCTACCGAAAGCATTTCGCCTTTTTCAACACGCTCAGGATTATAGCGAGTTAATAGTAGATGTTCTTTTACGCTTTCAAGGCCTTCTTCAGCACGTTTTGATTTGCTGTGTAAAATGCCAAGAATACGGTCAGAGTCACGTACTGATGATACTTCTGGGTTCGTTGTTACAATCGCTTCATCAGCGAAGTACATTGCCATCATTGCACCAGCTTCGATACCCGCTGGAGAATCACACACAATGTAATCAAAATCTTTTTTCAGCTCGTTTAGTACGCGCTCAACACCGTCACGGGTTAGGGCGTCTTTATCACGGGTTTGTGAGGCAGGTAAAATATGTAGCTTATCAACGCGCTTATCTTTAATAAGTGCTTGATTTAAGTTAGCTTCGCCATTGATTACGTTTACGAAATCATAAACAACACGGCGTTCACAACCCATGATAAGGTCAAGATTACGTAGACCAATATCAAAGTCGATAATAACGGTTTTAAAGCCTTTAAGCGCTAAACCTGTGCCAATCGCAGCACTCGATGTGGTTTTACCAACACCACCTTTACCAGAAGTAACGACAATCACTTTTGCCATGAGATTTATCCTTTAACCAAAGCTGAAATTTCTAATGAATCATTTTTTTGTTGGATTTGTACTGCGCTGCCCCAGTGTTCACCTTGTAGAGAGTCGCTGATCCAATAACTACCATTAATCGAAACAAGTTCTGCTTCTAATTTTTGGCAAAATATATTTGCTTCGTTGTAACCTTTAGCCCCTGCAATTGCACGGCCACGAAGAGTGCCATAAATGTGCACGTTGCCGTCGCTAATCACTTCGGCGCCATGACTTACAGCACCAATTACGATCAGGTCGCGGTCTTTTGCATACACTTGCTGACCCGAACGTACAGTGCCATGAATAACTTGCGCAGGCAGGTGAACGGTTTTTTCAACGATAGATGTATTTGTTTGTTGTTTAGCGGTTGCACCCTTAACGTCTTGTGAATAATTTAACACCGACAGGCCCGCAGCTTTTGCGCTTTCGTTTTGCTCTTGAGAGCCATTACAAACCCCAACAGGGTTTAACGAAAGGCCGCTTAACATTGATTTTAAGAAAGAGAAATCAAGCGCTTCATCTTGTACGTCGCTTAAGTTGATTACGATAGGCGCACCGGCAAAGAACTTAGGTGCTTGGGCGATTTTCTCATCTAACTGCTTACTTAAAAGGGCTGTATCTGCTGAAAATAAATGTAAAACAGATAACGTAAAAAGGTTCCCTTTTAATTCAAAAATTTGTTCCGACATACACGCTCAATTGAATTGTCTGGATTAGCATTATTTAAGTATAAACACAGGCTGAACAAGGCATATACAGTAAAAATCTAATCTATTTTTTCTAACTTATTATATCACTCATGTTATAGTGTGCGCCTTCGTTAAGCAAGATATTATAGGGCCATAATGCTAACTGCGGTGTATAAAAGTATTAAAAAAGCGGATACATACCTTTTTGTAGAAAAAAGAGATGATTTCTCACGCGTACCTGAGCCATTACTAGAAACGTTTGGTCAACCTAAGTACGTGATGATGATTAATCTAGCAAGCCGTGAAAAGTTAGGTGTGGCAGACTTAGACGCGGTTAAGCAAGCGTTAATTGACCAAGGGTTCTACTTGCAATTACCTCCGCCGGAAGAAAATCTGTTAACCCAATTTAAAAAAGACAAGGGAGTTGAGAGTGATTAAAAAACTTGCCGTCATTTTACTCAGTGCTTCACTAAGTACTTCAGTATTGGCAGAACAAAAGACACAAGCTGATTTTGACGTTTACGTTGCAGCATTAAAAAAAGAAGCACTTGAAAAAGGCTATGATGAAGCCCTAGTTGATCAAGCACTTGCAACAGCTAAATTCAAAAAGAAAGTTATTTCAGCAGATAAAAATCAGCCAGAAGTAAAAGAAACCCTCGAAACTTATTTACCAAAACGTGTGCCGCAATGGAAAATTGACCGCGCGCGTAAGTTATACAAAGAAAACCAAGACGTTCTGGAAAAAGTCGCTAAAGAATACGGCGTTCAAGCACGTTTTATTGTTGCACTTTGGGGCCTTGAAAGTAACTTTGGTAAAATCCAAGGTGGTCACAGTGTAATTGCATCATTAGTTACACTTGCTTTTGATGGTCGCCGCGAAACCATGTATAAAAACCAACTTTGGGCAGCACTTGATATCTTAAAAGAGGGTCACATTACCCTTGATAAGTTCAAAGGCTCATGGGCTGGTGCAATGGGGCAAACGCAGTTTATGCCAACCTCATTTAACGCTTACGCTGTTGATTACAACGGTGATGGCCGCAAAGACATTTGGACCACAGAAGAAGACGCATTCGCTTCAATTGCTAACTACCTTAAACAAGCAGGTTGGAACGATGATTTAACCTGGGGTCGCCAAGTTAAACTACCTGAAGGCTTTGATAACTCAAATATTCTTAAGCGTGGCACTAGAACACGCAGCCAATGGTTAGAGTATTGGAAAGATTCAGAGCGCAGCCTTGCTGATTGGCAAGCAATCGGTGTTCGTAAAATGGATGGTAGCGATCTACCAAACGTTGATATTACCGCCGCAATGGTAATGCCTGATGACGTAAACGGCCGTATGTATCTAGCCTACGATAACTACAAAGCACTTATGCACTGGAACCGCTCTTATTACTTTGCAACCAGTGTTGGTTACTTATCAGATCGCATCGGTTACCCAGCGATTAAGTGATTAGATACTAGAGCCTAGGTAACTAGGTGCTAGGCACTAGGGGATTTGCAGAAAGCGCGAGTTTATCTCGCGCTTTTTTATTACTACTGCAAAAGATCTCTAAGTGAATTACTCACAAAGAGTTCAAGAGGCGCTGCGCTCAAGAGGAAAAATACAAAATTATTAAAATATACTTGCTAACTTTACTCTTGTAACTTTCCCTTCGATACAATTTTTAAACCTTAACTTTGAGTGCTTTTTGCAGTGCATCAACGTTTTTACAGCCAAGGTATATGTTTTTTCCGTCAGTTAAAGTTATTTTAATGGCTTGTCCAACTGACGCATTGTATAACCAGCCATCGTTTAGCATACGAATACCAATCCCTTGATACCACTTTGTTTTGTAAGCTGAGGTCTGTACAATCTGAGATAATTCAACATCTTTGCTAATAATCCCAAACCCAAAATACCAATGAAGCTTTTGCTCATTGATGACTATTGTTAGTGAAAAGAACAGCAAAGTAACAAGCAGGTTTATCGATAATATAATTATTTTGAGGCCAGCCAGTTCAGGCGAGAAAATTATAAAGGCACTAATTACTAATAAAATAATAATTAACGAGTAACTTATTTCTGTCTGTTTATACATAGCCTAAGATCCATTTAAGTCAGAACGTAAATAAACGTTTAGTCATTAGTATAGCAAAGGCAAGTGAAGTTATGATTATCCTTTAAAAACGCGCTAAAGCACGACCTACAAGAGAGCGCGCGAAACAAGTTTCATGCCTACGATAGAAAACATTAGGCTCTAGGGTTTAGGCTCTGGGACGCGATATAAAATCGCTGCTACATGTTCGGCGTTAAAACGCCAGATTTCCTTTTCCTGTGATTACACTTTTACAAACAACGTCATAAATCTCATCATAAAACATTATTTGAAAGTGCTTACACCCAGCAATTTCGTTTTGATTTAATGAGGGTAGCCAATTCGAATTAGGCACTTCAAATATGGCTGCCACACACTTTGTATTCGCTAGAATACAGCCATGAACATCAACAGTTGCCTTTGAATATGCTATTACGTTATCTAATCGTATATGCTTTAGGTTAGCTAACGAATATTCATCATCGGGATTGAAGTACTCAAAGCCTAAAAGGTCTTTACCATTTTTTTGCCAAATAACCTTTTGTAGTTCAGGTCCTCTGCCATCATGATAAAAGTGTTTATCTAAAATCGGCTTCGCAGTCATAGTAATTCTTTAAAGCTAAAATATTTTAAGTTTGTATAGTACTAAGAGCCCAACACCCGTGACCAATAAATGCAGTCTGTAGTTTAAAATTGAGAAGGCATCACTCGATACTATTCTTAAATAAGAGCCTTCTTTGTTAGCAACTCCGACAGGTAAAAAGTCATATAAGAATAGAAGTATGCCTGCCAAAATTAATACAATACTGATTATCAATAGAAGCTTATTCACATGTTTATCCTTATTTTTAGCTACTTGTTCGGCGTTAAACGCCCCCTACACAGAGATTATTTTGGTGTAGGTCGTCATTTATGGCGACACAATCTTGAATGCTTTCTCATATGACGAGCTAAAGCACGACCTACAAGAGAGCGCGCGAAACAAGTTTCACGCCTACGGTGAATCCCGTAGGAACGGCTTCAGCCGTGAATCTTTAGATGTTCGGCGTTAAACGCATCCTACAAACTTTACTCTTGTAACTTGCTAACTTTCCCCTTGTAACTCGCTAACTTTACTCTTTCCCCTAGTAACTCGCTAACTTATTCCCCTTTCCCCGGTTTTTTCAAAATCTTATCTTTAAAATCAAGTACCTTTCCAATACCAGAACCCAGTTTCATTAGGCTTTGAAGTTGTTCAGGGCTTAAGCGTTGTAGCTCTGCAGACCATTTGGTCACGGTTTCGAGTAGGTCGTGAATTTCTTGCATTTGCTGCTGAGCAAAGCGCTCATCATCATTGTGGGCTTCTTCTAAAATGTTATCGCGAAGAAGGCTAAGGGTTGGGTCTATCTCGCGTTTTTTACGCTCTTCGAATACGCGGTTGGCCATGTCCCAAATGCTGCCAGCAGGGCCGTAGTATTCTTTACGGTCACCCGGAATATGGTGCACTTTAATTAAGCGCCAAGACTGTAGCTCTTTAATGCCCATGCTAACGTTTCCGCGCGAGATACTTAAAGTATCGGCAATTTCATTGGCGGTCATTGGCTCTTTAGTAATGGTTAATAATCCACACATTTGACCAATGGTGCGGTTAAAGCCCCAACGGCTTCCCATTTCACCGCAGTGCATAACAAAAGCTAAGTTTTTTTCAGATAGGCTCATAATTTTTAGTATTCAAAAATTTCAGAAATTAAATGCTAGCACGCTCGGGGTATAACTAAAAGAAATAGCCACTATGCAATCTGCTACTACTAAAGTGTAGATACATCATATTTTAAATTTAAGTCATTGAATTTAAGCAATAGTTTAATTAAGTGCCGCAGTGGTTAGCTATTTGATTTGGATCAATAATAGTGACAGTTAATAAGTTTATCGTATAGGCTGAAATCCAATAATACCATGGAGGAACGTTATGAAAGCTGCAGTAAATAAAGAGTACAAAGGTAAATTAACTATCGAAGATATCCCATGCCCAGAGGTGGGAATTAACGATGTGCTAGTTAAAATTGCCGCGTGTGGAGTGTGCCACACAGATTTACATGCTTGTCATGGAGATTGGCCAGTCAAACCCAAAATGCCATTAGTGCCGGGCCATGAAGGGGTAGGTACTATCGAAAAAGTAGGCGCAAACATCAAACACTTATCAGTAGGCGACCGTGTCGGTGTTCCTTGGTTGTATAGCGCCTGTGGTCATTGTGAGTTTTGTTTAGAAGGCAAAGAAACCTTATGCCTTGAGCAGCACAACACAGGGTATTCAGTTGATGGTGGTTACGCCGAGTACTGTGTAGCCCATGGTGATTACGTGGTGAAAATTCCTGAAGGATTAGGCTTTGCAGAAGCTGCACCTTTATTCTGTGCGGGGGTTACTACCTATAAAGCGCTTAAAGTGACTGATGCAAAAGCAGGCGACTGGGTTGCAATTGTCGGTGTTGGCGGCCTAGGTCATTTGGCAGTGCAGTACGCAAAAGCAATGGGCTTTAATGTGATTGCCGTTGATACCGGCGAAAGCAAATTGGCACTAGCCAAAGAGCTTGGCGCAGACATCACCATAGATTTTATGAAGCAAGTGCCTTCAGAAACCATTTTTGAACAAGTGGGCGGGGCACATGGTGTTGTTTGTACAGCTGTATCAAAACCCGGTTTTGAGCAAGCTTATAAAAGCGTACGCCGTGGCGGTAAATGTGTGCTTGTAGGTTTACCACCCGAAGATATGCCACTGCCAATTTTCGATACCGTGTTAAATGGTGTGTCTGTTGTAGGCTCAATCGTTGGTACGCGTAAAGACTTACAAGAATGCCTAGACTTTGCAGCGAAAGGTAAAGTTAAAGCCATTATTGAAGAAAAACGCCTCGAAGATATCAACGATATTTTTGACGACATGCTAAAAGGCGATATCACAGGCCGAATCGTGATGACGCTTTAAGCTGAGTTAGTTAATGCTGTCAGGTTTGTTGAGTAATCAATTGAATCTGACAGTTTTTCATATGCTAGAAAATAGGGGGGGTGTAACTCGTTATTGCCTCTAGATGAGCTAACGTAATTACTCAATAGGTCTGCTTTGAGTGATCCGATACAGTGCTATGCATTTAATGCTATTGGCTAAACTCCATAAATCTGACATACCACATAACTTTTATGTTATTACCAATACGAGGGACTGTGTAAATATATTAGTTTTCTTGTTGTGCTTCCATATTCAAAAAAATAAGCGATGAGCGCAATTTATCTTTCTGAATCTCTCTAGTATTAATAAAAAATTATAGTTGGTAATACATACGTTATTTGTTAAGAATAGATTTATTAATACATGAGCGTGACATCTGCAGAAAGATGCGCGAAGCGCACAATATAAAATTGTTATACGTCGAACAGGCATCACAGATGATTTTTAATAAATTCATTAGAGTATTCAAAGAAACGAAAGGGATGCCAAAGTTATTCCAGTTTCAGCATATGCTTAACTCAATTACATATTCACTAATGGTACTTTTTGCTTTCTGGCCTTGGCCAAACGGAGAGTATTCGTTGAATGGGCGCAGCCTTACTTACCAAGAATTTTGGTTAACAGGCATGGCACCTGGTTTCCTATTATTTTGCATACTAATCATTTCAATTTGCTTCGCTTCAGTGAATAAACACTGGGCTGGCCGTGTAGGTACTTTTTTATACTGGGCATCTATTATTGCCTTTATGTCTTTCTATTCTTTAACTGGGGTAGTAATAGGTGGGGCATTAATTGCTTTTTGGGCGTACTATGTGTTTTATAGTACTGGGATGAGGCAGTTTTTTGCTCAGTCAAAAGTATAACAAACAAATTATGGCACTAGCTACCGCTCGTTGGAACGCAAAACCTTGGCGTGCGCTCTCGTGACTAATTTTAACCAAACATAGTAGCACATAGTTTTTCGTTATCTACTTAGAGAGAGCCTGAGTTAAATGGATGCATTGAGCAAGCTTCAAGAAAAAAATAAAATCCACTCTAGACATCAGCGTAATGCTAGCTGGAGCACAGTTTGGGTGTTTTTACTAATGAGCCCATTATTGTCTAGCTATGGGAGCGAATTTTACTTTTCTGTGATAAAAAACATTCAAATTGAGGCTCCGCACCCATTTATAGTCTTATTTGGCTCGTTATGTTTTGGTTTACCTTTATTAGCTATCGGTGACTGCATTCTTTTCAAGCGCGTTAATAAATTACTTCTTTTAATTATCGCAGAAGCTTGGTTCATCTGGTTTTGGGTTGTTAATCCATTATCTTGGTTGGCTTTTTTACCATTGATTCCTGCATTTGTTATATTGCAAATACAACTCCCTCAAATAAGAACAGGTAAGTAAAGGGTATATAACAAGATAGTAAGTGGGTAAATTAACATTTGGCTGTTTTCATTGTGTTCAACAGTGTCAGCGAACTATAAATTTATTAATTAGGAGAGAGTTATCCATGGAAGCACTAGAAAGAATCACTGAAAGAGTATGTCGCAACGGTCATCCAGATGATCCGGAGACACCAAGACCATTACTTTCAATTGATGAGTTTTTCGAGGGAAACGATGTAGTAGGAAGCATAGGATGCAATTTAATTGATATTCCGCATCCCAATGAATTTTTCAAAGTATTTAAGGCTATTAGCCACCGACCTGATGTAAAGGATATTAGAATCCAAGTATCTGCTTTTGATGATCCAGATTGGCCATTTTCGGATACAGTGTACATAATGACCTCTGCTTCTGAATCTGAGGTAGGTTCATGGTTCCCTGAACACTTAAAACCCGACGAAATTTGGGAGGGCTTTGTTAATCAAGATTACGAGGCTTATGAAATACCCACTGAAACCCGCCCAGTAGCAGTTTGGTGGGATTAATAAGCAATTTATCAAACATTGAATATGTGCTTAATTATTAGAGCGTAAGATCCCGTTGTATTACTTACAACCTAAATGGGTCGGTAACTGTCAAAAGGATGTTCAAAATTAAAAAGTTAATATTGATTTGTCTTATCTATGCTTTATCGGGGTGTGCTTCTTCTGATGTGGAACCTGTTCCAAAAGGCTGGGTTTTGCTTTCGTTCGATATTGATAGCAATGGAAATCCTATTAATATCAAAGTTCTTGAGTCAAATCCGTCTATTGTTTTTGATAAAGAAGCTGTTATTGCCTTGGAGAAATGGAAATTCAAACCTAAAGTTGTAAATGGTGTTCAAGTTGCTCAAAAGGAATTGCAAGTCAGGTTGGATTTTGAGTTGAATGACGAAAATTAATAATCCAATAAAAGCTTATATTACTCATTCTTTGTTTTAAACAATCACAATAGGCTAAAAGTGGGTGCTAATCTTGAAATTGAAAAGGAATTTATTTTTAAATTCGACGATACTCGTTTCAAGCATATAAATGGAACACCAGTTTGAAACTAGCTAACCTGTCGGGTTAATTTTTAAATGAGACTAAACATACTCAAATTTATAAAACTTGAATGCTTACCAACCATCCAAATATGTACCTAGTTCTTTACCCTTTTCAATATCCTCTTTAGCTAAATAACTGATACGACTTTGTTCATTTCGCATACTAAATCGATGAAATGAAATACATAAAAGCAAATACATCAACCAGAAAAATAACAGAAACCCTGTGAATAATAAGGCTTTTTCAATGAGATCAAGTCCATCCCTAAAAAACACTATTGGAATACCGATTAATGCAACTAGCCAAGAGATATAAAAGAACGATGCTTTTGCTGCAGTCTTTATAATTGTCGAATTGTAGTATTTCAATGACAGACCTTTTGGTATTTCATAACATGTATAGCTAAAGTTTGGCTGTTATCCTATCAACTCTCATCGAAGTTACAGTTCAGACTGTAATAGCCTATCTAACTCTTGCAGTATTCCGCTAGTACTGCATTAACGTAATCTGCACCAAGCTCTTTTGCTTTTTTCCAATTCTGACAAGCGGCTTCTAAATCGCCTAAGGCTTTGAAGGAGTTTGCCATATTAGCGTAAGCGCGCTGCAATGTAATTTCATCCTTCGGGATAATTTCAATTACAGTACCATAATCAGCAATTGCCCCCAGATGATCGCCGTTGTCATCTTTTAACGCTCCTCTATTTAAAAATGCGCTCGAAAAGTTTGGTGCAATCTCTATCGCTTTATCATAATCAATCATTGCAGCATTAGAAGCATATAATTCATTCTTTGCTATCGCTCTCGAATAAAGAGCGTCTACGTCTTTGCTATTCACTTTGAGTATTTGTCCATTGCGCAATGGCAGCAGAAAGATTGCCTTGATTATAGTAATCAAAACCTTTGTTAAAAAATTCGTCTGCTGTTGTTGCCTCAAATTGCGGAAAAATTTGATTGTTTTTATCGAATGGCGCTCCAAACCCATCAAATTTTGCATCAAACTCGTATCCTCTTTTGTACATATCTAATGTCCAATACACCAAGTTATCTGCGGTTACAGGGAAGGGACTCGTTTTTCCTGATAAATCCCATACACCATTTTCGGTCTTAACTGGCCCTAAAACTTTATATCCGTAACTATTTTTCAGAAGTAAAGCCAAATTATTTAAATTGGCTTTACTGTCAGAAAGAAAATGAAAATCGAAAGCGAGCATCGAATATGGTGTTAAGCCATTCGACTCCATGCTGAAATAAACAGAATCTGCACTATTAATTTCATCGTTATAATTTTTAGAGAACGCCGCCCATGTGAAGTATGTGTTTTCCATTGTGATTCCTTTAAATGAAACTAGCGTTGTAACTAGAAAAATTGTCTTAAAATTCACAAAATCCCTGCAAAATCATCTTTCATCTTTCATCTTTCATCTTTCATCTTTCATCTAAAATCTATCATCTTATGTTTAATATCAAAAATCCAAACAAAAAAGCGCGGCTTAACTAAGCCGCGCTTTTTGCTATCAATTCACAATTAAAGTGTGTAGCTAAAGGTTAATTTAGCATTACGCTCTTCACCTGGCATACCGCCTAAGAACATTGCTTTTGAGTAATAGGTTTTGTTAAACAAGTTATTTAGGTTTAACTGTAGTTTCCAATCATCTGTTTGATATTGAATTGCGGCGTCGTATACCGTGTAGCTAGGTACGTAGCCATCAGGAATACCAAACGAGGTTGAGTTTGTGTTGCGGTCATCAACATACTTTACGCCTGCGCTAATTGTCAGTGGCTCGGCTAAATCAAACCATTTAGCGTCATAGCTTAACCAGCTGCTTGCTGTTACATAAGGCACACCTTTTTGGCGAGTATCGAAAGATGATGAGTTAGGGTTTTTCTTATCGCGGGCGTCTTGATAAACCGCGTTTACGTTAAGTTTCCACTGCTCGTTTAAATCGGCATTTAAATCAAGTTCAACACCTTTGGTTTGCTCTTCACCATCGTAAAAGCTTTTTGGTACTGAGGCATCAGACACACCGGCTTCGTAATCTGGGTTGGCATACTCAAGGTTTGTACGGGCACTATCAAATAACACCAGTGATGCTAGTAGTTGATCGTCAAAGGCTTTTACACGCATACCAATGTCGTTACTGACTGACTCGGCGTCATCGCGGTCAGCTTCGTTACCCGTTACGCTACCAAGCACGCTGTAAGCTGTACGACCTTTAGAGTGATTTACAAAGAACGAAATATCATCGCTCAGTTTGTAAGTTGCACCTAGATTGTAGGTCATACCGCTGTCTGATGTATCTGCTTCTGGCGTTGGCTCGGCGGCACTTGCACGGTAGCGTGCATCAACACCAAAGTGTTCGTAGCTTTGTTTAATACGATTAAAAGCAACGCCTACTCGGGTTGTAAAGGTATCGTGAATATAGGCAACATGTTGAATACCCACACCCCAAGCCTGAACCTTTTTGTTGTAATCGCTGGTTTTTAGCGGATCGTAATCAAAAAAGCTGCCTTCGCCCCAGTTCGGGTTACGAATATCAAAAATGTAAGGTAATTGACCTTGGTAAATAATCTCTCCATCTTTGTTTTTAATGACCTGATCAGCATCGTAAATTGAGTATTGTTTAAAACGAATATCGCGGTCTTCGTAGTTGGCGTTTACCAGTAGTTCGTTATCAATACCGGCAAAGCTAAAGTCATAACGCAAGTCAGCAAAGTATTGCCATGATTTTTCGTCTGCTTCTACTTGGCGGTACTCTTGGCGACGCGCTGCAAATGGGTAAAGTACGTCATCAACCACTAAAGGAGCGCGTGGGTCGGCATTGATCACGCCTCTGCGGTTCCAATAAACATAGTTATAAGCACCGGTTTGGCGGGCAAAGCTTGATTCGTAATTACGGTATTGTAGTTGCTGATTTAAAAATAAATTATCAGTAATGAAGTAGTTATGGGTTAACTTAAAGCGCAGCTCTTCGCCTTCGTTATCATTTGCCATTGGCGAGATAATACCGTTATGGCCAAAGGTGTAAGGTGTTAGGCCATCATTTGCTGCCAGTGAGTCTGCCAATTGTTGGCGTTGCTGTTCGGTTAGTTGCAGGCCTTTTGCTGTTGCATCGTTAATTAAATCGGCAGCGGTTACTTCACCTGCGGTTTTACCATTTACTGAGTCACTGTTAAAAATACGAATAGGGTGGCCAATTGAATCAACAGCAATGGCATCTTTAATATAAGCGGCAGAAATCATGATGTCTTGTTTGTCGCTTAATACATATTTTAACGCGCCATAAATTTCATCACGGTCGTCTTTTAAGTCGCGATAGCCATCGCTGCGAGCGGTTTTAGCATTAACGCGATAAGCAAGGTTGTCGGTTAATGCCGCTGTGCTATCAAAGCCTAATGAGTAGCTATCCCATTGACCAAGCTCGGCATTAACGGTGTGCTGCTCAGTAAATTGCGGTTTCTTTTCGATTAGGTTGATAACACCGCCTGCGCTACCCATACCATATAAGCCCGTTGCAGGGCCTTTAAGAACTTCTACAGATTCAACGTTGGTCATTGAGCGTGTTGGGTTAAAGGTGTTACCTAGGCCTGCACCGCCGTACATGCCATCGTAAGTATAGTTTGCACCTAAACCGCGGATCACTAAGTTATCGCCAATGCCGTAGTTGTTACCGGCTTGGGTTACACCACTGATGTTACGCACTAAGTCTTGTAAGTTTGTTGCGCCTTGCGAGTTGATAAGCTCCTGATCAACAACCACAACCGGGGCTGGCGTTTCCATTAGGGTCATATTTGATTTAGTGGCAAGGCCAGATTCAAGTACTACACGGTTTTGTTTGTCGTATACGGTAATACGTTCAACAGAATCTAAATTGTTGGCGGTTGCATTGAATGCGCTTAAGCAGGCTAGGGCTAAAATTGAATATTTATATGTCGTCATTATAGGTAAATTGTCGAAATTTTTCGGCAATGATAATGCGAGCTATTTTCATTTCAAGTTTTATTTATCTATTTTGGGTAATTTCTTTTTTTGGATACAAGTTGCTAACAACTAGTTTTATGGTTGGTAATCTTGTTTACGATATAGATACAAAGGAAGATTGCTGACTTCACTAATGCAAAGCCAGCATAATAGCTTATTTAAAAACTTTACCGTCTTTCATAACAAATTGTACATCTTCAAGTACTGCAATGTTTTCAAGCGGGTTGCCTTTTACGGCGATAATATCGGCTAAGAAACCGCTTTTGATTTGGCCAAGTTGATCATCAGCTTTAAGTAGTTTGGCACTATTGATGGTGGCAGACTGCAATGCTTGCAGCGGTGTCATACCAAATTCAACCATACGCGAAAACTGCTTCGCGTTATCGCCATGAGGGTAAATGGCTGCATCGGTACCAAATACCATGTTTACGCCTGCTTTTACTGCACGGTTAAAGCTATCGCGTTGCTTTTTAGATACTTGGCGTTCTTTATTGAGGTTTTCTTCTGCAACCCCGTTTTGTTCGCCAAAGGCAAGGGTGTACTCAGTGTTGTAAATATCCATTGAGAACCAAGTGCCGTGTTTTTTGGCAAGTTTAATGGCTTCGTCATCGACAAAACTAACGTGCTCAACACTGTCTACACCAGCAACAATGGCTGCTTTAATACCACTGGTACCGTGCGCATGGGCTGCAACGGTTAGGCCACGTAAATGAGCTTCGTCAACAATGGCGTTCATTTCGTCTTGGCTATATTGTTGAATACCCACTTTTGTGCCTTTTGAAAATACCCCGCCTGTAGCGCAAAGTTTAATGGCATTGGCACCGTACTTAATGTTTTCACGCACTTTAGCGCGCACAGCCCATGGGCCATCAGCAACGCCTTCGGCGGTGTATTTCATTTCTGGTGGTAAACGGTTGTTATCGCAGTGACCGCCAGTAACACCTAAAGACGGGCCAGCCGCCCAAATACGTGGGCCAACAATGTCGCCAGCGTTTATGCCATCGCGTACTGCAATCACGCTGTAGCCTTCTGCGCCTAAGTTACGCAGCGTTGTAAAACCTGCATACAGTGTTTTTTCGGCAAAGTGCGCTGCTTTAATTGCTTTACGCGGAATCGATTGACCAATTCGCTCACTGCGTGGCACGGTCGGATCGCTTGTTAAATGCACATGCATATCCATTAAACCTGGCACCAGAGTCAGTTCTAATAATTGAATGTGCTTATCGCCGTCTTTTAAGCTAGGCTGTTTATTGCTTTGTACGGCTGTAATTTGACCATTATCTATACTAATAAGTGGTGATTTAATCAGTTTACCTGAATTTACATCTACCATGGCTTTTGCCGATAAGTAGGTTGTTGCGTAGGTATTTAAAGAGGTTAGGCAAGCTAGGCCTAGGCTAATAGCAAGAGCAGTCTTTTTCATTTTTATTCAAAATTGGTAAGTCGAGCCGCCACTCTAGCAATCAGCTTGCAAAGTGTAAATAAACTGCGATAAGTTGCAGCGATACTTGCTAAATAGGGAACTAAACCCTCATAATTTACGCGTACTTAATATAAGGGCAGGGAAAGAATGAAAAACGTAAAACTAGCACTACTTAGTTCGGCAGTGATGTTTGCATTACTTGGTTGTAATGAATCAACGCCAAGCAACGAAAAACCAACTCAAGAAGTAAGCAAACAAGCACCAAGCGCAACGTCAGCCACAGAGCAACTTGATACATTACTAGCAGACTACTTTGAAGCAGGCTTAAAGTTTAATCCAATTGGTGGTACCTACATTGGCCGTAGCGAATATAACGACCAATTTATTGCACCTATTAGTAAAGCAAACCGCGATGAGCAGCTTAACTTTGTTAAAGAATACAAGAACAAACTAGCAAATATCGACAAAGCGCAATTAAAAGGTCAGTCATTATTGAGCTACGAAATTCTAGCCCGCGATTTAGATCTTGCGATTGAAGGCGCTCAGTTTCCAAGCTACTTAATGCCAATTAACCAAATGGGCGGGGCGCATAATACCTTTGCTGCATTAGGTTCTGGGCAAAGTGCACAACCTTTTAACACGGTTGAAGATTATCAAGCATTTGAAAAACGTGCTGACGGTTTCATCGCTTGGTTAGACAGTGTTGAACAATCAATGCGCCAAGGCATGAAAGACAAAGTGGTTCTTCCTAAACCGCTTGCTGAAAAACTATTACCACAATTTCAAACTCATATTGTAGAAAAACCAGAAGAGTCATTATTCTGGGGGCCAATTGCTCAGTTACCTGAATCTTTCAGCGACGAACAAAAAGCACAGCTAACAAGCGCGTACACGGCGATGATCAGCGAGCGTTTAGTGCCTGCGTATCAAAAAATGGCTGACTTTTTAGCGAATGAATATATTCCAAATGCCCGTGAAAGCATAGGTTACAGTGACCTACCAAATGGTAAAGCGTGGTATGAGTACCAAATTAAACAGCATACAACGCTGAGCTTAAACGCCGATGAAATTCATGACATTGGTTTAAGCGAAGTATCGCGTATTTTATCTGAGATGAAAAAAGTCAAAGAGACAGTCGGTTTCGAAGGCGATTTAAAAGCGTTTTTTGAACACCTAAGAACCTCAGATGAGTTTTACTACGATACGCCAGAAGAGTTAATTGCCGCGTACGAAGCTGTAAAAGAAAAGATTGATGCTAAGCTCCCGCAAATGTTCGATATTGCGCCAAAAGCGCCATATGTTGTAAAAGCAGTTGAAGATTTCCGCGCAGAATCAGCTGCGGGTGCATCTTACCAGTCACCAGCACCAGATGGCTCACGTCCAGGTATTTTCTATATCAATACCTTTAACCTAAAAGCTCAGCCTAAGTTTTTGCTTGAAACCTTGTCTATTCACGAAGCCGCACCGGGTCACCACTTTCAAATTGCCTTGCAACAAGAAATTGAAGGACTACCGCTGTTTCGTAAATTTGGTGGCTACACGGTATTTGCAGAAGGTTGGGCATTGTATGCAGAAAGCTTAGGTAAAGAGCTTGGCTTATTTACCGACCCTTACATGTGGTACGGTCGTTTATCAGATGAGCAATTACGTGCAATGCGCTTAGTGCTTGATACTGGTTTCCACGCAAAAGGTTGGACACGTCAACAAGGTATTGATTACATGTTGGCTAACTCATCAATGGCCGAAAGTGACATTATCGCCGAAGTTGAGCGTTACATTGCATGGCCGGGCCAAGCGCTATCGTACAAGTTAGGTCAGTTCAAAATTCAAGAACTACGTGACTACGCGAGCAAAGAGCTAGGCGATAAGTTCGACATTAAAGCTTTCCATACGCAAGTGCTGATTGATGGCGCATTACCTATGCCAATTCTTGAAGAGAAAATTAAGCGTTGGGTTAACGAGCAAAAGTAATCGCTCAAACACGCTAAACTTTGCGCGCATGCTGGCTTTACGCTAGAATGCGCGCTGTTTAGGGGCTTTGAGTAATACCATGTTAGAAGATCAATTTTGGCTTAAGCGCTCGCTTGAGCAAATGTCACAACCCGAATGGGAAGCCATTTGTGACGGCTGTGGTAAATGTTGTTTAAACACATTTATCGACAGTGAAGACGAAGATGAATTTACCGCAACGGATCAACTTCGCGAGGGTGAAGAACTGATCTTCACTAATATCGTTTGCCAATACCTAGACAACGACACCTGTGGGTGTAGCGAATATGCGAACCGCCAAACCTTGGTGCCTTCATGTGTAAAGCTCACTAAAGAAAACCTCAAAGATATCTTTTTTATGCCGCAAAGCTGTAGCTACCGTCGCCTTTACGAAGGCCGTGGCCTTGCGTCTTGGCACCCACTGTTGAACGATGGCAGTAAAGACATGATGCATGAGTTAGGTATTTCTGTGCGTGACAAAACAGTGAAAGACTGTGATGTAGACCTTGATGACTTTGACCTTTACGTGGCCGAATGGCCAACCAGAGACATTGATTAATGAGCGCCCTTAAAGCAAGCATTGGCTTGTTAAACCCAAAAAGCCCAACCAATGTGGGTGGGGTATTACGTGCCGCGGGTTGTTACAACGCTAAGCAGGTGTTTTTTACTGGTAGCCGCTATTTACGCGCTAATAAGTACCATACTGATACCAAAAATGTGCTTGAGCATATTCCGCTAACGCAAGTTGAAAGCCTAGAGCAAGCAAAGCCTGAAGGTGCCACAACGGTGGTGATTGAGCTTGTTGAAGGTGCAACGCCGCTGCCTGAATTTAAGCACCCTGAAAACGCATTTTATGTGTTTGGCCCTGAAGATGGCTCGGTTAGTAAAGACGTGCTGAAATGGTGTGATGAAGTAGTGTATGTGCCAACCATAGGCTGTATGAACCTAGCTGCAACCTGCAATGTTGTGCTATACGACCGACTTGCCAAACTCGGTGGTATTGAGAGTTCAAACGACACCATTTGTAATAGTCGAGACAATAACAACTCACTTAAATGGCAACAAAAAAAGAGCGCTGAATAGCGCTCTCTTTAGATCCAAACTCAAAACTACTTTTTAGTAATTTGTACGTTACTTTCAAGGCCAATGCCGTTGTCGGTAATGTCTGTGGCAAAATAAACACCGACAGGTTGGTCGCGTAGGGAATCAAGCTCAGCCATTTCTTCATTCGTTAATTGACCCGTTGATGCAATCGTATCAAGTAAAGGTAATAAGATTTTTTGTACGTCGAATGCCATGTTCACAAAGCCATTTTTAGTGACACTTTGCGACTCTAAAGTCTCGGCAATCTGCGCTGACTTATCACCGGTGAAAATCACAATATGATTGCCTTTAAGCGCCATTTTTATATCAAAGTTAAGTGGCACAGGCGATGGAATGTATTCATTAATCAACACTGCATCACCATTGGCTGGTAGTTTTATGTTAGCAAGCGGCGGTACAAAACCTTGCGCAATTGAATACAAGCCATGGGCATCGGTTGCAGATAGGGTAACGATGGCATCAAGCTTGTCTATTTGTGGGCCATTGTAGTCATCGATAGTAAATGCAGCATCTTGAACGCTGACACTCATGCCTTGTACGCCATTTGCAAAGCCCGACATCATAGCAAGGCCTGCGGTGCTTACTTCTTGCATTTCATTTTGTAGTGCGACAATTGGGCCACAGTTAAACTCAGCTGATTTAATTGCACCGGTTAGTGTATTGGCTAGCGGCAGGACTTTTGCTACATCAATACCATAAGCAACACTCATCATTTGCCCGTCAAGCCCAGTGGTATGTTTTGGCACAAAACCACGCACAGCTTGTAGGGTATTTAGTAAGTCTTGATCTGTGCTTTGAAGTACCGCTTTTACGTCAAAGTCGGCGTAGTCGGCAGTAATACGGGTTTTTGTTGTGCCTGATACTGTTGCAGGCCATTTAGCGGCAATGGCAGCAATATCATCTTGACACTCAGGTGTTGAAATCGCTGCTAATGCATTTGATTGCTGGGCTTTATCAAGTAGCTCTTTGAGCATTTGGTGTAAGCGAGAGTCTTCTTTGCCTGTTACAGCATTAGCGATACGTTGATGATCAACAAAGCCAACCGAGTTGCCATCAAGCGAGAAAGTTTTAATAAGCTCAGGTAGTTTTTTAGTTTCAGCCAGTGATTGAGCCGGTTTTTCTACGCCAAGGGCAATACGTAAATCTTGATCATTAGAAAGCGCAGTGGTTAGCGTGATGGTAGCCCAATTGTTATGAGTTGATGCAATTAGGTTGAAGTTATCTAAGCCTTCAAGCTCAATGGTAAAACGTGTGTAGTTTACGCCTTCAAGGCTTTCAGTTGTATACGCAATACCGGCTTCATCAGCAGATTGCTTAATGCTATTGATAATGCTGCTTTGATCAGCGACCTGAAAACGCACAATCGGCATTAAACCTTGCGCATACATCATGCCTTTGTAGTCATCACCAAAGCCCCAAATCGATTTGAAGGCATCGTAAGAGCTCAGTGATTGTTGGTATTTTTCCATCAGTGATGCAAGGAATAGGGCATTCTTATCATCAACTGTTTTAAGCTCAGCAATGATGGGCGTTAAATCGCTCGTGCCTTTCATTGCATCTGGCATAAGCGCAAAGTATTTGCTGTACGGAAACGGTTTAAGTTGACCATAAAAAACCGCCGTGTCGGCAGGTACGTAGGCAAGCTCAGGTAAATCTACATCAACACTGGCTTTATTTTGTGAGTACAACAACGCACCTGCAACAATAGCAATCGCGCCCCCAGCAAGAAGCTTATTATTCATAGGATGAATTCCTTTTTCTTTAATTAGTTAAAAAACATACCATGAAATAGAAACAAATTACTAGCAGGCTAACGACTAAAACTGATAGCTCACGCTTATTTGCGGACCATGGGTAAACGTATCATAACTAAAGAAGTTTTTATTTCCGCGTTGGCCGGTTTGGTAATCTACATAGGTGGTTTTATAGCTCATACCCAGATCCCAATGCGGGTTTATTTGATACACCGCACCTAATTTAAAGCTGCCAGTCAATTTAGCATTTAAGTTAAAGCCACCGAGATCTCCAGCAGTTGTTAATTGCCAATGTTCGCTTAATTGTTTGTTAAAGTGAAAGCCAAAAATTAGGTCAATCCAATCTTCATCTCTGTCGACCACTGACACTTGTGACATAAAGTTAGGATCAAGATCGAATTCGTAGGTGTTATCCCAACGACGAATACCCATATAGTTAACCCAATCACCCATCGACGGGCTAGAAAAACGGTACGCAACACTTAATTCGAGCACGGCTTGGCGCACCCGGGCACTGAGCACGCCAAGTTTTGGGGCGTTATGAGATTTACTTAAATCCATATAGCCCCAGTCAGCAATAAAACCCCAGTTTGATTGATGATATCCCTCAAGATGGAGCATAAATGCGCTGTCGAGGTTGTTTAAAATGGTATCAAATTCGACTTCAAGGGGGGCTTCTATAGTGCCGATTGCCGAACTGCCATCAATCGCAGTGGCCATTAAATAAGGCTCTACAGAAAATTGCCATTGGTCGGCATAAACGGTTGGTGAGGCGAATACTAAACCGAAAGATAAAATCGTTAACATACGAGGTTGTTTTAAAGTGAGCATTATCAAATCCTTTTAAGTAAATCACAGTATTAATTATAGAAACGCTGGGCTTTTTTGCATTGATTTGATGATGAAATATTTTCGTTTTGTTATTCAATCAGTGAACAACTTAACGTTGAAATGGCGAGATTAGCATTGCTTTAAAAGCGGGGGTTATGTGGTGTTCGCTCCAAGCATGAAGGTGTTTAGGTATTTACCAATTATCGATAAATGTAAAGTTGAGCAATAGCAAATAAGCCCAGCATTAATTACTAATGCTGGGCTTTTTACTCAACCTAAACAAAGTTCTAGGCTAAATCGGCTGCGCTTGGTAAAGACGCAAATGCACCATAACGGCTTACTGCAAAAGCGCCAGCTTTAGCTGCATAAGCAATGGTTTGTTCGATATTCTCTGGCGTTTGGCAAAACGCTTTAAAGCTTTGTTTGTTTTCACAGTGCTGACCAATCTTTGATAGCATACCGCCAATAAATGCATCGCCTGCGGCTGTGGTATCAACCACTTTTGTAGCTGGTGGGCTAACTTGGCCTTTAAAGTCTGCGTGGTAAAAGCTGATTGCTTCGCCGCCATTAGTAACTAGCAAACAGGTTACACCGGCCTTTAAAATGGCATCAATAGTATGCTCAAGTGGCATTTCTTGATGGCTTTTTTGATTTAAAAACTCAAGCTCTTCAAATGAAAGTTTTACGATATCTGCAAGTGAAATTACATGCCACATTCTATCAAGCGTATGGCGCATACTTGGCCATAGGTTTTCGCGCAGATTCATATCAAAGCTACAAATTGCACCGGCTTTTTTCGCCTGCGTTAAACCATAAATTGTGGTTTGATAGATATTGTGCTCAGTCAAACTGTTGCTGCATACATGCATGATGGCGTGATTTGCAAACATTGCATGGTCAAAATCGTCTACGCGATACAGTAAATCGGCGGCTGGTGGGCGATAAAAGCTAAACGAGCGTTCGCCACTGTCATCAAGTGATACAAACGCCAATGCTGTTTTAGCCGCATCGGTGAAAGTACAGTAATCAGTGTTTACCGCATGCTGGTCAAGCTCTTGTTTAATAAAGTGACCGAACATATCATCGCCTAACATACCGCAAAAGCTGGTGTTTAGGCCTAGTTTTGCTGCTGCAACAGCCACATTAGCTGGTGCGCCACCTGCGTATTTGGTAAATGACTCTGGTTGTTTACCATCTGATAAAAAGTCGATTAATGCTTCGCCAAAACACACTAAACTCATTATGCATTCCTCAAGGTTAAGGTTCTTAATACTTCGTAGCAGGCACCCATAGTATGGTAGTCGGTTTTGCCTGCTGGCGATTTTTCGTCACTGTATGGTTGGTTTTGTGCTGATAAAATGCGATACCACGCACCATATTGGTGATCTACCATATGTTGCCAACTGTATTGCCATATTTTTTCGTACCATTGCCAATAGCTTTCGTCATGTGTGGCATCAGCTAGTAGGGCTGCTGCGGCTAATGACTCGGCCTGCACCCAAAAGTATTTATCGCTATCACAAATTTGTTTATCTGGTGCAAAGCCATAGAAAATGCCCCCATGTTGTTGATCCCACGCGATGCTCAGAGTTTCATCAAACAGGCTTTTAGCGCGCGTTACCAGCCAAGGTTCATCAATATGGCGGTTTAAAATAAGTAACAGTTTTGCCCACTCAGTTTGATGACCTGGTTGAAATCCCCAAGGTCTAAATAAATGCTGCGGGTCATCTTTGTTGTAATCTAAATCGATTTGCCAATTTTTAGAATAGTGCTCCCACACCAACTGTTGGCTGTGGGCTGCCAGTTTTACGGTAAAAGTTTCGGCAAGCTGTTTAGCGCGTTTTAAATAACGGGTCTCGTTAGTTGCTTCAAAACACATGAGTAAGGCTTCGCATAAATGCATATTGGCATTTTGGCCGCGATAGTCATCTGCACAGCTAAAATCAGCATTTTGCTCATCTAAATAGGCATTATGCTGTGGTTCAAAGTAGTGCTGCTCTAATAAATTCCATACCTGTGAAATAGTTTTTTTGCAGTCGTTCACCCCTGCTTTTAAAGCAACCGCGTTTGCAAGCATTACAAAGGCAAGCCCGTAGCAATGGTTGGTGTCGTCTAACACAGTGACTTTGCCGTTATCATCTTGCTCAATAAGCCAAGCATAACCACCAGATGCTTGTTTATGCGCATGTTCAAGGTGAGCTAAACCATGTTTAGTGAGGCTTAAATATTCTGGGTCTTTAAACTCTATGTACGCCATTGCATAGTTAAAAACAAAGCGGGTGCTCGAGACTAAATGGCGAGTGTGTTTATCGTAAATCGCGCCATTATTTTTAAAGAACTGATAAAAGCCCGCTAAGCCATGGGCTGAATGATCAACACAATGGGGGTGATAAAAAGCAAGGGTATCTTGGATATGCTGCTTAAGAAAATCAGGGCTTTTAAAGTCAACTTTGGCCATGGGTTATTAATAAATCTGTGTACATCTTGCAACTATAGCAGGAAATAAAAATATTGGAACGTTCCTAGTAAATCTTTGTGCTATTTTTACTTCAATGTGTAGAATCAAAGGTAACTTGTTAACGGAGTGAAAACCACGTGAGTGAAATAAATACAAACCAATCGTTTGTCGCCGATGGTTCGCAGCAAAATAAAAACTACCTGCTACCACTGACAGCAATGACAACCCTGTTCTTTTTATGGGGTTTCATTACAGTTTTAAATGACGTGTTGATCCCGCGCTTAAAAGGGGTATTCGATTTAACCTACACAGAAGCAATGCTGGTTCAGTTTTGTTTCTTTGGTGCTTACTTTATTGTTTCGCTACCTGCGGGTATGTTGGTTAAAAAAATGGGCTACAAAAATGGCGTACTAACCGGCTTAGTCGTGGCATCAATTGGCTGTATGTTATTTTACCCAGCAGTTGTTGTGCATGAGTACTGGTTATTCTTAGGTGCGTTATTTGTTCTAGCAGCAGGTATTACCGTATTACAGGTATCTGCTAACCCGTATGTTGTGGCGTTAGGTCCTGAAAAAACGGCGTCGTCACGTTTAAATTTAGCTCAAGCACTTAACTCACTCGGTACCACAGTTGGTCCATATGTGGGTGGTATTTTATTCTTTGGTACAGCAGGCACATTAGCTGCAAACGCAGCAACTGCAGAATCTGTAAAAGTGCCTTACCTTATGCTTGCAGCAGCACTACTGACCATTGCTGTAGTATTTGCCTTCTTTAAATTACCGGTGATTGCAGAGCATACAGAAGAGCAAGACTGTAAAGCGAAAGGCCACAGCCTTGCCGAAGCACCTCATTTAATGATGGGTGTTATAGGTATCTTCTGTTACGTAGGTGCTGAGGTTTCAATTGGTAGCTTCTTAGTAAACTATTTTGGTGAAGAACACATTGCTGGCCTTGAAGAGCATGCGGCTGCAAGCTTAATTGCTTATTATTGGGGTGGTGCAATGGTGGGTCGTTTCATTGGCTCTGCAGCACTACAAAAAATTGCGCCTTCAAAAGCGTTATTCTTTAATGCCATGATGGTTATTGTATTGCTGTTAGTGACTATATTCACTGAAGGTGATGTGGCGCTTTACTCAGTACTTGCAATTGGTTTATTCAACTCAATTATGTTCCCGACTATTTTCTCTGTTGCTATTGAAGGTTTAGGCTCACTAACCAGTAAAGGTTCGGGTTGGTTATGTTTAGCAATCGTTGGTGGTGCCTTAGTACCATTAGTACAAGGTGTAGTTGCTGATACAGTAAACATCCAACAAAGCTTCTTTGTACCAGTGATTTGTTATGCATTTATCGCTTGGTATGGCTTAAATGTTGTACGTTTAGCTGATAGCTGGAAAAAACGCATCAGCTAAAATTACTATCAATAAAAACCCCGCACTGAGTTGCGGGGTTTTTTTGTGCCATTTTTTTGCTATACCGAAAAAAACTAGATGACAAAATGATTTAATGAATACGTATTCAGGGACGGTTTAAGTAACAATTTATAGGAACGTTCCAAAGGGTTTTTTGCTGCTTTTTTATTAATACGACTTAAGAAGTGAAATTGGCTGCCGTTAACAAAGTAATTGATTTTCAAAGAAAGCGTACTTTAATAAAAGGAACGTTTTTCTAGTTTTAGCTTAATTTTATAAGACAAAGAGCTTTAAATTTGTTAAATATAAAGAGGCTAACAACGAAAAAAATAACAAACAGGTTTGTCATGCAAAGCACTCTTAAATTTACCACCAAGGTAACTGTGGCTGCATCACTGGTTTTAGTGATAGTGCTCGGTTTATTCACCATTAATAACTTCATCTCTATGCGCAGCCAAACGCAGGAGCAGCTTTCGCTTGTTCTTCAAGAGATTTCTCAGTCAGTGTCGCAAAACATAGCTAACTGGTTAAATGCTAAATTAGCCATTGTTTCGTCAGTTGCTGATACCTATCAACTTGGTGATAGCAAAGAGCTTACGCTTACGCAGCTGAACACAGCCGACAAAGCGGGGAGTTTTAAAAATACCTACATCGGTATCACGGATGGCACCTTTGTATTAAACGACCAATCTGTTGTCTTACCGCCAGACTACGATGCAACAACACGTCCGTGGTACAAGCTTGTTGAAAACAAAACAAACACTGCCTTTACTGCCCCTTATATTGACGTAACCACCAATGAACTGACTATTTCAGCTGTAGCGCCTATGCAAGCTAACGGTGTGTTTAGTGGGGTTGCAGGTGCCGACATCGACATGAAAACCATTACTAAAATCGTCAACGAAATTGACTTTTTAGGGTTCGGTTATGGCTTTTTGCTAGATAGTGAAGGCCGCATTTTAAGCCACCCAGAAACTAAATTTAACGACAAAAACATGAGTGACTTATTCGGTAAAAGCTTGTCGTTACAATCTGAGTTTGTTGAAGTACAGGTAGGTGGTTTAGACAAATTAGTATCGTTTACCAAAATCAAAGGAATTCAAAACGTTGATTGGTATTTAGGTGTGGTGATCAACGAAGAAATTGCTTACTCATCAGTTGCCTCATTTAGAAATATGGCGGCTATTTACATGCTATTGGGTATAGTTGCGATTGTATTAATGATGCAGTTTTTACTTCGCTATTTAATGCGCCCAATGCAACGCTTAAACGATGCAATTAAAGATATTGCGCAAGGTGAGGGGGATTTAACCCGCCGACTTGAGGTTGAAAATAATGACGAGTTTGGTGAGCTAAGCCATTACTTTAATGCGTTCATCGAGAAAATTCATACATCAATTGAGCAAGTTAAAAATACCACCGTTGAGCTTGAACGCTTAGTTGAGAGTTTAGTTAATCAAACTCAAGGCACGCTCGACATGTATGCTGACCAAACAAAACGTACTGATAACGTGGCAACTGCAATCAATGAACTGACATCGAGTGCGGTAGAAATCTCAAATAGTGCAAGTAATGCGTCAACATTAGCAACCAGTGCTAACAGCCAATCATTACAAAGCCAATCTGCATTAGCTGACAACTTATCAGCTATTAATGCTTTATCTCGTAATATGGAGCAGGCGCAAAAAACCATTAATAGTTTAGATGCACACACTGTAAGCATCGGCCAAGTGCTTGAAGTGATCAAAGGTGTGAGTGAGCAAACTAACTTGCTCGCACTTAATGCGGCGATAGAGGCGGCCCGTGCAGGTGAAGCAGGTCGTGGTTTTGCGGTTGTAGCCGACGAGGTACGCCAACTTGCGCACCGTACACAACAATCAACACAAGAAATCGAAGACACTATTTCTCAGTTACAACAAGGTTCTGCGTCTGCCGTTGAAGTTATGACGGCCAGTATTCGCGACAGTGAAAAGAGTGTTGAGCAAGCTCATGTAGCTGGCGATAAAATGGCAGAGGTAACCCGTGCCATTGAGTCAATTGATGAGGTGAACCACAGTGTTGCCAATGCCACGACTGAGCAAAATCAAGTGATTCAAAGTTTAGACAGTGACATACACTCAATTAGTGAGCTTTCAAATCAAGGTCAAAGTAATCTTAATAACACCTTGAATGAGTGCACTAAATTGAAAGCCCAGTTCTATGAGCTTGAACAATTGGTACTTAAATTTAAAGTTTAGTTGTTAAGAGACTGCAATTTTGGATCAAAATTGGCTTAATGCCATTACGTTAAACAGTGTCGACACGGCGGATAAACAGCGTCGTGCCTTCACGTTATTTGCCATGGCTTTTTTTGCCATCGTATTAATCACTTCGTTAGTGTTATCTAACTATCAAATTTACGCCTTACCGCTCACTATTATGTTAGTGGTGAGCGATGTCACTATTGTGCTGTGTATGCTCTATTACTTTCGCACTGGTGCTTTAGTCTCTGTAAGCTGCATTATTTTATCGATCATTTTGCTGCTCTGTGTAGCCTTGGTATACACCGGCGGCAAAGAAAACACCGCTTTATATTGGCTTATGTTTTACCCTATTGTGGCTTATGTCACCTTAGGGTTAAAAGTGGGCAGTGTGTTGGTTGGGATTATGTATGCTAGTGCAGTTGCACTGCTGTTTAGCCCCAACTTTGGCCAAGCGCATTACGGGCAAGTTGAAACTTCACGCTTTTTAGCCTCTTTCACTATGGTGATTTTGTTTTCTGGGATCAGTGAATACTTTAGACAAAAAAGCCATCAAAAAATTGCTGATATTACCTTAATAGAAAAACGCGATGCATTAACAGACCCACTAACAGGCCTTGCCAATCGTCGTTACATTTATGAGCATATTCAGCCGCGCCTTGAAGCTGAAGCGGCTAATTATTTACCTATGTCGGTATTATTAATTGATTTAGATAACTTTAAATCACTTAACGATACTTATGGTCATGACTTTGGCGATCAGGCATTAATAGCCTTTACCTCTATGCTGCACGATAAATTACGTGGTACAGATATAAAAGCCCGTTATGGCGGTGAAGAGTTTATTATTTTGCTGCCAAAAGCTGGGCTTAACATTGCCCATGCTGTGGCTGAAAAACTGCGTAGTTATGTCGCCGAAAAACAGATCCCTTATGATGTGGGGCAGTCTGTGACTATTACCTGTAGTATCGGTATTGCCAGCCTAGAACGTGGTAGCCAATTTAGTAAAGCGATTAAACAAGCTGACGACAACCTCTATAAAGCCAAAGCTAAAGGGCGTAATGTAGTGGTCTCTGATTTAACTGAGATAAGCTAAATGGCAAAGCTAATTTATGTATATGACCCAATGTGTAGTTGGTGTTGGGGCTACAGAGAAACCTGGTTAAAACTAAAAGCTGCCCTTGGTGATAAACTTGCTATTGAATATAAAGTAGGTGGCCTTGCGCCTGATTCAGATGAGCCAATGCCTAAAGAGATGCAGCAGTTTTTACAGCAAACATGGCAACGTATTGAACAGCAACTTGGCACGCCATTCAATCATGAGTTTTGGCATACCGCGCAACCACGCCGCTCTACTTACCCTGCATGCCGTGCAGTGCTTGTTGCAAGGCAGCACAATAAAGAGCACGAGATGCTACTCGCCATTCAAAAAGCCTACTACTTAGATGCACAAAATCCATCTGACATCAGCACCCTTGCAAGCCTTGCTGAGCAAATAGGGTTAGAAAAAAATGCATTTATTAACGAAATTGAAAGTGAAAGAATAAATTCGTTACTTTTGGCCGAAATAAACCAGGCGAGAAGTTTACCTATTCAAGGTTTTCCTTCTTTAGTCCTTGAAAATAAAGGCCTCTACGCTGCTGTCCCTGTTAATTACCTAGACTGGCAAAGCACTTATCAGCAAATCCTATCCCATATTTAGTTCCCGAAACCCTGCAACTTTTGCCTTATCTTTGCGCAATATAAACTAATTGTTACAGCTGTCATATTTTTGTATTTTTTGCGCAACATGCTTGTCATTTTTCATCGTTATCCTTTCGCACAATAAAACAACCCAACTAGCAAATTAAGCTAACTTAACGAGTAAAGGTGTATGCGATGAAAGGCGTTAAACCACTGATTTTAGCAGGTATTGTAGCGGCATCTGCAGCAGTACATGCAAACGATCTAGATAAAGTAATTGATAAAAGCAGCGAGATAAACAAATCTGCAGCGCAATCACAAACTAAAATCGACAAGATTGCAGATTCAATGCAAGGTCGTTTACAACAATTCAAAGCCCTTAATAAAGAAATTGACGGCTTAACTGTTTATAACGCGCAACTTACTAAGCAATTAAACAACCAAATTGCAGAAATGGACGCGTTAAACGAGTCAATGGATCAGGTATCAGTTATTGAGCGTCAAATTACGCCTTTAATGATGCGTATGATCACAGGTCTTGAGCAATTTGTTGCACTAGACGTGCCTTTCTTAACTGAAGAACGTAGCAAGCGTATTGCATCATTAAAAGAAATGATGGACCGCGCAGACATCACTTCAAGTGAAAAATTCCGCCGCTTACTTGAAGCTTATCAAGTAGAAGTAGATTACGGTCGCACTATCGAAGCGTACACATCATTACTGAATGTAGATGGCCAAGAGCGCGAAGTAGATTTCTTACGCATCGGTCGTTTAGAACTTATTTATTTAACACGCGACGGCAAAAAAGCAGGTAGCTGGGATAAAGAAACAAAATCGTTTGTTGAATTACCAGATTCTGCAATCAGCCAAATCAACAAAGGTTTACGCATTGCACGTAAGCAACTTGCCCCAGATATGTTAACACTGCCAGTCCACGCTGCTGAATAAGAGGTTTGAGATGAAATTATTAACGAAAATGACAAAAATGGCCGTGTTTGCAGCTGGCCTTGGTTTTGCTGGTAGCAGCCTAGCGGCTGAGCCAATGGATTTAGACTCATTACTAAAAACATTAGAGCAAGGTAAAGCACAGCAAAGCGCTGAAAATAAACAACGTGAACAAGAGTTCATGGCGCGTCAAAACGAGCAAGTACAAATGCTTAAAGATACACAAGCAAAACGTACAGCAATGCTAAACGAATCAGAGCGTTTAGAAACTCAGTTTGAAGAAAACGAAGTAAAGCTTGCTAACTTAACAGACACACTTTCAAACCGTATGGGTTCACTTAAAGAGCTATTCGGTGTGTTACAACAAGTAGCGGGCGATTCAAGCAATAAATTCATGACGTCAGTTGTTTCTGCAGAGCTTCCTGGTCGTAGTAACTTCATGGATGAGCTAGCACAAAAAATGGGTTCAACGTCAAAGCTTGCTTCTATCGATGATATCGAAAAAGTATGGTTTGAATTACAACGCGAAATGACTGAGCAAGGTAAAGTATCTCGCTTTACAACAGATGTAATCGTTGAAGGTGGCAGCAAAGCACAAAAAGAAGTGGTGCGTGTTGGTGCATTTAACTTAATCGCAGATGGTAAATACCTTGAGTACACACCGGCTACAAATACAATCAGCCAGCTTACGCGTCAGCCAAGCAGCCGTTACACAGCAACTGCAGCTGATTTACAGCAAGCAAATTCAGGTGTTGTGCCGTTCGCACTTGACCCTACAGGTGGTTCAATCTTAGGTCTTTTAGTACAAGCACCAGACACTGAAGAGCAAGTTCACCAAGGTGGTACGGTTGGTTACATCATCTTAGGTGTTGGCTTAATCGCTTTACTAATTGCACTTGAGCGTTTTGTATCTCTGATGATTATGGGTAGCAAAATCCGTCGTCAGCTTAAAGACACAGTGGCACGTGATGACAACCCACTTGGTCGCGTAATGAAAGTGAAAGACCAGTACCCAGATGTAGCGTACGACACGCTTGAGCTTAAATTAAGTGAAGCTATCATTCGTGAAATGCCAAAAATTACTCGTAACCTGACACTAATTAAGATTATCTCTGTAGTAGCACCACTACTTGGTCTACTAGGTACGGTAACCGGTATGATTAACACCTTCCAAGCAATTACCTTGTTCGGTACAGGTGACCCTAAACTAATGGCGGGTGGTATTTCTCAGGCACTTGTAACAACGGTACTTGGTCTGGTTGTGGCTATCCCAACAGTATTCTTATACACACTTCTTAACACGCGTTCTAAAAATATGCTGTTGATTTTACAAGAGCAAAGCGCAGGTATCATCGCAGAGCGAAGCGAGAAAGGAGCATAAATCATGGTGCTATTGATTGATGCAATCAATGCTCTACGTGATTTCCTCGACACAGGTGGCCAAGTTCTCTTGGTCATCGGGGTCCTCATCTTCGCGATGTGGTTATTGATACTTGAGCGTTTTATGTATTTCTTTGGTGGCTTTAAACGCTACAAGAAAGACGTAAAAAGCACTTGGAGCAATAGAGCAGAGCGTAACAGCTGGAACGCAGAGCAAATTCGCCAAGCGATGATTTCACGCGCTGGCATGCAACTAAATAATAACCTTGCGCTAATCAACGTAATGGTTGCGTTATGTCCACTTTTAGGTCTGTTAGGTACCGTAACCGGCATGATCGAAGTATTTGATGTAATGGCAATTACAGGCACAGGCAGTGCACGTTCGATGGCATCAGGGGTGTCTAAAGCCACTATCCCAACAATGGCCGGCATGGTGGGTGCACTTTCAGGGGTTTTCGCATCAACGTTCTTACAACGTCGTGCAAAACGCGAAGTGCAATTACTTGAAGACAACATGGTCTTAGACCACTAAACGAATTTTAGGGTGATGTGAGTATCACCCACGAGGAGACTAACAATGAGAGCGCCACTAGGTAACTTATTTCAAGAAGACGACGCTGAAGAAATCAACATGACGCCAATGCTAGACGTTGTTTTCATCATGCTTATCTTCTTTATCGTAACAGCATCATTCGTAAAAGAAGCCGGTATTGATGTAAACCGCCCAGAAGCAGCAACGGCAGTGAAAAAAGAGCGTGCCAACATCTTAGTTGCTATTTCTGACAAAGGTGAGATTTGGATCAACAAACGCCAAGTAGATGTTCGTGCAGTACAAGCAAATATCGAGCGCTTAAAAGCTGAAAATCCACAAGGTAGTGTGGTTATTCAAGCTGATAAGAAAGCCACAACCGATGTACTTATTAAAGTAATGGATGCATCGCGTGCTGCAGGCGCATTTGATGTGTCGATTGCTGCGCAAGAAGCATCATAAGGAATGTGAGCGATGCGTTATATAGTTGCATTAATCATCGCTGGTATCGTGACTGTTATGCTGTTTTTAGGCATGCAGGCACTGATCACCGGTGGTGAAGGGGCCATGTCTGAGCCCGTAAAAGGAAACGTACTTGATTTTGTTCGTCTGAAAAAAGAAGAGACAGTGCAAAAGAAAGAACGTAAACCGCAAAAGCCACCAACGCCAAAAGAGCCACCTCCGCCAATGGAATCACCTCAAATGCAAAACAGTGATCCTAACGCGAGCAATGCCAATTTTGACTTTGGTGCCAGTGTTGAAGCCGACGTTAACTTAGCTGGCGGCTTAGCCCTTGAATCAAGCGACGGTGAATACTTACCGATTGTAAAAGTAGCGCCTGTTTATCCGCGCCGAGCTTTATCGCGTGGGATCGAAGGCTATGTGATTGTTGAGTTTACAGTAACCAAGCAAGGCACAGTACGTAACCCGAAAGTTATTAAAGCTGAACCAGAGTCATTGTTTGACCGCGCTGCGATGGATGCAGCACTTAAATTTAAATATAAACCGCGCGTTGTTAACGGTGAAGCTGTTGAAGTAGCGGGCGTACAGAACAAAATTTCTTTCCAAATTAACGGTTAGAAAAGAGGAATGCGATTATGAAACCTTTAAAAGTTGCCGTGATTTGCGCGGCTGCTTTCACAAGCAGCCTTGTAGTCCCAAGCGTTGTTAGCATGTTACCAGGTGTCACACTGGCAACGGCTTACGCACAAGAACAAAAAACTAAACGAGTACCTGCACTGCGCGAAAAAGTGTATAGCCAATTAGCACGAGCACAAAAGCTGGCTGATGATGGTGATGCAAAAGCAGGGCTAGAAGCTCTTGATAGTATTCAAGAGCGCTCTTCGAGCATGAACTCGTATGAAATTGCCATGATGCATAATTTCTATGGTTTTATTTACTACAACGAAAACGACCTTGATAAAGCAATTGCGTCGTTTGAAAAAGTAGTAAACGAAGATGCGATTCCTGAAACATTACGTGTAAGCACCACTTTTAGCTTAGCGCAACTTGCCATGGCTAATAGCGATTACGAAAAGGTAATCAAATATTTAGCACAGTGGGATGTGATTAACGACAAGCCTAAAACAGATGCTTATTATGTATTGAAATCTCAAGCGTATTATCAGCTTAAAGATTACCAAAAAGGCATTGAGAACATTAACTTAGCTATTGCAGAAGCCGACAGCAAAGGTGAGATGCCGAAAGAAAACTGGTTAATCTTACAACGTGCAATGTACTACTCACTTAATCAGTCTGACAAAGTGGTCGAGGTACTTGAGCGTTTAGTTAAGCTTTACAACAAGCCAGAGTACTGGGTTCAGTTAGGCGGCATGTACGGTGAAACGGGCGCAGAGAAAAAGCAATTAGCGATTTTAGAAGCGGCATACCAACAAGGTTTCATGAAATCTAAATCAGATTTACGTCAATTATCACAAGTGTATTTATACAACGGCCTGGCTTTTAAAGCGGCGAACGTGATGAGTAAAGCTATGCAAGACGGTGTCGCTGAAAAATCAGCGAAAAACTATGCCTTTGTTGCAGAAGCAATGGTACAAGCAAAAGAAGCTGAAAAGTCACTTGCTTACTTTGCAAAAGCCGCTGATTTAGTAACGCATGGTCAGTACGAACAACGTATTGCAGAGGTAAGCATTAACCTTGAAAAATACGAAGAAGCAGCGGATGCAGCACGTAAAGCCCTAGATAAAGGCGGCTTAGAGTTTGAATCAAATGTATATGTTGCCTTAGGTATGGCGCAATACAATTTACAAAACTTTGATGCCTCGATTTTAGCGTTTGAACAAGCGGAAAAACACAAAAAGTCGCAGCGTTTAGCTGAGCAATGGATCAAGTATGTGAAGCGTGAAAAAGTGCACGCCGAAACATTACGTACCGCTTTACTCTAAATCGTATTCAACAGGTAAGCGTACAAAAGAACTAATTTATAATCGCAACACCAAAGCTGCCTTCGGGCGGCTTTTTTCCGTTCCTAAAGTTAACTAACTCACTCTTTTTTATATAATTAATATTGTCATTTTATGTTTATTAAAGTGTAACTAGTTTGTCATACAGCTCCCGTAAGGTAGTCGCAGTTTAAAACTCAAGTGACCCAAAAGCATTAAGTGCCAGTGCTTTTTGGTGACTTGAGTTTATGCGCTAACACAATAATTAAATATCTATCTTAACGGAGTGAACAATGAAATTATCTGACTTATTCAAAGTTAGTTTGGTAGCTGCAGCAGTTTCTTTAGCTGGTTGTGGTGGTGATTTAGTCGTTAAAGAAGGCGACACCACTGTCAACGAAGGCGATAACGTCACAAACATCATCGATAATGGTGGTGACAATGGTGATAACGGCGGCGACCAATCAGGTCGTGATGATTCTCAAAACGCAACAACTGGTTTCCCAACTGACATCGAAAATGCTTTAACACAAGGTTTAGCAACAGATGTTTCTTCAGAATTCCCAACGATTACAGATAAACCAGTTTACCGTTTATCAGCAGACACTACATTCACAGCTGATGTAACACTAACAAACGATGCTCACTGGATTTTAAATGGTCGTACAGCTGTAGGTAATGACCGTGCTGATAACGCTGTTTTATATATCCAACAAGGTACTACATTAATTGGTGAATCGGGTGACGACTTCTTGGTTGTTCGTCGTGGTTCACAAATCGAATCAGTAGGTACTGTAAGCCAGCCAATCACGATGACTTCGATTCAAGATGTAACTAATGTTGAAACGTCTATCGGTCAGTGGGGTGGTTTAGTTCTGCTTGGTAATGCACCTGCAAACTCTTGTGGTGACCAAGAAGGCGAAGCAACTGCAGACGAACTTGCAAACTGTGGTGTTGCTGCAGAAGGTGATGCAGGTCAATTTGGTGGTAACGTTGCAGATGATAACTCTGGTACATTGAAATACTTAGTTGTTAAACATGCAGGTAAAACACTGGGTAATGGTGACGAATTAAACGGTATTTCATTTGCTGGTGTTGGTTCTGCAACGACTGTTGATTACATTCAAGTACACGAAAACTTAGATGATGGTATCGAGTTCTTTGGTGGTACAGTAAACGTAAGTAACGTGGTACTTACAAGCATTGGTGATGACTCACTAGATTGGTCATTTGGTTGGACTGGTACGGCGAAAAACGTATACATTCAACAAGCTGCGAACTTAGGTGACAACGCGATTGAAGCGGATAACTCAGAGTTTGATTCAGACGCTACACCACTGACTAACCCTACAATTGAAAACGTAACAATCGTGGGTGCTGAAGGTAACAATGGTATTCGCCTACGTGCAGGTACTGCAGGTATGCTGAAAAACGTTTTCGTTACAGGCCCTGCAACGTATGAAAACTGTTTACGTGTCGGTTCTGATTCAGTGCCTCGTGCAGAAGATGGCTCTCTAACTATCACTAACTCAATTGTTGCTTGTCAAACAGCTGCTAATAACTTCGGTAGCGAAACAATTAATGGTGGTACTGTACAAGCATGGTTTGAAGGCCAAGACGGTAACCAAACTCTTACACCAGCAGATTTAATGCTAGATGATAATGGTTATATGCCTTTAGCAGGTTCACCATTATTAGCGAATGGTCAAATCGGTGCGTTTAGCGCAACAAATAACTGGATGGAAGGTTGGACTGTTGCTATCAATGGCGGTTTCCCAACTGATATCGAAAATGCAATGGCGCAAGGTCTTGCGACAGACGTTTCATCTGAATTCCCACAAATTACTGACAAACCAGTGTATCGCTTAGCTGAAGATACAACCTTCACTGCAGATGTAACATTAACAAATGACGCTCACTGGATCTTAAATGGTCGTACAGCAGTAGGTGGTGACCGTACTGATAGCGCAACATTATATGTTCAAGCGGGTACTACATTAATTGGTGAAACAGGTGATGACTTCTTAGTTGTTCGTCGTGGCTCACAAATTAACGCAAATGGTAATGCAACAGCACCAATCACTATGACATCTATCCAAGATATGACAGGTGCAGAGACAGGCATCGGTCAATGGGGTGGTTTAGTATTACTTGGTAATGCACCGGCTAACTCATGTGGTGACCAACAAGGTGAAACAACACCTGAAGAGCTAGCAAACTGTGGTGTTGCAGCTGAAGGTGATGCAGGTCAATTCGGTGGTGATGATGCAGAAGACAACTCGGGCGTTGTTCGTTATGTTGTTGTTAAACACGCAGGTAAAACACTGGGTAATGGCGATGAGCTAAATGGTATTTCATTCGCGGGTGTTGGTTCTCAAACAAAAGTGGAATACATCCAGGTTCACCAAAACCTTGACGATGGTATCGAGTTCTTCGGTGGTACTGTCAACGTTCGTAACGTTGTACTAACTGATATTGGTGATGACGCGTTTGACTGGTCATTTGGTTGGACAGGTCGCGCACAGAACGTTTATATCCAACAATCATCTGTTGAAGGTGACAATGCAATCGAAGCTGATAACTCAGAATTCGATTCAAACGCTACACCATTAACTAAGCCACTACTTTCAAACGTAACGATTGTTGGTGCTGACGGTAAAAACGGTGTTCGTCTTCGTGCAGGTACTGCGGGTGTTATCCGTAACATGGTCGTGACAGGCCCAGAAGGTTACAAAAACTGTTTACGTGTAGGTTCTGACTCTGTAGCAAATGCTGAGTCTGGTGAGCTTTCTATCGAGAACTCAGTGGTAGCATGTAGTGCAGACAATAACTTCGGTTCTGAAGCAATCGGTTCTGGTAATGTTCAGTCTTGGTTCGAAGGTCAAACTGGTAACCAAACACTTACTGCAGCGACATTAAACCTTGCTACAGATGGTTTCACGCCTAAATCAAGCTCGCCGCTATTAGGTGCAGGTGTTGATGCGTCAGACCTTGACCCATTCTTCACTAAAACAAGCTACATTGGTGCATTTGACGGTGACAACAACTGGATGGAAGGTTGGACAGTTGCTGTTAACCCTAGCTTCCCTGCTGATATCACAAACGCAATGGAGCAAGGTTTAGCAACTGATGTTTCTGCAAGCTTCCCACAAATTACCGATAAGCCAGTTTATCAGTTAGCACAAGATGTTGTTTTCACATCTGACGTGACATTAACTAACGATGCTCACTGGATCCTTAAAGGCCGCACGGCAGTGGGTGGTGACCGTACAGATAGTGCAACGCTTTATGTTCAATTTGGTACAACGCTAATCGGTGAAAGCGGTGATGACTTCTTAGTTGTTCGTCGTGACTCGAAGATTGAAGCGGTAGGTACTGCAACTCAACCAATCGTTATGACATCTATCCAAGATATGACAGGTGCTGAAACAGGCATTGGTCAATGGGGTGGTGTAGTGCTTCTTGGTAACGCACCAGCTAACTCTTGTGGTGACCAAGTGGGTGAAACAACGGCTGATGAACTAGCAAACTGTGGTGTTGCTGCAGAAGGTGATGCTGGTCAATTCGGTGGTAATCAACCAGAAGATAACTCAGGTACACTTAAGTATGTTGTTGTAAAACAAGCTGGTAAAACACTTGGTAACGGTGATGAGCTTAACGGTATTTCACTTGCAGGTGTTGGTAGCCAAACTGAACTTGATTATATCCACGTTCACGAAAACCTTGATGACGGTGTTGAGTTCTTCGGTGGTACTGCAAGCATCAGCCACTTAGTACTAACAAACATTGGTGATGACTCGCTAGATTGGTCATTCGGTTGGACTGGTAATGCACAATACGTATTAATCAAGCAGTCTTCATCTGAAGGTGACAATGCAATTGAAGCTGATAACTCAGAGTTTGATTCAGATGCATCACCTTTAACAACTCCTACTATCTCTAACGTAACTATCATCGGTGCAGATGGTGTAAACGGTATCCGTTTACGTGCAGGTACTGCAGGTATGCTGAAAAACGTAGTAGTAACAGGTGGCGAAGGTTATAAAAACTGCTTACGAGTTGGCGCAGATTCAGCACCTCGCGCTGAAGATGGTTCACTTACTATCAGCCACTCAGTAGTTGCATGTGCAACAGATAACAACTTCTCAAGCCAAGCAATTGGAACGGGTAATGTTCAATCTTGGTTCGAAGGCCAAGAAGGTAACTCTATCATGGACGCAGCAATGTTAGGTCTAAGCGACAACGGTTATCAACCAAGTGCTGAATCAGCACTACTTGGTAGCGGTTTCGATGCTTCAAGCCTAAATAGCTTCTTCGACCAAGTAGATTACATCGGTGCAATGGATGCGCAAACAGACTGGACAGCAGGTTGGGTAAAAGTAGGTCTTAACTAAGCCCTTCTAATCCATGGTCGGGGGCAACCCCGGCCAGCTTCTAGTTTTGTTTTCGGAGTATAATAATGAAATCTTTTACCCCCTCTAAACTTGTGCGTTCAAAGATAAACCACGCAGTGCTTGCAGCATTAGTTGGCTTATCAGTGAATACTGCCTATGCAGCGGATGAAGCACAAGAAATTGAAGAAGTGGTTGCTGTAGGACAGCGTTTAAAAGGGAGTGCCGGCGCGGTTCTTCAAGAGCGTCAAAATCAAGCTTTCGTTGCCGATATCATGGGTGCAGAGCAAATCTCTCGTACTGGTGATGGCGATGCTGCATCGGCACTTCGTCGTGTAACAGGTTTGACACTTGTTGATGGCAAGTTCATTTATGTTCGTGGTTTAGGTGAGCGATATTCGAGTACTCAGCTTAATAGCATGTATGTACCAAGTCCAGATCCAACTCGCTCAGTTGTACCGCTTGACTTATTTCCATCAGATATTATTGAAAGTTTAAGTGTTCAAAAATCGTTTTCACCCGATATGCCTGCGCATTTTGGTGGTGGTAACGTAAATATTAGAACCAAATCAATTCCGACTGATTTTTTATTTAAAGTCGATATTGGTACTTCTTATAACACCAATAACAGTGATACAGGCTACTTCTATGAAGGTGGTGATGATGACTGGATGGGGCGTGATGATGGTACTCGTGCGTTACCAAGTGAGTTCATCGATGCCTTTTATGGTGCGGGCCTTGAAGGCGATATCAACACAACACTGGCTGAACGCCAAGCATTGATGTCGGCTCTTGATTGGAACATTTCAGCAACTGAAAAAGACGTTGATCCTGAAATGAGCTTTTCAGTTTCGCTAGGCGATCGCTTTGAAAGTGAAATGGGTACATTTGGTGTGTTAGCTGCGGTTTCTTACGAAAATGAGTGGGAAGTAGCACAAGAAAAAAGTGGTACAAACCTCGGCAGCTTAGGGTGTGAAGACAAGTGTTTTGCTCAGTATTACGATGGTACATCGACTGAACAAAATGTGCGTTGGAGTGGTACCTTCAATATTGGTTATGAGTTTAATTCAAACCATAAAATTGAACTGACTAATATTGCCCTGCATGACATGCGTGACCGTGTTCGTAATCGTAATTTCTATGATGCTAACGAAACGGAAGAAGGTGTACGTGATCTTCGCCGTGTTGATGTTGTGTATGAAGAGCGTGAAATGTTCTCTAGCCAATTAAAAGGTACACACAACTTTATCGACTTTAACAACTTGTTTGTTGATTGGTACGCCGGTACAAGCCGTGCAAACCGTGATGCACCAGGTGGTGTAGACGCTGTTTTCCAACGTAACTACGACGATGGTGTGTTTGTTTCTGAGCAATTACAAGACGTTTCAGCAACTAACGTAACACGTGAATTCCAAGTGCTTCATGACGAAGTTGATACCTGGGGTTGGAACATGGGTATGCCATTTTATGGTGAAGGCTATGAGCTTGAGCTAAAAGTGGGTGGCGATTTCTCAGAGAAAACCCGTATAGCAAACAATACTACATTTGGGATTACACACCGCGGTATTTCAGATGATTATTCATTTGGTTCACGTTTAGATGAGATTTTTGCTTACGACAACATCAATAATGATGCTTTCTATGCAAGTTCAACGGGTTCTGGCATTTTTGATGACAGAACAACAGACGGCGATAAATACAGTGCAGCCCATAAGTTAGATGCATATTACTTTATGGCTGATTATTTCCTAGACAACACGTGGCGTATTACCGGTGGTGTTCGTTGGGAAGATTTTGCCCAAGTATCAGTACCATTTAAGGCGCATAGTAACTTATTTGATGCAACAACGGATGAACTCGCTGAAGTAGCAATTAAAGAAGACGATTTTTATCCTTCTTTAGCTGTGACTTATATCATGGATGAAGAAATGCAATTTCGTTTAAATTTAAGCGAAACAACGATTCGCCCTGATATGCGTGATGTAAGTTCAACGTTCTTCGTTGACCCATTAACAGAGTTCCTAGTTCGTGGTTCACCGACACTACAAAGTTCAAAACTGAAAAATGCTGACTTCCGTTTTGAATGGTATATGGCATCGGGTAATAACCTATCAGTTGCATTGTTCTACAAAGACATTACAAACCCTATTGAAATGGTAGAGCTTGCAGGTGTAGGTGGTGCTGCGCCACAGTTATTAACTGCAAACGCTGAATCAGGTGAGTTAACGGGTATTGAAGTTGATTTCTTGACTGACTTTAGCTTTATCAGTGCAGATTGGTCGAGTGTGTTCTTGTCGGGTAACGTTACGCTATCTGATTCAACTGTGAAACTAGGTATCGATGATTCTGACGGCGTTGATTCGTTGTTTGAGCAGCAATTAAAAGATGCACTTGATGCAGATACAGTGTCTAACATTGTTACTAACGATGAGCGCCGTTTAGTGGGTCACTCTGAGTGGGTAGCAAACTTACAGATGGGTTATGACTCTGCTGATGGTTTCCATTCGACATCACTTGTATATAACGTGTTTGGTCCACGTATTATTGTACCGGGTACTCGCGGTAATGAAGATGCTGAAGAGAAGCCATTCCATTCGCTTGATTTAGTTTATTCTTACTTCCCGAACTTCAACACAAAAGTTAAGTTCAAAATTGAAAACATCCTTGGTCAAGATAAAGAAATTGAACAAGAAGGTTTATCGCTTTGGAAGAAAGAAGAAGGCACTAAGTTTAGCTTAGGCTTCAGCTACGAGTTTTAATTAAACTCCCCAAGGAAGGATACAATAATAAATCCTAACGTTGATTTAGCCCTGCACTAGCAGGGCTTTTTTGTTTCTATACCCAAACCACCTCAAGATGCAGAATTCAGCGTTTCACAGGTGCTTAATATCAAGGCGTTACTTTGCAAGAATGGCAGTCCCTTTTAAGAAGTAACAACGATGAGAGTAAGTGCCTGTGAAGCGCCCAAAGGGTTGGTTTAAAAGCGATTTATACTGCGTTATTGATTTTAACAATAGAACCACTATTACTTGCAATCAATGCCTTGCCTAAATCGCTTTTAATTCCAACTGAAACTCGCATCTTGAGGTAGTTTGGGTATATTAAACCATTGCGTGTTATGGTAGTTCAACGTGTTTAAACAGGGATTAAAAATGGACTTACGGTTAATTATAAATGGTAAAAAAGCGGCTGATGAGCAGCTTCGTGATGCCATCGGTCAATTTCGAACTCGTCAGCCACTTGCGGTGCGTGTTACTTATGAAGGCGGTGACATTGAGCGCTTTATTAATGAAGCCGTGGCAGAGGGTGTAAAACGTGTTGTCGTAGCTGGTGGTGATGGCACTGTTAATGAAGCCGTTAATGCATTAATGAAACTGGAAAAGTCACAACGTTTAGAGCTTGCTATTTTACCTATGGGCACAGCAAATGATTTTGCTACAGCCGCTAATATTCCTCATGGGTACTTGCCAGCACTGAAACTTGCCGCACAGGGGCAGCCGCATGCAATTGATACGGTAGAGGTTGATAAGCGCTATTTTGTGAATGTAGCCAGTGCTGGCTTTGGGGCAAAAATTACCGCAACCACACCGCCTGCACTGAAAAACTTACTCGGTGGTGGCGCGTATACCTTGGCTGGGCTTGTACAAGCACTAAGTTTTGTACCTTACAGTGGCGAGTTAACGCTGCCTGATGGTGAACGAACTTCGGGCGATATTATTGCCGCTGCCGTGTGTAATGGACGCCAAGCGGGTGGTGGTCAGCCCCTTGCGCCCCATGCGTACATAAATGATGGCTTGGTTGATTTAGTGGCGTTTACATCATTTGCAATTTCAGATGTACCAGCGGTTATCGAAGAGCTAAGTAACTATCCTAATTCATCACAACAGTGGGTAAAACGCTTTCAAGTGCCTTGGCTTGAATGGCAAACACAAACAGAAATGCCAATAAATTTAGATGGCGAGCCAATCACCTCAAAACAACAGCGTTTTGAAGTGCATGCTGGCGCGCTAAACATGGTGCTACCAGACGCTTGTACATTACTTAAATAAACGATGATGAAAAATTTTGATGTTACTCGGTTAGCGCTGGTTTTGCTAAGGCCGCAATGCTAGATTATCTCTGTAAAAATTAAATTCTCACGCAATGGACTTTAATTTTTAACAGTTTAGGTAATTTGAATGAATCAAACAGTGGAACAAACAATGAAAAAAGTAGGATTAGTCGGTTGGCGGGGCATGGTTGGCTCTGTGTTATTAGAACGTATGCAGCAAGAAAATGATTTTTCTAATATCGACACGACTTTTTTCACCACCTCACAAACCGGTCAATTAGGCCCTGATCTTGCTGGTCCTGCTAAACCGCTTTTAGATGCCAATGATATCGCTGAGCTTGCTAAGATGGATATTATTGTTACTTGCCAAGGCGGTGACTACACCAAAGCCGTTTACCCGCAATTACGTGAATCAGGTTGGCAAGGTTACTGGATTGATGCGGCATCGGCACTGCGTATGAGTGACGACAGTATTATTGTGCTAGACCCAGTAAACAAAGACGTTATCAGTGCGGGTCTAGAGCAAGGTGTTAAAACCTATGTGGGCGGTAACTGTACCGTATCACTTATGCTATTAGCCCTAGGCGGCTTATTTGAACAAGACTTGATTGAGTGGGTAAGCCCAATGACATATCAAGCGGCTTCTGGTGCAGGCGCACGAAACATGAAAGAGTTAATTGCGCAAATGGGTGCAATTCACGAAACAGTGGCAGACAAGCTTGCAGATCCAAATGCTGCGATTCTTGAGATTGATAAGTTAGTCACCGAAAAAATTGCCTCAAGCGATTTACCACAAGACCAGTTTGGTGTGCCTCTAGCTGGTAGCCTTATCCCTTGGATTGATGTACCAATGCCAAGCGGTCAAAGTAAAGAAGAGTGGAAAGCGCAAGTTGAAGCAAACAAAATTTTAGGTAGCAGCGAGCAACCAGTACCCGTTGATGGCTTATGTGTTCGCATTGGCGCAATGCGTTGTCACTCACAAGCAATGACAATTAAGCTGCGCAAAGACATTAGCGTTGAGAAAATTGAAGAAATTCTAGCTTCTCACAATGAGTGGGTAAAAGTGATCCCAAATGATCGTGATATTACTGCTACAGACTTAACACCTGTAAAAGTAACTGGCACGCTGTCTATTCCGGTAGGTCGTATTCGTAAATTAGCGATGGGCCCAGAGTATATCAGTGCGTTTACGGTTGGTGATCAACTGTTATGGGGTGCAGCTGAGCCACTTCGTCGCATGTTACGCATTATTGTTGATGGCCAACAATAATCACACAACTCAATATTAAGGCTAGCATTTTGCTGGCCTTTTTTAGCACTAAAGGAAAGTAATGCACACCCCTAATAAATGGAAAATGACACCAGAGCGAGTGTCGCAGTTCATTAAAACCTACAGCTTTGCACTGATGGTTGATAGTGAGTTTGAGGCAACTCATTTACCTTTAGTTTATAAGCCCCATGAGGGCGAGTTTGGTACCTTATATGGTCATGTGTCACGGGCTAACCGTCATGGCAAAAGCTTGCAAGATACTCGTGTATTAGTGGTTTTTAATGGCCCTCATAGTTATATATCTCCTACTTGGTATAGCGAGAAGCCAGCTGTATCAACTTGGAACTACGCTGCGGTGCATGCCAAGGGCAAAGTAGAATACCTCGATGATGACCACACCTTAGCTTGCCTAGATGAGCTGATTCGCCAATACGAGCCAAGTATTTTAAACGATACCAGTTTGTTGCCAGCTGATTATCAAGCCAAGTTACTTCGTGGCATAGAGGGTATTAAAATCGAACTTGATTCAATTCAGGGAAAAGAAAAGTTAGGCCAGCATAAATCGGCAGCGGATCAACAAGGTGTTGTAACAGGGTTAAAATCAGATAAACACCCGGATGCCCAAGCCTTACTTAGCTATATGCTTAAACATGAAGTAGGAATAGGCAGCTAATTTGCATCCCGCAAATGCTGCCAATTGGTTGGAAAGTATGAAGCACTGCTTTGTTAAAAGCATGTTAACTACTAAAACTAAAGTTAGTACATTCCGTGTATCTGTCAACTAAATGTCATATTTAGAGAAGGTAAGTTTAGAAATAAGGCAATTTAAGAAGGTATGTAAAACTCATTGATTTTATTTACCCTAACCTACTTTGCACCGAAAAAATAAGCACTTAATTATTTGCCGAACTTCCAAGCCCTCACTATATTTTCTTAAGTGCTTAGTTGGAAGTTGGCTATGAACATTTCAAAAAAATTAAAACTCGCCTTTGCGTCAGCCATTGCGCTGCCACTCATCATCATTGCTGTGCTTGTAATTACACAAACAAGACAGCAAGCCCTCGATAGTTTTGCCGAGCTTAGTGAAAGAGAAGCGAGACAAGTCGATAATGGTATTAGTATGTTTTTTGCCGAAATCGAAAAAAATGTCGATTACCTTGCTTCCCATGCCGCTATCTTAGATGCCAAGCAAGGTGTTAAAACCCATATGCAGTCACCTAATGCAGAAAAGCTTGATCATTTAAGTGGTAGTAACACCGAACAAAACGCCTTTAGTTTGTTTGATCACTTTGGCGCCACCCACCCGGGACTTGCATATATTTATATGGGTAATGAGCAAGGCGGTTATATTCAATGGCCAGAGGGTGAAGTTACAGCGAATTATGATCCAAGAGTAAGGCCTTGGTACGAAACAGGCAAAGCAGCAGGTGGTAAAACGGTAAGAACCAATGCCTATTATTGGGCAGCCGATGACATGGTAATTGTTTCTACTGTTAAAGCGATTAAACAAGCAGGAGAGTTTATTGGTGTGCAGGGCATGGATGTATCCTTGCAGGGCCTTACCGATATTATTGCGAACATTAAACTTGGTGAAACTGGTTATTTAATGTTGATTGAAGATAGTGGCAACGTACTCGTTGACGTTAAAAATGCTGATTACAGGTTTAAGCAGCTAGCACAAGTCAATAACGGAAAATACAAGCAACTTGCTGATAATAATCAGGGGCAATTTGAAATTGACATTAATGGCAAAGATTACTTAGCGAATATTTACACCTCGCAAAAACTAGGCTGGAAATTTATAGGTTTAGTTGAAAAATCTGAAGTGATGAGTGCTGCAAACGCAATGACGATTACTATTTTAGTCATCAGTGCAATCTTGATTGCTGTGTTCATTTTAGTTGCTAGCTATATTTCTAAATTAATTTCTGCACCTATTGTTGAAGTAAGTGATGGTCTTACCGAGATATCGCAAGGTGGTGGTGATTTAACTAAACGTTTAGTGATTAAAACACGTGATGAAACGGCCAAACTGGCTAACAGCTTTAACTTATTTTTGAATCTAATATCGGATTTAGTCACGCAAATTAATGATTGTGCGCAAAATGTAAGTGATACCTCAGCGCAAACATCATCACAGGCGGCGCAATTATCTGGCTCAACATCACAGCAACAACAAGCCCTTGAAATGGCGGCCACAGCGATTAATGAAATGGCAGCGACTGCTAATGAAGTATCTGCTAGTTGTGCCAATGCAGCCGAACTTGCATCGCAAACACAGCAGGCCTCTGAGCTTGGGCAAAGTGTTATATCTGAAACGGTTGATAGTGTTGTGTCTTTGTCTGAGGTGATAGCTAAAGCAACTCAAGATATAAACCAACTCGACGCTGAAAGCGAAAATATCATGTCGATTTTAAGCGTGATAAGAGGCATTGCAGAGCAAACCAATTTGTTAGCCTTAAATGCAGCAATTGAAGCGGCGAGGGCAGGCGACCATGGTCGAGGTTTTGCGGTTGTTGCAGATGAGGTGCGTGCGCTATCACAAAGAACCTCAGAATCAACAGAAGAAATAGCTAGTCAGTTAGATACGTTGCGTAAAATGTCTGATCAAGTGTCAAAAGAGATGACAACCAGCTTAAACCGTACAAACAAAACGGTTGATCTAGCTCATTCAGCACAGCAACAATTTAGCGAAATAACCGCGTCGATCGTCAATATTAGCGATTTAAATACACAAATTGCCACCGCAGCCGAAGAGCAACAGCATGTAGCCGAAGACATTAACCGCAATGTTGTTGAAATAAAAAATGCGGCTGATGATGTAAGCGAAATTGCCGATAGTGCAAGAGGCAATGGAGAGAAACTAAACCTGTTATCGAATACACTGACTGATTTAGTGGGTAAATTTAAAGTGTAAGTGAGGCATTATTGAAACTTTGTTGTTATTTTTTTATGTAGACTTACGAGCTGGATCAATTTATCAAAAAAATAATTACCCGTTTTAGGTTCTAGGACTTGATTTGATAATACAATATGATTAAGTTTTAACAGCAACCAACAACACAGTAATGAGCTATGCAGGGAAGAACACCAAACTTTAACAAATTGCCACTTATTGTTTGTTTATTAATGTTCTTTCTAACCTGCGTTTTTCATGTGTCTGTAAGTTATTTTCAGGTAAGACACCAAAAGCAATTTTCGAACGTTTTATTAAATAAGGCTGAGCATATCTCTGCAGATATCTCATCAGCAATAAATGCCGCTTCACAGATCTCATTTCGTCAATGTAACACTCAAACCATTAATAAATTACGGGTGATCTTGGCCAATTATGAATACGTCCATGATCTAGGTTTAATTAGAAAAGGTAAGGTTAAGTGCACTGCAAATTGGGGTAAGTTAGATAATACAACTTTACTTACTCAGCAATTATATAATTCATCTTCAGGGTATGATTTTGCAGCAGAGGTTGCAGGTGTTTTTCCGGTAGAAACAAAGTATGACGTCACTAAACGTGACGATATCATCGCATTCACTGTAAACAAGCCTTTTAAACATATTGATGAATTAAACAAGCACTTTTCATTTAAAATTATTTCTAAAAATAAAGAGTATGTTTTCCATCACTATGAAAGCCAATATCAATTTAACAGCAAAACATTTTTGCCAACGCAACAGGTAGAAACGTGTAGTACACAATTTTCTTATTGTGTTGTCACTGAGAATAATCGCCCAGGCATTTTGTATTTCCCTTTGTACATATCTGTATTGATCATATGTATGCTTGGTTTAATTAGCTTTTTAATAGCGTATTCTTTGAGCTCATATTTTGATAAGCAAAACTCCATGGAATTCAGACTTCGAAGTGCAATCAAGAATGCGCAGTTGTATCTTGAGTATCAACCAATCATAGATGTTAAAACTAACAAAATAATTGGTGTTGAGAGTTTAGTCCGGTGGAAAGACGAAATACATGGCCAGGTTTCACCGGAACTATTTTTAGGTGTTGCTGAGCAGTTATCTTTGTATCCTATGTTGGCCTATGAATGCGCGATGAAGGCCCTTAAAGAATTAGCACCAATTATGAAAACCGATCATGGTTTTTCTGTCGCAATTAATGTTAATGCATATGAAATTGAAAACCCTGAGTTTTTAGATTATTTACATCAGCTTTGTAGTAAGTATGAGCTAAGGAATGAGCAAGTAAAGATAGAAATAACAGAGCGCATAGGCCTGCCTTTAACGTTATTAGCTTGCTTCGCTTTAAAGGCTAAAAAATATGGCTTTAAAATAGCGCTCGATGATTTTGGAACAGGGGTATCTAACCTTGTGTGGCTTACAGAAATCAACTTTGATGTAATCAAGATAGATAAGGTATTTACCCAATCAATTACAGATGGTGTTAAGCAAAAAATGATTTTGGCGATAATGTCATTAGTCTCAGAGCTGAACCGAACTGTTATCTTTGAAGGGGTTGAAACTGAGGACGAGTACAATTTTATCGAGAGTCATAACGAGGATTACCAAATACAAGGTTGGTATTTTTATAAGTCATTGTCTTTGCAGGATTTACAAAATGCTTTAGTTGGTAATGACAATGCGCAAACGCTCTAGACTTATTTTGCTGTTACACATTAGTATGTAACCGGCAATCGCTATAGAACAAAATGGAAAACAATGAAAGTAGACAATGTGACCGCTGAAGATTATCCAGAGCTACTCGCTGTATGGGAAAACTCAGTTCGAGCAACTCATGATTTTATAACAGAAGACGATATAGCCTTTTTTAAGCCAATTATCATTGAGCAGGCGTTTCCTAATGTGACTTTAAAGTGCATTAAGGATGAGCATCAGGCAATTTTAGGCTTTATTGGCGTACATGAGTGCAAAATAGAAATGTTGTTCATTTTAGATGCCGCAAGAGGTAAGGGCATAGGTAAAGCCCTACTTAACTTTGCGGTTGAGCAATTAGCTGCCAACAAAGTGGATGTTAATGAGCAAAACCCACTTGCAGTGGGGTTTTATCAGCATATGGGGTTTAAAGTTGCCTCTCGCTCACCCTTAGATGATATGGGTAAACCATTTCCAATATTACACATGGAACTCGTGTAGGAATGGCTGCAGCCGTGAATTTAGATGTTCGCCGTTGAAACGTCTCCTAGAAACTTTACTCTTGTAACTTGTAACTTGTAACTTGTAACTTGTAACTTTCCCCTCAATCGCGCTAAAACACGACCTACAAACGTGCGAAACAAGTTTCACGCTTACGAAAGAAAACATTAGGCGCTAGGATTCAGGCTCTAGGACGCGATATAAAATTGCTGCTACTTGTTCGGCGTTGAAACGTATCCAAGAAACTTTCACCTTGTAGCTTGCTAACTTTCCCCTCAATCGCGCTAAAGCACGACCTACAAACGCGCGAAACAAGTTTCACGCCTACGAAAGAAAACATTAGGCGCTAGGATTCAGGCTCTAGGACGCGATATAAAATTGCTGCTACTTGTTCGGAGTTGAAACGCCTCCTAGAAACTTTCCCCTTGTAACTCGCTAACTTTACTCTCGTATCTTAAAAACTAAAAATTTATTACTTGTCATACAAATTAATCTATTTTATCTTCAATGGATTAAGCTTCAAAAATAAAAGGATTTTTAATGGTTAAACTAAATGGATTCACAGTTTTAATTTTGATTGCTATCAGTTCGCTAATAACTTATTTGGTTACTTCATCGAGCAACAATAGTGAGGTGACGGCTACCGTAATAGAGAGCCAAGTTAATAGTGATTCTAATAAAGAAGTGATCTCGACGAATAACAAAGATATACATCAAAGCACTATTCAAGTTAAACAATTAGCCAGTTCAGAGCCTGAAGGTAATAAGGTGAGTGAAGAGCAAGGTCAACAAACGAATTTAGCTGATAGACATTTTTCATCATCAGAATCTGTTACCAATTCATTCATTACTGATAATGGGCAAATTAAACAGCAAAGCGTATTTGGCGCAATCACAATTCCTGAATTTCATGACTTTTTGAATAATGTACGAGGTGCAGAAGAAAACGATAATTCAATAGTAAGAGAAGTTAAGCTGCTCGAGATGTTGAGTCAAATTCGCACAAACGACGTTTATGCTGAAGACTTTGCTTGTAGAGGTAAAGTCTGTGCTATGTCATTTCACCATGAGGCTAACTCTGATTTTGATCTTGATAAGTTGAGTACTTTTGATGAAAACTACCTTTTCACAAACACATCAAAAGATGAATCAGGTTCAACAGTGACAAGAGTCTTGTTTATTCAAACAGACAACCCATCTCAATTAGTTTTTACCAATGGCTAGTCTTTGTAAGTCGTCATTTATGGCGACAAAAGCTTGAACATTTTCATGTAGGAACGGCTTTTGCCGTGAACCATAAATGTTCGGCGTTGAAACGCCTCCTACACACTTTCAACTTGTAGCTTGCTAACTTTACTCTCGCAACTTGTGACTCGCTAACTCATAACATATCTTTTGCTTAATTTAATGAACGCGATATGCTGAAGCACGAATAAAGCATTACAGGGGAGTAGCAAATGGATCTCAATCAGGTGACGTTACCTGTAAAGGATATGAATGAAGCGGTGGCTTTTTACTTAACTCTGGGAATGATTCAGATTGTGGATACCCCGCATTACGCACGCTTTCAATGCCCAGATGGTGATGCCACATTTTCGCTGTCATTAGAAACTGAAGAGTTTAGTAATAGTGCGGTCATTTATTTTGAACATCAGCAGCTCGATGAGCTTTATGCAAGCCTTGTTGAAAAAGGCATTAGCTTTGAACAGCCGCCTACCCCCCAACGTTATTTATGGACGGAAGCAATTCTAAAAGACCCATCAGGGAATAAAATTAAATTGTATTGGGCCGGAGAAAACCGCTTAAACCCACCATGGAAGGTAGAAAAGCGAGGGTAAAAAAGGCGCTAGGGTCTAGATCTTAGCGCCTATTATCTAAAAGCTATTTACTAAAAACCTTACTGCTTTTCTTTCAGTAGTTGTTTTAGTTCGGCCATTTCAGCTTGCAGCTGAGCAATTTGCCCTTTGGTTGCAGGCATGTCGGCATCAGATGTTTGCTCTTCACGGGCGTTACGATGCTCCTCAGACATGACTTCTAAAATTGCACCAACCATCATGTTTAAAAATACAAAGGCCGTTAAGAAGATAAACGTTAGGTAGAAAATCCAGCTGAGTTCATACACAGCCATAGTTTCATACATAACATCGGTCCAATCTTCGAACGTGGCGATTCTGAACAGGGTGAGCATAGAAATAGACACATCACCCCACAGCACTGGATTTATATCAGCAAACAGCATGCTACCCATGGCGGCATAAATATAGAAGATCACGAACATGAGCAGGGCAATATAGCCCATTTGTGGAATGGCTTTTAAAAGTGAGTTAACCAGCAGTCTGAGCTCTGGGATCATAGATACAAGTCGCAACACGCGGAAAATACGCAGTAATCGAGCGATAAAAATCGTAGAGCCAGCTGCAGGGTAAAGGCTTCCCACCACGATTATAAAATCGAAGATATTCCAGCCTTTGGTGAAAAAGTCTTTAAAACCACGACTGGCGATAAAGCGGATCACCAGTTCAACTAAAAAGAAAACCGTGATACCTAAGTCCATCCAATGTAAGGCAAGCTCAGCAGTTGGATGTAAAGAGTAGGTATGTGCACCCACTGTTAGCGCTGAAATAACAATGACAGCAATAACAAATGATTGAAAAATTTTACTTTTATCGATACGCTGAAACAGCTGTTGTAACTGCGACAACATCATATAGAACCCTTTGGTAATAATATTTAAACCCACGCAATATACAGGAAAACGCAGCACCAATGTATAACTACATAAAGGAAATTTAATGTTTTTAAATGCCTTAAAATTGGCCGTGATTGCGACCCTTGCAATACTTTTATCAGCTTGTAGCTCAGATGCCCGTTATCATGAAATTCAATCGGCGCGCTTAAGTGAATGCAATCATATGGCAGATAAAGAGTACAATGAGTGTGTAAAGCGCCAGCAAGATAGCTACGAAGAATTTAAAAAACAACAAGCAGAACATGACTAAAACTGAAAAACGTCTAGATAAGGCTATTCGAGTTGCATTAACGCAAGCGTGCGAACAAGCAAAAGAGCACGTACACGAATTTTCATGGTTAACGCATACTGCTGACCTAAAAAAGCTACCGCAATCACTAAAAGTAAGTTGTTATTGTAAAGAGCAGCCGATAACCGCTGAGCAAACCCAGTTAATTTCCAGTTTAATTATCAAAGAATTGAGCGCTATAGATTTCGCTATCAATGCAAAAGCAATTGCGTTTTTAAAGGAATAATAATGTACGTAAATTTAACCCCTAAACAGATGGTTAGATTAAATCTAGCCCTTGCAATGTTATTTATTTGTATAGGTGTGTACAGCTTGCAATCAGACTCATTACCTATTTCAAGTTTTACCGGTTTTATATTTGCTATCGGTTTTATGGTGCAGGCTTATCGTTCAACAGAAAAGTTTGCAGCCAAAACAGCCCTTAGTAAAACACTCACGGCAACAGGCTCGAGCTTAACGGTTAAGCAGGTTTATTATGGCGATAAAGAAGCAACTCTTGAATTAAGCCGTATTACGCAACTGAAAGTTGCTGATAACTATTTAGCCGTCATATTAGATGGCAACGGCCAAGGTTATGACTTTCAAATAAAAGGCAAAGCTGAAGCAATCACTAACCGTTTAAATGAGATATTGCCAAAGGAGCTGCTTAAAAACAGCCCAATCAAACAGGTTTAATTTGGTAAGCCAGCTGCAAATGGCTATAATCGGCAAAAATTATTGAAAGAGATATAGCAATGGCAGTGCCTACGCGTTCACAAATTTCAATTGGCTGCGAAGTCAACATTGTTTTAAAACAAGATCAACGAACAGGTCAGTTAACTCAAGGTGTGGTGTCACGTATTTTAACTAAATCCCCAAATCACCCGCATGGTATTAAAGTTCAGCTTGATGATGGTCAAGTAGGGCGCGTGAAAGAGATTTTATCATGAGTGTTTTAAGCGAAAGTGAATTTTGGCAACTCGTGACCGCCGAAGATAAAACTGCCGAGCCTGAGTCTGTTTGTAATGCATTAAAAGCAAAGCTGACTGATTTATCTGACCAGCAGCTGATGGAATTTGATAAGCAGTTTAACCTACGTATGCGCAAAGCCTATACCTGGGACTTATTTGGTGCCGCTTATGTAATGGCCGGTTGTAACGATGATTATGGTTTTTCTGAGTTTTTATGTTGGCTTATTTCACGTGGTGAACAGGCTTTTTTAAAGGCGCTTGAAAACCCGGACTCAATTGCCGAGTGTACGCCAGTTTATCATTTAAACGAACAGCCTTACCCGTATTTAGATGAGTACGATTTAATTGCCGGTATGCTTTACGAAGAACGTAATGATGACGAATTACCCTTTGTGCCATCAGGCCTTGAGCAACCAAAAGGTAAACGTTTTAAAGATAAAGCTAAGTTTTTAAAACAAACCTACCCAAATTTATATGCTAAGTATTGGCAAAAACCGAGTTAATTAAAAGCACCCAAGGGTGCTTTTTTTATGTCTTTAGGTTACTTGCTTTTACCATGACAACTCATTAAATTATTAAATAATATTAATAAAGTGAATGCTAATATGCGTCAGGAGCTTATTGAGCTAAAACAGTATTTAATAAAAAAAGGCATTCATAGAGAGGCCTATGCAATTGATACTTTACCAAGAATTGAAGGGCATTGTATTTACGACGCAAAGAGTCATATTGAGGTCTTTTATTTCGAACGAGGGGTGAAGTTTCAGCAAAAAAAATTCTCTGATGTTGAAGATGCGATAAGTTATTTTAAAGCAGAGTTACTTTCAGACCCCTTTGCAAAAAGTTAAGGACACGCTATGCGAATGGAAAATTTAGATATCAAATCAGAGCTTCACGGAGATGATGCCGCTAAAGTCGCATTTCAATGGTTAAAATTATTTTGTCCGCATCTAACATCATTTTCCGAATTTGTTAAAGGGAAAAGCTATCTGTGGGATGAGCTCAAAGAGTTTACAAGCAATGATGAAGCATTGACTGACTTTAGCTCTCATCAGGCACTAAACTACTACATCATGCCTGACTATTTTAAACCAGGCGAAGATAGTATCTTTGTCACAAATAAAAAACCACGAGGAAACTTGCATCGCCAAGACTTTCATGTTTTCCCAAAAAACTTTGCTTGGTCAATGGCTTTTACACATGAAGATGGTTGGCTCGGCCCAAAGTTTGTAAAACATACAAATTATCAACAGTTAAACAATTCAAATATAAAAGCGGTAAATGAAGTTGCTTCGTTAAAACAAAAATGGAGCGGTGGTTAGTTGCTTGCTTAATTTCTTAGTACCCAAATCCAATCATTTTGTGTTATCTTATTCATGCTTAATTCAGCACTATTAACAACATGAATCAGCAGACTAGATTAATTTGGTTTGCTACAACACATATCAAAGGAAATGACAGTGTCAGAAAACGTATATCAAGCCCCAGAATCAAACCTTGCTTCAGCATCAACTGAAACAACCACTTTAAGCATCAAAGAAATTTTGTTTTCTTTTAAGGGACGCATTCCTCGTAAGACTTATTGGTATTCAGTATTAGGTATGATCTTAGCCTCATTTGTTCTTATGTTTTTAGTAGCATTATTAACAGGTGGTAATGAGTCAGCTATTTCTGTAATCATGCTTATTCTTTATATTCCGCTAATATGGATTTCGCTTGCGATTCAAGTGAAACGCTGGCACGACCGTAATAAATCAGGTTGGTGGGTATTAATTGGTTTTGTGCCATTAATTGGTCCTATCTGGGCGTTAATCGAAAATGGCTTTTTAGCAGGTGATGAAGCTGAGAACCGTTTCGGTCAACCTACTAGCTTATAAGCTATACTGTGTGCTCTGAATAACAGAGCACACAAAGTAAACTTACCAATGAAGCATTTTACTACGATTCAAATCGCTCGATTTATTATCAGCTTTAGTTGGTTTTATCATGGGCTGATGCCAAAACTTATTCATGTTGCCCCCTTAGAACAACAAATGACGGCAAGTTTTGGTTTTAATGCTGAAATCTCAACGCTCATTACTCGAGCAGCTGGCATAGGTGAAATTATATTTGCCGTGCTGTTTTTTATTTTCTATCGTTCAATGTTAATCAATATTCTCAATATAGTCGCTTTAGTTGGACTAATGCTGTTTGTTGCTGTTTTACAACCAGCACTTTTAATAGAAGCGTTTAATCCTGTGACTACAAACATTGCTTTGATCGCCTTTAGCCTCGTGCTAATTAAAGAGCAAAAAGCTTTAAACAATAAAACTAAACCGCATAACAACGCTTAATTTCATCAATCATGGCATTTGCTAAAGGCGAACTGGCATTTGTTTTTGAGGTGATCAATACCACAGGAATATCGTAGTGATATTTACTCGGTTGAATAGCTTTAAAAATACCTTTATCAACCCAGAACTGTGCGTAGTGGTCGGGTAAATAACCAATAAACTCACCCGATAAAATTAAATGTGCAATACCTTCATCGTGATAAGCAACAGCACTATTTTGATAGTTTAAACCGTCGTTTCGGCTTTCTTTATCGCGCATGTAGTTACTGGTAATGACTTCGGCTTCTTTAATGAGCTCATTTATTTGTTTGTCATCACACTCAAATAATGGGTGACCGACTGCGCAATACAAAAAGTTAGTTTCGTTGTGTAAGGCGGTGTAATTTAATCCGCGAATATGATGGCGGCTAACACCAATCCCAACTAACGAGCGGCCATTGGCTACTGCGGTTTCTACCTCTCGTGCCTCGCACACATTAATATCAAACTGAATGTTTTTACCTTTGCCTTTTAATCTTGCTATCGCGCGGGGAATGGCACAGCGTGGGTCGCTGACCATGGTATCTATCATGGCAATACTTAAACGTCCCGATAACTCGTTTTTAGAGCTGGCTACGGTATTAGCAAAGGCTTCGCATTGCTGAAGCAGTTCAATCGATGCCTGATAAGTGATGGCGCCAGCGTCTGTAATTTCAAAACCACTGCGGCCACGTTTACATAATTTAATACCAAGCCTTACTTCTAAATCTGATAAATGCGCACTGATGGTGGAGCGGCCAATATTCAAACGTGACTCAGCTGCTGAAAGCCCGCCACACTCAACAATTGCTACAAAAACGCGCAATAAGCGCAGGTCTACGTCATGAACTTGCATAGCTTTTCTTTTAGTTCGATAAATCTGGAATGAATAACGATAATTATGCATTTGTAAAACAACTAGAGCAAGCTAGACTCCATCTAAATAAAACTTAATCCTGTTCTTTAGGAGTTATAAATGACATTTAAGTATGGTGTTGACCAATTAACGTTAGACAGCGTTAATGCTATTGCAGCCGGTACGTTACAGGCAGAGCTTTGCCAAGAAGCAATTGATAAAATTAATAAAAGCCGCCAAAACGTAGACAAAATGGCTGCCTCAGATAAAGCCATTTATGGTATCAATACGGGCTTTGGTCCATTGTGTGATACACAAATTTCTCCAGAAGAAACTAACTTATTACAAAAGAACTTATTGATCACACACGCTGTTGGTGTGGGTGAGCCAATCGCTAAACCTATTTCAAAGCTAATGCTGATCACCAAAGTACATGCATTAAGCCAAGGTTTTTCGGGTATTCGTTTAACCGTAGTTGAGCGTATGCTTAAGTTTATTGAACTTGATATTATCCCTGTTGTACCAGAGCAAGGCTCAGTTGGCGCATCGGGCGACTTAGCACCGTTATCGCACTTATTCTTACCTCTTTTAGGTGAAGGTGAGTTTTGGGTAAACGACACAATCAAACCAGCAGCAGAGGTATTAAAAGAGCACGGTTTAGCGCCTTTAGAATTACATGCTAAAGAAGGCCTAGCGTTAATTAACGGTACTCAGTTTATTTTATCGCATGCCATTACTGCACTTACTAAAATGCGTTACTTATTAGACCTTGCAGATATCGCAGGTGCTATGAGTATTGAAGGTATGCAAGGTAGCGAATCGCCGTTCCGTGAAGAGTTACACGCAATTCGTGCTTTTAAAGGTAACGTTGAAGTTGCAGCGCGTATGCGTAGCTTTTTTGCTGGTTCTGAAAACATGGCTTCACATACTGATTGTGACCGTGTACAAGACCCTTATTCACTACGTTGTATTCCACAAGTTCATGGTGCATCACGTAACGCGTACTACCATTTAAAAGAGCTTGCTGAAACAGAAATGAATTCTGTAACAGATAACCCAATTGTGATCAGCGAAGAAGAAGCTATTTCAGGAGGTGGTTTCCACGGCCAGCCACTTGCTATGGTTTTAGATTACGCATCAATCGCAGCGGCAGAGCTTGGTAACATTGCTGATCGTCGTTGTTACTTATTGCTTGAGGGCTTACACGGCTTACCACGCTTGTTAACGACATCGGGTGGCTTAAACTCTGGCATGATGATCCCGCAATATGTGACTGCTGCACTGGTAACAGAAAATAAATCATTGTGTTTCCCGCCATCAGCAGACAGCGTACCAACATCAATGGGCCAAGAAGATCACGTATCTATGGGTAGTATCTCTGGTCGTAAGTTAAACCAGATTTTAGGTAACCTTGATAAAATCTTTGCTATTGAGCTGATGTATGCAGCGCAAGCAATCGAATTTAGACGTCCTAACAAGTGTTCAGACATCATTGAAGAAAACTTTGCGCTAATTCGCAGCAAAGTTACCAAACTAGAAGAAGACCGCTTACTTAAGCCAGACATTGATGCCATGGTAGAACTTGTTAAATCGCAAGCGTTTAAAGTTAACTAAGGGAGCAAATAATGACTTTTCAAGAACAAATTAAGCAAGGTATCCCAAGCGTATTACCAGAGCCAAAACCGTATCCAAGTGATGCAAACCGTGCTCCAAAACGTAAAGACATTTTATCGGCTGACGAAAAGCAATTAGCTATTCGTAACGCATTGCGTTATTTCCCTAAAGAATGGCACAAAGAATTAGCCGCTGAATTTGCCGCTGAGCTTAAGCAATTTGGCCGTATTTACATGTATCGCTTTAAGCCTAACTATGAACTTAAAGCGCGCTCAATTAGCGATTACCCGGCTAAATGCGAACAAGCTGCCGCTATCATGTTAATGATCGACAATAACCTTGATCCAGCAGTAGCACAGCACCCTGAAGAGCTAATCACTTACGGTGGTAACGGTGCGGTATTCCAAAACTGGGCGCAGTACTTATTAACCATGAAGTACTTAAGCGAAATGGAAGAAGACCAAACGCTACACATGTACTCGGGTCACCCTATGGGATTATTCCCATCATCAGTTGAAGCACCGCGCGTGGTTGTAACAAACGGTATGATGATCCCGAACTATTCAAAGCCGGATGACTGGGAAAAATTCAATGCACTAGGTGTAACTCAATACGGTCAAATGACTGCGGGTTCATTTATGTACATTGGCCCGCAAGGTATTGTTCACGGTACAACCATTACGGTCATGAATGCATTCCGTAAAGTGCTCGAAAAAGGCGAATCACCAAAAGGTAAGATCTTCTTAACTGCTGGTTTAGGCGGTATGAGTGGTGCGCAGCCTAAAGCGGGTAACATTGCTAATTGTATTACTGTGTGTGCTGAGGTTAACCCTAAGGCGGCTATTAAGCGTCATCAACAAGGTTGGGTTGATGAGCTAATTGATAACATGCCAGAGCTTGTTGAGCGTGTACGTACGGCCCAGCAAAATGAAGAAGTGGTTTCAATTGCTTTTATCGGTAACGTGGTTGATGTATGGGAAAGCTTCTTAGCAGAAGATATTTTCATTCACTTAGGTTCAGACCAAACTTCACTTCATAACCCTTGGTCAGGCGGTTACTACCCGGTTGATATCAGCTATGAAGAGTCAAATCGTTTAATTCGTGAAGAGCCAGAAGTATTTAAAGAAAAAGTACAAGCGACGCTTAAGCGCCACGCCGATGCTGTTAACAATCACACGGCAAAAGGTACTTACTTCTTTGATTATGGTAATGCGTTCTTGCTAGAAGCATCACGCGCTGGTGGCGATGTAATGGCTGAAAACGGAATTGATTTTAAATACCCATCGTACGTACAAGATATTCTTGGCCCAATGTGTTTTGACTACGGTTTTGGCCCGTTCCGCTGGGTATGTACGTCAGGTAAACCAGAAGATCTTGATAAAACAGATGCGATTGCTGCAGACGTTTTAAATAAAATCATGGCGGACTCGCCTGAAGAGATCCAACAGCAAATGCAAGACAACATCACGTGGATCAAAGATGCGAAGCAAAACAAACTGGTTGTTGGTTCGCAAGCTCGTATTCTTTATGCAGATGCACAAGGCCGCGCTGAAATCGCTAAAGCCTTTAATGATGCCATTAATCGTGGCGAAATTGGTCCGGTTGTACTTGGGCGTGACCACCATGATGTAAGTGGCACTGATTCACCTTTCCGTGAAACATCAAACATCTATGATGGTAGCCGCTTCACAGCAGACATGGCGATTCACAATGTAATTGGTGATGGTTTCCGTGGTGCTACTTGGGTATCTATTCACAATGGTGGCGGTGTAGGCTGGGGCGAAGTGATCAACGGTGGTTTTGGTATGCTACTAGATGGTAGTGAAGCTGCCGAGCGTCGTTTGAAATCTATGCTATTATTTGATGTAAACAACGGTATTGCTCGTCGTAGTTGGGCGCGTAACGAAGAAGCTAATTTTGCGATTAAACGTGAAATGGCTCGTACCCCTAAACTTAAAGTGACCTTGTCTAATAACGTTGATGATGAAGTTTTATCAAACTTAGATTTCTAAGTTGTGTCAATGCAAAAAGGCCATGTTGTAAACGCAACATGGCCTTTTTTATTGCCAAAAATTATTAAATAGCGCATCGTTTAGGGTATCAATTTTTAGCTTAGCGAATAAGGAGATAGATATGACTAAAACACTTACTGGTGGATGCTGCTGCGGCGAAGTCAGCTTTAAAGTCGCTGATAACTTTAGGCGTTTTTTCTTCTGCCATTGCGAACAATGCCGCAAACTAACCGGCACTGCTCACGCTGCAAACTTGTTTACCTCACCTGATGCTATCGAATGGGTTAAAGGCCAACAGCATATCACGCGGTTTAATTACCCTGGCCGTGCATTATCTAGGGCGTTTTGTAAAACCTGTGGCTCTGCGTTGCCATTTGAATCACAAGACAGTAAATACCTACTTGTACCTGCAGGCAGTTTAAATGAAGAGCCAAGTAAAGAAATAGACGCGCAAATATTTTGCGAAGAGCAAACCGAATGGCATAAAAAAGGTTTAAATGGCAAAAAGTTGATTGGTTTTGGTCGCGATTAAGTCCGATTAAAGGGGAAAGTTAGCGAGGTACGAGAGTAAAGTTAGTGAGGTACGAGAGTAAAGTTAGCGAGATACGAGGGTAAAGTTAGCGAGATACAAGTTTGTAGGAGGCGTTTCCACGCCGAACAAGTAGCAGCGATTTTACATCGCGTCCTAGAGCCTAAACCCCAGTACCTAATGCTTTCAATCGTAGGCATGAAACTTGTTTCGCGCGTTTTCATGTAGGTCGTGCTTTAGCGCGTTAAAAGAGAATTTAGAGAGATACTAGAGTAAAGTTTGACCAATTAATCGAGTTTGATTAATCTGTAAAACACATTTTAAAAGGAGGTTTAATATGTTTAAAGTTTTAACCTTAGCAGCTTTAGTCTCGTTAGCAGTACCTACCAACGCAAATGAAATTACAGCTGAGTTTCTTAAAAAAGAGCTAAAACTTGCTCATTCTCAGTACATCAAAGGTTCGAGCGATAGTGCGCTCTATGCGTTAAATGCACTTTCAAGAATTCTTGAGCTTGATAGCGCTAAAACGCTGCAAACAGAGGTAGGCCCTAACAATCTTGCTTTTACTTATCTTCGCATTGGACTCATTTATGAGCATGCTGGTGATCAGCAGCAAGCCAACAGCTATTTTGCCAAAGCGATGAATGCTCACCAAGGCGAAAAACTTCAGCTTGCAGAGCTCAAAGCGTATATAACTAAATTAGATAAATCAGCTGCTCACTTAATTTAAATATAATTGGAAATACAAGGAAGACGATGATCAAATGGCACGAACTAAATAAATATCAAAAAGCTGCATTTTGGTGCTTGATAGCTATTGTTGGTTGGTTCTCACCTGAGATTGCACTGTTATTTCATTTTGGTGGAATAGAAGTTGTATTTGCTTTTTTAGCAATGTACAGCTTGCCTATCATCAGAGTAGTGCGTTCTTACCTTCAAAAAATTAGAGAAAAACTGTTACTTGCCTATGTGTCATTTCAAAAAAGTGCCTCTGGTAAACCCAACGTCTTTTTAATGCAAACGGTATTCTGCTGTATTGCAGTTGCACTCACCGGATCATTTTCTTTTGCAATGGTATTTTTAATGCCAGGAATGATGTTAAACAATATGCTTGTTTGATTGGGTTAAAGTTAGCGAGATACGAGTTACAAGAGTAAAGTTAGCGAGTTTCGAGGGTAAAGTTAGCGAGATACGAGAGTAAAGTTAGCGACATACAAGGGTAAAGTTTGCGAGTTACAAGTTGGTAGGAGGCGTTTTAACGCCGAACAAGTAGCAGCGATTTTATATCGCGTCCTAGAGCCTAAATCCTAGTGCCTAATGTTTTTTAACGCGTTTGTAGGTCGTGCTTTAGCGAGTTACAAGGGTAAATTTAGCCGGTAGCGTTTTAACGTCGAATAACTCAGAATCATGGTCCAATCCGTTCCTTCGAGTCCAATAAAAAAACACTGTAAATTATGAATGAATTGATAGAGATAGGTTTAAGTACTGTAAAGCGACATCCGTTTTTACCGTTTTCGATTTACTGCGCTAATGATGAACAACATATTGTAAATGTGCCTATCGCAAACCCATTACTTGTCGTTGTATTATCTGGCAGCAAAACGCTAATAGATATAGAAGAAGTTAACTGCAATGCAGGTGATTTTGTCTTTATGGCAAATACACCACAGGTTGCAATGCGCAATATTCCACAAAACTTTGGCTATATTGCGTTATTGATTGAATTTGATTACACCGACTTTGAGTGTTTGAAATATCAAGCCAGCACAAAGAAAAATTTCATCACTGGGCAAGTCGATCCGCTGTTTCAAATGACCTTAAAACAATTTATTGAATGGGCTGCAGTAACACCACCACAATTATGGCAAATTAGAAGACAAGAGCTGCTGCAAGTGCTATTTTCCCAGGGGTTCAAAGACTTAGGTTCAATTATTGAGCCACCAACACTGACCCACAAAGTACATACTATCATCGCGAGTGATTTAACGCGTGATTGGGATGCAAACAGTATTGCAGCGACATTAGCGATGAGCGAATCGACACTCAGAAGAAAGTTAACCGCAGAAGACAGTAGTTTTCAGTTAATTAAAGATAACGCACGTTTAAGCCACGGACTACATTTGATTCAAAGTAGCTCACAATCTATTGGCACTATTGCCCAGCAATGTGGTTTTTCGTCGCAATCTAGATTCACCGATAAGTTTAAACTTTTGTTTAATACGACTCCAACAGCCCTTCGTAAAACAATAATGAGCGAAGCAGGCTAATAATTGACAGTTTTGGTACTAATTTGATCTGTCTTTGCTAGGTATTATGATTATTCTTATTAATCGGAGAATATTATGAAATCATCAACATTGAAAATTGCTACACCGTTATTTCTGCTATGTTTATCTGGCACCACATTCGCTGAGACATTTACTCTAACAAGCAAAGACATTGCCCATGGTGACTTTATGGGGAGTGCGCAAGAGTTTAAAGGGTTTGGTTGTAATGGTGATAACCTTTCTCCACAACTTGCTTGGCAAAATGCACCTAAAGGAACTGAAGCATTCGCATTGACCGTTTATGATCCAGATGCGCCTACAGGGAGTGGCTGGTGGCATTGGCAAGTTGTGAATATCCCTAAGTCGGTATCAAGTTTAGCAAGCGGTGCGGGCAGTACAAAGAAGAATGCAATGCCAAAAGGCAGTGTGCAGATCACAAATGATTATGGTTTCAAAGGCTTTGGCGGCGCTTGCCCACCGGAGGGACATGGCGCTCACCGATATCAATTTACACTACATGCGTTATCACAAAAACTTGAATTACCAGAGAATGCATCAGGCGCGTTAGCAGGCTATATGATTAATGCCTATTCACTAGATTCAGCAACAATTGAAGCGCTTTATAAGCGTTGAGTATAGCAAGTTGCTAGGTGAAAGTTAGCGAGATACGAGAGTAAAGTTAGCGAGTTACAAGTTTGTAGGAGGCGTTTTAACGCCGAACATCTAAGGTTCACGGCTGAAGCCGTTCCTACGTGAAAATTTCCACGGTTTTTGTCGCCATAAATGACGACCTACATGGGCACTCGTAGGCGTGAAATTTGTTTAGCGCGTTTGTAGGTCGTGCTTTAGCGTGTTAAAAGGGTAAAGTTAGCCAGTTTCGAGGGTAAAGCTTGTAGGAGGCGTTTTAACGCCGAACATCTAAGGTTCACGGCTGAAGCCGTTCCTACGTGAAAATTTCCACGGTTTTTGTCGCCATAAATGACGACCTACATGGGCACTCGTAGGCGTGAAATTTGTTTAGCGCGTTTGTAGGTCGTGCTTTAGCGTGTTAAAAGGGTAAAGTTAGCCAGTTTCGAGGGTAAAGCTTGTAGGAGGCGTTTTAACGCCGAACATCTAAGGTTCACGGCTGAAGCCGTTCCTACGTGAAAATTTCCACGGTTTTTGTCGCCATAAATGTCGACCTACATGGGCACTCGTAGGCGTGAAACTTGTTTCGCGCGATATTATGTAGGTCGTGCTTTAGCGCGTTAAAAGGGTAAAGTTAGCGAGTTTCAAGTTTGTAGGAGGCGTTTTAACGCCGAACAAGTAGCAGCGATTTTATATCGCGTCCTAGAGCCTAAATCCTAGTGCCTAATGTTTTATAACGTAGGTGTAAAACTTGTTTCGCGCGTTTGTTTTTAAATAGTCGCGGCATAAAGCCGCTGCTACTTAAATTGCATGGCCTCAAACATCATTGACTCGCAACTTTAATCTTCTTTCTTTGCTTTTTTCGCGAGAATTTCAACTTCGGCTTTTTCGGTTACGCCTGCCATACTGAGGGCTGTGCTGCCTACTGATTCATATTCAAGTTTGATTTTATCGAGTTTAGCGTCGTTTTTGTCTGGCAAATTTAAGCTACGTGATGACATTCCTTTGGTTAAAACACCTAGGTTATCAAATACTTTTTCTTCACCGTTGTTCATAACGACTTTAATTTTCTTAAGATTCACAGTGCCGTGGGTGCACTTAACTTTAATATGGCTGTAGTGGCTGCTGGTGATAGGGTTAACGGTATCGGTTTCGCTTTTGTAGCTAACCTTTTTCTCTGCAATTGTTTTCCAGTCGTCATCACTAGCTAGGCTTTGAGTACTGGTTAAGGCCAAAAATGTGGTTAAAGCGATGAGTTTGACTATTTTCATTTGATTCCCTCCAAAAATTATCATCATTAAAATTTATAGCATATAAACAGATTGGTTGCCTATGCAAAGTTCATAAAATAGAACCAAAAACATTTTTTAATCGTATTAACTAATACGTTATAAATTCACCAACCTTAATCAGCATGCTATGCTAGTAAAGTGTCTATAAGTTTATGGATTTTCAATGAGATATTACTTTTGTTTAGTGGCTTTTTTACTATCAACCTCATCAATTGCCAGCGCTCTGCTGGATGTAAAGCCGAGCAATAAAACGCAGTTTTTGGCTCTTATAAAAGACAAGAAAGGTGATTACAAAACAAAAGAGGGCAGTGATGCGGTTTGTCAAAACGCATCTTTTTCATTGATAAAAGAGCCAACGCAAGGCTTTAGCTTAGGGACGTTAATCGATTTTAGTGACTTACATAACGGTACGCAGGTAAAGAAGATACCTAACTTTTGTGTTGTCAGTTCGAAGTTAAAATACTTTGTAAATGGCATTGTTAGAACTAAGCGCTACTTTCGCTGTGATAATGAAGACGACAACGGTTCAACAACTGAAGATCTACGTTTTAAAGATAATGGCAATATTACTTATACACTGAGTAAACCTGACGTTTCTTGTGTGTTTGAAAAGCAATAATTGTATGCCTCGCGCAATTTTAAGCCTATGATGGGCTTTATTTTTAATTGAAAATCTTATGACTAGCCAATTTATTCAAGCATTTTTAGTGCTTGCTGCTTTTTATATAGCAAGCCTTATTATTGACCGCGCAATTAAACAGTTTCAACGTCGCTTTGATTCAACCGCTCTTGAAACTTTTCGGCTTATTTCTAACTCGCAGCGCGCTATTTTATTATTCATTGGTATTGTGCTGGCGTTATCGAAACTGGGTTTTGACGTAGCCGCGTTAGTTGCCGGTTTAGGACTAACAGGCTTTGCTTTGGGTTTTGCGCTGAAGGATGCTATTTCAAACCTAGTAGCAGGTGTCATGATTGTGCTTTATAAACCCATTAAACTTGGTAATTACATTGAAGTGAGTAATTCAAAGGGCACTGTGATTGACCTTAATTTGCGTTATATCACAATTAAAGGCGAGGGAGCGGTGCATTTAATTCCTAACTCTTTAATTTTAAGTAATAAAGTGTCAATCATTGATCGCGAAGACGATTAATCACAAATCTTAGCCATAAAAAAAGCAGCCTAGGCTGCTTTTTTAAGTTTTAGCAAATTACATTTGAGATTGCAGGTAATTCTCAAGCCCTGCGGTTTTGATTAACTGCTGCTGTGTTTCAAGCCAATCAATCTGTTCTTCTTGCTCATTTAAGATGTTATCTAGCGCTTCACGGCTGATGTAATCTTTTTTCTCTTCAGCAAGTTTAATTGCCGCTTTAAGATCAGGTAGAGAATCAAGTTCAAAGCTCATATTCGCTTCGATCATTTCTTCAGAGTTTTCACCAATACGTAGGCGACCTAAATCTTGTAGGTTTGGTAAACCTTCTAAAAACAAAATACGCTCAATTAAACGGTCGGCGTTTTTCATTTTTTGAATAGATACTTTGTAATCAGCTTTGTCTAATTTAGAAAAGCCAAAATCTTTAAACATACGAGCGTGTAAAAAGTATTGGTTAATACCTACTAATTCATTCGCTAATACTTTATTAAGTGCAGCAATGACGCTTTTATCGCCTTTCATACAATTAGCCTCTATTCGCCCATTTGAGATTGATGGTAGTTTTGGCTACCAATTTTGTCGATTAGACCAAGCTGTTGTTCTAACCAGTAAACATGATCTTCTTCTGTATCAAATAATAGCTTTTCAAGCACTTCGCGTGATTGATAGTCTTTTTCTTGTTCACAGATGGCAATTGCTTCTTTAACACAGTCAACCACTTCTAGTTCAAGTGTTAAATCGTTTTGCATCATGCTTTTAACGTCTGAGCCAATTAATAGATCACGACGCTTAGTCATGTTTGGTACGCCTTCTAAAAACAGAATACGTTTGATCAACCAATCAGCGTGATCTTTTTCTTCTTCCATTTCGTGGTTAAGACGCTCATACAGCTTATTTAGGCCCCAATCGTCATACATACGAGAATGAATAAAGTATTGATCTATAGCAGCTAATTCGTTTGCGAGTAGTTTGTTAAAACTATCTATGACTTTTTGATTACCTTTCATAATGCTGTCCTCAAATTCCAAGTTGCGGTAATTGTAGTATATAAAAACAAGATTGCAAACTTTTTCCTTTGTAAATCAGTTGTTTACTATTGAGTGTGATTCTCGTTTAAGTTTGCGTTAATGGTTGATAAATGAACAATTTATCGTTTCTATTCTTAAATGAAAAAAGCCCTTACTAAGAAGGGCTTGTTGTTCTAAACAAAATTTAACTTAGAAACTATAGGTTGCACCAAGTGTCACTGTAGTACCTAAACCTTTAATGTTATAGCCACCATAGGTGTATGACTGGGCACGGGCAGGGTAGTAATCATTGTTAAATAGGTTTTCTACACCCATAAACGCTTGCCAGTTATCGCTAAAGTTATAACGACCGCTGAGGTTAAATAGGTTGTAACTGCTAATTGGCCCTTGGTCGCCAACATAGTCGCCGTCTGCATTTGGTTCAAAGCGTTTGCGTGAACCCACATATAAATAGCTCACCGTAAGTGATAACTCATCATTAGGCTGCCAGTTTAAATTAGCAGTGCCTTTTGGTGGGCTTATTTGGCGTGAACCTAAGTAAATGTCTTCTTCGGTGTTTTTACCTTCAACATAGCTGTAAGTTGCAACCAGTTTTAGAGTTGGGTTAATTTTATAATCAACTAATGTTTCGTAACCCCAAATCTCTTGAGGTGCACGTACCGGCTCATACACACCGGTTACTTCATTAAAGCTGTTTGTGGTGCCAAACTCTGATGTACTGCGGTAAGCTGCAAATTCAAAACGTAAGTCATCAAACTGTGAGGTAAAACCAATTTCATAGTTATCAATGATTGATGCTTCTGTTTGAATTAGACCAATATCATTCACCGTTGCTGAACGTAGTAGGCGGCCGATATCTGAGATATCAGACCCTTGTGAATAATTGGCAAATGGGCTGAAAGCCTCAAGTAAATTATATTTAACACCTACATTGTAAGTGGTTGCATCGTAATCAATGGTGTCGCCTTTTACGCTAAGTGGCACAGAGCACTGTGTTTCAGAGCGGCAAAGCTTTAAGGTGTTGTAATCATCAACGGTTAAATCAATGCTCTCTTGGCGCACACCCGCTTTAATGACTAAATCATTATCGATTACCCATTTTGTTTGTAAAAAGCCAGCAAGGCTTTCCATATCCATTTCTGGTACCCAAACACGGCCATCTACAAGTGGCTGAGACGTCACATCATTCAGTGCATCAAGGCCATAAATGAAGGTGGCTTCAACATTGTCAAAATCAACAAGGGTATTAAAGGTAGCGCGTGCACCTTTCTTTTCAGAGCGAATAATTGATTGGCCGCCTTCGTAGCCTTCGTCTGGGTTAGCTAAGTTTGTAGAAAAGAAAAACACATTCTCGATATTCTGCATGTAAAGGTCGAGTGTCATTTGTGTATTAGTAAACAGGGCGTAGTCTGTGTATTTTAAGGTAATGTTTTCGTTACCATCTGGGCCTTGTGGTTTACCTTGCTTTTGTAGCTCTTTAGGTACATGAATAGCATAGGTTTTTTCGCCATCGTTTAGGTTACCAACAACGTCACCTAAATCGGTTTTTTGTTGAGAGCTAAAGTAGTTATAGCTAAATTGCAGTTGCTTTTCATCGTCAAAGTCATAACCAAGCTTGGTGAAGTAGTTTTCTGTTACTGCATCAGATAAACCATACTGTAGGCCAAGAATATCGCCTTCGGCGTCACGTTGAACACCATTTTCTTCGTAACTTGCGGTAAATAAATAGCTAATTTTATCTGCTCGGCCATTAACCGCTGCAGAGACTCGCGCACCAGCGCTTTCCTCTAGTTTTACTGCACTAAAACGTGACGATAGGCTGATCTCACCTTCTGGCTGGCCATCACTTGTAGCCTGCTTTGTGATGTAGTTAATAATACCGCCCGATGCACCATTACCATAAACAGAGGTAGCACCTTTGATCACTTCGATACGCGCAATGGCACTTGGGTCGAGTGTTTTAACTCCTAATGACCCGTTTCTGAGCGGTGTAGATTGTGGCACACCATCAATCATCACAAGTGGTGCACGGCCACGTAAACTCTGACCTGTATTACTCGAACTACCTGTATCTGGAGCAAGGCCTGGTACCATTTGCGCAAGTAAGCTTTGTAGCTCTGGATTAACTTTTAAATGCTCTTCAATTTGCTTTTGGCTAATAATCGTTACAGAAGCGGGTACTTCATCAATGCTTTCAAATACACGGCTGCCTGATACAACAACGTGTTCCATTTCTTCTGCGGTAAGTTTTTTATTGATGGCATCATCAGCAAATGCTTGGCTGCTAATTGCAATAGCGACCAGAGTCAGTGAAGTTTTTAACATGTTTATCCTTGTTAAATCGGTATTTATTATGTGATTGTGCGGCAGTCTAAATGTAAAGAAGTGTAAAGGCAAGGCTAATGATAATTATTTGCAATAAATTGTTGGGTTGTTTTAGTCATTTGTATCTGCTTGCTTAAGCCAAAGGGCTTAAATGGAGAGTCATGATAAATAGGGGATTGTCGTGTTTAATAGCCAATAAGTAACAGCAGATTAAAGCTGCTTTAGCTTAAAAAACGTTTCAAGTCATCAGGTATAGGCATTGGTTTGAAAGGGCTAACATTAGTGCCGCCGGTGTTACCGAGTGGTACCCATATACGCGAAAACACAATTGAAGCAGCCATGCGAGCAAACTGACCAATTATTTCCTTGGCATTATGGGTTTTAAAACCAATTTTACACATCCACCAATGAGAGTAAGTATGCGCAATGATATAGCTTTGAGCCAGAATATGAGCCCGCTCTAAGTGATAAAAAGCGGTTGTGTAATCTGCTTTCTTATAACTCGTTGTAGCCAATATCATTTCGTTGTTAAAGGCATGTTTGAGCTCACTATTCATGGCGAATGTCATTTTCAGTAATGGTTGTTTATTTGTAATGCCGTTTGTACCAAAAGTAAATACCTGAAATTGTGAAATATAACGGTGACAAAGCCAATAGTAACCACAGTAATTGCACGATAGGGCCTGCAAAATCACCAATATGAAACTTATATTTAAAGTTCCATGTTTGCGTGGTCCATGAGCTTTGGCTGGCATCATAGCTTGCAACAATATCTGCTGAATATGGGTTTGCCCATACCCAACTATAGGCATGGCTTTCACCCGGGTTCTCTATTCTAAAACCTATGTTATCAGTTGGTTTTTTCGGTAAATAAATTCTAAATAACTTACCCTCAGGAAATACAGTTTGTGCGTTATCAAACGCTTTTTGCACTTGTAAAGGCGTGTCAGCTAAAGGGGGAATAACGGCTGGCGGTTTAGGTCTCTCTTCAACAGTGCCTTGCATCACAAATTCTAATAAGGCTTTGGTTTGTGGCTTCCAGTTAAACGCCATACCTGTGTAAGCAATTAAAATGAGTGGAATTAAAAAATACACACCCAGAACGGTATGCAGCTGATACATCAACACTCTAAATTTAGCTTTACGCTTAATAGCCAAGCGTTTGATGCGATTTTTTGGCTTAACCCAAATATAAAAACCGAGCAGAATTTCAATAATAAGAATGAGCGCACACACCGAAACCCAGTTTCTTAATGGGCGGTTTTTATCGCCATCTTCATATAGCAGCCAGCGGTGCAAAGCCATGGTAAAGCCATAAATCGTACTATAGTAATCGTACTCATGTAACACTTGGCCGTTGTAAGGATTTACACTGACATAGCGGTTGTTTGCCAACTGTAATTGCCAAGCAAGATCACTTCGCTGCTCAGGCATTAACAGGGTAACCGGTTGTTTAGTTGAAGCTGAAACGTGTTTTATGAGGTCATCAAAATCAAGTGCTGAAGCCGCTGGTGTTACAGTCCATTTATCGCTTTGAGTAAGGTATTGAATGTCTTTTGCGTAAATAAGCAAAGCACCGGTCAAACTTAAACAAATCAAAAATAAACCACTTACTAAGGCAAGCAATAAATGCGTACGACGTAACCACAACTTCAACAAGGTTTGTTCCTTCAGTTTGCTGTTAAAACAAAACTGAATTGTAAATGATAACGCGTAACATTTACACTAAAACTTGTTCAATGGTGCAGCTTTCAATTGCAAAGTTATCATGTAAAAAGTGACGTATTTCATCGTTATTGATGTTTTGCTTGGCACTAAACTTGAGCTCGCAATGAACGTGATGATCATCTATTTGCCACGTTTTGAGGTAATCAACATCAGTGATGGCAAATTGGGTTTTAAGCTCAGTAATAGCTGCTGTTAAAGCAAAATTATCAGGGGCTGCTTGCATTAAAATTTTACTGCTCGCTATTAGCAGCAAAATACCATGATAAATGACATACACAGAAATCAGCATAGTGGCAATTAAATCAACAATATACCATTGATAAAGAATAATTAAGGTACCAGCTATGATCACCACCACTGAAGCTAATGCATCAGACACATTATGTATAAACGCAGCACGAATATTCATGCTGTCTTTAGCACCTGCTTTGTAAGTTAAAAGGGCGGTGACAAGGTCAATAATGAGCGCAAGTCCAGCGACCCAAATGATGATCCAACCATCAATGGGCTCAGGGTTTAAATAGTTGGAGATAGCTTCAATAATTAAGTAACCACCAATCACAATTAAACTTAAGCTGTTAAATAGGGTTGCTAAAATTTCAGCGCGTTTATAGCCGTATTGATAACGATCATTAGCAGGTTTGGCACCAATTTTTCGGGCGATTAGGGCAATGAATAACGACGAGGCATCACTTAAATTATGCAGTGCATCAGCAATTAACGATAAACTGCCAGAAACAAGGCCGCCAATCACCTGAGCGACAGTTAATAACACATTGATTGCAACTGCCAGCATGAGTTGGCGGGTGCTTTGGTTATTTGTATCGTGATGATGGTGGTGTCCGTGTCCCATAGAAAATACCGAGTTATTGATTTGCTTTATTTTTATACCATGCGTGTCGTGGTATTGAAATGTTTGTAATGCATTGTTCGTGTACAGATTATAATTTACTGTTCAAATGCCGGTAGATTTGTTAATTTAGCGCCGTTGTACCAATTTTTAGTTCTAATTTTTAGGCTCAATGTGAAAGCTGCATTTTTTATTTTGATTAGCGTATTATTGCTCCAGCCACTGCTGGATAGCTTTGATGTGGCTGATCATAATGCTGCGTTTAATCACACCTCGGTACTGTTATCAGAAGAAATTGACCTTGAAGCCCATTGCACTGCCAATGGCGATCACCAGTTACATCAATTAGAGCATGCCGAGCTTAGCAAACAGTTGTCTGACTCAGCCGAAAAAGGCCATTGTCATGTTTGTCACAGCCCTGCGTTTGTCGATTCGCTGCAATTGTCTGAACCTACTGGTATCTATTTCACTAAAATTGAATCACTTGATTTCAACTTCAAATCGGCTGACTTAGCACCGCTACATCGCCCACCTATTTTAGCTCTTACTTAATCAAAAACCCTTTTTTAGATTTTTTGGGCTTAGCCCATTTTAAGTAAGAGACACTCTATGTATTTAAGAAATTTTATGCGTTACGCATTGCTGTGCGTATGCTATATGACTGTGACAAATATTTATGCGACAGAACAAGCGCATAATCATCAAGAAAATGAGCAAGCTGAGCATGCTAATGAAGTCAGTTTAACTGAGCAGCAACAGCAACTAGCTAATATCAAGGTTGAGCACCTTGTGCTGAAAAAACACAATCAAACCTTGTATGCACCGGGCGAAATTAAAGCCAATGGCTACGCCAGTTATGTGGTGTCACCGCGTGTTGATTCTATCGTTGTAAAACGCCATGCCTTATTAGGACAGCATGTAAATAAAGGAGACTCTTTAGTCACTTTATTTAGTGGCGAAGTAGCCAGCCAGCAAACTGAATTTAGATTAGCAGAAGCCGAGTGGCAACGTGTTACTAAAATGACCGCGGGTACAGTCAGCGAAAAACAAATTTTAACTGCCAAAGCCGAGTATGAAGTGGCTTATAGCCGATTAGTTGCCTTTGGTTTATCAAAACAAGCTATTGCACAAACACTCACCATAAGCCCAGAAAAACTCGGTGAATACACCTTGTTTGCACAAACATCGGGGGCTGTTTTAACCGATAACTTTGCCCAAGGTCAGCGAGTTGATTCGGGGATTGAGCTGATGCTAATAGCCGATGAATCTGCGCTTTGGGTTGCTGCTCAGCTTTCAGCTAATCAAGACCGTACTATCAGTAATGGCTCTAAGGCGCTGTTGGAAGTTAACGGCAATCGCTATCAAGCAAGGGTTATTCAAGAAGCACATACCATTGATGAACAAACTCGTTCACGAACCGTTAGGCTCGAGGTAAAAAACACCCAGCATAGTTTGCACCCAGGCATGTTTGCGGATGTGTATTTTCATTTTGAAACAGACCAAGAGGTACTTGCCGTACCTGAAAACGCATTAACACGTAGTGCAGATGGTGATTGGCAGTTATTTGTCGTTGATGACGATGGTGGCTTTGCTGCCCAAGAAGTAACCCTTGGCAGAAGTTTTGGCGATTATCGTGAAGTATTAGGTATTAAAGCCGGGCTTGAAGTTGTCACCCAAGGTGCTTTTTTTATTGCATCACAGCTAGCTAAAGGCGGATTTGATCCGCATAACCACTAGAGGTGATGCATGTTTAATTTATTAATAGAGGCGGTGATAAAGAACCGTTTACTGGTGTTATTGGCCTTGCTTGCAGCGATTGCAGTGAGTGCATTTATGATACCAAAACTTAATTTAGACGCCTTTCCTGATGTGACGAATGTGCAAGTTGCGGTGAATACCGAAGCGCCAGGGCTTGCGGCTGAAGAAGTTGAGCAGCTGATCACATACCCGATAGAAGCGGTTATGTATGCACTTCCCGATGTAGAGCAGGTCCGTTCTATTTCTAAAACAGGGTTATCCGGTGTCACTGTGGTGTTTAAAGAAGGTGTTGATATTTACTTTGCTAGGCAACTGGTTTTTGAGCGTTTGCAGTCTGCTAAAGAGTTGATCCCAGATGGTGTGGGTATGCCAACCATGGGCCCGAATACATCAGGGCTTGGACAAGTCTATCAGTATTTACTTGAAGCAAAGCCAGATGCCAACATAGATAGCATGGCACTGCGTAGCTTAAATGATTGGGTGGTTAAATTACTTATATTACCTATTGATGGTGTGACCGATATTCTGTCATTTGGCGGTGAGGTTAAGCAGTATCAAGTGAACATAAACCCCAATAAGTTACTTGCTTATGACTTAACACAGCAAGATGTTAGTGACGCTCTAGATGCTAACAACAGTAATGTGGGTGGCTGGTATATGAACCGTGGCCAAGAGCAGCTTGTTATTCGTGGTACAGGTTGGTTTACCCCTGGCGACAAAGGGCTTGCTGAGATTGCGCAAACGCCTATCAAAACCATTGATGGTACGGTCGTTAAAGTGGCTGATGTTGCGAATGTTGAGCTTGGCAGTGAAATTCGCCAAGGCGCTGTCACTTTGTCTAAACGCGATGAACAAGGCGAAATAGTCAATCGTGGTGAAGTAGTAACTGGTATCGTGCTGAAAAGAATGGGCGCTAATACCAAGCAAACGATTGATGGCATTAACGCGCGTATCGAGATGATAAATCAAGCGCTGCCAAAAGGGGTTGAATTTAAAGCCATTTACGACCAAGCAGAACTTATTAGCCAAGCGGTACAAACGGTTATTGACGCACTGCTTTTAGCTTTTGTGTTTATTATCATTGTATTAGCGCTATTTTTGTTAGATTTTAGAGCAACATTTTTGGTGTTATTGTCGATACCTATTTCGATTGGTTTAGCACTGAGTGTAATGGCATGGCTTGGCTTGTCGGCAAACTTAATGTCGTTGGGTGGGATTGCTGTTGCCATTGGTATGCTGGTAGATGGCTCAGTTGTGATGGTTGAGAATGTATTTAGGCACCTAGGGCTTAAGCATAATCAACATAAGCCTTCTTCGCAGCTGGTGGCTATTGCTGCAAAAGAAGTGGCACGGCCTATCTTTTTTGCCTCTTTGATTATTCTAACGGTATTTTTACCGCTGTTTAGCTTTGAAGGCGTTGAGGCGAAGTTATTTCAGCCAATGGCAGTGAGTATTATTCTTGCGATTATTAGCGCTGTTATCGTTGCCTTGGTTGTGGTGCCAGCTCTGTGCGTGTACTTATTTGCTAAAGGCGTGACAGTAAAGCAAAGTATTTTGTTAAAACCTATCGATATGCTTTATCAACGGGCTTTACAAAAAGCATTGCAGGCCAAACGCAGCGTTTTAGCTATAGCAGGGTTATTGTTGATTGTAGCGGCCGTTATACTACCTAGGCTGGGTACTGAATTTGTGCCAGAGCTTGAAGAAGGCACTATTAACCTACGTGTGACACTTGCTCCATCAGCAAGTCTCGATACGGCAATCTCAGTGGCGCCTAAGCTTGAAGCCATGTTGCTTGAATTTAGTGAGGTGGAATATGCGCTTAGCCGAATCGGTAGGGCTGAAGTGGGGGGAGATCCTGAACCAGTTAACAACATTGAAATCTATTTAGGCTTAAAATCTCATGAGCAATGGGTAAACGCGAAAACGCGTGTCGAATTACAGCAACTAATGGAAGCAAAGCTTGAGCAATTCCCAGGACTTTTGTTTAACTTTTCACAGCCTATAGCAACGCGAGTAGATGAGCTTTTATCCGGTGTTAAAGCGCAATTGGCAATAAAATTATTTGGTAGTGACCTAGGCGTTTTAACTGAAAAAGGCCAACAAATTGAGCAGCTAGTTCAGCAAATACCGGGCGCTAAAGATGTTGCTATGGAGCAAATAGGCGGCGAAGCGCAGCTGATAGTTAAACCTAACCGTTTGGCATTGTCGCGCTTTGGCTTATCGGTGGCTGATTTGATGGATGTAGTTCAGCACGGTATTGGCGGGCAATCTGCAGGGCAAATCATTAATGCCAATGAGCGCTATGATATTTATGTGCGTATAGCAAAAAGCTTTCGCCAAAACCCAAATGTGATTGCTGATCTTAGATTGCAAACCCCCACGGGTGCCATTGTAAGGGTGGGGGATGTAGCTGATGTACAAATTGAGTCTGGCGCTGCGCAAGTTCGTCGCGATGATGTTCAAAGGCGAGTGGTTATTCAAGCGAATGTGCAGGGGCGAGATATGGGCTCTGTTGTTGCTGATATACGCGCTACCATTGCCGATAAAATGCAGCTACCAAGTGGTTACAGTGTGGCCATTGGCGGGCAGTTCGAAAACCAACAACGGGCACAACAGCGGCTGATGATAGTAGTACCTGTAGCCTTGTTACTCATTGCGTTATTACTTTATTTTGCTTTTAGTAACCTATCGCAAGTGGTGCTTATTCTAGTCAATGTTCCCTTGGCTGTAATTGGTGGGGTGGTTGCATTGTATGTGTCAGGACAATACTTATCTGTACCCAGTTCAGTAGGGTTTATCACACTGTTTGGTGTTGCTGTATTGAATGGTGTGGTGATGGTCGAAAGTATTAATCAAAGGATTAGTGCAGGAGATAGCAAAGATAAAGCAGTATTTGAAGGCGCTGTTTCAAGGCTAAGACCTGTACTCATGACCGCGCTTACTTCAATGCTTGGGCTAATTCCAATGCTCCTTAGCACAGGAATAGGGGCCGAAATACAAAAGCCACTTGCTACGGTTATTGTTGGCGGCTTGGTCAGTGCAACCTTCTTAACTTTATTTGTACTTCCGGTACTTTATAAGTCGATGAGTAAATAAAGCATAATGGGGCTAACTTTTAGTAGCCCCTTTTTAATGCCGTGTATTTCTGTAAAGGGCGTTTACACCATGCTAAAGCCCTTATAAACTGGGCGTTACAATAATGATGTAAAAAAGGAATACAGAGTGAGTAACGCAATTACAATTCGTCCGGCAGTCGCGAGTGATGCTGCAACAATCCTACATTTTATTACCGAACTTGCTATTTACGAAAAAGAACCCGACGCAGTTAAAACAGACGAGCAAGCTATTTTAAAAACGTTGTTCAGTGAAGGCGCAACGGCGCATAGTGTTATTTGTTTAGACGGCGACACACCAATTGGTTTTGCTGTGTATTTTTATAATTACTCAACCTGGCTTGGTAAAAATGGTTTGTATTTAGAAGATCTTTACGTCAGCGCAGACAGCCGTGGTAAAGGCGCTGGTAAGCAAATTATGCAATATCTTGCTAAACAAGCACTAGAAAAAGACTGTGGTCGTTTTGAGTGGGTGGTACTTGATTGGAATAAACCAGCCATTGATTTTTACGACAGCATTGGTGCTAAACCGCAAAACGAATGGATTATTTACCGCCTAACAGGCCAAGAGCTTATCGACTTTGCGCAACAATAAGTAATGTTGTTATAGCTTAAAACAAACAAATAACAATATAAATAAAAATCATTTGCATTTGATCTTTTCTGTGTGTAGTTTAAATACACATAGAATGATTGGTATAAGTGCAGGTGATTTTTATGACTCAAACAACACGCCACACACCGTTAACTTCGCACGCCATTGATGATGCGCTTGCCCCTTGGCAAAGTGCAATTTATCAAGGCAACTTAGCATTTGAAACTGGCGAGCTTATTACTGCGCGTGATCATTACACGGTTGCCAGCAGCTGCGCTGAAACACTACTCGCGCAATTTTCTAATATTCCAATCAACCAGTCGGTAACTCGCTCGTTAGAGCATTGTATTGCAGCATTTGTTGTTGCCACTTTGAATCTTGCCGACACCTTTAAAGTCATGCAAAAACCCGATAAAGCCTGCACCTGGCTTTGCCATGCTCATCAACGATTAAGCGTGCTATTAAATCACCCAGAGCAGCAAGTTCGCACCTTGGTGTTGCACCATCATCATAAAACCTATTATGAGCTGGTTAAGTTTGCGAGCATGGCATCGGCATTTCCGACACTCATTAACCGAATCAATCAGCTATTAGCTGACCATCCCCACAAAACGCAGTTATTACATTAACGATAAGGAATCTGTATGCCTTTTACATTACCCGATTTAGCGTATGACTATGATGCACTTGAACCGCACATTGATGCGAAAACCATGGAAATTCATCACACTTTGCATCATCAAACCTATATTAATAAAGCGAATGCTGCACTAGAGGGCAGCCATTACTCTGAGCAAGATGCTGAAACATTACTACGCGCTATTTCATCAATGCCTGAGTCTTTACAAAAAGCAGTACAAGAGCATGTGGGTGGCCATCATAATCACTCATTATTTTGGCAGGTTATGTCACCTAATGGCGGCGGCACACCAAGTGCAGAATTAAACACCGCCATTGTTGATACATTTGGCAGCTTTGACTCATTCAAAGAGCAATTTACTAATGCCGCGGTAAGCCGCTTTGGCAGTGGCTGGGCGTGGTTATGTGTTGATGAAAATAACCAATTGGTCGTTGAAAGTAGCCTCAATCAAGATAGCCCACTGATGCATAATCATGCGCCTATTTTAGGGCTTGATGTGTGGGAGCATGCGTATTACTTGAAGTATCAAAATCGTCGCCCTGAATATATTGCTGCATTTTACGAAGTGATCAATTGGCCGGAAGTTGAGCGCCGATATTTAGCCGCAGTTAAATAGCTGTTTAAATAGTTAAGGTCCGAAACTGGCTAGTCAAAAAATAATATTCAGTTAAGCTAACGGTATTAGCGTGTAACGAGAATAATTATGACTAGCCAACAATGGCAAACTGCAAGGCAAAGCCGCGACCCTCGCTTTGATGGGGTGTTTTTTGTGGCGGTAAAAAGTACTGGCATTTATTGCAGACCCATTTGCCCCGCACCAACGGCACAAGAAAAGAACGTTGAATATTACCAATACGCGCACTTGGCTGCGCAAGATGGTTTTCGACCCTGCATTCGCTGTCGCCCAGATAGTGCACCGAATAGCCCAGCATGGCTAGGTACTAAAACCACCGCATTACGTGCCAAACAACTGATTGATAAAGGCGAGGCTTACGACTGTGAGGTTTTAGCCGACAGACTCGGCGTGTCGAGCCGTTATTTACGTCGTTTGTTTAACCAACATTTTGGACTGTCGATCACCCAATATCGATTATTTAACCAATGCAATTTTGCCAAGCAGCTATTACAACAAACAGATTTATCAGTGGCAGATATCGCATTTGCTTCTGGTTTTAATAGTATTCGCCGTTTTAACGATGCTTTTTTAAAGCAGTTAAATATTGCCCCTTCAAAGTTACGTAAGACAGATAAAAAACCAGCCTCAACCTTAACTCTAACACTGGCATTTAGGCCGCCTTATAACTGGCAAGCACTCCATGACTTTTTACAGCGCCGTTTAATTAGTGGCTTAGAATGGTTGAGCGCAACGAGCTATGGTCGTACTTTTAAAGACAAATATTGCCAAGGGCAATTCACAGCGCATTTTGTTGAGCATAAAAACCATTTTAAAGTAGCAATTGATATTGATAACACCCGCTATTTACAGCAAGTGATCCATAACATTCGTCGTGTGCTTGATTTAGACGCAGACACGCACACTATTGAACAGCATTTAGATGCAGAGCTTAAAGGCGCAATGCCACTGTGTGTTGGGCTGCGTTTACCGGGAATTTGGTCAGACTATGAAGCGGGCATACGAGCTGTTCTTGGCCAGCAAGTGAGTGTTACAGCAGCTCATAACCTAGTAACACAGCTTGTGTGTGAGTTTAATCAGCAAAGTAATAACCACTATTTTCCAACTCCTGATTGGGTTGCCAATTCTGAACTCGATTTTTTTAAAATGCCACAATCACGCAAAGATGCGCTACGGCGTTTAAGTGCTTATTGTCAGCAAAACCCAGATAATCAAGAGCTTGATAATTGGTTAGAGCTCAAAGGTATTGGCCCGTGGACAGTTAATTACGCCAAGCTACGTGGTAAAAGCCACCCTGATATTTTATTGGCGGGCGACTTAGGGGTTAAAAAAGCCCTCGCTGGAATCAGCGAATTTAATAGCGAGCACTGTGCGCCATTTCGCTCTTATTTAACTTTTCAACTATGGCAACAATTATGAGTATGCAACAAGTTATTATGCCAAGCCCGATTGGCGATATTACCATTCAAAGTACGTCAAAAGGCGTCAGTTACGTTGGCTTTTACCCGGTTGTTGCAATGCAAACAGAGGTTGTTGATGAGCATACCCTTACACCCATTTTAATTTGTATAAGTGAGCTTAATGAATACTTTAACGGTGAGCGTACACGTTTTACAGTACCCCTTGATACCCAAGGTACTCACTTTCAAAGGCAAGTGTGGCGTGCGCTGATGGATGTTGAGTTTGGTCAAAGCAAAAGCTACCAAGATATTGCACTTGCGATTAATAACCCAAAAGCGGTGCGTGCAGTGGGCGCTGCAAATGGTAAAAACCCGATTAGCATTATTGTGCCGTGCCATCGAATTATTGGCGCAAACGGTAAACTCACAGGCTATGCAGGAGGCCTTGAAAGAAAAGAGTGGTTACTGAAACACGAAGGTTTGTTATAAAACAGCAATTTTACTGGGACAACGATTGAGATAATAAGAGTAAGGTAATAGATGATGTTGTCGCGCGATTAGGGTAGCATATTGCGACTTTAAAATTTGGGCAACATCATGGCACAGCTGTACTTTTATTATTCTGCAATGAATGCAGGCAAATCTACCACACTTTTACAATCTGCATTTAACTACCGCGAACGTGGTATGGAACCGGTTATTTTAACCGCGGCTATTGATGATAGAGCAGGTGTTGGCAAGGTGTCTTCACGTATTGGTTTACAGGCTGATGCGCATATTTTTGATGCAGATAAAGATGTATTTGAATTGATCAAATCATTAAATGCAGAGCAAAAGCGCCATTGTATTTTAGTTGATGAGTGTCAGTTTTTATCAAAAGACCAAGTAATGCAATTAACAGATGTGGTTGATGAGCTTGGTATTCCGGTGTTGTGTTATGGCTTACGCAACGATTTTAGAGGCGAGTTATTTAGTGGTTCACAATACCTACTTGCCTGGGCAGACAAACTAATTGAGTTAAAAACAGTGTGTCACTGTGGTCGTAAAGCTAACCATGTACTGCGTACCGATGAGCATGGCAATGCGATTGCAGACGGTAATCAGGTAGAAATTGGCGGCAACGACCGATATGTATCGGTGTGCCGCAAACATTATAAAGAAGCGTTAAATCTCGGCCGCTAATGCCGCGATAAAGCTATCAATATCTTGCTTAGTGACGCCTAAATGGGTCACTAATCGCAGTGGTTTACCCGGTGAAAACAGCATGTTTTGCTCTTTTAACGCATGTGCCACTGCTTTTAAATCGATATGTTCGGCAACATTTGCGTAAACAATGTTGGTATCGATTTGAAAAGTTGAGGTATCAAAACCAGTTAACGTGTTCAACTGCTCAGCTAAATACGCCGCGTTATCGTGATCTTCAGCAAGCCTTGCTACATGATGCTCAAGTGCATGCTGGCCAGCGGCTGCCAGCATACCCGCTTGGCGCATACCACCACCGAGTACTTTACGCCAGCGGCGTGCTTTATCAATCAGTGCTTTGCTACCTAATAATAGTGAGCCAACAGGCGCACCGAGTCCTTTTGATAAGCAAATAGACACTGAATCAAAATACTGGGTGATCTCAGTGATATCAACACCTAATTTAACCGCCGCGTTATACACACGGGCACCGTCTAAGTGCAGAGCAAGGTTATGTTTATCAACACATTCTCTAGCTTCTTTAAGATAGCTTAGCGGGAGAACTTTGCCGCCAATGGTGTTTTCTAAGCTAAGTAGTTTGGTTTTAGCAAAGTGAAAGTCATCAGCTTTAATCGCAGCCACAACTTTGTTTAAATCTAAGCTGCCATCGGCATTATTTTCAATTGGTTGCGGCTGAATAGAACCTAATACAGCGGCACCGCCACCTTCAAATTTGTAGTTATGTGCTTGTTGACCACAAATGTATTCGTCGCCACGTTCACAATGTGCCATCAATGCTAGTAAGTTTGCTTGCGTGCCAGAGCTGCAATAAAGAGCGCTTTCGAAGCCATGGCGCTCAATAGCATATTGTTCAAGCTGATTAACGCTTGGATCGTCACCATAAACGTCGTCACCTACTGGGGCGTCATTCATAACCGCGCGCATGGCTGCTGTTGGTTTTGTAACTGTGTCTGAACGAAAGTCGATCATCTTATTATCCTTATACTAGTTCGTTAAGAATGGCTTCGCGGTCGGCTTGGTCAAAATAGCTCCAAGCAATAAAGCGACTCATTTTTTGGCCTTGTGCCATTTTTATAACTCTTACTTCTTTCACATCAAGTGTGCTAAGCAACTTTTTTATATGCGGCAAAGTGTCAGACTTTGAAACAAGCGATGTAAACCAAATACATTGCTCTGCAAACTCTTGGCTCTCAATACACATTTTACTGATAAATTCGCGCTCACCGCCTTCACACCAAAGCTCGTTTTGGCGGCCACCAAAATTAAGCGCTTTTTGTGGCGCTTTGTTAAGGTTTTTCCATTTACGCTCAGTACCTGCTTTGGCCTGTTGCTCACTGGCATGAAATGGTGGATTGCATAAAGTTAGGTGAAAAACATCTTTATTCGATATCACGCCCGTAAACATTTTATCGGCGTTGTTTTGCTGCTTAACATTAATTTTCAGGCGGTTAAATTGCACAATTTGTTTAGCAATTTTAACAGACAAGGCATCAATATCGGAGCCTGTGAAGTGCCAGCCATATTCGTGATTACCAGTAAGCGGGTAAATCACATTTGCACCCGTACCTACATCAAGCACTTTTACTTGCTTACCCGTCGGAATATGACCTTGGTTATCGTTTGCTAATAAATCGGCCAAGTGATGAATGTAATCCACTCTGCCAGGAACCGGTGGGCAAAGGTAGTTGTCGGGTAAATCCCAAAAATCGATTTTATAATGGCTTTTTAATAACGCTTGGTTGAGGGTTTTAACCGCTAATGCATTGGTGAAATCAATAGTATCAGTGCCCGCTGGCGTTTGCGTTATATAAGGTGTTAGGGCAGGAGTTACTTTGCATAGCAAAGTAAAGTCGTAGCCATTTAAGTGGCGATTTCGCGGATGCATTAAGGAAAACCTATCTGTTAGCCATATCAAAGGCTGATTGTACCAAATAAATCTTTTCTCTGACTTAGTTTGCGGTGGATATTTTTGCTTAGTAGCATTAATACATGGAGAGCAAAAATAAGTTGAGAACTGATTGAGTGGATTTGCTTAAAGTATGGGCTAGTTGAGGTTAAGAGCGAAAGAACGGGCATATTGGCCATGATACAAGCAACTAAAATTAGTGTTTAAAAATTTCTACTCAAATTGGGTCACATTGGGTACTACCATAAGACATTTAAAGCTGATAAATTCGTAAGTGATTCAATCAAGGAAAAATAATAAAAATCATGGTTAAAAAGATACTTAAAGGAATTGGTATAACATTTTTAGTGTTAATTAGCTTATTTGTACTTTTAGCAATTTGGACTGCGAATAAATCCTCTGCTTACAAAGAAACTGCTATTCCTTACCTAAATTCAGCAATTACAGATATCTCTCTATGGGACCCTCAGACTCTCAAAAACTATATGACCCCATCATCAATTGAAAATGCCACAGATGAAGATATTTCTAAAATCATGCGTGCATTCTCAAAGTTGGGCGAATTAAAAGAACTAGGTGAATTTGAATTTATAAATGTTAGCTCTAAAGCTGTCACTGGAGGTGGTTCTGGTACTTATGTTACTTATTTAATTCCAGCTTCATACACTAATGGAGACGCAAAAATAACCGTCACGTTAAAAGAAGAAGGTGAGTCATTTTCTATTTATAACTTCAATTTAAATTCGATGGCACTGATAGATTAAGTTTTATCAAAAATAGCAAGAGCAACTGATTGTATTTAAATAGTTTATTTTCAAAGGAATGTTTATGTCTAAAATTAAAAAAATAGTGATAGCTGTAGTAGTTGTGCTAAGCCTTGGCGCAATTGCTAAACAATACAATGAGCACAATCACACAGAGATGGCAATTAAAGAGTGTGGCAATAAAGACAACGTCGCCAAAGTCGACTCTAAAGGTTTTGAGTGTACAGACTAATAGAGAATAGCGACAGTTGATTGATGTTATAAATACGAAGCAGCCGTTACGTTAAATAATGCTTTATGAATAAGGAGTTAGTTTAAACTATGAATGAAGCAGAGAAAAAAATCCTACAAGTCATTGAGCAATATGGGTGTTATGTAACATCAGTTTTTGATCCTGAAGGTGAGAGCCCCAGCTTTACATATTCAACAGGTATTAGTAAAACATATGATGCACCCGAACTTATTATAATCGGTTTAAACAGCAAACTAGCTCACTCAATAGTAAATAATTATGCAGGACGTTTAAAAAATGGTGAGAAATTCTCAATTGGTGAATTCTATGAGGATTTTTTAGAAGGTTTTGATGTTACTTTCTGTGAGGTATCACAAGAAAATAAACAAGAGTTTATGCTCTCAGCTTGTTGGTATAATAATGACAAATTTGAAGCATTACAGTTGGTGTACCCTACTACTAGTGGTATTTGGCCTTGGGATGCTGCTGCAAACCAGAGCTTTTTAACACTTCAGCCTTGCCTAGCAACAAAGAGTGCGTGGTAATTTTTAAAAGGTCGTTTAGTTAACATTTGAGCGAGGTAGGTTCATTCACCTTTGTTAGCTGAATTCATGATGGTTTCAAAAGGTTTTTATAACTCGAAAGTGAAAGGTTTGAATAAAGAACAAAGCAAGGAAAGTTGTATCTTATATGCTGTATTTACAACTGTTTTATTGTACTTCCTTTTTAAAATTACGTTAATTTTTTCTATGCAGTTAAATTGGCATTCAACCTGTCTAAGCTCGCTTTGGGATAATGCCAACTCTGTAGTGACACCTTTTTTAGGGTTTTCTATTGTCGCTGTATTAAGTTGTATCTGGTTTTTTTATTGCGCCATAAAATACAAACAAAAAGCAGGTAAAGCGGTATATCTTTTATTAGGCGTAGGAGCTGTGTTCTATTATTTTTGGTTTAGAGGCTTTTACGGTTTTTGGCAGCTAATGAGCTACGAACAAAAAGAAATAACAGTACAAGAGTTTTATGAAAAAACAGGTGGTACAGATAGACTCACTTCGTTGTTTGGTAACCGCCTCAGGCATCATGAACTGTGTAAGTCACCACATGACTAGATGAATTAAAATGCAGATGAGACGTTTTGTGTGGTACTAATTTAGATTGCTGTATAAATATAAAGCGTAGTTATTTCGCTCCCATATTCAAGAAAATGAGCGACGAGCACATTTTCTTTTTCTGAATACCTTTAGGACTAATTAAAAATACGAGTTGCCGATGCCTTACGTTATTTGTTAATAATAGAATTATTAACACATGAGCGTGACATCGGTAGAAAGATGCGTGTCGCGCACGATAAAATTGTTAGGTAGCTAGATGGAATTTCAGAGTTGGCCAACACCTTTTGAAAATGGCAGTTTGTGGTTAGTCGATTTGTCATGGGGTACCAAAGAGTGGACTTTAGAGAAATCGAATGGTGTAAAGTACCTGATTAAAGGCGACGCAAAACACGAAAACCATGAACTTGTTGCTCGTGTATTTCACGAAGAATCACAAACTATATACGAGCTATTATTTGAATCTGTAAATGGCTTTCGTTGTCTTGATGAGCATGGGTTGACTGAAGTTTGGAGCGAACAACGACCAAAGTTCAATACTTTTAAAATAAGAGGTCACGGCTGGCACAAAGAAAGTCCACTCACTTTTTTTATGGGAAATGATGGTGAATGGTCTCACTTAATAGTTACTTCTGACGAATGTTTAGAGGTTGTTTGTCGGGAAAACCCTATTGTAAAAGTGATTGGTAAAGCAGAGGTTTTCGCTACCTAATAAAGCCATAAAAAAGGACGCAAAACAGCAGGCTTGTGCTCCTTCGTCGCCAATTTTAGCCTGCTATTTTGTGCCGTTTATTACGGCGTTGGTATGACTCCCACAGTCAAGTTAAACGCACTGATCCTTGCCTAACTTTTTAAGCCATAATTTCTTCAGCTCGAATTAGAGCGAGTTAATACATAGGATGAAGCAAGTAATGTCGTCGGTTTTCATGCTGATATTCGTTGGTTATTACTATTTCTAGTAACAGAGCAGACCTTACTTAGTTCGTCGTGGCACCTGTCTTCAGTCTATGTTCGTGGTTCAATGCTGCGTTAGCTGCATTGCCATCCTAACGCCCTCGGTGGTTGTGCCACACCCGATGCTTGACCCAATGCATTAACTCTAATTCGTTCATCATGCAGGTACTCTTGCTAATCTTAGTTTTGGATCAACAGGTGTCAGTACCACTTCTTTTGCTATAGCCCAGATATACGCGATCATTTCTCGCGCAATTGCTGTGACTACAAGGTTATAATGCTTTCCCTTACTGATTAACTTTTTGTAGCGCTTGCAGAGCCTAAGTTGTGCTTTCCATGCGATATCAATAATCTGCTTTGGCAACCCTTCTTGTCGTTTTTGCATATCTGTGGAGATATTAGCGGCATACCTGTATGTGTGCGCACCTTCAATAAGGAGGCGTCTAGCCCTACCATTGCCACATTTTGTTATCGCACCGATATGACGTTTTCCGCCGCTTGAGTGTTCACTAGGTACAAGACCAAGGTAACTCATTAGTTTACGAGGGTGGTCGAAGCGCGATAAATCGCCTAGCTCAGCAATAACACCTGCTGCAACTAATAGACGAACGCCGCGCATCGCTTGTATTGCTTTTACGACAGGGTAATAACGCCATTGATGAACATGGTGTGTTAATTCATTATCAAGACGCTCTAAACGTGCCATTCTTTCAGATATTGTTTGTATAAATTCTTGTAAAACAAGTTGCTGTGCTGGGTGAGATAATACAAGCTCTGTAAGCCAACGAAGGTGTTTGAGCGACCAGTTAGCAGTGCCAGCATAATTTATATTATTACGCAGTAATAGCGCTTTAAGTTGATATTTGGCGTCTTTTAAATCTTTCATGGCAACTTCACGGGCGCGGGATAAATCTCGAACGGCTTCATCTTCAGGCTCGGGAACATAAATGGGAGTGAGATCTTCCGATTTCAGTAGTTTGACCAACTTAATGGCATCACGTTTATCGGTTTTAACACGTTCACCTGGTTTTTTAGGAGTGAGAGAAGGGGCAACCACATAGCAGCAATGACCAAGGCTAGTGATTAACCGATAAATCCAGTAACCGCAGGGGCCAGCCTCATAGACAAAGTGAAGCGTTGCATCAGGGTATTAGATTCAAAGTGACGAACTAGTTTTTTAACGGCTATTTTAGATGATGGCGCTCTACCAAAGTGCACAGGTTGTGCGCCTCGATGGTCTTCAATATAGGCGACTTCATTGAATTCTTTATGTGTATCAAGTCCGATAAAAAGTATGCTATGTTTGTTCATGCTAGCCTCTGCTGTTTAGTTATTTGACAAACTAATTATGGCTCTGGCTTTGTATTAAGCTAACCCACGAAAAGCGGAGGCTAGCACCGTGTGGGAGTCATTATGTCTAGGCTTCTAGGTGTTAACTGTGAGCAAATTAGTAAAAGTTAGAATTGAGTTACCACCTGAAAATGTTCTCAATGCATCTGCCGAAACACTTTGGGCTGAGCCACTTGAGAAGGGATTGTTTAAACTCCAAAATTCACCATTTGGTGCATATGGCTATAGCTTTGAAGATGTTGTATTAGCCGATGATAATGAAATACCTAATGTGTTAGGTGTGCATGAAAACTCGGGGCGTTCTACTTACCGCATATTGTTAAAGGACGGGGTTCTAGACACAGATGAGTTTGCCCAAGCTTGGAAAAAATTAGAAAGTATTGGTTGTACCTATGAGGGGTCAGAATCAAAGTTGTTGGCTATTGATGTTCCTGCCAATACAGATATTTTCCATGCTTATAAATTACTTGAGGCAGGTGAAGAAGCCGATTTATGGGAATTCGAAGAAGCTAAATGTGCTCATAATATCGAAGCCTAACAAAGCCATTATGGAAGGGACGCAAAACGCTTGGCTTGCGCTCCTTCGTCGTTAATTATAGCCAAGCATTTTTCGCCCCATATGGCGGCGTTATGCGGCAATCTAAGTAGGATAATTTGATGAATTTTGTTGAGTTTCAAAAAAATATGCGAGGGGCTTACGTGGGAGGTGCAACTGGTGTTTTAGCATCGGGCATTGTTTGGATCTTAGCTGGAGCAATTGGAACTTACTCTTCTTCTTTAACAGCTATGCTCGCTCTGTTCTTCGGTGGTATGTTTATATTTCCTCTTTCTATACTTTTTTCAAAACTGCTTTCTGCGTCAGGAAAACACGACTCTAAAAACAAACTAGGACCTCTAGCCTTAGAAACTCTTCCAACCCTTTTTGGTGGGCTGCTAGTGGCCTTTTATGTGGCTCAATTCAAACTGGAATTATTTTTCCCAATCATGTTGTTAGCAATTGGCGCTCGCTATTTTTCCTTCCAAACATTGTATGGCCTTAAAGAATACTGGATATTGGGTGCTGCATTGATATTTGCTGGCATCTCATGCACCGTACTAAGTTTGCCTTTTATATCAGGCGCTTTTATTGGTGGGGCTTTGGAATTAATCTTTGCGTTAATTATATTCAGAAAAACACAAGCGGTTGTTTCGGCAGCCGCATAACAAAACGCTTAAAAGGGACAATTACACAATGCCGCTTCGCGATTATCGCATTGCGTAATTGCCCCTTAGCTTAAAGTTACAGATTAAATACTCTAAACATTTTTGTCCAGATAAAGTCAAAGTCATACTCAACGTCTGCTCGCACTCAATGATGGCCTAATGACCGCAAATGGCAAAAGGCCGTCTCTCCAGAATATGTTAATTACGTAGCATTAAAATCATCAAACAAACTTTTTCAGCACCATTTCATAGCCTTTTTATTAGCGCTCATTTAGACAGAGGCTCCTGCAAGTCGAACTTCTAACTTCAATGAATAATGGCTCTGCATTGGTGTTACTATTTTATCAAAATCTCATCGTGCCTGAGATTCTCATTTTGAATGGCAATCGCCAAGCCAAAACTTGCTTTGCTGAAGAGACTGGCGTAATTTAACACTGGTACGATGAGTCTATAAGAATAAAAAGGTCAAACGTGACGATTAAACAAGAATCGGTGTTTATTAAACTCGCCGAAAGCCAAACCTTACATTTACGCCGTATCAGTAAGACTGATGCGAAAGGCCCTGCGGTGTTTTTTATGCATGGTGCCGTTGAAAATGGCAAAATCTTTTACACCCACAGCAATAAAGGTTTAGCACCATTTTTAGCTGAGCATGGCTATGTTTGCTATGTGGCTGATTTACGCGGTCGTGGTGAAAGTAAACCTGCGATTTCAAAGCATGCAAAGTATGGTCAAACCGAGGCCATTTTAGAAGATATCCCCGCATTTTTAGATAAAATTAAGCAGCTTGAAGGCGAGCCTGCGCGTTATTGGGTGGCGCACTCATGGGGTGGGGTGTTAATGAACAGTGTGTTTGCCCGTTTTCCTGAGTTGATTGATGATGTGAAAGCCTGCGGCTATTTTGGTTCTAAACGGTCCTTGTATAACCATCATCCAAGCAAGTATATTCAAGGTAATTTGATCTGGTATGGCTTGGCGCCATTAGTTGCTCGTAAGCATGGTTTTGTGCCTGCTAAAAAACTGAAATGGGGCAGTGATGATGAAACCCGTAAGTCACATTATCAAAGCATGCAATGGGCTAAGCGCAAACCTTGGGTCGATACTGACGATGGCTTTGATTACGCCAACGCATTAGCTGATAAGGCGCTGCCGCCCATTATGCATGTTGCAGGTGTTAAAGATAAAGCGCTATGCCAGCCGATTGATATTGAAAAATTTATGGAAGAGTCGGGCATCGGTAAGCAAACGATGACCATTTATGGCCGTAAGTTTGGCCATAAGGTCGATTATGATCACATTAATATGCTTACTCACCCACAGGCGCGTTTTGATCAGTTTGTTGACTTGTTGAACTGGTTTGAGACTCACGCATAAGCATGTGCATTGCGCTCTCGTAGCGTTTGTATTTCTCTAATGCTCTATCACTTAACGGCTGTCTCACAGCCGTTTTGCTGAGCGTTGCCACCGGTTTTTTTGACTTATAAAAATCTAAAAATTGTGTGCTGTACTCAATGTTTAAGAACTTACACAGGGCTGTTAGTGTTTGTTCGCTGTCACTGATAAGTGCTTCATAGCTTAAATCAAAAACCGCCTCTGGCATCACGCTTTGCCAATGTTCCATTAACTGCTGATACAAATCAAAGTACTGTTTAAACTCTGGGAGTGAACAAAAATAAGGTTCGTTTTCAGCAAAATAGTTGCTAAACACCGACCAAGCAATTGCATCATACTCGCGCTGCATATTAATAAACTTGGCGTTAGGAAAGAGTAAGTAAATTAATCCGAGTGACTGATAGTTAGCAGGCAGCTTATTGATCATAAAGGGGCGTACAACTGGCGCTTGTTTTATTATTTTAATATAAATATTGCGAGCATTGTTAATTAGCCCTTGATTTAGCTCTGCTAAGCAATCTGGGTAGGGGAGTTGTGTTTGTTGTTCAAGGTATGCAACAACATGGTTACTGATACTGGCATCTTCACCAAGGCTGGCAAAATCATCATGGCTTGCCAGCATTTGCTCTACCAGCGTTGAGCCACTTCTTGGCATGCCAATTATAAAAATGGGGGTAATTGTGCCTGTGAATGTTTTGTCTCTGGCATCAATTAGCTCAGCGGTATTTTGCTCTATGATGCGCTGATAAAAAGGAACTAAGTCACGGGTTTTAAACTGAGTGAGTTTTGTTTGTAGCTTATTAGCAAGGCTGAAGTAGTTAAAAGCTTGTTCTGTATCATTTAACTGATCATAGCTTTTACCAAGGGCATAATAACACACCATTTTTAAGCGCAGATTATTGGTTAAAGTTAAAAACTGGTGTAGCTCATTTATGTAATTTTGTTCGTTGTTAAAACGCCCAAACTGCACTAGCTCAAATAATATGTACGCCGTCACTGGGTAATTTCCCATACCGAGTGCGTGCTTTAATATACTGTACGCTTTGTCTAATTCACCATAAGTTAAATAATGTTGGGCAAGATAGTAATGTGGCTCAGGGTTATGGCTGGCAATTGATTTAGCATATTCGAGTACGGTTAAGGCATCTTGCGGTGAATGCACGCCATTAAAAGCATCGGCAAGGGCATGGAGCGGTTCAAGCATATGAGGTAGTCGCTCACAGGCTCTTTGTAGAAGGTAAACCGCAGCATCATAACGCTCTAAACGCAGTGCAATGCGGCCCAATCCAAATAACGCTTCGCCGTTTTCAGGATCTGAATCGAGAATGGTTTTAAAATGAAACTCGGCCTCTTTAAGCTTGTTTTCATTCAGTAGTTGATTCGCTTTTTGTAACAGCATAGGAATGGCGGGTTATTTGTTATTTTTATTTACTATAAAACGAAAAAGGCGAAATGTCTTTCGCCTTGGTTAACTATAAATATCCAGAATAAATCCGGGGTATCGACTTTCTAGGTTGATTGCTCAACCTAGAAAGCTGTTCTATTTAGAAAGTATACGTAGCTTTCACGTAATAGAAGCCACCGTTGATACCGTACGGCGACGTTTCGTAGTATTTACCACCCCAGTTGTTGTTAGGGATGCCAGTACTGTCATAGAAATCAAGTTTCTCTGCTTCTTGGTCGAATAAGTTTGTAGCACCTACAGAGAAGCTAAGCTCTTCAGTTAGGAAGTAAGTTACTTCTGCATCAATCGTTACTGCAGCATCAGCTGTTTTCGCTGTTGCATCGTAATCTACGTGTACGCCTTGGTATTCGCCATAGTAGTTAACACGTGTAAATGCAGAGAAATTCTCCCACTGTTGTGCCCAGCTAAGCGTTGCACGGTGATTTGGTAAGTCATTTTCTAAACGGCTTACTTTAAACTCACCAGTAATGTCTGTTGACTTAGTTACTTCAGTGTCGTTCCAGTTATACGCTAAGCTGAATGTTGAGCTACCGCCTAACAAATCAGTTGAGTAGTTAGCTACAGCATCAACACCTTGCGTTGTTGTATCAAAGTCATTAGTGAAGAAGCTTACTTGCGCTAAGTTTTGTACGTTTGGTACGCCTGCTGCTTCAAGTGTGTCTTTATCAGCTTGGCTTAACTCAATTTTATCTGATTGACTGATACGGTCATCAACTTGGATGTTGTAGTAGTCAACTGTGAAGAATAAGTCACCAATTGTCCAAACTGCACCAAATGTATAGCTTTGTGATTCTTCAGGTTCAAGCTCTGTACCACCTAATTGCACGGCAATTGGGTTTGTTGGTGGTAAAAGTGCTGAGTCAACAAGAACACCGCTGCTTAGGTTTGTTTGAACGTTACTTACATTTGCTTGACCAACAGTTGGTGCACGGAAACCTGTACTGATTGAACCACGAATGTTTAAGTCTTCAGTTAAGTGGTATTGACCAGTTAACTTGTAGTTAGTTGTTGAACCAAATGAATCATAATCTTCATAACGTAGTGCTAAGCCCATTAGGAAGTCTTCTGTGAATGGTGCTTCAACATCAACGTATGCAGCATAGTTACGGCGTGTGTATTCGCCAGCATCAGATGGTTTGAAACCAGGGAAACCATTTGAACCGATACCAAAACCTTGTTCTGTTAGTGGGCCAGCTGTGAAAGAGGCTACATCACCAGATACAACTGTGAATGTTTCTTCGTGCCACTCTAGACCACCGGCAACGTTTACATCGTAAGCTAAGCCAAAGTCAAAACCTTTTGATAAATCTGCGTTAAAGTTTTTCTCTAACTGTGAGTATTTACCTGGGCTGAAATCGCGCGGGCTTTCTGGGCCTAATGATGCATTGATTGTGTCGTAGATGAAGTAACGAGATTCGTTGTAACCAACTGTACCGCTTAAGTCATAGTATGCACCCTCAAGGAAACCAGAAGTGATTTCACCTTTAGTACCAATTGTTAATGCAGTATCTGTGATGTTACCACCGAAGTTAGGTGTAAAACCGCCTGGAAGCATTTCGTTAAATGCAAAACAGTCTGGGTTGTTAGCCACTAGATCGATGTATCTTTGGTTATCTAAAACGTTATCATCAATCATGATATCGGTAGGACAATTACCGCTCATATCGCCAGTTAAATCACCAACAAGCAGTGTTTCCCCGCCGTCATTTGAGTAAACACCTGGGCGAGTGTGTGGGTTACGATAGTAGAAACCACCACGTACGTCACGCTCAGAGTAGTTACCAAACATGTAGAATTCAGATGAGTTGCTTAGCTCAAGACCAATGTTACCAAAGATTGAAATATCGTCATCAACTTCAGGTGCCCCCCAAATTTGTGCTAAAGAAGATACTTCAGGTACACCTGCAGCGTTAAGTGCTGCTGCATCAGGACGTTGTACTGAGCGGCTAGTTGCATCAGCTGTTTTATACTGGAAGCTTAAGTTAGCAAAACCGCTATCGGTAAATGGTAGACCCACGTTACCTGAAATTTGTGTTGTATCGCCATCACCTTCGTAGTATTCGCCTTGACGTATTTCGAATGAACCACCTTCAGAGGCATCTTTTAATACAAAGTTCATTACACCAGCGATTGCATCAGAACCGTATTGTGCCGCAGCACCGTCACGAAGTACTTCTACTTGCTTTAGGGCAATACTTGGAATAACGGAGATATCAGCACCTTGAGCACCATCATTGATACCACCCCCTAAGAAGGCGATAACTGATGCGCGGTGACGACGTTTACCATTAACAAGTACTAATGTACTGTCAGAAGGAAGACCACGTAAGTTAGCAGGGCGTACAAGTGATGCTGCATCACTAATTGGGTTTTGGTGTACGTTAAAAGAAGGAACTGAGCCTTTTAAAAGCTCTAGCATATCGGTGTTGCCGCCTTTATCTAGCTCTTCACCACCGATGATATCAATCGGTACTGGTGAATCGCCGATTGAACGTGGCGCAGAACGAGTACCAACCACGGCAATTTTTTCTACATTTTTATTAACTTTCGTTTCTTCTGCTGCTTGCTCTGCAGCAACAACTGAACCCGACACAAACAGGCCAGCTGTTGTTGTCGCTAAAGCAAATTTAATTGCTTGTTGTAGCGCATTATTTTTGAATTTCATTCTGACTTCCCCAGTTAGAATATTTATGATTATGTCACCGAAGTTAAATAATAAACTTGGTGTAAATCTCTTATACAGCCTGTAAATTTATTTTGCAAATTGTTAATGTGATGTTGTTTTTGGCGTTTTTATTTGCACGTTATTATTGTTTTTTTAATTATGTGCATGAAATAAAAGGGGATAATTTATTCTTATTTTTTCTTTTATGTGTAAGAAAGTATATAAAATATCTAAAAATATTTTAAAAAAGGAATTTTTTGATTGGTTTTTAAGCGAAATTGGATTTGGAACGGTCTATTAGGCTTGTTGCGGAATGTTGTTTAATTGCCATTGCTTTAATTTTTCTCGGTATTCATCCCACACGCAAGGGCAACAGCTACCACCACCACAACATTCATCTGGGGCTGGCTTTTGGGGTTTTGGCTCAGCCTGTTGTAAAGGTGTGTTCATGTTTAATACTGAAAAATAATTACGAATAGAGTATTAAGAATAAAACAAAAACTAATATAAGTAAATTATGCTTTGTGAACTTAACATGCTGTGTGAAAATAGCCAAATGCGATTATACAAAGTTATTCATCGAGCCCCATTCAGAGTGGCCAAAATTACCAAAAAGCGTCAGACTCTACGCTTCAAGCGCGCTATGGTAGCACTTAAAATCGCACTTGCCCAAGAAAAGCAAGAAACAAAAGAGATGCTTCATATCTATAGGCGATACACCCAAGGCCAAGCTACTAAAGAAGAATTGCATACTGCCAATGAGCAATTTTTAGATATATTAAAAGGACTCGGTTTGGGCGTATTTGCTGTATTACCCTTTGCACCCGTGACAATTCCTTTGGTTGTAAAACTGGGTCAATGGGTTGGTGTTGATGTACTACCTAGTTCATTTAATATCAATAAGTCGATTAAAGAGATTGATCAACAAGTAGAAAAAGAAGAAAAAGAGAAGCAAAACAAAGACTGATTAGGTTTTGCTTATCTGATTTTGCCTATACCTTTTGTATCAAGATATTGGTATGCTTAAATACCTTTTCTTTATATCGAGTCGTTTAATGAGTTCATTAATTCGCCATTCTTCTACGGGAATTCCCCTGTCATTTATTGCTAAAGCTGACCTATCAACGTGGTTAACCGAGCAGCCGCAAGCCTTACAAAATTGGCTAACAAATTGTGATTTAAAAAACAAAGGCATGGCCTTAATTGCTGATAGTGAAACCGGTTCACTTGAGCATGTGTATTGTTTAGTTAATGATTTACAAGACTTTTGGTTAGCGGGTGACTTATCGACAAAACTGCCAGCAGGTTGTTATCAAATTCAAGGTGATGACAAATTTGTAGAACAAGTAGCGCTGGGTTTTGTGTTAGGTGGTTACGAGTTTAGTGAATATAAAGAAAAACCATCGCCACGTGCCACACTAGCTATTAAAGATGAAAGCTTAGTTAAGCGTTTATCGCAGCATGCAAGTGCTATTAATTTAGTGCGTGATCTGGTTAATACGCCTGCTGCAGATATGATGCCGCAACACCTATCACAAGTGATGGCAGATTTAGCCGACACCTTTGATGGTGAGTTTAGCGAGTGGGTTGGTGATGAATTATTAGAACAAAACTACCCAACGATCCATATGGTTGGTCGTGCGTCTGAGAATAAACCTCGCTTACTTGATTTACGCTGGGGCGCAAAAGATGCTCCACAGATTACCTTAGTCGGTAAAGGCGTGTGTTTTGATTCAGGTGGTTTAGATTTAAAACCAAGCTCAGGCATGCGTAATATGAAAAAAGACATGGGCGGTGCCGCGCATGTTATTGGTCTTGCCCAGTTAATTATGGCTGCCAACTTACCAATTCGCTTACGAGTACTGGTACCTGCAGTTGAAAATGCGGTTTCTCGTAATGCATTTAGACCGGGTGATGTGATCAAAACTCGCAAAGGGATCACAGTAGAAATTGATAACACGGACGCAGAAGGTCGTTTAGTGCTGTGTGATGCACTTGCTGAAGCACAAAATGATAACCCCGATCTTATCGTTGATTTTGCAACCCTCACTGGTGCTTGTCGGGTAGCCCTCGGCACTGAATTACCGGGCTTTTTCGCAAATAACCGTGAAGTGGCTAACAAATTGATGGATGCAGGCGAAAGCTGCCATGATCCTGTATGGCAACTGCCGTTATTTGATCAATACAAGCCATTATTAAAAAGTGACGTAGCTGATATTGCTAACTGTGCTTCCACTCCTTTTGGTGGTGCGATCACTGCTGCTCTTTATTTAAAAGAGTTTATTGAGCCAAGCACTCCTTGGGTTCACTTTGATGTTATGGCTTGGAACCTACGTGCATTACCGGGTCGCCCTACAGGTGGTGAGGCATTGGGTATTCGCGCTGTGTTTAATTACCTACAAGATCGCTTCCAATAATCTAGAGTTGGTAAAGCTCTAACGGTAAATCATCGGGATCGGCAAAAAACGTAAATTGCTTCCCGGTGATTTCATCCACTCTTATTTCTTCAACCGAAATGCCTTGTTGTTCTAAATACTGTTTAGATTTTGCAATATCAGCAACTTTAAACGCCAAATGGCGTAGCCCTTGTGCCTCTGGATAGCTGGGTCTTTGTGGCGCTCCAGGAAACGAAAACAATTCTAATTGGCTACCATCAGGAAGTGCTAAATCTAACTTATACGAGTCACGTTCAGCACGGTATAGCTCGTGAATAATCGGCAGTTTTAAAATTTTATTATAAAAATGCTTTGATTTTTCATAGTTGCTACAAATGATTGCAGCGTGATGTATGCCTAATAATTCCATTATATAGTCCATTTTTTGCTCATAAAAAAACGCGGACTAAGCCGCGCTTTTCTATTAAAGAGTGTCGAGGATTACTCTGCCGCTTTACATGCTGCAACAGCCGGTGCAACAAGTTCAAGGCCTGTTTTATCACACTTAGGTAAGGCTGCATCAGATACCGCAATTGGTGTCACGCGTTCGCCCCATTTAATGTAGCTTGCCGCCCACGTTAAACCAGCGCCAAAGGCCGCTGACATAATGTTTGAGTTTGGTTTGATAAGGCCTTGCTCAACAGCTTCACAAATTGCAATCGCAATTGTTGCAGCAGACGTATTACCGTAGTCGGCAATGTTCACCATTACTTTTTCATCAGCTACTTTCAAACGTTGTTGAATAGCTTGGATAATACGTAAATTGGCTTGGTGAGGAACTAATACGTCAATGTCATCAAGCTCTAACTGTGCTTGGTTTAGCACGTCGTCACAAGCTTCACTCATACCTTTAACAGCACGCTTGAAGATCTCGCGACCTTCGAATAATAAGTTAGACGGGCCAATTGGCTCGTACTTATTTAAATCGCTACCAAAGTTTTCGATGTGCAAGATATCGCGATCTTCACTGTCACACCCGGTTTTAGTCGCAAGTAAACCTGATGGTGTATCTGAAGCTTCTAATACAACGGCACCCGCACCATCACCGAATAATACAGCACTGTCGCGGCGCGCCCAGTTGATGTACCAAGTCATGCGCTCAGCAGCAATAACGACCGCTTTTTTGATCATGCCCGCACGAATTTGTGCCGTTGCTGCTTGTAATGCATATAAAAAGCCTGAACATGCAGCGTTAGTATCCATTGCTGCTGCGCCAACTGCACCAATATTTTTTTGCACTAAAGAGGCTGTATTTGCCACCATAGTTGATGGTGTACAAGTCGCAAGAAGTACAAGATCAATGTCTTTACCATCAACCCCAGCACAAGCAAGGGCTTGCTTTGCGGCAACAGTAGCTAAATCAGCAGTAGAAACATGGCTGACACGGCGAGATTTGATGCCTGTACGTGTTGTGATCCATTCATCGTTGGTATCAACAATATTGCTAATTTCATCATTGCTGATGCTTGCTGGTGGTATACATTTACCCCAGCCAGTAATTTGGGCATAAGACATAATGTGTTCTCTTTATGTGGTCAGACTTGTTAAATTTTTCCGAAGTTATATCAAAATTCACTTGTTAACACTAGTTCATTGCTGCGCTATGTCGTAAATAATGGCATTTACTCAGTATTTAAGTTAAACCTAGTATAAAAAAGAGGCGATTATGAAAAAAATAAACCTAAAAATAAGCACATTATCGGTACTGTCTTTATTATCTACGTTTGCTGTTAATGCACAAACCACCATTATTCATGCTGGAAAGATGCTGGTAGGCACTGATCAAGATGTCAAAGAGCAGCAAACGCTGGTTATTGAAGACAATAAAATTGCCGCAATAAAAGCTGGTTTTCTAACAAAGCAGCAATTAAACCTTAGTGATGCAGATGTTATTGATTTAAAAAATCAGATGGTATTGCCGGGTCTGATTGATATGCACGTTCATGTTACCTTTGAGCGAGATGCAAAACGTAACCCACACCAATGGGCAACTGAATACGAAGCCGATTACGCTCTTCGTTCTTTAAAGTACTTACAACGTACGGTTGATGCAGGTTTTACCTCGGTGCGCGACCTAGGTAGCAGTTATCAAGTTATCTTCCCATTAAAGCGAGCAGTTGAACGTGGCGACATTGTTGGCCCGCGCATTTTTGCAGCAGGGGATATGATCACACCGACCGGTGGTCACGGTGATATGCATGGCTATCGCCGTGATATCACCAAAGCGACAGAAGGGGGGGGCTTAGGGGTGTGTGATGGCGCTGCCGATTGCACTCGTGCAGTACGCGATGTAATTAAAAGCGGTGCCGATGTAATTAAAATTACCGCGACAGGTGGTGTATTAAGTAATACAGCGGCAGGGGTTAATCAGCAATTTACTGATGAAGAACTCAGTGCCATTGTAAACACAGCCCATCATTTAGGCCGCAAAGTGACCGCTCATGCTCATGGCACAGAAGGTATAAAAGCAGCACTTAGAGCGGGTGTTGATTCAATCGAGCATGGCTCTTTTTTAGATAAAGACACGGTTAAGCTTTTTAAAAAGCAAGACGCGTATTTAGTTCCAACGTTACTCGCTGGCGCAACAGTAAAAGAAGAAGTGCTAAATAACCCTAATATGCCAAAAGCAATTGCTGATAAAGTTGAAGTAGTTGCGCCAAAAATGGAAGCATCGTTTAAATTAGCATTAAAAAACAAGGTTAAAATAGCCTTTGGTACAGATTCAGGCGTATCTAAGCATGGTGATAATGCTAAAGAGTTTGAGTTATTGGTAAAGTATGGCATGACGCCAAAGCAAGCTATTAAATCTGCCACCGTTGAAGCTGCTAAACTATTAGGTCAAAGTGATAACCTCGGTGACTTGAGTGTTGGTAAACAAGCAGATATTATCAGCGTGAATATGAATGTACTTGATAACATTAGCGAACTTAGTCAGGTTCAGTTTGTTATGAAGGGCGGTAAAGTGCTCAAACAGTAAGGGTTACTATGGGCGGTAAAATTAAAGAGACGTTATTTAATCATTTAATTGATGCAGAGCGACAGCTCCTTGAGCCAGAGGTACGGCAATCTGCTGAAGCGCTTGATGCATTACTTGATGATGATTTTATTGAAATAGCCGCTGATGGCACGTCATTTAATAAGTTCCAAGTTTTAACCCGCCTGCCAACTGAGGTGGTACCGCAGTTTTATAATCAACATTTTAAAGGCCGAATGCTTAGTGATGATATTGCACAGCTAAGCTATCAAGCGGCCTTTAGACGTTCAGCTCGCTCAGAGTTTAACTACTCAGTGCGTATGTCACTGTGGCGTTTTAATGGTAAACAATGGCAAATGGTGTTTCATCAAGGAACGCCTTGTGCTGTTTTTACAATTTCAATGGACGATGATTAAGCTTAAAGAGTCCGTTATGCAAACCGATCCGGCGATCAGTCGCCTACTAATTTTAAGAAGCGCCGCAATCGCCGTGCAGTTTGTAGCTGTGATTGCGGTGTATTTTCTGTTTGAATACCAAATTCCATTATTACCTTTACTTGCTGTAATTTGTATTGAAGCAATCTTTCAGCTGTTAAGTATATTCGCTTACCGAAATGTCACGAAAGCCAAGCCAGCAGCTTTGTTGATGCAGTTGACAGCCGACTTATTGTTTTTAACTATTTTGCTCTCCTTAAGTGGTGGAGCAACAAATGCATTTGTTTCGTTATTACTGTTACCGATAATGATAGCGGCGGTGACTGTTAATGCGAAAGGGCTTGCTTACACAGCTGTGCTGGCAATCGCCGCTTATAGTTTTTTACTGATAAAAATGCCCGAACACACCATGCACCAAATGCAGATGACTCATCATTTTATTGGTATGTGGATTAACTTTGTTATAAGCGCCATCGTTATTGCCTTTGTAATTGGCACATTAAATAGTACGTTAAGAGCCAGAGAAGCTACTATTTCCCGTACCCGCGAGCAACAATTAAGGCATGAGCAATTATTAACGCTTGATGGCGCTGCCGCACAAGTAACGCATCAACTTGCAACGCCGATAGCAAACTTACAGCTATTATTTGAAGAGCTTAAAGAGCAACAAGCTGATGACCCCATTGTGCAAGAAATGGCCAAGCCATTAGCTCAGTGTAAAGAGCAACTTGCTCATTTTAGGTCACTTTCAAATGCACTAAGAACCGGTGAAACACAACAAGTGATTAGTGCTAAAACACTACAAAACACCATTCAAGATGCGATGACTCTGCATTTTCCTGAGCAAAGCTTACAGTGGCTAAATGACGCTCCTGATTGTTCGATTTTAAGTGATGCTATGCTGTTACCGGCTATTTTAAACTTGTTGCAAAACGCCGTATCGGCAAATAACCATAATCAGCAACACAACATCGAAGCTAAATGGCAAATCGATGAGCAAATACTTTCATTGTCGTTACGTGATTTCGGTCAAGGATTTAGCGAGCAACAAATGGCATCATTAGGCGGTCAGCTCATGCCAAGTAGCGATGGAATGGGAATGGCAGTTATGCTTTCTAATGTAACCTTAGAGCGCTTAAATGGCTCATTAACACTAAGTAATCACCCACAGCAAGGCGCGATTGCGATGGTTAGTTTAAAAATTGTATGAAACTTTTAATTATTGAAGACGATGTAAACCTAGCCAGTACGCTTGCGAGGCGCTTTACAAAACAAGGCTTCACATGTTCACTTGCTCATAACGCTGAGCAAGCTTTACAAAAAACAACCACTTTTGAGGCAAGCCACTTTCTGGTGGATTTAAAACTTGGGGATGATAACGGCCTTGCGCTAATTAAACCTTTAAGAGAACAATTTCCTTCAGCTCGTATCATATTGCTCACGGGGTTTGCCAGTATTGCCAGTGCAGTAGAAGCGATACGTTTAGGTGCTGATGACTACTTACCAAAGCCTGTCGATTTCAATTCATTATTAAAAACAATCTTGGGTGATGTTGAAGCTGGTGCCTCATCGGTAAACCCAGAGCCAAGCCAAATAATGTCGCCAGAGCGTCTTGAGTGGGAGCATATTCAACATGTATTGCATAGCAACAATGGTAATATCTCTGAAACTGCGCGCCAACTGAATATGCACAGAAGAACCCTACAACGTAAATTACAGAAAAAACCCGTACAACACTAAATTGATTGTTTATTAAACTGAAATAATGCAAGGTTTAATGCAAAAGTATGGTTTAATTATAAATGGGTACAAATCTCAGCCTTTTTGATTTGCTGCATCGCTGATCCTTAACTAAAGTCAAATTAACCCTGTTAGTTGTATGAGTCTGGTGTATGCATTTTTCTGAACTTAATTTCTTCGCGATTTTTTTTGCTGCCCTTGCATCTTTTCTATTAGGGGCTGTGTGGTATTCTCCTCTGCTTTTTAAACGTATTTGGATGGAAAGCTGTGGTTTAACTGAACTTGACCTACAGAGTATTAACCCTGTTATGGTGTTTGGCGGCAGCTTTGTTTTATGTTGTTTAATTGCATTTAGTTTATCGTTATTTATTGGCGCAAATGTCAATGTGGGAGTAGCTGTTGGCACAGGGTTTATTATTGGCTTGTGCTGGGTTAGCTGTGCCTTAGGTATTGGCTATATTTTTGAACAACGCCCATTAAAATTGTTCTTAGTTAATGCAAGTTATTCAATATTACAGTTTTCTGTTATCGGCTTAGTTTTGGGGCTCTGGCCCTAACATGTTAAGGTAAGGTTTTATTTTAGCAATGTAGTTGTAATGGCAAAACCAAACAAAAAAGGCCCGACCAAAACAGTCGATATTTTTTGCTCACAATGTAAAACCCAATTATTTAAATACCGCAAAGGTGGAAAAGGAGCGTTGGTTAAATGTTTTGTTGAACGTATTAGTCAAGACTTTACCAATGAAACAGGTATCTGCCCTGACTGCCAACGTCAATTCGCCCGCGAAACCATGATCCGCGGCGCACCTGCTCTAAAAATCATCGGTGGTAAGGTAACGCATAAGTAGATTAAAATACGGACATTTATCCTCGATTATCCCTCATGCTCTGATACTATTGACCGGTTTGCTGTTTCAATGAATGAAAACAACCCTCCCCATGGATTGGGCCAGTTGTATGGGTATAAACACATGAACAAAATGGACTCACGCACGTGATAGCACTTTTATTTGATATTATTGGCATGACAGGCACATTCTTAGTGGTTGGTGCTTTCTTTTTATTACAACTGAATAAAGCATCGCCAACCGGCCTTGTGTATAACATGATGAACTTAACAGGTGCAATTCTGTTACTGATTAGTCTTTGTTATAACTTTAACCTTGCTAGTTTTGTTATCGAAATATTTTGGATAGCGGCGTCACTTATTGGTTTATATAAGTACATCAAGGCAAAGCGTACTGGTAATGTTGAAACAGCTTAATTAAGCTTGGCTCAATAAAATTAAAACCCATTTTTAGCTGAAAGTGGGTTTTTTTGTATCTACTTCCGAGAACTCATCAACTAAAACTATAAAAACATTGCAAGCTTGCCAATCTTTTGTATTAATAGTGTAAACAAGGTGTTGCTTTTGCAGCATGGGCTATTAGTACAGGTATCTCGCAGCGTGAAGCTTTTAAGATGTTCAGCACTTTTTTCAATTGCAGTTGCCTCAACCATTCCAATGGTTGCAAATGCGACTGACGAGCAAGACTTATTCTCTTTAAGTTTTGAAGACTTGCTTAATGTGCAAGTCGATATTGCTAGTAAAACCAGCGAAACCCTGTCTTCTGTTCCCTCGACAATGAGTGTCTTTAGTCGTAAACAAATTCAAGCGCTTGGTGTTGATAACGCCTATGAGGTAATGAATTTTGTGCCAGGTATGCAATCAACCCGTGGCGATTGGGTGGGTGCTGTGCCTAAAGATCATGCTCGAGGTGTATACCTTGATAGTGGCAATGTACTGGTGATGATCAATGGTGAGCGTGTCAATGAATCATCATTTGGTAAAGCCTCTGTTTACATGCCTTATATTCCTATTGAAATCATTGAAAAAATAGAGTTTATTCGTGGTCCAGGCTCGGCGCTGTATGGCAGTAATGCGTTTTTAGGGGTGATGAATATTGTTACCTCTAAAGAGCGAAATGCATTGCAACTTGTGGTTGGCAATAATGGTCGCTTTGGGGCAACAGGGCAGTTCAATACCTCTTTAAGTGATGATACCGAACTCTTTGCGAGTTTTTCTTATGATCAAAAAGACGGCGAAAGCTACCCGCAAGGAGTAAAAGATCCTCTTGAAGCGCTTTACCTAGAAGCAGGTGTTGATTACAAAAAGTTACAATTACGTGCTCGTTACAACGAAACATCCCTTGATGAATTTTTAAACCTTGCCGGCTATTCAACGCAAAACCAACACACCAGTGATAACACTTTTGTTGGCGTTAAATATAACTGGATTAATAACGACAAGTTAAAGCTAGATTCTAGTTACTCGTACACTAAACATAATATCTCAAGTGCTGGATTAATCGCTGCGTTTGACGATATACCTGACTTTTTACTTGGCCCTGCTTGGCAAACAACCGATAGCAAATTTGAGACTGAACTGAGTTATCAATTTGAAAATCAATGGCAGCTTGCGGCAGGTATAGAATACGCAGAGGCGAAACAAGTCGAAGCTGGGGTGCGTACTAATTACTATGATGATGAGTCGATGTTAGTGATTATTGACCCCGCTTATTATCAGCAAGGTATTGTGACGGTGATGGACTTTCCTGAATTTGCATCACTTAAATATACCTTCGAAACATATAGCGCCTACGGGCAGTTAAAAATACCTTATTCAGATGCACTTACTTTATTTGTAGGGGCACGCTATGACGATGTAAAAGACATCGACAGTAAACTTTCGCCTCGCCTTGCGGGTGTTTATGTAATAAACCCAGAGCATACCGTTAAACTGCAATATGGCGAATCGTTCAGAACCCCGGTTACGAATGAGCTTTTTTCAAATGATGATGTCACAGTAGGTAACCCATCGCTTCGCTCTGAGTCGGTAAAAACCACTGAGTTTGTTTGGCATTATCAAACCTCAGAATTACAAGCTAATGCGGTGCTTTTTTATAATGAACTCAATGATTTTATAAATATTGAGCCAACCCAATCTAATGATGCCTTGTTTACTTTTACAAACTCATTTAATACTCAAAACAGTGGTATTGAGCTTGATGGTACTTGGCAATCAAGTAAAGAGTTCTCTGTAACAGGTACCTATACGCAGTACTTTGAAGACCCAATTAATGCGAGCTTTAAGCGTTTTGCAAGCTTAGTGAGTAGTTATAATTTATCTGACAGCTGGCAAGTGAGTTTAAACCTATTGTGGCGTGATAAAGTAGAAGTAAGTTCAGTTACCGGTGCTCACTTTAAACAGTCTGCCTATAGCTTATTAGGTGGCAGCTTGAAATGGCAGTTAAACGCAAACAGTCAACTAATGCTTAAAGCAGAAAACCTGTTAGGCAAAAAATATAATGTGTTTGATCCACGTATGGACAATGGCGCTGTCGCTGGTACAACAGAAGATTTATCGTTACACTACCAGTTCAATTTCTAGTTGCGCTGCTCGCAAAGGTTTGAATGTCGTCATTAAGTAAAAAGTTAGTTATTGCAGGTGCAATGCTTTTATTGTTGCTTGTATTAGTTTTTTACGTTGGACGCGCTCACGACTATCAACAAGCAGAGCAACAAAGCCGTGTTCAAGCTACTCAGTTAAGTCGTTATTTTTCAAGCGAATTAGCACGATTTAAAACAATTCCGACCTTAGTCAGTGCCAATGATTTAGTTAAATCTTTTGTGGTTAAGCAAGGTATAGGCGAGCAGGCTGTTAATTATTATTTAGAAGATATTCAACGTGCCAGTGGTGCATCAGATGTCTATTTAATGGATTTAACAGGCTCGGTCGTGGCAAGTAGTAACTGGCAGGTTGATTACACCTTTTTGGGCAGTAATTTTGCTTTTCGGCCTTATTTTTATTTAGCCAAGCAGGGTGAAAAAGTAGCTTATTTTGCTTTAGGTATGCGCTCAAGTGAGCGGGGCATTTACTTTTCAGAGCCGGTTATTGATAAAGGTAAAGTTATTGCCGTTGTTACCTTAAAAGTGAATGCGAAAAAGTTTGAACAAGACCGCCAGCTACTTAATGCATCAGACAGCACCCACTTCTATATCGCATTAGAAGATAGCGTTATTGTGATGTCAGACGTTGAGGACTGGCGATTAAAGTCACTTGAATCGCTTAACGACGAACAAATGGCTGCTTTGGTTAAGTCGCGCCGCTACTTGTCTCATAAACCGAGTTTACTTAATCATAATCATAAGTCTTTAAGTGAACAAACCGCACAGCAAAATATTCAGCTTAATGGCAAGCAAGCGCGCTTTATTAGTGCCACAGAAACAATAGACATTATAAACGCCAAAGCCAGTGTGCTGGTGGATGTAACTAATGTGGAGCTTGCGCAAATACCTCGGCTGCTTTGGTTTAGTGTTTTTTATGCTATTGCTGTTGTGCTTATTCATATGGCGATGGTGCGCTTTGCGGGCTACAAAAAGCTTTTGTTTTCACGACATAGCCTTGAGCAAGAAGTAATTGAACGAACCCAAGCGCTCGAAAAAGCGCAAAAAGCACTGATCCAAACAGCTAAGCTTGCAACGATAGGTCAATTAAGTGCGGGCATTAACCATGAAATCAATCAGCCCTTAAGTGCCATGAACACTTATTTAGTAAGTGCAAAGAGGCTGCTTATTAAAGGCAATATTGAGCAAGCCAGCGAAAATTTAGTGCTGGTGCAATCTCTAATAGAGCGTGTTCACAAAATTGTCGCTCAGCTTAAGCATTTTAGTAAACCCGCACAAACCCAACTTAGGCAGCAAAGCTTAGCGAGCATGTTAAAAAATGCGTTAATGATCGCCAGCGCCCAGTTAAAGCAAGATGATATCGAGGTAAAAGCTGCTGATATTGATGCAAACATAACGGTGTGGGTCGATAGCGTTAAGTTTGAACAAGTATTGGTCAACGTGATCACCAATGCCAGCCAAGCTATGAGTGAATCTGAAAAGCGTGAATTGAGTTTTGACCTCGAACTATTTGATGACCGCGTAAAACTCTCTATTCTTGATACAGGCCCAGGTATTGATCAACATGCATTGGGTAATATCTTTGAGCCATTTTACAGTACTAAAACAAGTAACGGTTTGGGTTTAGGTTTATCTATTTCACGGCAAATTATCGACTCATTTAACGGTCGATTATCGGCGCATAACCGCCCTGAAGGCGGCGCACAATTTATAATAACCTTACAAACAAATAAGGAACCATCATGAGTGTAGTTGCAGCGACCTGTAATCAGGTAATCGTTATTGATGACGAAGCGGTGATCCGCGATTCATTAAAGCAACTCCTTGAGATTGAAGGTTATCAAGTTCAGTGTTTTAGTGAGCCAACGGCGGCACTTTCAAAATTGAGTCGTCGTTTTGAAGGGATCGTTTTAAGTGACATAAACATGCCAAAAATGGACGGTTTGGCATTTTTAGAACAAGTGAAAGCCTTTGATAGTGAACTTCCGGTTATTTTCCTGACTGGCTTTGCCGATGTATCTGTTGCCGTTAAAGCCATGCAGCTTGGCGCTTATGATTTATTCGAAAAACCATTAACAGAGCAATTGCTAGATTGTATCGCGCGCGCTTCAGAAAAACGTGCTTTAGTGATGGAAAACCGCGCCTTAAAAATCGCAGTAGAGAAAACCTCTGCGCCGGGTGTGCGAATTTTAGGTGAAACTGAGCAAATGCAACAAATGATGCATTTACTCAATGCAGTTATCGATACTCCCGCTGATGTTTTAATAGAAGGTGAAACTGGAACTGGTAAAGAATTAGTTGCCCGTTACTTACATGATCAAAGTAACAGATCAGCGGCTAACTTTGTTGCCATAAACTGCGGCGCAATCCCCGAGCAACTGATTGAAAGTGAGCTATTTGGTGCAGCCAGTGGCGCATATACAGGTGCTACGCAATCTCGCCAAGGTAAGTTTGAATTTGCTAAAGGCGGTACTGTCTTTTTAGATGAGATAGAGTCAACGCCTGCAAGTTTACAAGTAAAGTTATTAAGGGTGCTTGAAGAGCGTAAAGTAACGCCTGTAGGTGATAACCACGCCATTGATTTAGACGTGCGTATAGTTGCAGCGACCAAAGTAGACTTAATGACACTGGTCGAAGCAGGGGAGTTTAGAGCCGATTTATATTACCGCTTAAACTTAGTTAAAGTGAGTATTCCGGCATTACGAGACAGAAAGGCTGATATTCCACTGTTGTTTAAACATTTTAGCTCGATAGCGGCGACACGTTTTCATAAACCACCTGCACCACTCAGTAGTGAAGCAAAGCAGCGACTTCTTGCCTACGATTGGCCGGGTAATGTGCGAGAGCTTAGAAATCAGGCCGAACGTGCGGTATTGCTAGGCTCTGATCTGGCCTTTGCCTCGTACAGCGATGCAAACAGTGACAACGAACTTGCTCAAGACTTAAGCCTTGCCGAGAAAATTAGTTTTTATGAGCAATCACTTATCGAAGAAGCGCTCGAGCGTAACAATGGCAGCATAAAAGAGACTATGGCTACATTACAAATTGCTCGTAAAACCCTTTACGACAAGATGACCAAGTACGGTATTAATCGCGAAATGTTCAAAGACTAAGCAACCCTCTCACATTAAACTCTTCACAATGGGTGGAACTGGTGACAGCACATTTTTAAAAATGTGTGGATATCCACCCATAAAAAACAGCCTCTTTTACGTCAATAGAGTTAATTTGCTGTTATTTAACAGCTTTTTTAAAATTAACTAAGTTGGCAACCAACTTGCCTTAATAGTTAGGAACAACAATTTGAACCTAATAAGGGGCGCATAATGACAACAATATTCACTCATACAAAAACACGCGTAGCAGCGGCTGTGATTTTAGCGAGCACAGCTGGCTCAGCAATGGCAGCAGACTACGCGGTATACGGTAAAGCAGAAGTTCAAATAGCAAACACAGATACAGGCGTTATGCGCTATGCAGATGAAGGTACGCAAATCGAAGCACCTTTTTCTCGTATTGGTATTAAAGGTAGCCACAAACTAACTGAGTCGCTAAAAGCAGTATTCAAATACGAAGTTCAAGTAAAAGGCTTTGAACATGACGATACCAGCGAGCCATTTTCAGCTCGTAATACTTACTTAGGCCTTGCAGGCGATTTTGGTGAAGTGGTTGTCGGTCGTAACGACACCCGTTTTAAATATTCTGAAGGTAAAGTAGACGGTTTTAACGAAACCCAAGCTGATATCGCTCAGCTGATCCCCGGTCAAGACCGTATCGGCGATACCATTACTTACAGCTCAAAAACGTATGGTGGCGCATCACTTGCGCTAACTTATGCACCAAAAGATGATAGCAGCAATGATGAATCTGGTTATGCTGCAACGGTTATTTATGGTGACCGTGCATTAAAATCTAAAGACTACTATGTCGCTATCAGCCATGTTGATGCACTAAATAAGTTAACAGCAAGCCGTGTGGTTGCCGCATGGAAACATGAAAACCTACAGTTAGCAGGTTTATTCCAACGCAGTGAATCTACCGACGGTACGAAAGAAGGCAATGGCTATGCAATTAGTGCAAGCTACGCAATCGATAAATGGGTACCGAAACTGCAATACGTTAAAGATGACTCAAAGATTCGCCATGCTGAAGAAGGTAAACAATGGACAGCAGGTGTTGACTATGTTTTTGATAAACAAACCACAGCATACTTATTCTATACTGATTTAGATTTAGAACTTGAATCAGATAACAGCGTTGCAATTGGCCTTAAATACAAGTTCTAAGGAGTCGGTATGTCATTAGTAAATCAAACAAAAGATGGCTCACAGCCACGCCCATTAATGAGCACAGTAATGCTACTGCTGGGCCCATTAGTAATGTTATTAACTTGCTTAATCGATCCACCAGCGGGTATGAGTGTATCAGCACTACGTACCGCAGGCCTTGCATTTTGGATGGCTTCTTGGTGGGTAAGCGAAGTTGTGCCAATTCCTGCTACTTCATTATTGCCACTGGTTATATCACCTCTTGCTGGCATTGCAGCAATCAAAGGGGTCGCGTCACCTTATGCACACCCTTTGATCTTTTTATTCTTAGGCGGCTTTTTGATCTCAATCGCGATGGAGCGTTGGGGTTTACATAAGCGTATTGCTCTTAATACCATGCTTCGTGCTGGTACTAAGCCAAGCCTACAAATTTTAGCCATGATGTTAGTAACGGCATTTTTATCAATGTGGATGTCAAATACAGCAACTGCTGTGATGATGCTACCAATTGCTATGTCGATTACTATGTTGGTTAAACAGTCTAACCCTGAAAATGATCAATTTGGTAAAGCGTTGTTATTATCAATCGCTTATGGTGCAAGTATCGGTGGTATTGCTACTTTAATTGGTACCCCACCTAATGCACTTATGGCTGCGTATTTATCAGACAGCTACAAAATTGATATTGGCTTTGCTGAGTGGATGAAAGTAGGTGTACCACTTGCAACTGTTATGCTGGCTTTATGTTGGGTTTGGTTAACTAAGTTTGCTTATAAAGTAGATACCGATTGTGCCAAAGCAGCAAGTAAAGATACTAAATCGTTATTCTTATCGCAGTTACAAGAGCTTGGTGCAATGCAGCGCGCTGAAAAAGGCGTAGCAGCCGTGTTTGTTTTAGCGGCAGTATGCTGGATCTTCAGACCTCTACTGGCTGATTTTTCAGGCTTAAAAATCTCTGATACGGGTATTGCTATTGCTGCAGCATTATTATTGTTCGTGTTACCAGCAAACAAAGGTGATGGTGAGCGTATTCTTGATTGGGAAAGTGCAGCTAAAGTACCGTGGGGCGTGTTACTACTATTCGGTGGTGGCTTAACACTGGCTGCGCAAATTAAATCATCTGGTCTTGCTGAATACATTGCTCACATGATTGAAGGGGCGAGTGCAATTCCATTGGTATTAAGTGTTCTAGCAGTGGCAACCTTAATCACTTTCTTAACTGAGATCACTAGTAACACAGCTACAGCGGCAGGTTTCTTACCACTATTAGGCCCTGTTGCTGAGTCAGTATTTGGTACACCGCTGGTATGGGTAATTCCTGCGGCTATTGCGTGTAGCTGTGCGTTCATGATGCCAGTTGCGACACCGCCTAATGCGATAGTGTTCGGCTCTGGGCAAATCCAAATGCGCGATATGATCCGCTCTGGCTTTGCACTGAACATAATTGCTATTGCGATGATCACGGTAGTTACGATGACTATTGCCGCAGTGGTATTTGGTTTTTAGTTAAGCCTTTAAGTTTTCAACCTATTCCAACCAATAACAGCGCTCACTATGAGCGCTGTTTTTACATTTATTAAGTTGCTCAGATAAATATAGCTAGTTATAGTGGCTAAAATCGTTTATCAAGAGATGATGTTTTGACTGATATACACGCACAATTACAGAGTGAATTTATAAAACTCAACGATGCTTTTATGGCCGAGCCTTATTTAGCTATTGATAAGCGTATAAAGCTTTTAAAAACGATTAAATCCCGCCTAATTGAAAATGAGCAAGCCTTAGTTGCAGCAACAAGTAAAGACTTTGGTTACCGTACCGAGTTCGATACGGTACTCGGTGATTTACTGCCAACGGTAAAATCATTAACCGACACCATAAAGCGCTTACCTAAATGGTCACGAAACGAATCACGCAGTGTGGGTATCAGTTTATGGCCTTCATCGGCACACATTCATTACCAACCTAAAGGGGTCGTGGGTGTTATCGCGCCGTGGAATTACCCCATTCAATTAGCATTAGTACCGGCTCTTAGCGCATTAGCAGCGGGTAATCGCGTGATGTTAAAACTAAGCGAATTTACCCCACATACTAATGCTGTTATTAAGCAAATAATGGACAGTGACGTTGCTGAGCACTGCATTATTGTTGAAGGCGAAGCCGACACTGCCGCCTCTTTTTGTGATTTACCTTTTGCTCATTTACTATTTACTGGCTCAACTTCAGTAGGGCGTAAAGTGATGCAAGCGGCCAGTAAAAACCTCACCCCAGTGACCCTTGAGTTAGGCGGTAAATCACCGGTTGTGATTCTTGACGATATGAATATCAAAGAGGCTGCAAAAACTCTGTTATTTGGCAAGTTAAACAACGCAGGGCAAATATGTGTTGCGCCTGATTATGTGTTTGTGCCCCAAAAGCTTGAGCATCAGTTAGTTCTGCAACTCAGTGAGCTGTATAAAAAGCACTTTAAACAAGGTGTTGAAGGTAAGAACCTCACCTCGATTGTCTCTGATAGGCAATATCAACGCTTAATTGCGACACTTAATGATGCAAAAGACAAAGGGGCTCAAGTATTCGAGCCAATAGAAGGGCATCAAGTTGATGAACTCAAACATCGCATGGGTTTGCATATTTTAACGCAAGTTAATGATGATATGCGGGTAATGCAAGAAGAGATCTTTGGCCCTTTACTGCCAATTATGAGTTATGAATCACTGCAACAGGTGATTGACACTATCAACGCCGACTCATCACCTCTTGCCTTGTATCTTTTCGGCCATGATAAAGAGAAAATCAGCAAGTTAAGTTCATCAATCAGAAGTGGAACATTGGCAATTAACGATGTACTAATGCAGGTAACAGCAGATCAACTACCATTTGGTGGTATTGGTGAGTCAGGGATGGGGCACTATCATGGTATTGAGGGCTTTAAAACCTTTAGCCATGCAAGAAATACCTTAGTATCAGGTAAGTTTAATCCACGTACCGGCTTGTTGCTAAAGCAAAATAAGTTGCTGATCAAATTATTAAAATGGATGTACTTGCGCCGTTAAGCGCAAGTACTATGCGTATTTATAAACGCCCATCAGGTGCGTATAAACCAGCCTGAATTTTTGCATAAATCGCGTCTGCTTTTTCTTTCGCTGCTTCAATTTCTGCTGGCATCATATTACGCTCATCAAGCTTACGACTATGGCTTGCATCCATGTTCCCGTTGTATTCCGCAATGGTATTCCAAATGTATGATTTCTCGAGGTTCTTAGGAACTCCTAAACCCTCGTAATACATCAATGCCATATTAAACTGAGCAAGAGTAAAGTTATTTGCTGCCGCTTTTTGGTACCAGCTAAGCGCTGTACGGTAATCTTGAATTACCCCTTCGCCATTGGCGTACATAACCCCTAAATTAAACTGCGCTGCTGGGTGATTTTTTTGTGATGCCATTTCATATAATGAAATTGCTTTTTCTTTATCAAGTTTGACACCTTTACCTTCTTGATAAAGCACACCCAATGCAAACATTGAATCAGCATGTACTTTTTTAACTGCCTTTTCGTACAACTCTGCCGCTTTTTGGTAGTTGCGTTGTACACCAAAGCCACCTTCGTACATTTTAGCAAGCTCATACATTGCAGGGGCATAACCTCTGTCTGCAAGGTAATTAAATTCATGAAGTGCTTCTTCAAAACGACCTTCATTCGCCGCTAATTGGGCATCTTCAAGACTGGCATTTGCTAAAGGTGACAAGATTAACGTGCTAGCGAGCAATAGTGTTTTAAAATTAGGCTTGATCATAGTCTGCCTCCAAATGTGTGTTAGGTATCAACAGCAAAGCATTGAGCTATTGATAAAATGCATTGCCAAACAGCCACTGAGCAAAACATCACTTTTAGTTTAGCCCTAACAGCTGCAAATGCCCAATTTATAGACAGCGGCAAGCTTTGCAATTAACAAGTAGGCTTAAGATACAGATTTTACAGAAAAATTAAAGAAATAAAAAAAGCCCGTAGCGGGCTTTTTCGTGTCATATCTACCGTCACCGATATGAGCAATGTAGCAAGTAAAGTGTAACGTTTTATGTCTATGTTTGGGTCGAGGAAACAGACGACAATCAAGAGTTACGTCTTGAACTAACTTGGCAAAACAGCATCAAAGCCTTTAACAGTATGATGTTGCTGTGAGAATAGTTTAGCGAACCAAGTTGTTGATAACGATTATTACTTAGGTTTAACTGTTCGTCAATACTTAAATGATAATTAATTTCATTTAATTGCTATTGCTGAATATTTGTTCTCGGTGGTATGTTTAATTTGTTTTGAAACAGGATTTGAAAAAACTACAATGAAAAAGCTATCAAAGTATCTAATCGTATTTAGTTTATTGTTTACAGTAGCGGGGTGTTCTCCTAGCTTCACTTACAATAACTTAGGTTGGTTATCAGGGTTTTGGATTGATGATTATGTTGACCTCAACAGTGACCAAGCTGATAAATTTAAGCATATCGTCAAAACCAGCCGCGATTGGCATCGAGAAACACAACTTCCTTTATACAAACGTGATCTTGAAAGTTTAAAGGCCATGTTAGATAAGCAAGTTGACCATAACGAACTTAAAGCACACTTTGTACAAGCAAAGCAGCATTGGCAAACGCTGGTTGATAAAATCGAGCCTGAACTTATCGATTTAGCAAACGCTCTTTCTTATGAACAGCGTGTTGAGTTTGTTGCAGCACTGCAAGAAAACATTAACGATGAATACCAAGAGCACGAAGAGAAAACGCCAGAGCAACATAGAAAAGAACGTTTAGAAGAAAACCTTGAAAACTATAAAGAGTGGTTCGGTACCAAGCTATCTGCACAGCAACAAACACTGATAGAGAACTCATCAAATACGCGAGTCAGTACATTTTTACTGTGGATGCAGTACAAGCAAAAGCGTTTAGATGCATTAAAAGCGCTATTTATGCAAAAGCAAAAACCAGCAGATTTTGATAGTCAACTCGCTGTTATCATTAATGACCGTTTTGCATTTATGAGCGATGAGTTAGTTGCCGCCGATGATAAAAATCTCGATAACTACGTTAACTTACTATTGGAGCTAAAACCTACATTAACCGATAAACAGCGTCGTAACGTACGCGATGAGTTTGATGAGTTAATTGAAGAGGTCAGTGACTTGATTAATGATTAGCTGCTAGGTGCTCGTTGTGCTTGGACGCGCAGTAAAATCGCTGCTTGTTAGCATCTTGTACCTTATAGCACATTTTCTCATTTGAAAATAAAAGTTAAAAAGTATTAGTTTTTCTGGCGTTTATGTAAACGTTTGCATTTCTATGCAAGTTTACTTAATAACTTGTTCCTAAATTTGTTGTTTCGCGTTAAAATTAAGCAACGACAACAATAACGAGAAACCTGATGGATATTGGGGCGCTAAGAGGCACTCAAGCTTTACGAAATAACGTTCTTAAATGGATGGGCTTTTGTTTGGGTGTATTGGCAGGAATATTCGCTGGTTTTAATCTTTTTATTAATGACTTTTTTGTTCTTGGGGCATTAGAAGTCGTTTTTGCATCGTTTTGTTTTTATATCTTTTTTTATACTCGAAGACGCAATGGTCATCTTTGGCAATCACTCACATTGTGCGTTTTCTTATCGCTACTCATCACGTTAGGCACGTATCTCAGCGACATTAAAAGTTTGTTGTTTATTTGGACTTGCTCACTACCGGTCCTGTTTTATCTGTTATTAGGTAAACAATACGGCAAAGTTTTGTCGCTGATAGTGGCTGTGCTACAAGGTGTTATTCTATTAACCAAATCAAGTCTTGAACCTCTCAATAGTGTTAACTTTTTACTTAATTTTTCGTTTACCTACATCAGTATCTGGGCGGTATCGCATACTTTTGAGAATAGCCGTGCAGAATATGGTAAGCGGCTCGAAAACTTAGCCTTACTTGATCCTTTAACCGGGGCAGGTAACCGCTTGGCGATGACCCATTATTTTGAAGTTGAACTAAAAAACAAAAACGGCTTGTTTATTTTAATGCTCGACCTTGATTACTTTAAGAATATTAATGATCAGTATGGCCACGATGTGGGCGACCGCATTCTCATTGAAGTCACCAGTTTCTTTAGGCAACGCATTAGTAAAGGCTACGTATTTCGTATCGGCGGTGAGGAGTTTGCTATCTTCTTACCTGACAGCGACCCGCAAAGTGCCTATGAATTTGCAGATATGCTGCGCGAGCACTTAGCAACAACCATCCACAACATTGATGAGCAAGCCATTAATTTGACCATTAGTATTGGTGTTGCTTGCTACATGCCAAATCAAACCCTGAAAAACTTTATTAAACGTGCTGACGATGCGCTATACCAAGCAAAACAGCAAGGCCGAAATAGAGTAGTAACGGCGTATGAATTAAGCCAACAAAATAAAGCGAGTTAGTGCTTTAAAGTTAACCTTTGTACATAGTATCAAAGTCAGGAATGTTTGCTTCCCATACTGGAATATCTTTGCCTATGTATTCACGCATGGCATCAAAGAATAAACGTGTTCTTACTGGTAAGTCTCTGTGTGGGTAAACCGCATACACTGCGCTGTAATCGAGTAATTCAATATCGGTTAAAATAGGCACGAGATCGCCACGTTTAACTTCATCGTCAAGAATAAATGCCGGTGCTAGCACATAAGCATTGCCTGAAATAGCCTTCATTAAGAGTACTTCGGCATCGTTCGCACGAAAGACGCTTTTGATATTTTGCTCAATAATATCGCCATCAGCATTACGATAACGAATACCGCCAATGCGTTTACTTGGGCTTGAATAGCTAGCTGCAGGTAGATCTTTTAAGTCTTCAACTTGCTTTGGCATACCGTAAGTTTCGATGAACTCAGGTGAGGCTAAAAGTAACATGCGGTTGCGGGCTATTTTACGGGCAATAAATGATGAGTCTTTTGGCTCTCCAACACGAAAAGCTAAATCATAGCCCTCTGATACTAAATCAATTAGTCTGTCGTCTAAACGAAGCTCTACTTCAACTTGCGGAAAACGTTTTTGAAAGTCGTTAATGACTGGCTGAATATAACGCTTACCGATAATACTTGATGAGGTAATTTTTAACGTACCACGGGGTTCTTGGTGGTAATTCTCTGCAAGTCTTACGGTATCTGATAGCAAATCTCTGAGTTCAGATGCTTTTTTTACCATTTCAGCGCCAGCGGCAGTCAACGAAAAAGAGCGCGTAGTTCGATTAAGTAAACGCACTCCTAATTCATCTTCAAGACGGCTAATTTGTTTTGAAATGACTGAGCGGTCTATATTTCTAGACTCTGCGGCCTTGGCAAATGAGCCTCGTTCAATCACTTCAAGCAACATTAATAAGCGGCTGGTGGTATCCATAGCAGTTCCTTAAACTTTATTGGTGCCATTTTGGCATTAATGAATTTAAAAATCCATTATTTTTATCCGCTAATTAGTTCCGTAACATTGTCTCCAATCTATTAACAGGAGAGTCGTGATGAACAAATCTATTCTTGCAGTGGCAGTGACCATTGCGAGCTTAACGCTTGCAGGATGTGGCACAGAAGCCAATCAAGCAGCGCAGCAACAACATTTACAACCAATCGATGTAGCACAAGTGCTTGTTAAGCCAGTACAAAATTGGCACACCTATACAACGCGCTTAGAAGCGCCACAAGAAGTTGCACTTATGCCGCGAGTTTCGGGTGTTATCGATAAAATTAACTTTAAAGAAGGTGACAGCGTTAAAGAAGGTGATTTGCTTTTCACCCTTGATGCTCGTCCATTTGCTGCCGTAGTAGATAGCTTAAAGGCACAAATCGAAAGTGCTAAGGCAGCACTTGAGCAAGCTAAAAGTGAAGCAAAACGCGCAGATCGCTTAACAGAGCGAAAAGCGATTTCAACGGAGCAAGCTGAGTCTCGTAAATCAACACTAAGACAACGCGAAGCACAATTGCTAGCACTACAAGCTGAGCTTACTGCCGCTGAGCTTGATTTAGCATTTACGCAAGTGCGTTCGCCAATTGATGGCGTTGTATCTCGCGCGAATATCACCAAAGGTAACAATGTTCTTGCAGGTCAAAGCGTATTAACAAGCATTGTTTCAAACCAGCAAATGTATGCTTATTTTGATATTGATGAGCGTACGTGGAATCGGTCATTTGCTGATGTGACAGCGCAAAGTGAACAAGCTGTTGTGATGCAAAAAGTGGGTCAAACCAGCTTTAACTACAATGGCAAAATCAACTTCATTGATAACCAAATCAACGAAACCACCGGCACTCTTCGTGTACGTGCAGTGTTTGAAAACGATGAACAACAATTACGTGCAGGTTCATTTGCTCGTATCAAACTTGCTGCCAATAAAGTGAGCGAAAAAGTCATCGTGCCAGAACGTGCAATTGGTACTGATTTAAAGAATCGCTTTGTACTTACCGTAGGTGAAGGCAATGTTCTTGAATATAAATTAGTGAATGTTGGTGAGCGTTACGGCAGCTTACGAGCGATTACATCGGGTCTAAACGAAAATGATGTGATTGCTGTAAATGGCCCGGCGCGTGTTGGTCCTGGTATGCCTATTTCACCAAACACAGTCACTATTAATAGCGATGGAATTGCATTCACTCTTTCAAATAATCACTCAGATTTGGTTGCTAAACAGTAGGTCAAAATGAAATTTTCACACTTTTTTATCCAGCGACCCATCTTTGCAGCGATGCTGTCGCTTATCTTTCTCATTGCAGGGGCAATCTCGTTATTTCAATTGCCAGTGAGTGAGTACCCAGAGGTAGTGCCACCAACTGTTGTTGTGACGGCAAGTTACCCGGGTGCAAACCCAACGGTGATTGCCGAAACGGTAGCGACGCCGCTTGAACAAGAAATCAATGGTACTGAAAACATGTTGTATATGTTTTCGCAAGCGACCAGTGATGGCCGTATGACTTTAACAGTTACCTTTGCATTAGGAACTGATTTAGACCGTGCGCAAGTACAAGTGCAAAACCGTGTTAACAGTGCGCTTCCACGCTTACCGCAAGAAGTTCAGCGTTTAGGTGTTGTCGCCGAAAAATCATCACCAGATTTAACCATGGTGGTGCATTTATATTCGCCAGAAAAAACGCATGATACAACTTACTTAGCGAACTATGCTGATTTGTATATCAAAGACCATATTGCCCGTCTTCCTGGTGTGGGTGATGTTCGTATGTTTGGCGGTGGTCAGTACTCAATGCGTGTTTGGCTTAACCCTGATGCACTCTCTGCACGTGACTTAACAGCCATGGACGTAGTAAATGCATTACGCGCGCAAAACCAGCAGGTTGCTGCGGGTAGTTTAGGTGCACAACCAACTTCGAAAAGTAATCAATTTCAAATTCTGATGAATGTAAAAGGGCGCTTAAGCTCAAAAGAAGAATTTGAAAATGTGATCATCAAAGTAGGTGAGCAAGGTCAGCTTACACGTTTAAGTGATGTCGCACGCCTTGAATTAGGCCAAGACACTTATGCACTAAGAGCGATGTTAGATGGTCAACCAGCACTTGCTATGCCTGTTTTCCAACGCCCTGGTTCTAATGCGATAGAGCTTTCTGATCAAGTGCGTGAAACCATGAAAGTATTATCAAAAGACTTTCCGGCAGGTGTTGAATACGACATTGTTTATGACCCAACTGTATTCGTACGCGGCTCAATTGATGCTGTTATTAAAACGCTACTAGAGGCAATCGCGTTAGTGGTAATCGTTGTCGTGGTGTTTCTACAGACATGGCGTGCATCGGTAATCCCACTGATTGCAGTACCAGTGTCTTTGATTGGTACGTTTGCGGTTATGCAATGGTTAGGTGTATCGATTAATACCTTATCGTTATTCGGCTTGGTACTTGCCATTGGTATTGTTGTTGATGATGCCATCGTGGTGGTTGAAAACGTTGAGCGTAATATCGAGCAAGGTTTATCACCACTTGAAGCAACAAGAGTTGCGATGACCGAAGTAACAGGGCCGATTATCGCCATTGCACTTGTACTGTGTGCGGTATTTATTCCTACGGCTTTTATTACGGGTTTATCTGGTCAATTTTATAAGCAATTTGCATTAACCATTACTATTTCAACGGTTATCTCAGCGTTTAACTCGTTAACATTATCACCTGCGTTATCGGCGTTACTATTAAAAGGTCATGATGCAAAACCAGACCGCTTAACTAAGTTATTAAACCGTGTATTCGGTAATTGGCTGTTTAAACCTTTTAACCGCTTGTTTGATAAAGGCGCTAATGGCTACGAAAAGCTGGTACAAAAACTAATTCGTATGAGTGTAATTGTATTAGTTGCTTATGTTGCACTTGTTGGTGGCACAGTTAAATTGTTTGATGCTGTACCGGGTGGTTTTATTCCACAGCAAGATAAGCAATATTTAGTGGCTGTAGCACAGTTGCCTGATGCGGCAAGCTTAGACAGAACCCAAGAAGTTGTGCAAGAAATGGAACAAATTGCATTACAAGTACCGGGTGTTGCAAACACAGTATCGTTTCCTGGTTTATCGGTGAATGGTTTCACAAATAGCCCAAATAGCGGCATTATGTTTACTCCACTTGCCCCTTTTGAAGAACGCCAAGATCCGAGTATGTCAGCAATGGCAATTGCGGCTCAGTTAAATCAAAGGTTTGCGACTATTGATGAAGCGTTTGTTGCGGTATTCCCACCACCACCAATTCAAGGTTTAGGAACAACAGGTGGCTTTAAACTACAAATTGAAGACCGTGCTAACAAAGGCTTTGAGGCACTCTTTAATAGCTTACAAGCAACCATTGCTAAAGCACAGCAAGACCCTGCGTTAATGGGCCTATACTCAACCTTTAGAATTCAAGTACCACAAATGGATATCGACATTGACCGTGAGCAAGCGCTTATTCAAGGTATTCCACTTGATGAAGTATTTAATGCCTTACAAGTGTACTTAGGTTCTGTGTACGTGAATGACTTTAACTTGTTTGGTCGTACTTATCAGATCAATGCGCAAGCTGATGCAGATTACCGTCAAGATCCAGATCAAATCTTGAATCTTAAGGTACGTAACCGTATGGGTGAGATGGTGCCATTAGGCTCTGTATTAACTGTCACACCAACAACAGGCCCAGATCGTGTAATGCACTATAACGGTTATCCAACAGCTGAACTAAATGGTAGCCCTGCGCCAGGTTATAGCTCAGACCAAGCACAGCATGCGATTGAAGTAATCCTTGCCGATACATTACCAAATGGTATCGAGTTTGAATGGACAGAAGTAACGTATCAGCAAATATTAGCGGGTAATACCATGGTGTATGTTTTCCCACTGGTTGTATTACTTGTGTTCATGGTACTTGCTGCGCAATACGAGAGCTTAAGATTACCACTGGCCATTATTTTGATTGTGCCTATGACGATTTTCTCGGCCTTGTTAGGTGTGTGGCTTGTTGGTGATGACAACAACATCTTCACGCAAATCGCATTAATCGTACTGGTTGCACTGGCAAGCAAAAACGCCATCTTGATGGTTGAATTTGCACGAGATCAGCATAAAACGGGGCTGTCTCACCTTGAAGCCATTATTAAAGCGTGTCGCTTAAGACTTCGCCCAATTTTAATGACGTCAATTGCCTTTACAGCAGGTGTTGTACCCCTTGTTTTAGCAACTGGTGCAGGTGCAGAGATGCGTCATGCCATGGGTAACGCGGTATTCTCAGGCATGATTGGTGTAACCGTGTTTGGCTTATTGTTCACCCCGGTGTTTTATATGTTAGTAACTAAAAAATCGCAGAAGGAGCAACATGATGCATAAGCCTCTTCATGCAATCTTTAAACACGGCAAACTAGTTAGTGCAATGCTGTTAGCCGGAGCACTGGCAGGCTGCGCACAAAGCGTCGATATGAAAGAGCAGCAAGTGAGCCTGACACAATTTGTTAGCGATACACAAATTGGTGAACAAAACGAAGGTGCGAGCGAGAATAATTGGTGGCGCCGTTTAGATTCGCCGCAGTTAAACAATTTAGTGACTGATGCATTAGCAATGAATCACGACCTAAAAACCAGTCAACTTCAACTTGATGCAGCCATTGCCCGTTTAGGTGCAGCCCGCGCGGATTATTATCCGCAGGGCAGCCTAAGCGTAGGCGCAGAGCGCAGCAGCTTAGATGGCGCAATTACGCGCCAATCAAACGCTGGTGTTAATGTTAATTGGCAGCTTGATTTGTTTGGTCGTATTACAGCGCTGGTGGATGCAGCTAATGCGGGTGCATTAAACCAAGCAGAGCAGCTAAGAGCATTACAGGTTGAAGTGGTTTCAGCCGTAGTGCAAGGCTATGTGAGCTATCAAGGTAATGTGCAAAAGCAAGCTATCATTGAGATGCAAATCGAGGCGCTTGAGCAAAGTATTGATGTGCTCAAAGCGCGAGTAGAAGAGGGGGTTGCGAATGAGCTTGATCTTAACCGTACTCTTGCGCAGTTAAAGCAGCAACAAGCGCTTATTCCTGAGCTTAGTTATTTGCAATATCGTGACCTCGCAACCCTTGCGGTACTAACTGGTCGACTTGCAAGCGACATAACCTTGATAGAAGAGCCTGAGTTATTAAGCCACGAATTTAGCGTGTCGTTTAATAAAGCCAGTGAAGCAATGGCACTCAGACCAGATATCACCAGTGCTTTGTATCAGTTTAGTCAGGCTTATTCGCTAAGTGTTGCCGCCTCAAAAGCACTTCTGCCAGATATTAGTTTGGCAGGGTTTGCAGGTGTGGTGAGCTTAACCAGTAATGACTTAGAAGATACTGTGCAACAATGGCAAGTAACACCAAAAGTTGAATGGTCATTGCTCAGCTATCCTGCATTATTAGCTCAGCGTGATGCACAGCAGTTTTTAAGTGAAGCCGCTTACAGTGACTATCAAAGTAAAGTATTAAAAGCCATTAGCGATAGTGAACTTACTTTACAAAGACTAGTCAAACAACAGCAACAGTTAAGTTATGCTGATCAGCGTTTTAATTATGCGAATAAAGCATTTGGTCAAGCTCAAGCAATGTATCAAGAAGGACAAATTCCTTACTTAGAGTTGTTAGATGCGAGACAGGATGTTTTAATAGCGCAAGAGAACGCTGTTGATTCAACAATTGCTTCATTACAGGCCAAAGTAAGTGCTTATCAAGCGTTTAATGGTCGTTGGAGCTTTGAACTAAACAACCTTTAACCCAGAGTATTCAATGTCACATATTCAACAAACTACAGATCTTCCGTCAACAATGCGCGCGCTTGCACTGCTTGAGCCAAATGACGCGATTGCGTTATCTGAGCTGTCTGTGCCAGTACCGAGCCCTGAAGGCAATGAGCTCTTGATTAAAGTTGAATATGTGGGCTTAAATCATGGTGATGCCAACTTTGCAAAACAAGGTTTTTGCAAATGGCATTACCCCCATGTATTAGGCCATGATGCTGTTGGGGTGGTTGTTCAAGCAAATAAAGGTGTATTCCCTGGTGTGGGTGCACGTGTTGTTTGGCACGCCAGCCTTGGTGACCAAGGTGTGTTATCTGAATACACAACGGTACCAAACTATGCGGTATCGGTTGTGCCAGATAACGTATCACCGGCAGACGCTGCAACCTTACCTTGTTCAGGTATGACGGCATTAATTGCCCTTGATAAGTTACAGCTAAGCGAAGGGGATTCACTGTTTATTGATGCAGGTGCAGGCGGCGTTGGCCAATTCGCTATTCAATTTGCTAAGCAACGTGGTGCAACCGTGTTTACCACTGCCAGCAAACACAATCATAAGTTACTTAAGCAATTAGGTGCTGATGTGGTGTTTGATTACAAAGACCCAAAACTTGAAGATAAAATTCGCCGTGAATTAGGTCCGCAAGGTTTTGATGCGGTGCTTGATTGTATTGGTGGCGATACCACCATTCGCAATGTTGAGCTAATGCGCTTTTGTGGCCGTATTGCTTGTTTAAATGAATTACCTAAGTTTGAGCAAGAACTTATGTTTAGACGCGCACCAAATATTGGCATTGTATCCTTAGGCGGAGCGTGGCTTGCAAATAGCTTATGTGCGCAGCAAAAGCTAAGCTTTATGGGTAACTTATTACTCGATAATGCAGCCCGTGGCGAGATCAAACTGCCACAAATTCATGCCGTTGATTTTACCCCAGAAGCTGTTTCAGCCGCTTTAAATAAACAACTTGCTGGTGGTTTTACCGGAAAACAAGTTGTGCAGGTAAGCGGTTAATCTTGCAAACTCACTGCCCAGTCATACTGTTTGATGGTCAGTGTAATCTGTGCCATTTTTGTGTGCGGTTTATTATTCGCTTTGATAAGCAAATAACCTTTAAGTTATGCCCAATGCAAAGCGATAAAGGTGAGCGTTTATTAAAGGCTTACAAAGTTAAAGATCCACTATCCTCAATGGTAGTCATTGATAAAAACCAGCTATATAAACAAAGTGACGCTGTGTTATTTATCGCGACACAATTAGGTTTTCCTTTCTCTTTAACTAAGGTGTTCAAGCTACTGCCAAAAGGTTTTCGCGATCGTATGTATGATTGGGTTGGTCGTAATCGTTATCGGTTTTTTGGCAAACAGACACAGTGTAAGTTACTGACCGAAGAACAAAAGCAGCACTTTTTATAAACATTTTAAGTAAAGCTTGCTATTCTCGTTATTGGGAACAACTCACAATAATAAGAATATGAACATCCTCTTTCTAATCTTTAGTTCGGCCTACATTGCTTTACTGCTATTACAGCCAGCATTGCCTCAGCCTTTTATGGCGCTATTTAAAATATCCCCAATCTGCTTTTTGATTGTGATGGTGCTAAAAGGGCGCAGTCAGTTACAAAATCGCACTTTTATTACTTTATTATTTGCTCTTAGTTTTTCAGCACTAGGTGATGTGTTGCTAGCCCTTGATACGGGGCAACTGTTTATAGGCGGTTTAGCGGCATTTTTTGTAAGCCACGCTTTTTATATCATTACCATGTTGCCAATTAAAAACTGGCGGCTAGACGTTGTACTCCTTTATCTATTTTTGGCCATCATTGTTTTTTGCTTATTTTATCCAAACCTGAATGACATGCTCATTCCGGTACTTTTCTATATGTTGGTACTCACCATAATGGCAAGTTTTACTTGGATGACGGATAAATCGAACGGCTTTTTAGTGTTAGGTGGGGCCGTGTTTGTTATATCAGACTCTATCCTTGGCCTTAACCGTTTTTATTTAGAAATAGTGCATGCAGATATCGCAATAATGATAACGTATTACATTGCGCAATTTTGTTTGGTGACAGGATTTTTGCAGGCAACAAGTAAACATAAATAGCCGCAGTGGCTCAGTGGTGATTGCCGTGATAAAATATGCGCGTTTTAATTTTCGAGATTTTTCATGGCAAATACAGCGCACGCACTGCACATCCTTGTTAAGCACAAAGAACAAGCTGAAGACATTATCAAGCAACTCAAAAAGGGTGCTAAGTTTCAGACTCTAGCTAAAAAATATTCAACCTGTCCGTCGGGTAAAAAAGGCGGCGATTTGGGGGAATTCAGACGCGGTCAAATGGTGCCACAGTTTGACAAAGTAGCATTCAGCGGCGAAATCTTAGAGCCACACTTAGTGAAAACGCGCTTTGGTTGGCATGTAATTAAAGTGCTATACAGAACGTAAAGCCAAAACCTGCCTAAATAGTGTAAGACATGTTGTTAGTCTTATACTTTTCATCTCAGTGAGTTAAAGCGCTAGGTTTTAACTCATTTTTGGACATTTTCGCTTTAGAACTTTATCCTATAGATTGGAGTTTCAGATTAATATTTCTATGTGCTTCTGTCCCAGCGAGCTTGTGAGCGATTTAATGCGTTTGTTATCCCTAAATTGCGCCGATTTCACGCCTCATTTGCTCCATTAATTTATCTGTGTTGCTTTTGATTTCAACACCCAAGGCTAGAGCGCCCTTTTGGTAACTAGCAACTAAATCTTGCCTGTTTCCAGAAACGACTTTGACGAAGTTATTCATAAATTCATTTGAATGCTTCATAGCTTGGTCGGTAAGTGACTCAAGAGCATTTAAAGTGCTAAGCATTTCTTGAGTGGCTATTAATTTTATTCGGTTTGATTCGTGGCGAAGTTGCATAACTTCTTTCATACCATCTTGAGTTACAGATGAGATTTGAGAACCAAAAAGCGTAATAGCTGCAATTTCACCATCTTTATTTCCTGCTTCAGCAGCTTTGAGATAACTACTCATATACTGATCAACGATCGGTTGCATTCGTTCTAAAAGTTCAGTGTGGTTTCTTTTACCAAATTCATCGAGATGAGTTACATAGCGACTGTATTCGGTGGCCTTTAAATCAAATATCCTCAACCTTCGGTCAGCATCAAACCGAAGATTTTGTTCAAGTTCTTTGAGTTCTCTATCGTGTGTTTTCTTATTAAAGTACGCAAACACTAATGACAAAGTAGTTAAGATTGAAAATGCCCAAGTATAGAACTCTGGTGATTCTTGGACTAATTCATAAATTGCTTGCATGAGTTTCCTTTAGGCATAACAGCTTATTAGTGAGATCTTGCAAGGTACGCTACCTTGTAAGGTAGAAGGTCAAGCATGTACAGACACACTAGTAAGACTCAAAAAATTATCGTAAATCATACAGTAAAGTAAATACTGCCTCAGCACAATGCGAACAGGATGATGTATCGGTTCAATGCAATCCTGAGCTCGATAGATTGGAGTGAACCTCATTCAATGGACACTGTGCGTCACTACTAAAATTTAGCCAACAAGGCACAAGAGCATTCGATTGACGGCGTGGTGTTAAACTCGTTATGGGGCATAATCAAGGTAAGGCTTATGTTCTGATTTTGGCACAGAACTGTCCTTCAGCACCAACCCATTTATATCCAAAAATGGTTTTCTACGAATAAGTTTATACACGGAAAAGTGCCCAGAGTGTTTTTTAAACGTATATGTTGTGCACATTGTTACTGTGCGCTATTATTTCTATACTGATGCACAATAGGACAGTGCAAGGATATGGCTGTAAATTTTAAGGATGGGTGGCTCGAAGCATTCTATGAAGAGGATAAGCGGCATCGATTAATCCCTAAGGTTATTGAGAATGCTTTATATCGTAAGCTAGAAATATTAGATGCAGCAAAGGCTGAATCTGACTTAAGAGTACCACCAGGTAACCGGTTTGAACATCTTGAAGGTAACTTGAAAGATTGGTGTTCAATACGAGTGAACAAACAGTATCGATTGATTTTTAAGTGGGTTGATGGTGTAGCAGAAAACACCTATTTAGACCCTCATAAGTATTGAGGTAAGAGTTATGCGTATAACAAAGCGTCGTCCTGTGAGTGTAGGTGAAATGCTGAAGCTAGAGTTTTTAGAGCCTATGAACATTACATCAAAAACTTTAGCTGAAGCTATGGGTGTGCATAGAAATACGGTTAGTAACTTGATCAATGGCGGTAGCTTAACAGCGCCACTTGCAATTAAACTGGCTGCTGCCTTAGGGAATACACCCGAGTTTTGGCTTAATATCCAGCACTCTGTAGATTTATGGGATACGAGAAATCGTTATCAAGAAGAAGCTAAATCTGTAAAACCTTTGTTTTCTGCTCAAGAAACTTCACTACGTACATCACAAATTATTTAAAGAACTCATAACGTATATTTTTAATCCACTCTACAGGTTAGGCTGTTGAGTGTTCACACTTCAATTAGTTGCTTTGTACCAAGGAACTTTGTATTTATGGACTCTTTATCATAAGGACATTTTCAATTCATGATTAAAAACATAACTATTACAAAGCAAGATTACTTAGAGTACTCCAAATTTGCGGTGAGTAGGCTGTGTAATGCAAAAAGTAAAGCAAGCTCTAGTTTTCTTAAGAATATGATCATCTGGTTTGTATTGGCTGTAACTTTTATGTCTGTGTTCCAATTAAAGTCTATTCGTTTTAATGATTTTCATTGGCAATCTGCGCTGATCACAGCAATTCCTTTTTCGATATTACTTATTGTTTTTCTATACAACATTAATAAATTCAAAAGACTATCAATTCCAAATGATAATGGTTTAGTGATTGGAAAGAAAAGCTTAGAGTTTCAAGCTGACGGAATAACTGAAATAAATAGTCTAGGACATTGCTTCTATAAGTGGGAAGCAGTAGAAGTAATTGAAGAACACATAGGTAACGTTTATATCTTTGTCGATAAATTGTCAGCATTGATCATTCCGGCAAATTCATTTGCTAGTGAAGCTGAGAAAGACGAGTTAAAAGCTTTCGTACAGAAGTTTTTATAATTAGCTTTTCATCTGACAATATTTCGTGGCATGTAATGCACAGAGCCACGCTAACACACAGGTGTTAGCGTGCATCATTAACTTTGGAGCCAATTAGCTCACTCAACTAACTTAATTTAGTGTGGGCTGCACATCTAAGCCATACCCAAACATTACAGCTAATACCAATACAACCGATGCTGCGACCATTAGTTTAATTAGCAGTGGTAAACAGAATCTAAACCAATGTCCGTAAGGCACACCAGCCATGCCTAAAATGCCCATAAGTACAGCATTGGTAGGAATGATCATATTTGAAAAGCCATCACCAAATTGATAAGCAAGCACGGCGACTTGCCTTGGTACACCCACTAAATCACCTAGTGGCGCCATCAGTGGCATGGTGACATAAGCTTGCCCTGAACCTGAAGGAATAAAGGTATTCAGTAGGGTTTGAATAACCAGCATGCCAATTGCTGATATTTCAGCTGATACATAAGAAAGCGGTAACGACATGCCATGTACAAGGCTATGCAGGATTTGGCCGTCTTCTAAAATAAGTGCGATACCCCGTGCAACACCAATTAACACTGCGGTGGTCACAAGATCAGATACGCCTTCTATAAATTTGTTTGCGGCTTCATCAGCAGAAAGTTTGCCTAAAATGGCGACAACCACACCCCAAGCAATAAAAACACCACCTAGCTCGTATAAGTACCAGCCCTTCGTTGCGATGCCCCATACTGCAATTGCAAGGGTAATAATAAAGCTGCCTAAAACTAGTTTATGGCGCAGGGCAAGTGCTGGGTAACTTGTTGCTGTTTGATTTTCCAGTGGGCAAGGCACGCCAATCATCATCGATTTAGACGGATCGTTCGCTACCTTTTTGGTGTATTGCCAAACATGATGAAAACCAATGAGCACAAATGGAATAAATATAGCTAAACGTAACCATAGGCCAGAGTAAACAGGAATACCTGCAATTTGTTGCGCGATTAATACCGTAAATGGGTTAAATGCCGAAACCCCATAACCAATACCATAACCTGCAACTATCATACCTACGGCAGTCATTGCATCTAGGCGCATTGCCTTACAAAGCGCTACAAGAATAATAACAAAAGGAATATATTCGCCGGCGGTACCAATACTGCTTGATGCTAAGGCAAAGCAAAACACCACCATAAAGATTAATCGTTGTGGTTTTTTACCGTGTCGCTCTAAAAGCCTACCAATGAGAGCATCAACAGTGCCTGTGGCACGTGCAACAGCTAATACACCGCCAACAATTAACACAAAGAAAATAACATCTTGAGCAGCAGCAAAAGCGCGAGGTATGGCTTGTAATAAATCCCATGGAGTTAAGTAATGGCGCTCAGCAACTGTTTGATAGGTGCCCGCAACAACCATTTCTCGGCCTGATTCACTTAATGTAGTAGTGAAAAAACCTTGTGGTACTAACCAGGTAGCAATAAGCGCAACAACCATCATGCCCAGCAGCAGTATCAGGGTATGTGGAACTTTAAAACGTAAACCCATTTATTCTCCGTAATTATGTTAGGTTAAATTCTTGAAATCATAACATGATAAAAGCTGATAGGTTGTCTCTAAAATGCCCACACTGTTAATGATTGTAATAATTCAGATACAAAAAAGGCCAGAAAACTGGCCTTATAAAGTTTATTTGAATTTTATTTAGCTAACCCAAATGGGTCATCAATGCTGTGAGCAGGCTCGGTAAACCAGCGCGGACCTTCGTCTGTCATATAAAAATGATCTTCTAAGCGAATACCAAACTCATCCGGTATTACTAACATGGGTTCGTTACTAAAACACATACCTGGTGCGAGTGGGGTAGGGTTACCACCAACTAGGTATGGCCATTCATGAATATCTAAACCAATGCCATGGCCTGTTCTGTGTGGACAGCCTGGTGTTTGATACTCTGGACCCATGCCATTTTCGGCTAGGTACTGCCTTGCAGCATCGTCTACTTTGCCACATGGCTCACCATTTTTTGCGGCAGCAAAAGCAGCAAGTTGGGCATTTTTCTCGTGTTGCCAAAACGTACGTTGGCGATCGGTTGCTTCACCAAATACATAAGTACGGGTAATGTCAGAGAGGTAATCATGTACTTTACAGCCAGTATCAATCAGTACCACATCACCTTTTTTAAGGGTTTGCGGGTTTTTAACGCCATGCGGGAAAGACGACGCAACACCAAATAACACAATACAAAAATAGTTACCCGGTGCGCCGACTTTTTGGTGCGCTTTTTTAATAAAGGCTTCAACTTCAGTGGTGGTGATACCTTCATAAAGCATACTTGCCGTCGCTTTGTGTACTTCTAAAGTCATGTCCATTGCACGTTGCATTAAGGCAAGTTCGCTGGCTGATTTATGCATGCGGCAGTGAGCTGTTACGCACTGTGCGTTAACAATGTTGTAATCGCCGTTCGCTTTATTAATACCGTCGTAGATAAAAAATTGTGCGCTTTCATCAATACCAAGGGTGCCATTTTTGCTAATGCCCATTTCTGTAAGAACATCTACACACAGTTGATAAGGGTTTTCGTGCTCTTGCCAGCCACGAATTGGGCCATCAATCACCATAAAATCGTTTAAGCTGCCGATTTCAAAAAACGGCGCTATGTATTGCACATCACCTTTAGCAGGTAAAATAGCGCCAACTAAACGCTCACTTGCGTACCAACGCATCCCTGTAAAGTAGGCTAGGTTAGTGCCTGCATTTAAGTAAATTGCATCAATATTGTTTGCTTGCATATACGCTTGTGCTTTTGCGATACGCGCATGAAATTCGTCATTTTGAATAGGGGTTAAATCTGTTGTCATATCTGACAAAGAGTCAAGCGCCTGCTCTGGCGTTTGTGTGCCAATACCATATGTTGTCATTGTGTACTCCTTGGTTTTTTGTGCATTGTGGCTTGAGTAAACAGTTGATGCAAACTCACTGCGACTAATCGCATAATATTCGTATTTATGGCTATAACTGTTAGCATGCGCAAAAAATAAGGAGCGACAATGCAAGTTAATTACTTAAAAAGACAAGCTGAATTTAAAGCCTTGCTAGAACAACAAGGTTACAGCGCCATGTTAGTACTTGGTCATGAAAATATTCGTTACTTAAGTGGTTTTAGCGGTAATGCTGCTTATGCATTAATTACTCAAAATGCGTGTGTGTTGATCACTGATTACCGATACCACCAACGTGCAATTGCAGAAACAACAGGGTTTGAAGTTGTTTGTCGAGACAGAGACAACGAAACCCTTGGCCATTGTATAAACAAGCACCTTAACCCAAACAGCCATGTCGCATTTGATGCAAGCTATGTCACGGTAGCAATTTGGCAAGGTGTGGCAGATGAGCTAAGCGGCCACACATTAACTGCGGTAAACGGTTTAATTGAAAAACTAAGACGCGTTAAAGACAACTGGGAAGTTGCACAAATTAAAGCTGCTGCGGCCATCGCTGATGAAGCATTAGCACAAACGCTACCTTATTTTAAACCGGGTGTAACTGAGCGAGACCTTGCCTTAGAGCTTGAATTTAGAATGCAAAAGCTTGGTTCAGAAGGAATGTCGTTTGCCACTATCATGCTATTTGCAGAACGCTCTGCCTTACCGCATGGTAACCCGTCAGATCAGGTTTTAAAGCAAGGTGACTTTGTAACCCTTGACTTTGGTGCTGTTGTAAATGGCTATCGCTCTGATATGACTCGCAGTTACATCATTGGCGAAGCGTCAGAAAAACAAACCCGTATTTATAATACTGTACTCGATGCACAAAATGCGGCACTTGAAATGGTTAAACCAGGTGTTAACTGTTTAGATTTAAATGCCATGTCAAACAAGGTGATTGCTGAGGCGGGCTTTGGTGAGTACGCAGGTAAAGGCCTGGGCCATGGTTTAGGGCTATTTTTACATGAAGTGCCATTTATTAACACATTGACAGACTACAACCTTGAAGTTGGTAATGTGATCACTATTGAGCCTGGCATTTATATACCAGGCTACGGTGGTGTGCGCCTAGAAGATGACATAGTTGTCACCGAATCTGGCTTTGAGGTGTTAACCCATGCGCCTAAGCCATTTATAATCTAGTGCTTAAATTAAAGGTTACTTTTTAGCATACGCTAAGCGGGCTAAACGTTCAGTTACATGGTAACTATCAAGCCCGCTCACTGCGACTGTACCAATGGATTCAATATCGACAAAGCCATCTTCTTGCAAACACGCCTCATCTAAATAAATGTCGGTTATTTCACCTATGATCAGCTCAGTGCCATTGATGGCAAGGTGGTGGTGTTCTCTCAGCTCAAGCGCATATTTAAGCTTACTTTCTTTAACAAAAGGCGCTGTAAAGTCATTTAGGTATTCAGTACTGAGCCCTGTTGCATCAAATTCAGACTCGTCCTTGTCGTAGCGTGCCGATGTTTGATGTGCTTTATTATAAATGTCTTTGTTTACGTGGTTAATCGTGTACTGTTTAGTGGCTAATAAGTTCTCTAGGGTATGGCGAGGCACTGAATGGGGCCTAATTATCATACCCACTAAAGGGGGATGTGCGCCAAGATGAAATACTGAACTTACAATCGCTAAGTTAGTTTGGCCGTTGCTATCTTGAGTGCCGACTAAGTTGGCACTTTTAAACCCCGACAAACTATTAATTAAATGAGCGCGATAGCGGTTTTCTAAATCAGCAATGGCTTGTTTTGTTAAATGCATAAATTTCCTGTTACCAGTCTATGGGTTTTCCTTGCCAGTCAAAGTAGGCAGGATTTTGTGATTGTTGTAAAAAGTCAGCATCACTTATCAATGAATACAATTGCTCGGCTACAAACTCAGGGGTAAATAGCTTTCCTTCGGGTACATTTGCCTGAAAGGGTTTTGATAATGGCGTATCAGTAGTACCTGGGTGAAATAACACGCAGTGGCATTTTTTATAGCGTCTGCTAAGTTCAATTGCTGCAGATTTAAATAACATATTTAATGCCGCCTTCGATGCCCGATAGCTATACCAACCGCCTAACTTGTTATCACTAATGCTACCAACACGTGCACTAAGGGCACACACCACAGTTGAAACTTGTGGCTTCAAAAGCGTTGAGAATAAACCCACACAGCGAATTGGTAGTAGAGCGTTTGTGGTCATGCTATTTATAAAGTGCTGCTCAGATATTTGTTCAAGTTTACGTTCAGGCGCATTATCTGGATCATGCAATAAGCCGTTAAATATCATCAACTGGGCCAAATCATAGTGGCCACCGGCAAGTTCTTTCGCAATGCCACTCAAGCTTTGCTCTGAGTAGTCAGTAATAAAATGCTGGTGGCTTATCTCATTGCTTACAGATTCATTAAAACTTGCCTTAAATTCACCTCGGCTGATGGTTACGATATGACCCGTGTTTATTCGTTTATGAAGAGTAGTGAAATAGGCATTTGCAATTTCACTGCTTGCACCGCACAAAATATAGAGTTGCATTTTTGACCTGTTCTAAAAATATTTGAAAATTTTTTCGCTCAAAATATCACCAACTAATAAAATGATAGTAGCTCTGTTTGTCTTGATCTAACCGTACAAACACATAAAAAAAGGCGGGTAAAGATTTGACCATGCAAACATTAAGGATGCCTTAATTTACGGGGATTTTATCTTTTTAATTGGTAAGTCCATTTTACCAATTGAGCTGGCTTTAACGCTTTGCAGCTGACTAAGCTGCGTATTTATTACACTTTTATGTTTATAGATTGGTTATTCTTTTTTACGAGTATGTTAGAAAATTCGATCTATTAAATTAACGCTGACAATGATATTAATAAAAGGGATCAGTATCTAGCTGCGTTCGTGCTTGGCTAAATACTGTGCAGTAAGTACTTTCAACTTAGTTAAAGAAAGGAGTATGAGAATGAGTGAACAATACGCTGCACTTCGCGGTAATGTTAGTATGCTTGGACAAATGCTGGGTCAAACCATTAAAGATGCACAAGGACAAGCCATTTTAGATAAGGTAGAAGAGATTCGCGCTTTATCTAAATCGTCACGTAGTGGTAACGAAGCCGACAGACAAGCGCTTATCGAAGTACTACACGCTCTCACAGATGAAGAACTATTACCGGTTGCACGCTCATTTAATCATTTTTTGAATCTTGCTAATGTTGCTGAACAATTTCATACCGTATCGCGCTTTAATGATGTTGGTTTTTGCCAACTAAACCCTCTCACTCAAACATTAAAAGCGTTAGCAACAGCATCAAAGCAAGGTCAAGTTGATCCTAATCACTTGGCACAAACACTCTCAAAACTCCACATCAATTTAGTACTGACGGCTCACCCAACTGAGGTGACACGCCGTACAATGATTAATAAACACGTTGAATTAAGTGATTGTCTTGCCTCTTTAGAGCGTAAAGATAACCTACCTAGTGAACGTGCAGATTTATTAAATCGTATTGCCCAACTTATTAGCCAAGCGTGGCATACCGACGATATTCGTCGTTCACGCCCAACGCCAATTGATGAAGCTAAATGGGGTTTTGCGGTTATTGAAAATAGCTTATGGCACGCTGTTCCGCGTTTCTTACGTGAGTTTGGCGAAGACGTAAAAGCAGAGCTTGATCTAGAGCTACCTATTGATTTCAGCCCAATTGAATTTACTTCATGGATGGGCGGCGACCGTGATGGTAACCCGTTTGTAACTGCTGAAGTCACACAGCAAGTACTTGATCATGGCCGCTGGATGGCACTTGATTTGTATTCGCGTGATATCGAAACGCTAAGCAATGAGCTATCTATGTCGGATGCAAGTGATGAGCTTATTGAGCTTGCCGGCCAAGACTTTGAACCTTATCGTGCGGTACTTAAAAAATTAAAGAATCAAATTGCTGAAACGGTGACGCATTTGGGCGCTAAAATAAAGAAAAAGCGCACTGATTCTGAAGATTTAATTACCGATATCGCGCAAATTAAGCACCCAATCGAAGTGTGTTATCGCTCGCTTATTAAAACCAACATGAAAGTAGTTGCCGATGGCTTGCTGCTTGATGTTCTGCGCCGTATTAATAGCTTTGGTCTGCGCCTTGCAAAACTTGATGTACGTCAGGATTCATCGCGTCATGGTGATGTTTTCTCGGAGCTAACACGTTATTTAGGTTTAGGTGATTACCATCAATGGCAAGAAGAAGACAAACAAGCGTTTTTACTTGCTGAGCTAAACTCTCGACGTCCGCTAATTCCAAAACATTGGCAACCAAGTCCAGAAGTACAAGAGGTGCTAGATACATTCGATGTAATCGCAGCGCAAGATGCTCAAACATTTGGCTTGTATATTATCTCGATGGCACGTACCGCATCTGATGTGCTGGCAGTACAGTTACTGCTTAAAGAAAGTGGTTGTAAGTTTAACTTACCGGTTGCGCCATTATTTGAAACGTTAGACGACTTAAATAATGGTAAAGAGGTTATCGAATGTTTACTTGATAACACCTGGTACCGTGGTCATATTCAAAACCAACAAAATGTCATGATCGGCTACTCTGACTCAGCAAAAGATGCAGGTATGATGGCTGCCGGTTGGGCACAATATGAAGCTATGGATAAACTTGTTCAATTAGCCGAAAATCGCGGTATTGAACTTATTTTATTCCACGGCCGTGGTGGTACTGTTGGTCGCGGTGGCGCGCCAGCTGCCCAAGCACTTCGCTCACAGCCTCCAGGTTCATTAAAAGGTGGCCTACGTGTAACAGAGCAAGGTGAAATGATCCGCTTTAAGTTTGGTTTGCCTGCTGTAGCGCTACAAAGCTTAAATATTTATGCCGGTGCTGTTCTTGAAAGTAACCTGCTGCCACCGCCAGAGCCTAAGAGCGAATGGCGTGATGTTATGGAGCTTATTAGTGCAGATTCTTGTGAGCATTACCGTCAAGTTGTGCGCCATGATGAAAACTTTGTGCCTTATTTTAGAATGGCAACCCCAGAGCAAGAGCTTTCTAAATTACCACTTGGTTCTCGCCCTGCGAAGCGTAACCCGAACGGTGGGGTAGAAAGCCTTCGTGCTATTCCATGGATTTTTGCATGGAGCCAAAACCGTTTAATGCTGCCAGCTTGGTTGGGTGCATTAACAGGCCTTAAAGCTGCTTTAGATAAGTATGGCATCGAGACACTTCATGAAATGAGCTTAAAATGGCCATTCTTCCGTGCTCGTTTAGAGATGCTAGAAATGGTATTTAGTAAAGCAGATACATGGTTAAGTGCGCATTACGATGATGCATTAGTAACTGAGCAATATAAGCCATTAGGCGTGAAGCTACGTCAAGAATTGAGCGAAGCTATTGAACTTGTTCAATCGCTTAGCCCACAAAAGAGCCTGCTTGCAGACCAACCTTGGATCAAAGAGTCAATCGCACTTCGTAACCCGTACACAGATCCACTTAACTTATTACAAGTCGAGTTACTGCGTCGTTCACGCGAAGCTGACGAGGGCTCTGAAGGCGATATTGATAATGCCTTGATGATCACTATGACAGGTATCGCTGCAGGTATGCGTAATACCGGTTAATAGCTGGTGTCATCAACCAATCGAGCATCGATTGGTAGGCTAATAACAAATCGTGCGCCGTGGTTACATGACTCGGCGCTTATTTTCCCTCTAAGATTATATTTTACCGCATTAAATACTACGTTTAAGCCAAGCCCTAGATGGTTTCCACCTAGATTTGTTGTATAAAAAGGCGTAAATATTTCATGTAGGATCTCATCATTGATACCGACACCGTTATCTTGATAGGTAATTTCAACCACATGTGTATAGGCTTTAACTGTTACCTCGACAACACCTTGATCAGAATTAACAAAGCCATGCTCGCAGGAATTTATAACCAAGGTTTTTAATACATCACTTAAGATAGTTGGATATGACGTAATAACTGCCTCATCACCATGAATTTTAAACTCAATTTGTTTACCAAGATGTTTGCTCAAAGGGCATAAACGATGATTAAGAAAGCTTGGCAGCTGTATTTTGCTCATCGGTTTATCAAGGTGTATCGACACATTGAGCGCTTTGAATTCTTCGACAATTCCAGCAAGTCGATTAATGCTACTAATCACCAGCTCTTTAGCGCTATTGGTATCAGTGATGAACTTATGAAAATGCTTGCTAGAGAGCTCTCGGGCTTTAAATTTTTCTTCTAAACCTTCCATGTAATCATCGATTAATGAACTTGCGGTCACTATTGTGCCAATAGGGGTATTAAGTTGATGCGCCATACCAGATACCAGTGCTGTTAAAGAGGCTATTTTTTCAATTTCAATCAGATGATCTTGCGTATCTTTTAACTGCTCTAATGCTTTAGCTAATTTTTGTTTTTGTTTGTCTATGCTGTTGATTGCGATAAATGAGCCAAATAAAATAACGACTAAACAAATGCTTACTACAATCGTGAGATCTTTAAATGCATTCGCTTTAGTGGCTTTTATTTGCTCAGCACGAGTTAGGTTAGAAATTCTTACTTCTTTTGCGGCAACATCGGCTTCTGCAAGTGCTTTTGCTAAATTCACTTTGGCTTGTCTGGTTAAAATAGCGGCGTTAATGTACGAATATTGTTTATAAGCGCTGAGTGCATTTACATAATTTTTTTGTTTCTCGTAAAGCTCTGCAGTTAATTTTGCAATCGATAATAGGGCTTCAAAATTAGTATGGCTAACAGTGTGTGTATCAACGGATGCAAGTGTATTGAGTGCTTTGTCAGTGTGTCCTTGTGCTTCATACGTTTCTGCTAAACATAAAATAATATTAAGTTGCTCATTCTCAAGCTGTTTATTTTCAATGAGTGTTGAAGCCTCGTTGAGTACCTTTTCTGAGTCTTCTAAAAAACCTTGAAAACGTAATACTTTGGCTTTTAGAACAAGGCTTGAAGCAAGGTGAGTGGTGTAGTTGTGTTGGCTTTGCAGCCCAATAGCTTCATTGATAACCTTGAGTGCATTTGAGTACTGTTTTAATCCAATTAAAGCAAGCGCTAAGTTATTGCTAGCAAATGATTCGTTGAGAGTTTGATTTTTTCTGTGGGCATAATCTCGATAGTATGTGAACGAGTCTGCAGCTTCTTTATAACGGTTTAAACGTAGCTTTACCAAAGCGATATTATTTTCGGTTTGATAAATTAAACGCTCATCTCGAGATTGTGCAAATGGCATGGCATCGCGATAGTACACTAAGGCTTCTTCATATAGACCTAAACGCGCATAAATCCCACCAGAAATATTGAAATAGCCATACATGAGGTCTTTTTCATCAGATTGAGAAACCATATTCATGTACTTAACAATGGTTTCCATGGCTTGTTCTAGCTTGTCAGTCTCAAGCAAAAACCAAGCTTTATAATTAGTGACTATAATCTTTTGTTCTAGTGTTAGTTCGGTAGTTTCAATTAGCGCATTTACAAACTCAAGCCCTTCTTGAGGTGAACTGGCGTAGCTTTGCCTTATTGAGGTTCTAAGCTTTTCAAATTCTTTAATGGGCATCGCTTTAGGTGTTGTTGAAATTAATAAAATCAACAAGGTAAAGCCAAATAATATAACCAATCGCGCTTTCATGACACACCAATCCATTTAAAAGTGAGCTTAAAAAACGCTCACCCATTTTGCTGTCTAAATAACGCTAAATATTATAAATTTTAACTAAATATAGGTTTATCTGAAAAAGCTGATTCTATGAAAGGAAAACTCATACTTGTGTCTAAAGTAAATAAGATATGAATTTGCATAACAACTCTTTAAAGTAGATCTAATCCTAAAATCTGAATTTTGCAACTGGTCATACCTATTTTATTGCGAGGTATTGACTAGAGAGGCGATATTAATAAAATAGCCCAGCTTTTTGATTCAGCTACCGTTAAGCCAAATCAACCTCCACGCTTTTTTTAGAGTAACTTATGCCAAACGTGTCTACTTGCATCACTTATGATGCATCGACGTCACTCGTGATGATGACGTTAAGAGGGACTGCTAGTGCACAGGATGTGATAAATTTTTACCAAATTGCCCAACAATATTCAGAATTACATGGGTCAGAGAAAATACTCGTTGATGTGTCTGAGATGACGCACAATTTCGCACCTGCTGATTTATTCACCATTATGCCGGAAGTGGCAAACTCTTTGAAAGAAACTGTTGTAGCAATAGTTGTAAGTTTTGATGGTTTTATGCACGACTTATTTATGCAAAAAGCAAAGCGCTATAACTTACAAGCTGAAAACTTTGAATGTTTTAACAAAGCAAAAAATTGGCTGGTTCGTCAATAATTGGTCGAGCTAGTCATCGCTATTTTGTTGTGTATATCTGGGCTTACAAATATCGCTAATTTTTAGCTTTTATTATGCGATTTACCTTGATGTTTACCGCCAAAACCTAGCAATTCATTACGTAACCTTTTAAACTGTTTAGCCAATTAATAATTATAATTTGTTATGACAGCAACTAGGATAGATGCAAGCAAACTAGCTCAAAATTCAGAGCCGTTTAGCTTCAATGAACAACAAAAAAATTCTCTTTTTGCCCAGCTTAAACAGCAACGTGGCATCTTATCTCAATCTGATATTTCTTCTCTTTGTCAGCAGTTTCAAGTTAGCCAACTTGAGTTACTAAAAGCCTGTGTAGCCGTCGCAAGTTTATTTTCTGTCGCGCCTATTTCTAAATTCTATGTGGGCGCTATTGCTGTAGGGTTAAACAAGCAAGGCGAGACAAATTTCTATTTTGGCGCAAATGTTGAGTTTTCTCATCAAGCATTGAGTTTGGTCGTTCATGCTGAGCAATCAGCCATTAATAATGCATGGCTTAATGGCGCGCAAGCAGTGTTAAAAATTGCTATTAGCGATGCACCTTGTGGTTACTGCCGTCAATTTATGAATGAATTGAGCACCGCAGACTCACTTGAGATTTTATTGCCAGAACGCGATTTTAATCTTCATGAGTTATTACCTTATTCATTTGGCCCGAAAGACCTAGGCAATGAAGCCTGTTTATTTTCTAATAAGCAAAGCGATAAACAGTTTACTGATCTTTCGATTGCTGATAATAAACTTATTCAATTGGCACTCAATGCATACGTGCCTTACACAGGTAACTTTAGTGCGGTTAAATTAACGACTTTTGATGAAGGTGACTTTTACGGAAGTTATGCTGAAAATGCAGCCTATAGCCCAAGCCTTTCGCCATTACAAAGTGCATTGAGTCAGTTTTATCTTGCGGGCTTAACCTTTGATGATAAAACAGTTAAGTCAATCACCTTGTTAGAAACACAAGGGGCAGAAAATCAATATGAGGTGGCTAAAAGTGTGCTGGCAAGCTTTGCAAACCCACCAGCATTTGAGCATTGTGTTGCTAAACTAGTTTAGCAATAGTTTTGCAGCTTCAATGACGACGGCGACTGATTTTTTCTCAATCTCGCCGTGGTCAACATTCGGAATTTCTTGTTTAGTACGATTTACTAATACCCCTGCAACACAGGCTGCGCGTAAGCCAAGGGCAGCACACATAGTAAATAGTGTTGCTGATTCCATTTCATAATTCATCACGCCTAGTTTTTGCCACTCTTCACAGCTGCCTTGGAATGAGCGAGGAACATAGCCAGAATAAGTATCGTAACGTTCTTGACCCGGGTAGAAAGTATCACTCGATGCAGTAATACCAATGTGGAAATTAATTCCTAGCTTATCACATGCATTTACCATCGCTTGTGTTGCAAAGAAGTCAGACACAGCAGGGTAGCTTAGTGGTGCGAAATGCTGGCTAGCACCATCTAAACGAACTGAAGCTTGGCTAATTAAAATGTCGCCTTCGTTAATGTGTGGCTGAATTGCACCGGTCGTTCCAATACGCAAAAAGGTATCAATACCTAGCTGAGCAAGCTCTTCAACAGCAATTGATGTAGATGGGCCGCCAATACCGGTAGAACAAACTACAACGCTGTGCCCGTTTAGCTCACCTCGGTATACATGAAATTCACGGGTCTTCGCTAAGCATTCAGGGTTATCGAGAAGTGTTGAAATGCGTGCTGAGCGGTCAGGATCGCCAGGGACAATCGCAAGGGTTGCGCCGTTTAAGTCCTGACGAGTAAGCCCTAAGTGAAATACCTTTTCCATTATTAAACCTTATTTTTGTCTAAAGCGTAATACTTTAATCATATGTGTTTAAAGTACAGGACAGATGTCCTATTAGATCACCAATGTTGCAAGAATTGCACAGATAACCTAAACCTAAAGAAGTAACGATAAAAGAGGATATATTATGCCTGCTTCATCTTCTATGAGTAAACACCATGAGTTTGCACGCTGTTTAGAAAGCTCGAAAATTTCAATTGGTGCGCCTTTTCATTGGTTAGCACTTGCATTTAAAGATATCGCTAATGCGCCCATACTGAGTCTAGTCTACGGATTAGTATTTACCTTGATACCTGCGACTATCATGTATTTTGTTTATCAGTTTGATACGCACTTAGTTATATTGCCTGCAGTCGTTGGCTTTGCATTAATTGGCCCTGCTTTTGCTGCCGGACTTTACGATGTTGCATGGGAGCTTGAAAAAGGCCACAAACCCACTTTAATGCACAGCCTTAAATCGATGTTTAGAAACCCAGCAGGTGAATGGGGCTTTGCGGTGTTATTAATGGTAATTATGATTGTTTGGATGCGCTTAGCTGCACTTATTCATGCATTGTACCCGAACGTTGTTAACCCGAGTTTTGAGCAGTTATCTGCGTTTTTAACGCTAGGTAGTATTGTTGGTGGTATTTTACTGGTCACTGTATTTGCGATTTCAGCATTTACCCCGCAAATTATGATGGAACGCCGTGTTGATATTATGACTGCGGTAATTTCTTCGATGAACGCGGTTAAAACCAATTTTGGTGCTATGGTTGTTTGGGCTGGCTTGATCTTGTGTTTAGTGTTTGTCGGCTTTATTACAGGCACTGCTGGGTTTATCGTTATTATGCCTTTATTGAGCTATGCCAGTTGGCATGCCTACATTGCAGTAATCAAAACCAAGAAGCCAAGAGGCTATGAATAATGAGTATTCACTTCGTTTGAATATAAATCTATAGCGGCAATCACCTAGGTTGCCGCAAAATTTGACTTTCTTTTCGCGCATGTTATACCTGCCAAAATACAGCGCTCTTATTTGACTAGAGCAGTTTAAATTCATCTGCATTAAAATTATAACCATTTAATATCAGTGAGTTATAGGTTTGGTTGAGCAAGTGATTGTTGACTCTCAAAAATCCAGACTATACACAAACTTAATTGCGTAACTTTTTTAATTACGCATGAATATGCAGATAAAGATCAGCGGAGTAGAGATGAGTAACACACAAAAAGCCTTCCACGAAAAACTAAGTCAGTGTCTTTGTCCTCCTGGCGATGGCGTATTTACAGTTAATACAGCAAAAGAACGTAAAGATGCGCTGCGTACTAAATTATACGGCCAAACAGATAATGTTGATGTGCTTTGGAAAGAGTCACTTGAAACACTGGCAGAGTCTGAACACAAAGCAGTAATTTTAGGTATTAGCTCTGACTGTGGCGGTGGTATTTTACGTGGTGCTAACTGGGGTCCATTATTTTTACGCTCTACCTTGATTGATCAACAACCACAAGCGCGCGCCTTTGATTTAGGTGATGTTCGTGTGATCCCACATTTACTTCATGATAAATACCTTAACGATGCAACCATTACAAACTGTCAAAAAGCGTTATATGCTGATGAAAACAGCGAATATCATGTATCGCCTTTGTCTATCACTGAAGATGTCTGTGACGGCTTTTATGCCAATTACCCAGATAAGGGGATTTTTGGTATCGGTGGTGACCATTCAATTAGCTACCCGCTGACAAAAGCTTACTTAAAAGCAAAGCGTGATGCGGGTAAACGCACTGCAATCATTCATTTTGATGCTCATACAGACTTATTAGTAGAACGTTTAGGTATCGATTTATGCTTTGGTTCATGGTGTACACATATTCTTGAGTACTTACCAGCTCCACGCAACTTAATTCAATTTGGTATCCGCTCTAGTGGTAAGCCTAAGCAACATTGGGAAGACACGTTTGGTGTTAAACAACATTGGGCACATGAAATCATTGAACGTGGCGCTAAAGCAGTTGCTGAAGAAGTAATTGCACAGCTTAAAGCAGATAATGTTGATGAGCTTTACGTGAGCTTTGATATTGATGCACTTGATGAAAGCTTTGCTTCAGCGACAGGAACACCAGAAGCCGGTGGTTTAACACCTCAGCATGCATTAGACATTCTAGTTGCATTGGCTGACGAGTTCCCAATTACTGGTGCTGACATGATGGAAATTGCACCATTCACAGACAGCTCATTAATCGGTCAGACAAGTTCTGAAACAACGCTAAGAGAAGGCGCTAAAATCTCAGCGTTTTTGATTAATGCAATGAATAAGTAATTGACTCTAGAGCGGAAACACCCTGTTTCCGCTCATTCCTTTTTACTAAATAATATTTCAATATCTGCAACTTCGAGCTATATTATTATAAAAAATAATTATAATTTATTTGGTATCGCTCATCATGCGCACAATTTTAACCCTGTCATTGCTGCTTTTTCTGCAACCTTGTTTTGCAGCGATCACTGTGGTGACTGAAAACTTTCCTAATTTTCAATACCTAGATGAAAATGGCGTATTAACTGGCACTGTGGTTGATAAAGTTAAATCAGGTTTAGAAAAAAGTGACGTAGATTATAAGCTGTCAGTAAATTCTTGGTCAATTTCATATAACGCTGCATTGCGTGATAGCAATACCTGCATCTTTTCTATGGCAAGGCTTCCGGCACGCGAAGATAAGTTCACTTGGGTAGCGAAAATTGGTGGCTTTTCGGCGTCATTTTATTCGTTTAAATCTGAGGAAGTAACTATAGCTAACATAGATGAAGCTAAGAAATACCGAATTGCAGTATTAAAAAATAACTATTCACACATTTACCTAAAAGAAAACGGCTTTGATGAGCGTAATCAGCTGATCTTACTTGATAGTTTTGACAACATTTACGATGTACTGAAAAGCAGACGCTCAAGTATAGATTTAGTTATCCTTAGTGATGAGCAATTTAAATATGAGCGCGATAACGACAGCACCCTTGAAGATTTAAAACCGATATTTAAACTGCCCGTTGGCACACCTCAGTTATACTTTGCCTGCAATAAAAATATCAATCCTGTGACTCTTGAAAAATTAAATAAAGGCTTTGCTGCAAACGATTAAAAATAGCACTTGTTGATTACTACAAAGTGGCTATAATCAGCTGCTTTTTGTCCATTCTCGCCAAACTCTATGTAGCCTAAACGAGCAAAAAGTTGTTTGCATTCAACACTCTGAATGCGCTTAATTATTAGGAGCTACAATGAGTGATTTACTCATTATCATGATTTTAATTTTGATCAGTGCATTGTTTGCAATGAGCGAAATTGCGATTGCGGCATCTCGTAAGATCAAATTACGAGTGATGGTGGACGAAGGCAACAAAAAAGCCCAAGCAGTGCTTAGCTTGCAAGAGCAACCTGGGGCATTTTTTGCCATGATACAAATTGCCCTCAACGCAATTGCCATTCTAGGTGGTATTGTTGGTGAGCAAGCATTATCTCCTTACATAGAACAAATCTTAGGCATGATTTATCAAGGCCCGTTATTGAGTCAAATCAGCTTTTTAATTTCGTTTTTGAGTATTACCTCTTTGTTTATTTTATTTGCTGACTTATTACCTAAACGGTTAGCCATGATTATGCCAGAGGCGGTTGCGGTAAACGTGGTGTCCATTATGCGCTGGGTGACTTTTGCGCTCACTCCTTTTGTTGTTTTCTTTAATGGTATAACTAATTTGGTTTTACGCGCGTTTAAAGTACCCGCTGAACGAGAAGATATTGTCACCACAGAAGACATCGTTGCGATGATGGATGCAGGGGCAGAATACGGCAGCTTACAGCAACAAGAATATGAGCTAATTGGCAATGTATTTGATTTAGAAGCACGTTTTTTATCGAGTGTGATGACTCCTCGCGATCAAATTGTGTTTTTTGATGTAAAAGCCGATGCTCAAGAAGTTGCAACCAAAATTATTGAGCACCCTCATAATCACTTTTTAGTCTGTGATGGTAGTTTAGATAAATTAATTGGCTCGGTTGAATCAAAAGATATCCTACGCAAGGTGCTAAAAGGGCAAACTGCCGAAATCGATAATGAATTAATAAGCCAAGATATTTTTTATTTGCCAGAAACATTGAGTCTTTCCGAGGCGCTAAATACTTTTAAAAAAGCGGCAGAGCCGTTTGCCGTAGTGGTTAATGAGTACGCGCTAATGGTAGGTATTGTTACTGTTAAAGATTTAATGAAAGGATTTATGGGCGACTTAATTAGCCACCAGGGTGAAGAGTTAATTATTCAACGTGATAATTCATCTTGGCTGGTCGATGGTTTAACACCTGTGGTTGAGCTTGCTAAGGTACTTGAAATTGAAGAGTTCCCTGAACAGTCTCATTACGAAACAGTCGCAGGGTTTTTGATCTACACCATGAAACGCCTGCCTAAACGCGCCGAGTTTATAAACTATGCTGGCTATAAGTTTGAGGTTGTTGATGTTGAAGGGGTGAAAGTCGAGCAACTACTTGTTACTCGAATTTCGGATACTGTTTAGGCCGCCGATTGCGGCCTTATTCAAAGGTGCTTTTAACAAGTGCTTTGCTTTTGCTTACCATATGAACACCCTTTGACCAGCATTCTGTTGGCGCAAGCGTTGTTTTATTAAGTAACACAAGGTCGGCATCTGCATTTTGCTTAATTACACCTTTATTTATACCCAGTATCTGCGCAGGGTTTGATGTAACAGCCATTAAAGCGTGTTCAATCGAAACATTGTATTTTTGCACTGCTTCTACAAACGAGCTATGCAATGTGGACTCTTTACCTACTTCAAGGCCAAGCAGGTTAAAGCTTTTGTCAAAAATAGGAAGGCTTGCATGGCCATCTGAGCTCATGGTTAGTTTTGTTGGGTCGACTTTATTCTCTAGGCAGTAAGCTAGTGCGTGTGCGGCAGAGTATTCACCATGAGCAAGGTCATACTCGGTTGTACTTGTAGTAAAATCGATAGTGCCACCGGCTTTACAAAAATCAACCCCAGCATTAAGTAAGTCGATATTACGATTCATGTGAGTTGGGTAAAATTGTGCCAGTGAAATATCGGTTAGCTTATCAACCTCATGTAATAACGATAAATGTGTGTCAACAGGGCCAACATGAATGCTGACAGTGCCTTTTTTACCACTTAACATGCCAGCCACTTTTGCCTCAGCGGCAAGCTCTGCCAGCTGTTGCACAGTGGGTTGGCTGCTACGATGATCCGATATAGCAACTTCTCCCACGCCAATAAACTCATCTATGTACATTAAGTCGCTGGTGATTGAGCCTGTCAGTGTTTTCGCAGGTAAATGATATGATCCCGAATGACAAAAAACGTTGAGCCCAAGCTCTTTCAGCTCTTTTGCTTTAGCAATTAAATTACTATGAGTTCGGCTACTTGAGTCAGTGCCAAGAGCTGCAATAACGGTTGTTGTACCATGCAGTGTTGCATCAGTCAGGTTCATTTCTGGTGTTCTACTTGCAAAGCCAGCTTCGCCGCCTCCGCCAGTTATATGAACGAGTGAATCTACAAACCCCGGGGCCAAAATACAATGAGTGCCATCGACCGTGGTAATCCCCTGATAGGTATCGATAGTTATTTCAGGCTGTATATCAACTATTTTTGTGCCAGCAATAAGAACATCTTGAATGCCTAAAGGTGAGGGGGCGAAAACGTCTGCGCCTTTTATAAGTGTTAACATAATTAAATCTTTTACTGATAGTTAATAAAGTGTGCGAGAAAAATAAAACCACTGGCAAGGCCAAACAAAGCCAAAGTGAAGCGCCAAATAAAACGTGCCCATTCACTCCAATCTAATTTAACAATACCTAAACAGCCAATGAGACTAGCAGAAGTAGGAATAAAAATATTCGTTAAACCATCACCCAACTGAAATGCCAACACCACAATTTGACGTGAGATATTTAACAAATCACCGAGCGGCGACATTAGCGGCATTGTTATGGCTGCTTGTCCTGAACCTGACGAAACAAAGAAGTTAAATACACTTTGAAATAATAGCATGCCCCAAGCAGCAATATAATCGGGCACAACTGAGATGCTGGTGGCACTATAATACAGCAAGGTATTAAGGGTTGAAGGCGACGTTAAATCGCTACCGCCAAGTATTAAAATAACGCCTTTTGCCAAAGCAACCAAAAGCGCTGCAGGTAAGAGCTCTTGGGCACCTTCTTTAAATGCGTTTGCGCTTTCATTGGCAGTTTGTTTTTTGAATAGGCTGGCTATTACAGCGCAAGCAATACCTAGGCAAAAGAATTGCGCTGCTAATTCAGGAATATAATACTGCCGAGCCATCACGCCCCAAATAACCCAAACAATGCCAGCAATAAAAGTAAGTAAGATTAGTTTATCTGCGTTATCTAAATTTATTGCACTGTCTTTGTGTTGGTTAGATTGTTGTTTAGTTGCTCTGATAGAATTGGCATAGCGAATGGTGAATACAAGGCCAAATGAAGTAAAAACAAGCCAAGCAACCATTCTGAACCCTGCGCCAGAAAAAACGGGAATTTCAGCAATTGATTGAGCTATGGCAATGCTAAATGGATTCATCCATGAGGTAGCAAAGCCAATTTGTGTAGCAACATAGGTTGTTAATACCGTTACTTTTGCGTCATAACCAAGTTGTTTCATAATCGGGAATAACACAATACAAAAGGCGATGGCTTCTTCACCCATGCCGAAAACAGCACCCCCTAAAGAGAAAAGCACGAACAAGAGAGGAATGAATACCCACTCAATATGTTGTGTTTTGTTGATCAGTGCCATTATGCCGTTATTGATTGCACCGGTTTTTAAGATAATCCCAAACGCACCGCCAGTGATTAAAATAAACGCCATTACACCAATCGCTGCGCCATACTTATCACCTGACACTAACCCTTCAAATAACACATTAGCTAGGCCAATTTCACCACCTTCTGCAAAAAATGCTGGCGGGGTATGATCTGAGGCTGTTTGATATTGTGATAGTTCAACGCTACGGCTATCTTTTTCGGCATTAAACACACCGGGGGTTATAAATAGGCAGGCAAAATAGGCGATAACTGCGACGCACAACAAAATGATGCTCGCATCTGGCATCGCAAACTGTTTGTTTTTCATAAAGTCACTTAAAGGTCTTTCGACGTTTATAAGATAAGCAAGGTATTGTAGCCCTTGCTAACAAAGATTAATACTGAGAGTCGTTAGTTTAAGATAACGTAAGCTCAAAAGTGTGGGCGACTATTAAGCCGCCCATACCTTGCTAAAAGCGATAGCTCAAACTTAACGTATAGCGACTGCCATAAGCATTATGGTTTATAGAATCAAAACCTCGGCTTGAACCATATAGTTTAGGCGGTTCTTTATCGAAGATATTATCGATACGAGCACGGATTGATAATGAATCATTGATAAAATATCCGGCTGATAAATCCCATACTAGCCAGTCATCAACATCGCGTTTTAACTCATCATTAAGCTCGCCAAGTACTGCTAGCTCGTCTATTTCACGGCCACGAAGCCCTTCAATATCATCCTCATAGCTACTGGTATAATTGGCACCTAGATTTATGTAATAACTCTCGGCATCCCAATCGATAGAGAATCTGCCTACATTTTCAGGGTAGCGATAAGTGCCGATTAACTTTTCGATTGTATCTGAACCAGGTTTGTTTCGCTCAAACTCTAAATAGTGTGTACCATCGAAAGCGAGTGTTAAATTACCTTTTGCAAAAAGAAAACGATGATCGAACTTAAAGTCAATTCCCGCTAAGGTTTGTGTGCCAGTATTTTCCAGTGGAATAACATGGTCTCTAAAAAGTGGCAGGAATAGCTCATCTTCGCGCGGATTAAACTCACTAATGTAGTTTGTTAGGATCTCTGAAAGATTAGCGCCATCACTTTCGATATTAAGGCCAGCATTATCGGTTACTTCACACAGCTGTTGCTCGTACGAAATACCTTGTTGCCCTTGTGGTACTAAGCCACAGTGACGAAGAGAAGCATCCGTAATTGCTCTATCTAGCACGGCAGTCATATTGGTATCGATGACCTGTTCATGATCAAAATGCCAATAATCGACAGTTAGATTGATATTTACAGATGGACTCCATGCAAAGCCAATGCTGAGCGCTTCAGATTCCTCGGCTTTGAGTGCTTGATTCCCAAGTTCAAGGCTGTTAACACTGACTTCTGTACCATCACCCATACAGTATAAGTCTGCAACTGCCTGATTTGCGCCGCAATCAAAGCTTGATTGTGTGGTACGTAATTTTACGCCAGCTTGAGTTAATGAAGGTGCTCTAAACGACGTTGACCAAGAGCTCCTAATAATTAGAGAATCTGAAGGGCGGTAGCTTAAACCCACTTTAGGGTTAAACGTTCCACCAAAGTCATCGTAATGATCGTAACGACCAGCAACTTGCAGTTCTAGCTGCTCAGTAACTGGCATATTCAACTCTACAAATGCAGCGTATTGCGTACGGTCTGCTTCTGATAAGCTCGAGCCAAAACCAAAAACATCAACTAAATAACCATTTTCAGCACGCGCTTGAGAGTCTAAAGACGGAATATCTTTTAACTCTTCTCGGCGAGCCTCAATACCAAATGCAGCATAAATGGGTAACTCATTAAATGTAAATAAGTCGCCATTAAAGTTTAAATCCCATCCGTAAACTGTACTTTCACCACTTCTACTTGGGTTTGCTTTTGCAAGTTCAAGCACCGCATCATTATTAGCATCACACTGTAAAAAAGGGTTGTAGAATGGCATTAACTGACCTAGCGCACAATTGAGCTGTGTTCCATCGTATGTAGCTAATGATCCGTCAGAGCATAATTCACCAGTGATTGCAGCATGAAATTGGTAGCGGTTGTAAATTCCATCAATCGCTTCTTGCTCTGACTTAGAACGAGAAAATGTTACACCTGACTCCCAACTCCAGTCCCCAATGTAACCAGCTAGGCTGCTGACTAAGCGAAAGTTTTTAGTTTCAACTTCAACTGTACGCGGTGAATTAAAACGTGCATCAAATGCAAAGCCATACACTTCTCGTCCTGCTTGAGTGGTAAATGGATCAATATAAAGCTGGTCCATAAGGTCGTTACTGCCATCAGCGTTATCATAAATGAATAGCGCATCTTCTATGATATAAGGACCATCATCGTCGTTTATTTGATTGATTGGTGCAGGTGATGAATAGGCTTTTGATTTAGTTTGGCTATAGAAGAAATCGGTATGCCAATCTAAATCACCTAAGCTGCTGTTAAACATAAAGCCAGTTGAAAGGCTTTCAAATGGGGTTTCTAGGTAATCATCTTGATTAGCATAGTAAGCACAAATTTGCTCACCATACTCAGTCGTGACAAGCTCGGTTTTACAGTTTGGCGCTGGTAGTTCATTGCCATCTCGGCTACTGAAGTAATAAATGTTTGGTGAGTTCTCAAGTTTCGGTAAATATGAGTAACCATTCACTAAATTAGGAGTTGCGGTATATCTTCTGTCTGTCGCTTTAAAGGCATTGCGGTCGTATATATCAGCAAATATCGTTAAGTTACTTTCACCGATATTGGTTCCGTAGACTAAGTTAAGTTGCTTCTTAGCTTCGTCATGACTGTCAAAACTATTGGTGTAAGAAGTGTTTACTTCGGCTCCTTGATAGTCATCTTTGAGAATATAGTTAATAACACCAGCGACAGCATCAGCACCATAAATTGCTGATGCGCCAGTGGCTAAAATATCAATGCGCTCGATTGCAGCAAGTGGAATTGAGTTCACATCAACAAAGTTTTCAGTGCCTGCTGCGAACGAGCTAGGTGCAACACGGCGGCCATTAATGAGTGTTAATGTGGCTGAGGGGCCCATACCTCTTAAGCTTGCAGCGGATTGACCCGCTGGCGTTGAGGTTGATGTACCACCACTTTCTGATGTTGAAAAGGTACCGGATCCGCCTTTAAAAACGGATAAATCTTTTAATAATTCATGAATAGTGTTCGCTCCTGAGCGCTTGATAGCATCTTGGTCAAGCACTGTAAGCGGTATGGTTCCTTCTAAATCAACCCCTTTAATTCGTGATCCTGTTACTTCTACTCGTTCAATTTTTTCTGATTGTTGGTCGTTTTGAGCATACACAGTTTGTACTGGGCACAGCACAGCACTGATTGCTACAGCAATTGATAACTGACGAAACATATTGATTTACCTTTGTCTTAAAAAACACACGGCAAAACCGTGACGTTTTGAATAATTGTTATAATTTTTAGACAGGGCAGTGGGTTATAGACACAACTAGCCCCTCACAGGAAGTGAGGTGTGGCTACTCGTCAAACCACTCCGAAAGGTAGTGTGGTGAGTAGAAATATGTGCAAAGCGATAATGCGTTTTTCAACATAATTCCAATCCGTAAGGTCTTTTGACAAAGCTAGCTATACAGTGCTAGCTTACTCGCGTTTTTAAATGTTCCTTTTTTTTATAGCAAGCAACAAAAAGCTGCGCAAGCAATTTTCTAATATTTTTTTACAAGAGTGTAACAATATGAACATCCTTAAGGAGCAAAAGACTAAATATCAAACTTCAGCTTTTTCTTTGGTATTTGGTTTATTTTTCGCATCATTTGGCAGCAAAGTCTATGCAAATGATCAACAGCAAACGTTGGTCTTAGTCGGCGGATCTTTGACCACCTGCTCAAGTATGAGCCCTAAAAACTGTCTTTCTAATAAACAGATTAGTGGTAAACAAACTAATCAATATCGATTAAATAATGATGCTTTATCTGCAATAAAGACAAATTGGCCAACAAAGAATAAAAAAAATCGTCAGCAAACGCTTAAGGTATTAGCACAGATTGCACGTGAAAAGTCAGGCGTGATCACCAAAAGTGATATTTTATGGGCATGGCGTGATTTAGATAACAAGTTACTAAACAAACTCACTGATTCAGAATACAACTTTGTCATAGACTCACTTGAAGTCGCTGTATTAAATACAGATTCTACCCGCCAAAAAGAGCAGGTTAGTACAAGTGATAATAACGAACGTGCAGCCAATGATATTTTAGACTTTGTTGCTGCTTCATTAAAAACAACCACAGAATCACCAACAATTTTAGCGGTAACGGCTTCAAGCAGAGACCCATATGAATCAGCTGACTTTTATGAAGGGCTATTAGACTTTAAGGGTGTAGAATCAAGCTGGTTACCTCTAACCCCCGCCTTAGCAAAAGCGATTACCAGTAAGCAATGTGAGAGTTTGGATTCTTTACGCACTGACTCTATCGGCGTTTTTAATCGTGAGACAATTTACCCTGATCGAATTAAGGCCGAAAAAGCGCTTTGTGATAAAGGGGTCGATCATTTAGTTGAGCTAATTGTAAATGCCACGGGGATTATGTTTAACGGTGGCGATCAGAGTTTAACCAGAAAAGTACTGTTTGATGATAACGGTAAGCAATATCCTTGGACTCACGCAATTTTACAAAGACCATTACTTGTTGGCACAAGCGCAGGTACAGCGGTGCAAAGTGGTGGTAAAAATGCCTACGGCACAGTGCCGATGATTTCAAATGGTACAAGTTTAGCGGCAATGAGAGAAGGCTCGTTTGCGGTGTCTGCGCCGAGTGAGCGCTGTGAAAATGAATGCGGTGATAAGATTTCGGCTGATAGTCTTACCTATGAAAAACAAGGTGGGCTTGGCAGCTTTACTTATGGTGTTCTTGATACACACTTTAGCGAGCGCAACAGAACAATGCGTTTGGCAAGATTACTAGCAGATACCGGGCAACAGCATGGCTTTGGCATTGATGAGACCACCGCCCTTGTATCAATTCGAGCTGGTGAAACCGCACTAATGACGGTGATTGGTAAAAGCGGTGTCGTGCATGTTAAATCTGACGCTAAAAACAACGGAGCAATCAGTTATTGGCCTGCTGGTGCAGTTATTGATGTAACAAAGGATGGTTTTACTCTAGCTAAACGAACTGTTGATAATGCACTCCCTAGTATTAAAATTCCGCCACTGCCAATGCAGCGTTTTGGCACTATTTTTTCAGATGCTAAATTACGTTCGCTTGTACAAGCTATGTGTTTAACTCAAGAACAACAAGCAGTCGCTCAGCACGATGAGTTTTTATTGGACTTAAATGCCACTGACAATACTCATTATTACCGTGTAAACACCAGTAGTACAGGCTGTGCGGTAGAAAACTTAGCTTTTAAAGTTAAGACATTTTAACGATGTAAGGTACTGAAAAAGTAGTGGATTATTTGTTCATTATTAGTTAGCGTAAGACTAATAATGAACAAACCATGGAATGGGGTTATGAAATATAACGTACTACTTTTATTTATTTTTGGCTGTTTATTTGCCTATTTATCTATACCAGTCATAGGTTATGGCTCGGCTATTGCGATTCCAACCGAAGTACTTTCAACCCTTTATGACGTGTCACCTAACTTTGCTTTATCAATGGTTGATATCGTTACTTTAGGTCTTCCTTTATTAGCGTTACTCTTAGTATTTTTACTCATTAGTAAGTCCCTGTACCTTAAAGATAAAGCGTATTCATACTTTATATTGCTGACACCATTTTTAGCGCTCCATTTATATTTTGCTGTTAACACCTTTTCTGCAAATATTGATAACAACACTTTACTGACTAGTTTGCCTAAGTATGTATTACTAGTGCTATTTGTTGCGCTTTTTTCTACGCATAAAAAACCAAGTTTTAGTTGATGTAAGTCATACGCGAAACTTCAACATATAAGCTAATCTGTAATTAATCAGTGAACGAAGTTGGTAACACAATGAAAAAATTACTGCTATTAACAAGTGGGGGTGATTGCCCTGGGCTCAATGGGGTGATCAGAGCGGTGGTTAAAGCAGCCGAACATGATGGCAATTGGCAGGTGTATGGTAGCCGAAGAGCATATTGTGGTGTGCTTGAAAAGCCAAATGATATTATACACTTAACCAGTGAAGTAGTGGCGGGTATTCATGTTCGTGGTGGAACAATTCTCGAAACTGTTAATAAAGGGAATCCTACCGCATTTCCTGCTGAAATAGCGGGTGAACAAGTGTTTATAGACCGCTCTGATGAGTTAATCAGTATTATTAAACAACTTGGTTTTGATGCCGTTATAAATATTGGTGGTGATGGTTCACATAGGGTATCTCAGCACTTATTTGAACATGGCTTAAATATCGTAGGCGTGCCAAAAACTATTGATAATGACTTATATGGCACTGATTACACAATTGGTTTTCAGACTGCTGTCGATACCGCCACCGAAGCCATTGATCGTTTAATACCAACAGCGCAAAGTCATAACCGAGTGATTGTGACTGAAGTAATGGGGCGCGATGCCGGTTGGATTTGTTTGCACTCTGCTATTGCAGCTGGCGCAGAAGTCGCACTTATTCCAGAGATTCCTTACGATATTGAAGCTATTAAAGCCAAACTAACATCACGATTTGATAAAGGCCATGGATTTGCCAACATTGTCATTTCAGAAGGAGCAAAACCTGTTGCTGGTGGTGTTGTTAGTAAACAATCAAATGAACTTGGTTACGAAAACCCAGTGCTTGGTGGCATTGCTGAGCAGCTTGCTTCACAAATACGTGTGGCGCTTGATCTTGATGTAAGAGTAACCGTATTAGGGCATATTCAACGTGGAGGCACACCTAATGCGTTTGATAGGGTGCTTGCGGCAGAGTTTGGGGTGCAAGCATTCGAGCTAGTAAAGCAAGGTCAGTTTGGTTTTATTCCTGTCAGTAAAGACGGTGAAATTAAACCAATCAGTTTAAAAGAAGCTACTTCTGAATATCGCGTCATCCCTCTAGAACATTCTTTAATAACAAGTGCCCGCGCAATGGGCATGTGTTTAGGCGAATAATCTGCGAATTGATATAACTTCAATTCGCATAACTAATAGTTTTAAAACAACTTTCTCAGTTACGTTCGTAATAATTCAATTAGCAATTTATTTATTGCACAAAATTCATGCTTTAAAGCAAGCATTTTATTTAATGTAAAGTTCTTTAAAGATGGTTGATCTGTGCCTTTTTTAGTTTAGAATGATCGTTCACTCTAAACTAAGGAACTACACATGCAGCGCTCTCGCATTCCATTTTTTGCAGTGTCAGCTTTGGCTGGTGCTGTTTTATTATCAGGCTGCGGCCAATCAGAATCGGCTCAAGGGCAAACGCAGGCAGCTCAAGCTGTTCCTGTTGGCGTTATTGAGATGCAAAGTAAACCACTTACACTAACTAAAGAATTGCCAGGTCGTGTGGCTGCTTCACGTATTGCGCAAATTCGTCCGCAGGTTAACGGTATTATTCAGTCTCGTATGTTTGTTGAAGGTGCTGAGGTTGAAAAAGGCCAAGCTTTATATCAGATTGACCCATCTACATTTGAAGCTGAAGTAGCAACTAGTAAAGCCGCTATTACTAAAGCTCAAGCAAGTATTGCAAATGCCAAGGCAAAAGCAGAACGCTATAAAGAGCTATTGAGCATCAAAGCAGTAAGCCAACAAGATTACGACGAAGCTGATGCAGCATACAAAGGTGCAAAAGCTGACTTACTGACAGCTCAAGCGCAGCTTAAAACCGCTGAAATCAATTTAAACTACAGCAAAGTGTTAGCGCCAATTAGTGGCCAAATTGGTAAATCAGATGTCACTGCCGGTGCCCTTGTGAGTGCAAATCAAGCAACTGCATTAGCAACCATTACTCAATTAGACCCAATCTATGTTGATTTAACCCAGTCAAGCAGTGAACTAACACGTTTGAAAAAAGCCATTGCTGCAGGTGATCTTGATAAAGATGCCGCTTTGCATTCAAAAGTTGAATTAAAGATGGAAGACGGCAGTACTTATCAACATAAAGGTACATTGCAATTCTCTGAAGTGACTGTTGATCCAAGCACAGGCTCAGTAACCTTACGTGCTGAATTTCCTAACCCTGAAAAATTACTGCTGCCAGGTATGTATGTTCGTGCAGTGATTGTTGAAGGTGTGAAAAGTGATGCGATTTTAGCACCGCAACGTGGCGTAAGCAGAAACACAAAAGGTGAGCCTACTGCCATGGTTGTAAGCAAAGACAATACCGTAGAAGCACGTGTGCTTAAAACTGATCGTACTGTTGGCTCAAATTGGTTAGTGACAGACGGCCTAAACAATGGCGATAAGTTAATTGTTGAAGGTTTACAGAAAATCCGCCCAGGTGCACCAGTCAATGCAATGCCTGCAGAATCAGCAGCTAACAGCCAGTAACGGAGAAACTTAATGTCACGATTTTTTATTGATCGGCCCATATTTGCATGGGTGCTTGCTATCGTTGTGATGCTGGCAGGTATCTTAGCAATTAGAAGTTTGCCGGTTGCGCAGTATCCATCAATTGCACCACCTGCAATTAGTATTCAAGCCACATACCCTGGTGCGTCGGCCCGTACTCTAGAAGATACGGTTACACAGGTTATTGAACAAAAAATGAAAGGGCTAGATGGCTTGCTCTACATGTCGTCAACCTCAGAGTCTAACGGCTCAGCGACGTTAACCTTAACCTTTAGTGCAGATACAGACCCGGATATCGCACAGGTTCAAGTACAAAACAAATTGTCGCTTGCAACACCGTTATTACCAGAAGAAGTACAACGTCAAGGTGTCTCGGTTGCAAAATCGGCTCGTAACTTCTTAATGGTTGTAGGCTTTGTATCTGAAGACGGCAGTATGAACAACATCGATATCGGTGATTATGTTTCATCAAACGTGCTTGATATTATTTCTCGTGTTAACGGTGTCGGTGAAGTGCAGCTGTTTGGGTCTCAATATGCAATGCGTATTTGGTTAGACCCAGCTAAATTACTGAAGTACTCATTAACTCCTGCTGATATTAGTGCTGCAATCAGTGCTCAAAATGCACAAGTTTCAGCAGGTCAATTAGGTGCGTTGCCAGCAGTAAGTGGCCAACAATTAAATGCAACGGTAACTGCACAAAGCCGCTTACAAACACCTGAGCAATTTAGAAATATCTTTGTAAAAACCAATGCTGATGGTTCAGTTGTTCGTTTAAGTGATGTTGCTGATGTTGAATTAGGTGGTGAAAACTACGGTGTTGTTGCGCGTTTTAACGGCAAACCGGCATCAGGTTTAGGTGTTAAGCTTGCCAGTGGTGCTAATGCACTTGATACAGCTGATGGCGTAAAAGCGGCCCTTGCTGAACTTGAGCCTTTCTTCCCTGAAGGTTTAACAACGGTTGTTCCTTACGATACGACGCCATTCGTCTCACTTTCGATTGAAAAAGTTGTCAGCACTCTAATCGAAGCTGTTGTGCTGGTGTTCTTGGTCATGTACTTATTCTTACAGAACTTCAGAGCAACACTTATTCCGACTATTGCAGTACCTGTTGTATTGCTAGGTACGTTTGCTATCTTGCAAGTGTTTGGCTTCTCAATTAATACCTTAACCATGTTTGCGATGGTACTTGCCATTGGTCTACTTGTAGATGATGCAATCGTCGTGGTTGAAAACGTTGAACGTGTAATGACCGAAGAGAACTTATCTCCTCTTGAGGCAACACGTAAATCAATGGATGAAATCAAAGGTGCCCTTGTTGGTATTGCGATGGTGCTGTCGGCAGTATTCGTGCCTATGGCGTTCTTCCCTGGCTCAACAGGGGTTATTTATCGTCAGTTCTCAATTACCTTGGTAACTGCGATGAGTTTATCAGTACTTGTTGCATTGATTTTAACACCTGCTTTGTGTGCGACAATGCTTAAACCAAGTCATGTACATAACGATAAATCTTTATTTGGTCGTTTCTTCCTTGGCTTTAACCGTGGTTTTGACAGAACGAACTCGGGTACACAAGGTTTTGTGTCTCGCATGATCAAGCACAGTAAACGCTATTTACTTATTTACGGTTTAATCGTGGGTGGCATGGTGTTTATTTTCTCACAATTACCATCGGCATTCTTACCAGATGAAGACCAAGGTATTTTGTTTAACCAAGTAAGCTTACCTGCCGGTGCAACAACAGAGCAAACTTTAAAAGTTGTTGAAAAGATGGAACATCACTTCTTAGAAGAACAATCAGAAGCGGTTAAGTCTATCTTTACGGTAACAGGTTTCAGCTTTGCAGGTTCTGGTCAAAACGCGGCAATCGGCTTTGTGGGTTTAAAACACTGGGATGAACGTCAGCGTCCTGATCTAACCGTCGGTGCGGTTGCGGGTAAAGCCATGGGATACTTCTCAACGATTAAAGAAGCGTTCGTATTTGCTTTCCCACCTCCTGCGGTTGTTGAGCTTGGTACTGCAAACGGTTTCACCTTGTTCTTACAAGATAGGGTTGGTCTAGGTCACGAAAAACTACTTGAAGCACGTAACATGTTTTTAGGTATGGCTGCACAAAACCCGGTGTTATCAGGTGTGCGCCCGAATGGTCAAGAAGATAAACCTGAGCTAGAGCTTGATATTGATTTAGCGAAAGCCGAAGCATTAGGTCTTACTCAAGCAGATATCAATAATACGTTATCAACGGCTTGGGGTAGTAGCTATGTAAATGACTTTATTGACCGTGGTCGTGTGAAAAAAGTGTACTTACAAGGTACGCCTGAATCACGCATGGTGCCAGAAGACTTAGATGAGTGGTATGTACGTAACGCCAATGGTGACATGGTGCCATTTACAGCCTTTGCTCACTCTTATTGGACATATGGCTCACCTCGTCTTGAGCGTTATAACGGCTTTTCAGCGATGGAAATCCAAGGTGCTGCTGCTCCGGGCTACAGTACTGGTCAAGCGATGGCTGAAGTTGAGAAAATGGTTAAGAAGTTACCACCGGGTGTATCGTTCGAATGGACAGGTATTTCATATGAAGAACGTTTAAGTGGTGGTCAAGCGCCATTACTTTATGCACTTTCATTGTTGGTTGTATTCCTATGTTTAGCGGCGTTATATGAGAGCTGGTCAGTTCCTGCAGCAGTTATGCTTATTGTACCGCTTGGTGTATTTGGTGCGTCGATTGCGTCATTTGTATTTAATTTATCAAACGATATTTATCTCCAAGTGGGTCTCTTAACCACCATAGGTCTGGCATCAAAAAATGCCATCTTAATTGTAGAGTTTGCTATTCATAAAATGGATGAAGGTATGAAACTTGTCGATGCCGCGGTAGCAGCTATTCGTCTACGTTTACGTCCAATCTTTATGACATCAATGGCATTTGTGTGTGGTGTACTACCATTGGCAATTGCATCAAGTGCAGGCTCAGGTGCACAAAACGCACTAGGTATTGCTGTTATTGGCGGTACTCTTGCGTCATCGACAATTGTGGTAATTTTTGTGCCGCTGTTCTTTGTACTGGTGCGCCGAGTATTCCCAGGCAAAACAAAATCAACTAATGAGGAGCAGGCATAATGAAAGCTAAACTTATCTCAGTGTCTGTTGCTGCACTTATGTTATCTGCCTGTAATATGGCGCCAGATATGGAGCAACGTGAATTACCCGTTGCTCAAAACTATGATATCCAAGGTACAGCGGGTGATATAAATGCGCTCAATTGGCAGTCATTTTTCAGTAATGCGCAACTTCAACAGTTGATTGCGCTAACGCTGGAAAACAACAAAGACATAAAAACTGCTGCACTGAATGTGCAGCAGGTTAGAGCAATGTATCAGATTGAAGATTCAGCGCTTTACCCAAGCATTGATTTGAATGCATCGGGTACGCGTCAGCGTCTTCCGGCAGATTTATCTGGTACTGGTCAAGCAACTATCTCTGAAAACTATACAGCAACTGTAGGCTTAACCGCTTACGAAATTGATCTTTGGGGCAAAGTACGCAACCAATCAGAGCAAGCATTACAAAACCTATATTCGGCTGAATACAGTTTAACCAGTGTACGCATTAGTTTGATCTCCGAATTAGTGAATGCATGGCTTAACTATGCGACGGATAAAGAGCTTTTGGCACTTGCAAACGAGACTTTGAAGTCTCAGCAGGAGTCTTTAGAGCTAACTCGTAAGACATTTGCTCTAGGTGCTGCTTCTCAGTTAACGCTATCGCAACTTGAAAGCACAGTAGCAACCGCTAAAGTCGATATTGCAAACTATCAGCGTTTACTAAAGCGTGATAAAAATGCCCTCGATTTTCTAGTAGGTAAAACCGTCACTGCAGATTTATTACCAAGTGAAAGTATAGATGATGTACTTAGTTTGCCTGATGTGCCAGTAGGGTTACCGTCTGAGCTATTGACTCAGCGACCTGATATCAAAGCTGCAGAGCATGATTTATTGGCTGCCAATGCAAACATTGGTGTGGCAAAAGCGGCATTTTATCCAAGCATCAGTTTAACAACGAATGCGGGGACAGCTTCAGCTGACTTGAGTAATCTTTTTGATTCAGGTTCTGGGACTTGGAGCTTTGTGCCTTCGGTAAACTTGCCTATTTTTAACATGGGTCGTAATCAAGCTAATCTCGATGTTGCAAAAGCTCAACAAGAAATGGCTATAACCAGTTACGAGCAAACCATTCAACAGGCATTTAAAGAAGTATCTGATGCCCTTGCTGACCGTGAAGGTTATATGCAACAGCTAGATGCCCTGAATGACTTGTATCAAAGTAATGAGCTATCTTTTACTTTATCGGATGCGCGTTTTCAAAAGGGTGCCGACAGCTACTTGCAAGTATTGGATGCACAACGAAATTGGTACAGTGCAGGACAACAGTTAATTTTGGGTAAGCAAGCGTATCTGGCGAGCCAAATTAATTTGTATAAAGCGCTGGGTGGCGGCTGGAATGCACAAAAATCTGTGCAATAAATCAGCAAAAGCATAATTTATTTAAGGTTTTGCAGGTTCTTAGTTGTTTTGACTCTCCTCAAAGATTAAGATCCTGTAAACCTTGTTTAAATTAAAGTTAACCCTAGTCAGTAAAGCTTGGAGAAACCATGACGCAAAAAACGAAAAGACACAATGACCCTGCGCTTGCTGAGGCAAGACGTAATCAAGTGCTTTGTGCCGCAGCGGATTGTTTTCGACGTAAGGGTTATCATGGCGCGGGAATGGCCGAAATTTCTAAAACCGCGGGTATGAGTGCTGGCCACATTTACAATTACTTCGCCAGTAAAGAAGCGATTATAGAATCGATTGTTGAGCGTGATATGGAAGAAATGTTCTCAATCTTTAAAGAGTTTGCTGATAAACCCGGCGATCGTGTCACTGTATTACTAGATGGTCTAGGCAGAGGCGTTGAGCGCCATACCGATTTGAATCAAGGTGCGCTTGATTTAGAAATGCTCGCCGAAGCTGCTCGTAACGAAAAAGTGGCTAACTTATTAAGAGAGTCAGATAGCCACGCTCGTGATTCTATGCGTGAATTATTAGTGGGTGAAAGAGGGCCATTACAAGGCACAGCACTTGAAGAAGTGAATGCCCGTATTGAAGTGATGTTTTCAGTAATGGGTGGCCTGTTACTGCGTAAAATGCTCAACCCAGATTTAGATATTCATGAGTTACTTAAAGCGCTACGTCCAACAATGAAAACCTTATTGTTACCATTTGAATAAAGCACTTATTAAAAGCGCTCTATAGACCATTGGATTGCCATAATTGCAATTACCACTGAGCCTGCTGGCATAATAGCTTTTTTGTACCAAGTGTTATTTCTAAGTAGCATTAGCAGTGGTAAACAGATTGCTAAAATAACCAGTTGACCAATCTCAACCCCTAAATTAAAGGCTAAAATACTCATTAGCTGGTATTCATTTGATAAACCAAGCTCACCTAAAACACTCGCAAACCCCATACCGTGTAATAGACCAAAACAGAATGTGATCCAGCCTAAGCGCACAATCATTGGCCAGATATTATTTATTGCAGCAAATAATACTGAAAGCGCGATACCTAATTCTACCCATCGTGTGTTTGGCGATATGATATTCATAGCAGTCGCTGTGAGGGTAATTGAGTGAGCAATTGTAAAAGCGGTGATTATCCACGCTGTATCAATTAGAATTTGTTTTTTAGACTCGACACGTTGCCACTCGCCTTGCTTACGAACTAACACACCGCCCAGCAATAGGGCAATTAAGAACGAGATGTGATCTGTGCCCATCCAAATATGTAATATGCCTTGATGTACATATTCAATAAACGTTGTGGTGAAGCTTTGCTCTTTAAAGTTGATAACTTGTTTTGGCGTATTTTGTTCAAATACGCGGCTTGATTTAGCAATGGCGGCAATTGCTTGATGATGCTCATCTATATCAAATAGGGCTGTGTAATTAACTGTTATAGAACTATCAGATGGACAATCAACTTGTAGTGGCACATGGATATACGACTGATTAAAGTGGTTATCTATACTAAGTGCACCATCAACCGTGACCTTGCAGCTTTGATTTTGTTGTAACACATTAAAATGGCTATTTAGATAGTCTAATACTGCTTGCTGCTGTGATGTAATTTCATGCCATGTAATTACATTATCCTGATTTTTATCGAAGTTGAGCGCTTTATCGAGATCATTCACCGAGGCTTGCCAAGAGCCGGTTAGTGATAGCTTATTACTCGTTTGTTGTTCTAAATTAAGATAAGCGGTGCTTTGCTGGTGGGCGTGACAGATAGAGCTAAAAATTAATAGAAATAGCGTAACCAACAACGACTTTTTCATTTTTATTCCTAAGATAATACAAGGAGACGAGTCTAATACTCGAATTACCGCCTATTTTTTAAAGCGGATATAAAAAGAGGCTGTCAATATAGCAAGTACAAAGGTTTATCGACTAGGTCATCTATCTTAGAAATACAGGCTTTGCTCGTATTTATATATTGTTTCTAGTCTGTGTATGATTAGTTCGCATCGAGTAAGGCTGTATAAATAATTTCACTTGGGCTACCTGATTGTGAGCCGCCAATTGGCTCACGGCTTATCGCAAGTAAAGTGATATCTTGTGGTTTAAATATTGCGTTTCGGGCAATTTCTTTGCTATCTGTTTTTGGTAATAAAGCAATAGGGATGGCGCTTGGGTAGTCTTTTAAACGGATCCACAACTGGTAATCATAATCAGTTTGTAAACTCATGCCGCTAGCAGCTTTAAGTAAAATACTGTGATCGCTTATTTCTAAATTCCAAACTGGATTATTTGCTGAGTCATAAAACGTTACCGAGTGATTGATTTTATCACTAAACGACTCTTGCGGTTGCCAAGTAATTAATATCAACACAATACAGACCGCGGTTGCAATAGCAGCCCAAGCCTTAAAAATTCCATAGTTAGGGTCTTTTGCTTTCTTCTGTGTTGGTAATAAAAGTGGGTCAATCCGTTTTGTTATTTTATCCCATACTTGCTGATCCGGTGGGTTAGATTCAATCGCGTTTTCTAGGTTTTTTATATGTCTTTGCCATAATGAGGTTGCGTATCGGGCTCGAGGAGAGGTGCGCATTAAGCGGCTAAATCTATCTCGGGCATGGCCATGTAAAGTGCCTAAAACATATTCTGCTGCAAGTAAATTAAGTAGCGTTTGGTCATCGTATTTCATAACGAATTAGGCTCGGGTTGATTTAAATTTTTAATGAAAGCTCTACTAAAAACCTGTGATTATTAGGCATGGCTTTTAACTTAGACTAGCAGGGAAAGAGTACTTGGCAAATCTATACAATTGGTTCTATGTAAATTATTGTAAGTTATTCATAAAATTATGAAAAAATGTCCTAAACTAAAATGGTAAGCTTTTTTATAAATGCTAAGTTACTGATTTTAAATAGCCAGTAGGGGTAATTTAACGGCTTTTACTGGAGTGAAACTTGCAACGTAGTATGCAATTAGAATAACAAGGAGTGATTATGTGGGCAGCATTTAGTTACTTAGCTTTAGCGATTGTATTTATAATTGCGGCTATTCGAGTTGAAACTGTTTACTTTGCGCTGTTTTTTTATTGGACGGCTTTGTCGTTACTTTTGGTTAGTGGCGCATATTTTTTTAATATTGCACGTATTTTTAGAAAACGTGAAAATGGCGTTATTCCTATCTATATTCGTTGGGCTTTTATTCCATTTTTATTGGGTGCACAACTTTACAATGCTTGGTCGAGAAAACACGACAAAGTGCCACCATTACAACAAATTAATGAGCATTTATTTTTAGCCTGTCGTTTATTTCCTTCAGATATAGACACCATGAAAGAAATGGGTATTACAGCTATTTTAGATGTAACTTGCGAGTTTGATGGCCTTGAATGGTCTTCTACGCAAGAGAATATTCGTTATTTAAATATTCCTGTTCTTGATCATAGCGTGCCAACACGCGCGCAACTACACCAAGCGATTAATTGGATTGACCATCAAGTAAAAGCAGATAGACGTGTTGTAGTTCATTGCGCTTTAGGGCGTGGCCGTTCAGTATTTGTGATGGCAGCTTACTTACTTAGCCAAAACAAAGATGCCGATGTGCACCAAGTACTCGCACAAATTAAAGAGACACGAGAAACTGCAAATTTAAACAAGCGCCAGCTGCGACATCTTGTGCGTCGCCATCGTAGAGGTGACTTACTAATCAAAAATAAAGCTGTGCTCATTGCTAATCCTGTTTCTGGAACAAAACTGTGGGAAGCTAAACGTAAACAAATTACATCTCGTTTGTCTGAGTATTACGATTTAACTGTTTACACCACGTCAGAACAGGTAAATGGTACTGAGTTAGCCAAAGAAGCACTTGAATTGAACCCTGATGTAGTCATCGCCTGTGGTGGCGATGGCACAGTAACAGAGGTGGCAAGTGTACTTGTTAATACAGACTGTAAACTGGGTATTATTCCTTTAGGTACTGCCAATGCCCTCGCTCATGTGTTGATGGGTATACAATCGAAGCTTATTCCGGTAGAGCAGGCGTGTGAGCTAATAATTGAAGGGCAGGCGAGTCGGATAGATACCGCTGTATGTAATGGCGAGCGTATGTTATTACTAGCAGGGATTGGTTTTGAACAAAAGATGATTGAAAAAGCCCATCGTGATGCTAAAAATGAGTCTGGGCAATTAGCGTATTTACAAGGATTTTGGCAAGCATTAGGTGAGCATGAAGCTCAAGACTACGTTGTTACTCTTGATAATAACGATGAGCAAACAATCAATACCACCAGTTTAATCATCGCTAACGCAGCGCCATTTACTACTTTACTTGCTCAATCTGCAGGGCAGCCAGATCATCAAGATGGTTTACTCGATGTAAATTGGCTAACACCTAGTGCCGATTCTAAAGCGAGTACTTTAAGTATTGCGGAGTTAGTGTTCTCGAGCATTACGCAAACTAGTTTTGCCATTAACAGTCATCACACAAATGCTAAACGAGTAACAGTAAGCGCAGAAAAAGGGTTGAGCTATGTTATTGATGGTGAGGTGAAAACCGCAGATAAACTAGAGGTAGAGATATCACCGAAATCGCTTTCGGTGATAGTAGCAGCTGAAGATTAAGTGGTTACTTTTTGATGCTTTTCCATTGGAAAGTGCCATCATCAGCTAGGTCATTATTGATAAAGGTATCAATATATAACTGCTCTACTTTTTCTCGTGCCCAAGGGGTCTTTCGTAAAAATTTAAGACTCGACTTTACACTTGGGTCATTCTGAAAGCAGCGTACATCTACGTGCGCTGCCATACCTTCCCAACCAAGTTTTGCTTCAAGTTTAGTAACGATGTCGGCTAGTTTAACGCCATGTAACGGATTATTTGGTTGATTGTCCATGATAAATCTTAGGTTATTTGCAACCGCACAATAGTACCCTATCTGTGCGTTTTAAGCTAATTGACGTGAATCGTTTTCGCTTGTTTAGGGTAAATAATCTCGCCATTAGCACTTAGTCTGAGCCAAGCCAAATCACTGTTGGAAAAATTAGGCTGTTTAGCAGTGCAAATTAACCTAATATCGCCAACGGCAATATAGGCACCTTCGGTATAGCGTTTATTTTCATACCAACACACTTTTTGATTGTTTAATGCCTCTTGACCATCAAGCACGATTAGTGGTTTTTCCTTTGCTAGCGCTTGGTTTAGAAACCCTAAAGTAAACAAAGTACTTAACAGTAAAATTTTCTTTAACAAAATACGCCTCCCGTTGGGCAGATCTGTATAACTACACTAAGCTTATGACAAGGAATAAATAATAAAAAGGTGAACACATGCAATTTGATAAAAATATGATCGACGAACTAACCCTGCTTGCAAAATTTCCTCGCAACTCCCAAATGCAGGGAATTAAAATTCATTCCGATGCCGAAAGCTCAATTAAAGATGCAGCAAAACGTCTTTATGATAAAGGTATTACAGATAGTCCTGATGGTGGCTACTTAACCGACTTAGGACTCGATTTAATTAACCATGTGAGTGTGATTAACTCAGCGCTTAGATAAAAAATAAAAAAGGCCCGAAGCGTTCGGGCCTTTTTAACTACAAATCTTAAAGCCTAAATTGCATCTGGCTGATTTTGTGGTACAGCATCAATAAAGGCATCAAGCTTATTACATTGCTCATATACAGCAGCAATTTTAGGGTACTTGGTCATATCAACCTTAAAGCGCAAGGCATTAAATACTTGCGGCACTAAGCACACATCAGCAAGCGTTGGTTTGTTGCCCACACAAAAAGTATTCGCTTCATCAAGTAGCTTTTCGATACTCTCAAAGCCAACTTCTACCCAATGCTTATACCAGGTCGTTTTTGCTTCTTCATCAACACCAAGATCGTTAGCTAAGTACTTTAATACGCGCAAATTATCGATAGGGTGGATATCGCACGCCACGGCATAACATAAATTACGGATCTGTGCTTTTTGCCATGCATCACCAGTCAACAAAGGTGTTTCTGGGTGAGTTTCTTCTAGCCACTCTAAAATAGCCAGCGATTGCGCAAGCACACCTTGCTCAGTTTCAAGTGCTGGCAGTAACCCTTGTGGGTTCTTAGTTAGGTAATCGTCGCTTTGTTGCTCTGATTTTAATAAATTAACCGTCACCAACTCGTGATCAATGTTCTTTAAATTAAGCGCAATGCGTACTCGGTATGCAGCTGATGAACGAAAATAGCTATAAAGTTTCATTATACGTCCTGGTTACCTGTGAAATGTTTTTTAATAGTGCGCCAACAGTCTGTGTAGTTAGGCTGACGCTCTTTACCTTCAAGGGCATATTTAGTTGGTGAAATAACGTAACGCGATTCGAACATAAATGCCAAAGTGTTTTCGTAGCGTTGTGGTTCAAGCTCAGCATTTGATGCTTTTTCGAATACATCTGCTTCTGGACCATGTGGCGACATACAGTTATGTAAGCTAGAACCACCTGGTACAAAGCCATGTTCTTTGGCATCGTACACACCTTCGATTAAGCCCATAAACTCACTCATAATATTACGGTGGTAATAAGGTGGGCGGAATGTGTTCTCAGCCACCATCCAACGTGGAGGGAAGATAGCAAAATCGATATTAGCGACACCTTCAGTACCCGATGGTGATGTTAATACAGTAAAGATTGAAGGATCTGGGTGATCGTAACTTACTGTATTCATAACATTGAATCGAGCAAGGTCATACTTGTAAGGTGCACTATTACCCGTCCAAGCAACCACATCTAATGGCGAGTGGCCAATATCACAACGGAACATATTACCATTGAACTTAGCAACGAGTTCAAAATCACCTTCTACATCTTCAAAAGCCGCTACAGGGTAGTGGAAGTCACGGTCATTAGCATAACCATTGGCACCCACTGGGCCGCGCTCTGGTAAAATATAGGCATGGCCATAGTTTTCACAGATGTAGCCACGGGCTGTATCGGTGAGCAAATCAACTGCGAACTTAATGCCACGAGGAATAACTGCAATTTCTCCTGCTCGAACGGTTAGTTGCCCGCACTCAGTTCTAAGTAATAGCTCACCTTGTTGCGGCACAAATAACATTTCACCATCAGCATTATAAAAGTAACGCTGTTTCATTGATTTATTAGCGACATAAATATGAATACCAATACCTGTTTGTGCATTGGCACTACCGTTGGCAGCCATAGTGACTAAACCATCTATAAAATCAGTTGGCTGTTCTGGAATTTCAATTGGGTCCCAACGTAGCATTGTCGGTGGTGTTGGCACTTCGGTGATAGGAGCTGTACGAATAAGGCCATTATCAATTGGCGTGTAATCACCTTGTATTACTGACGGGCGAATGCGGTAAAACCAAGTACGACGGTTATCAGCACGGGGCGCTGTAAATGCCGTTGTGCTGAACTGCTCAGCATATAAATCGTATTTAACTTTTTGCGGGCTGAATTGACCGATAGGTAATGCACCGGGTAATGCTTCGGTTTCAAATTCATTACCAAAGCCTGTCATATATTGTAATTCGTTATTCATCACTAGACTCCTGAAAGGTTTTAGGTAAGATACTCTCATGTGAGACTAAATTCAAACTACACTGAACTTACTTGTGTAAATATTCTTTGACAGTAGTGCAGCCATGACGACAGATAATCAAACAACGCTCGATTTAAAACAGTTCTTACCTTATTCATTAACCAATATTGCAATGCAAATGAGTGAGCAGTTTAGTGAGCTATATCAACAGCAGTTCGATTTAACCGTGCCACAATGGCGTATAATTGCGAATTTGGCCCAATATGGCGAGCGTACTGCCAAAGAATTATGTGATATGGCACAAATGGATAAATCAACGGTGTCTCGTGCAGTAAAGTCGCTATTGACCAGAAACCTTATAATAGCCAAAGAAAACCCTAAGGATAAACGCGCAAATTTATTATCACTATCCGTTGAGGGGAACCGTTTGCATGAACAAATTGTGCCATTAGCAAACGAGTGGCAAGCCGGTTTAGTGAGTGACTTAGATAGCCAAGAACTTAAACAATTTATGAACACTCTTAGTAAGCTTTCCAATCACTTAAATAAAAATGTGTAATTCTGTAATCAAGGCTTTATAGCAATTGATTTAGACAATCGATACGTATATGATAATGGCTATCATTTACAATTAGAAACTTGGATGTCCCCCTATGAAATTAGCGTTAAACACCGTTAAAACACTAGGTCTTAGCCTAGTATTAGCATCTACTTTTATTGCCCAACCTGTATTGGCAAATGGCCCAATTGGTGAGCACGTTAATCATCTAAAAGAAAATTTAAAAGATTACTCAGAAGACGTTGAGTGGATGATCGGTAAAGTTGACACCATGGTTACCGATTATGAAACAAAAGGCGCAAAAGCAGTTAAAAGCGATGATTTAATTGAATACTGGGAATCAGTAAAGTTTCACAGTGCGATTGAAACGAATTATGTACCGGTTTATGCATCAATCTGGCAAGGCATTTATGGTATCAAAATGGCCATTGATGACAAAAAACCAGCAAGCGAAGTTCGAGAGCACCAAAAGGCCTTAAATGCTGCCTTGTGGCAGGGTCTTGGAGCTGTTAAACTTGCTGCCGACTTCCAGCAAAAAGGCTTATTAAAAGCTGTAAAAGCAACTGCTTCTGAAACAATGACGCAAAGCGCTACTATCGATGAGATCAAACATAAATTAGACCGTGTTGTTGCAAAATACGCAGAACGTTTAAGCGATGAAGCAACCCAAATTGTACACGATACTTACCTTCACTTATTCGAAGGTGTTGAAGGTACACTTATCGAAAAAGATGCGAAGTTAGTAGAAGTTCTCGAAAAAGATTTTAACGTAACCCTGCCTAAAGCTATTTCTGATAAAGGGTCTGTTGACCAAGTACGTGCAGTGGTTGTTGATATGCAAGAAAAACTAGATCGCGCTAAGGTGTTACTAGAAGAAGCCGAAAAAGCACGTAAGGATGTATTTTAGTGAAGCGTAGGACCTTTATTCAAGGCCTGGCTGCGTTTGGGGTAGTGGGCGCAATGCCACTACCTCTTTCTCGTGCCTTTGCAGCCTCTGCTGCAAGCCCAATTTCAGTGAAAGACTTACCGGCCCTAGAGGGTGACTTAACCTTATATTTAGGCCGTGGTGAAGGTGGTTTGTACGAAAACGTACTGCAATCAATCCAAAAGAAAAACCCAAAACTTAATTTATCAATTCGCCGTGGCCCAACTGCTGCACTTGCCAACATGATTGTGGCTGAAGCGAAAGCGGGTGTTAAACGTGCTGATTTATTTTGGGCCGTTGACTCAGGCGCGATTGGCTTAGTAACAGACGCAGGTTTAGCTAAACCGCTACCAAGTGACTTAGAAGCGCAATTACAACCGCAGTTCCGCTATCCGGGCTGGGCACCAGTGACAGGTCGTATTCGTACATTACCTTACAACACTAAGCGTTTATCAAAAGATCAGATCCCAGATAGCATAATGGCCATTGCTGATAGCGATTTATCAATTGGTTGGGCACCTGCTTATGCTTCTTTCCAATCATTTGTCACGGCAATGCGTATTCTTGAAGGTGAAGATAAAACCGCTAAATGGCTTAAGAAAGTTCAAAAACGTTCGAAAACCTATGCCGGCGAGCTTGGTGTAGTGATGGCCGTTGAACGTGGTGAAGTGGATATTGGTTTTGCAAACCATTATTACACCTTACGCCTTAAGTCAGGTAAACCAGATGCAAACCTTGATCTTGCATTCACCAATCAAGATGCCGGTTGCTTAGTTAATGCATCAGGTGTGTTATCGCTGACAGACAACCCGAACGCAATGAACTTTATGCGCTACTTACTAAGTTCTGAAGTACAAAGTTACTTAGCACGTGAAGCCTACGAAATTCCATTGATTCAAGGTATTGACCAGCCAGCTGGATTACCAGCCTTAACGGATGTGTCGCCGCCGAAAATCGATTTAACTCAATTGGCAGATTTAAGGCCAACACTCGACCTTATGCGCAGCAGCGGTGTTTTATAATGCGCATACCTGCTTCTTATCCCATGGCGCTGCTTGCAGCGCTTTTGGCGTTAGTGCCAGTTTATATTCTGATCACTTTAGCCAGTGATGCGACGGCTGTTTTTGATAGTCACAATTTAAAAATTCTGGGTAACACTTTATCACTTATGGTGTTAACTGTTATAGGCTCTATTTTAATTGGCGTGCCTCTGGCGTTTATTAGTGCCTATGTTCAACTTCCTTTTAAAAAGCTTTGGCTTGTTTTGTTTGCAGCTCCACTTGCTATTCCAAGTTATATTGGCGCGTTTACTTTATATGCAGCATTTGGCCCCGGTGGTGAAATTAATCAGCTGTTAGGCTTTGAAACCCCGCCTATTTATGGCTTAACGGGTGCCGCTATTGTAATGACGCTGTACACGTTTCCATTTGTAATGCTAACAACACGTTCGTCTTTACTTAGTCTAGATGCCAGCATGGTAAACGCGGCTCGCACTTTAGGTATGTCGATGCCGATGAGTGTGTTTAAAGTTATATTACCGCGTGTAATAAACGGTATAGCAGCGGGCTCATTACTTGTTGCACTTTATACTCTATCAGATTTTGGTACACCGGCGATGATGCGCTTAGATACCTTTACCAGAGTAATCTATGTTGAATATAACGCCTTTGGGTTAAGTCGTGCAGCGATGTTATCGCTACAATTAATGGTGATAGTAGGCTTTTTGCTGTTCATCGAATCACAAATTAAAACAGCTTCTGAGCGCCACGGTAGACCGCTAATGTTATTTCCATCAAACGGTCAAAAGTTAGCCATGCTAGTGACTTTTCTACCCGTTTTATTATTGGCTATTTGTTTGCCGTTAGCCATTTTTACTCTCTGGCTTGCTCGCGATGGTGTTGCTGATTTTGATTTCAGTATTGCGTGGAACTCAGCTTATGCATCTGGCATTGCGGCTATTGTCGCTGTTGTGGTTGCTGTGCCTGTAGCGCATGCTGCCTTAAGTGGTAAAGTAGGGCGCATTATGGAACGAGTCACTTATTTCGGATTTGGTATTCCGGGTATAGTGATGGGTACTGCACTTGTCTATGGTGGCTTGCAATTACCGCTTTTATACCAAACTCTGGCATTATTAGTGATTGCCTATGTGCTGCGCTTTTTACCGCTGGCAGTTGGCTCAGTTCGTACCAGCACAGAACACTTAGACTCGAGTTTAATCAAATCAGCACGTGTATTAGGCGCCAGCCCTCGTGAAGCATTTATGCGTATTACCTTGCCTTTAACACTGCGCGGTATCATTGCTGGTGCAGCCTTGGTATTTTTAGAATCAATGCGAGAGCTTGAAGCAACATTGTTACTCGGCCCAACAGGGTTTGAAACCCTATCAACCTATTTGTGGCGAGTTTATGAAGCCGGTTATTTCGGTCGAGCTGCCATTCCTGGGCTCTTGTTAGTAGTGATATCAGCATGTGGCTTAGCTATAATGCTCTCAGGTGAAAAGCGCAGTCAATTAGAACATTAAGGATCAGTTTAATGCTATCAGTTAGTAAGCTGTCTATCGATTATGGTAGCAATCGTGTGGTAAGTGAACTTAACTTATCACTTGGGGAAAGTGAGATCCTCATGCTAGTTGGTCCAACTGGCTGTGGTAAAAGTACAATTTTACAAGCGTTAGCTGGGCTTATTCCTATCAGCGAAGGCGAAATTAATTTAGGCTCATGGCGGGCAACACCCAAATTAAAAGTACCACCAGAAAAACGTAAAGTAGGAATGGTATTTCAAGACTTTGCGTTATTTCCGCATTTAACGGTACAGCAAAATATTTGCTTTAGATTAACCGATACCTCAAAAGCAGATCATTGGATTAAGTTATTGGGTCTTGAAGCATTTCGTAATAAAAAGCCCGCTACCTTATCGGGTGGTCAAAAGCAGCGTGTAGCGCTTGCCCGTACACTAGCTCACGAACCAGACTTTGTATTGCTTGACGAGCCGTTATCAAACTTAGATGCAGCTTTAAAAGACACCCTTCGTTGGGATATTCGTAATGCATTAAAAGATGCGGGAGTACCTGCTATTTGGGTAACTCATGACCAAGAAGAAGCCTTATCTGTCGGTGACCGTGTTGGCGTACTTAAAGAAGGCATTATTCAGCAAATCGATACCCCTGAACGCTGTTTTAGCTTACCAAGCAATCGCTTTGTGGCACGCTTTTTAGGTGAAGCAAGTTTTATTGCCGGTAATTGTGAAGGTGATATTGCCACCACTGATTTAGGTAATGCACCAGCGATTAGGATTGATCATGATACTGCAAAAGTTGATGTATTACTTCGCCCTGATGATGTTCACCTTATTCAAAATGCAGCTACTAGCAATGGTAAAGTGACATGGGTACGTTACGAAGGTGGTAGTCGCTTATGCGCTGTAAAATTAGCGTGTGATACTGTAGTGACAAGCCGAGTAAGCCATGAAGTGATGGTACGCCCAGGTGATGCAGTGCATGTATCTATCAATACAACACACCCACTTGCGGTTTACGCAGCTTAAATAAAGTATCTGTGCAGGTCTAAATGGCCTGCATTTTTTAGAAAGCTTTCAGCTTTCAGCTGTCAGCCATCAGATGCGAGTAAAATCTGCTACCTAGCAACTTGCTAACTTTCCTCTAGAAGCTTTACTCTCGTAACTCTTATCTCGTATCTCGTTACTACAACCATTCACTGCTAAAGCCCGTCCTACGGAAATTTTATCAGGTATTAGACTCTAGGTTTTAGGCACTAGAACGCGATGTAAAATCGCTGTTACCTTGCAACTTTCTAACTTTACTCTTGAAGCTTTACTCTTGCTAACTTTCCCCTAGTAGCTTTACTCTCGTAACTAGCAACTCGTTAACTTCTCCAAACGTAAAAAGCCCGCCAGTAGGGGCGGGCTTTTGTTTTATAACAAGGTTAACTCGTTATTAGAATGTGTAACGTACACCTACACGCATTTCCCAAACTGATGCGCTGCTTTGAGTTGCAGTTTTACCATTGTTAGGGTTGAAGTCTGAGTATACGTAACGACCTTGATCATCAAGGTCTACGGTCACCATGCTGTTACCAACAAAGCTACCTTTCTTAAGTACGCCCCAGTCATCGTTTAACATGTTTGTTAAGTTATCGATAACGAAGAACACTTCACCTTTGTGACCAGGCATGAAACCAGGTAACTCTTGAGTCATCTTGAAGTTAACTTTAGTGAACCAATCAGCATTTTGACGGTTACGACCAGAGATTTCACCGCGTGCTAAGCCTTGAGCAGAAATCCACTCGTTGAACTCAGTTACTTCTTCTGGTGTCATGTCATAAACAACGTTAGGGTCATTTACTTCAGGGATATACATTAACTGACGACCGCCATTTGAGTTGCTATCACCCCAAACATCATAGTCTGAATCATCAAACGTGTAGCTGTAAGGAAGACCTTTGTACGTTTCACTGAATAGGTTGAAACGAGTGTTGTATCCATCGAACAGCTCAGTTGTATAACCTAATGTCATAGTAAAGCGATGCGGGATCTCGTAATCAGATGTGTGTGCACCTGGATTAGTCGGATCGTATGTCGCTAAGTTACCGTAGTTTGAGCTCGCTACAGAGCTTGTCATAGGGTTAACATCAGTTGAGTCAGTGTAAGCATAAGCTAGTTGTACGCTAATACCGTTATCAAAACGTTTGCTCATTGCAGCTGAGATAACATGAGACTCACCGCTGTCACCACTTACGTTTGTAAGTAATAAGTCACCGCTACGGCCTTCTTTTGACTCAAGAATTGGGCGACCATCAAATGTTGTTTCACCAGAATCTTGTAACGCGATATCTTCTAGGAAAGCAGCATCTTTACGTTTAGTGAATAAGTAATCTAGTGAGAATACATACTCATCTTCTGTTGTGTATGTTGCACCTACTGAGTATTTCCACTCTGATGGCATTTCGAAGTCTGGGTCAACAGCGTTTACCGATGAATCACCTGAACCAATGACTGTGTTTGCAACTTGATCGTAAAGGCTTTGTGGTACTTCGTAACCTGGTGTGCCGCCGTTCACGTTTGGCGTAGAAAATAGGTCAACACCACCTCTGATTGATGTACCAATGTTAGTGATACCATCATTTGAGTATGAGTTAGATAGCCATACATTCGGGTTACCACCAGAGAATAGGCCAACACCTGCACGTACTTCTAGTGCATCTGTTGCGTACCACTCAAAACCAACACGTGGTTGAATTAAATCGATGCCGTCGAATGTACCTTGGTTGCTGAAACCGTAACGGTTTGTAAAGTTTTCATTGTAGTTAGGTTTGTCGTCACTTGTGTATTTGTCGTAACGTAGACCAAACGTTAATGTTGCATCTAAATCTGTAAAGCTGTACTCATCTTGCACATATAAAGTGTGTTGTGCATAAGAGAAGTTAGCCGCAGCATCAGTTGGATCATTTGTACCAGCTGCGTTATTGTAGTAGACACGATCTGCAAAACCATCTTCAAAATCATCTACAGATCTAAAACGCCACTCACCTTGAGTGTGCTGAACGAATTGGTTAAATACGTCTAATTCTTCAAACTCATAGCCAGCTGTGATCGTGTGTTGATCAAGGTAATATGTACCTGCAATTTTTGCTGTCACTGTTTCGTAGCTAAGAGCATTTGATTGACGAGAATCATCTGGACCAATATAGATAGTACCGCCGTCTTCTGTACGAATTTGCATTTCACCGAAGCTACTAGCTGCATCTAAAGAGCGAACAGTCTGATCTAACTCTGATTTACCTAAACGAATTTCAGTTGAAAATTCATCAGACCAATCTGAGTAAAGTGAACCAATGATTGATGTAAATTCAGCACTTTGCTTGAAGAAATGATTATCTAGAGTAACAGTGTTGCTGTAAGCATCTGACTGAGACAGTGTAAAACCATCGTTATAGTTATAGATTAAGTTTGCACGGTGGTCATCGTTGATGTTCCAGTCTAACTTAACTAAGATTTTTTCATCTTCAACTGGTGCGCTCGATGGCATGCCACCTGCGTCATAACCGTAAACATCTTGAGCGATTTGTTGTACACGTGCAACGTCTGCAGCTGTAACACTACCTGTGTCTAGGCCGCCGTAGTTGTATTGCTTAACACCTTCAAGTTTTTCGTAAGATGTGAATAAGAAAAGGCTATCTTTAATTAGTGGTAAACCAACGTTGAAGCCATAACGTTTTTCAGTGTAATCACCGTTATCGTAGTCTTCACCTTCGATTTTGTCGCCTTTCATTGAATCATTTGTGTAATCGAAGAACATACCACCGTGTACTTCGTTACCACCTGATTTAGTAACAGCGTTGATGTTACATGATGTGAAACCACCATATTGAACATCAAAAGGTGCTAGTTCAACTGCAACCTGTTCGATTGAGTCAAAAGAGAAAGGTGCACGGATTGTAGGGTAACCGTTAGAGCTTAAACCGAAGTTATCGTTCATACGAACGCCGTCTAGCGTTAAGCTGTTGAAACGTGGGTTACCACCACCACAGTTGATTGAGCCGCGGCTATCGTCAATTGTTACACGTGGGTCGATACGAACGATATCTTTTAAGTCACGGTTGATAGCTGGTTGGTTTTCTAAATCTTCAAGTGTGAACGTTGCAGCTGGGCCTGTACCACCAGACATACGGCTGATTGGACGACCAGTAACTACGATTTGTTCTACATCAGATTGTCTCTCTAACGTAACATTAACTGGGTAGTCAGCACCCACTTGTAGGTTGATGTTGTTGAATGTTTGATCTGCGAATACGTCAGAATCTACAACAACGCGGTAAGGACCACCTACACGTAGGCCTTTTGCTGTGAAGTAACCCGCATCGTTCGTTTCAGTTTCTTTAGTTGAACCTGAAGGTAAGTGAACGATAGTAATCTTAGTTCCTGCAGCAGGGTTGCCGCTAGGACCTTTGATTTGACCCTTGATAGCAGATGTTGTTTCATTTGCTAACGCTGCACCACTCACACCAACACATGCTGCAATAGCAAGTGATAGAGCTGTTTTGCGGAGTTGGATTTTCATTATGTTATTTCCCGTGTTAGAGGTTATGTTTCATTTATAGTTTGCTGTCAGTTGGCATCTTAAGTGCCTTTACTAACGGTTTTGCTGATTTATCAAATAGACTATTTAATAAACCTGCCAATCTTATCCCGCCTTGTTGTAGGCGAGTTTTAACAACCGGTAAGTTTTTGTAGATATAACTATAACTTACGTTTGTTTCATTTTCTTTATACAGAGAGTTTGCAATATTATTTGATTCGATTAACCAATCGCTAGGTGAACTGGCAAGATAGTCCTTTATTAACGCTTGATTTGATGTATTTATAAATTGCGCAAACTCAGTATAGGACAAATTTTCATTTTCAATGAGTTTTGTGTCCCACAAGCTATGTAAATTGGTATCTTGACCGAAGAATGTGACAGAAATATTGTTGCCGCCACGATCTTCACCATGACCAGCATGAAAAGGTTGATGGCTATCACCAACAAGATGAACTAAAAAGCGCAGTGCGAACTGTTTTTCACCTAGAGAAGCTTTTTGGTTTTGTAATACTGAGATTGAATATTCCATGCCTTCGAGGATATCTGACACGGTTTCTTTGTTATGGTGGGCATGTGAGTCGTAATGAGGTTTAGCATCGCCTTCTTTAAAGTTAATGTAATGCCAGCGCGAAGATTTCTTTTGCCAGAATTTTTCTGGAGCAGAACGCATTTCATCAGCCCACGTTGCTACCTGTGGTAAAGAATCACCATCAAGTAAAGGAACTAATGCTTGCTTGGTGGTGTCTGTAATATGCTTAGATGCAATTTCACCAATAATACGGTGACCATTCTGACCCCATGCATTAGCCGGGTTACTTAACACAGCTGAAATAACTGGTGTCGATAACAGCAACATTTTTATTGTTTTTTGTAACATTGACTCAGTGTCCAAAAATGAATGTGCCCTGAAGCACGATTTCTTGATGCATATTTTCCTGAATTTAAAAGCAAATAGAAAGGACTCAATAAGATTCATAATTTCTTGTTCATATATGTTATTTATCAATAGCTTAAAATATTCAGGTAAAATTACTTGTTGTAATAAGTAAGAATAATTGTTCAAATAGAGACAACGAAGCGTTGTTGGCTATTAAAATTGAATTTAAGAACAATACTAATAAAAAAATCGTCGATTGTTACATTTTTGTTTCTAGCAGTTATTTTGTTTTTTTATATCGGAATTTTGCAGGGTAAACCGGCTGTTTCTGACATCGATGCATTTATTGAAACGTCTTTCCAATGTGATACTAAATCAGAGGTTAATCTCAACGAGTTGGTGGTGTATTCATCTGGCAAAGTATTGGCTGAGGATGTTGCTAAAACTTTGTGCGCTGATGACATCATTAGTAAACAATACGGCAAGGTCACCTCTTATTGGGGTTATAAAACATCTGACACAATTGAGTTTTTAGGTAAAGGGATTGCAGATTTGATCCTGGCTAAAGAAAACTTGATTAATGCCTTTATGGCCGAGTCAACCTATAACTACCAAGCAGTTGTTGGCTTTCCTGACTACACTGCTTATTTAATTTCTAGTAAAGAAAAGCCACGCATTGAAAAAAGCTACTTTTTAGATAAACGTATTGGTTTGCTTGATTACCCAACGAGCCGCTCTGGACACATTCTCCCTAAACAATTATTTAAAAAATTAGATATCAACCTAGAAAACCTTAATATCACTTACGCAAGTTCCCATACTGAATTAAGAGAGCTGCTTGCAAGTGGTAAGGTCGATTTAATTTCTTCTTATTGGCAAGACAGCGACCAGCAGCTTTTTTCTAAAAACTACATTACGCCTATACGCGACAATATAAGTGGTAGTCGTTGGTATTTAAAAATGCAGGATGAAAACACCGACCTTTTATGTGCAGTTCAAGCGCAGTTAACCCAATTGGCACACAATCAAAATTCTCATTACTTTAATCATGTTGAGTCTTTTTGGGAATGTGAGTCGACTCAGCAAACAATGAAAGTAGGGGATAGCAATGCTGCCAATTAGAGTAAAACTTGCTTATGGCGGAGTATTTATAAGCTGTTGCTTGGTTTTATTTGCCAGCTTTATTACAGCAAAAGCTTATAAGACAACAACAAATGATGCCCTGACTTTAGCGAAAGTTGAAAACCGCATTGCCCTTGATTTAAACCATTTAAATTTACCTGATGATTTTTTAAAGCATTCAGGTAGTAAAGATATGGTACTCAATTATATCGCGCGTCTTAATGCACAATTAGCTGACTCAGGCGTGATGGTTTACTCCATTGAGGGGATCTCTGATTATCCTGCTCGTGCAGATTTAATCACTAAACAATTGCATGCACCACAAAAATCATTAACGGTTAGCTTTGTTGTGGCATCGTCTTTATTTTCTAAAGATGATATCGCAGTGTTGATTTTGGTGTGTTTATTTGCAGCTGCATTTACTTATTTATTATTTATAAGTGAACGCACTAAAATCCAAATAGCTAAACACGAACCGGAAGTTGCTGTTCAGGCAGAAGAAAAGCCTAAATTGATAGTCGATCTTCAAAATAAAACCTTGGCTGCTAGTTGTGCTGTTGATAAAACAGTGGCGCTTGCTAATAAACCACTGTGTTTTTATCTTGCATTGGTTGAGTTTTGTATTGAACACCCGGATGTAGTGCTTAATCAAAATAAAGATGTACCAGAAGAATTACTGACTTTAGCAAACAAGTATTTTTACCGGTTAGTAGAGCTTGGTCACACAATACGTAAGCGCCCAAACTTTACCAATAGTTTAGAAAAAACATTAAGTGAAATTCGGGCAGCACTTGATGAAGTTTGGCAAGAGCAGCCTGAGATAAAAGAAACCTATTATCCACCTAAGGCGCATGGTGAAGGCTCCCGTTCTCGATTACATCATTATGGATTGAAAGCGATTGAGATTGCCGATATTGAAGTCATTGGGAAGTAATCTAGTTTAAAAGTAAAAAGGGAAGTCACTGACTTCCCTTTTTCTATTTAACTAGTCTTTATTTAGGAGCGTAATCAGACGCTTTAACAGGACTATTTTGCTCAAAGAAACGTTTTAATGCCTGTGCATCTGTATCATCTGTACTCACAAAGCCTTTTTTATTGGTAAGAGTAGGGTAACCATCACCACCAGAGGCATTATAGCTGTTAATGCTCATACGATAAGTTTTAGCCATATCAAGTGGTTTACCGGCAATTTTAACATCAGATAAAGTGTCGTTATCGCGCTTAAAGCTTAGCTTATAGTATTGTAAGTAAGCACCTGAATCAGGTGGGAAAGAAGTAACAACTTGTAAATAGTCAAATAGCTCTTGGCCTGTCATATCAATATAGGTGATACGGTTTTTAAAAGGATGAACTTTTAAAATATCTTTATAACTTACATCGCCTGCTTGAATGCTATCGCGAATACCGCCACCGCTTATCAAACCAAAATCAGCACCCACTGACTGCATTTGTGCAGCAATAATAACGCGTGCTAAGTTTACTTGCTCATAGCGTACTTTATTGCGGTCACCTTCAAGTTTTGCATCCACGTTACCTATTTTACCAGCAATTTGTGCTGCGCCTTTTTGCTGATAAACCGCAAGGATGTCTTGTAAGTTTTTGTTTGGTTCAATGTATTCAGCCGCTAGCTTTTTATTACCGTTTTCATCATCGATATAAAGATTTACAGGAATAAGTGAGTAATTGAGCAAAGTTAATTCATCGTTTTCTAATTTGAATTCAGCTTTACCCACATATTTACCCCACTCATGGGCTTGCATGATCCAAGTACCATTTTGTTGGTCAGGCTTACACTCTTTACCTGGCATAAAGCGTTTGTCAGCAACATTCGCTTCTTTCATACACACTGGCTCTTGTGAATGACCGCCAACAATAATATCAAGCATTCCTTTTGGTAAGTTGCGTGCCATAGTTACATCACCCGGCGCATTAATACCAAAGTTAGCATCAACATAGTGACCCATGTGAGTAACAGCGATGGTAATATCTGGGTTGTACTGTTTATCAATTTCTGGAGCTAACTTTGCAGTAACGTCTGTAGGGTCTTTAAATTCTAGGCCACCGATATATTGCGGGTTACCGATTTTAGCGGTATCTGTGGTAGTTAAGCCGATTACAGCAATTTTAAGGCCATTCTTTTCAAAGATTTTATAGCCTTGGTAACGATTTTCACCGGTTGTTTTATCTATGATATTGGCTGATAAAAAAGGGAAGTTTGACCATTTTTGTTGTTGATCAAGTACTGCCAGTGGATTATCAAACTCATGGTTACCAATTGCCATGGCATCATAACCAATTAACGACATACCTTTAAAATCGGGCTCCGCGTGTTGTAAGTCAGACTCTGGAATACCCGTATTGATATCGCCACCTGAAAGCAGTAAAACAGCATGGCCTTGTGCTTTAGCTTCGGCTTTTAGTTGATCAATTAAAGTCTTACGAGCAGCCATGCCATATTCACCTTGTTCGTTATGCCAAAAACGACCATGGTTATCATTAGTATGAAGCAGAGTTAAATATTGGGCTGAATCAGTATTATTAGAAGAGGAGCTACATGCGGTTAGGGTAACCAGTAGCGATGTTAGTAAAAAAAAGCGCATAATTGTTTGCCTGAATAGAGCAGTAGGTTAATTATGCGCTTAGTTTAAACGACTTAAGTTTAAATTAAATGTATTTTATAAACTTTTGTCGCTATTTTCTGTATTTAGTTGTCCTGTTGCGGCAAGTTGTCTGCGTTGTAGTTCTTGTTCTGCGTAATGAGACTTTTGATGATTATTGCCGACCATCCAATTTAAAAAACTAGCGGGTAACTTACTATAAGGCTCACCTTGGTGTAGGCCAAAATCGCATATTGCGTTCTCTTCATTCGCCATGGTTCATTCCTGTGTGTTCATTGTTGTCGTGCTGATACTAACAAACTGAGCCTATTTGATAAGACGATTTTGATTTATTCTTTAAATTTTTTATAACCATAATGAATACATGGTGTAAATTAATGTAACTGAGATGTAATTGCTTTGGCGCGTTTTGTGTAACTGTTTTGTTTGCTATTTAAGCGTCTGTCTATTTTGTTTAAGCTTCTTGCAGTTTTATAATAAAAATTATCAGGAAAGATAAACAATGAAAAAACATCTACTTGCAACTGCTTTATTGGCTAGCTGTTTTACAGCCAATGCTACTATTGTTGAAATGCAGACAGATCTGGGCAGTATTACTGTTCACCTTTATGACCAACATACACCTGTTACCGTTGAAAACTTTTTAAACTATGTTGCAGATGGCAGCTACGACGGTACGGTTATCCATCGCTCAGTTGATAACTTTGTATTGCAAGGTGGTGGTTTTAAATTTGATACTGATTTTGAGGCGATAGAAACTGCTGACGCTATTACCAATGAGCCAGAGCTGTCGAATGTTAAAGGTACCATTGCAATGGCGAAAGTTGGTGGTAATGCTAATAGTGCGACAAGTCAGTGGTTTTTCAATTTAAAAGATAACAGCGCTAACCTCGACTTACAAAATGGTGGCTTTACTGTTTTTGGTGAAGTAACTGTACAGAGTATGGATGTTTTAGAACAAATCACCTCTTTAGTTCACTGTGGAGAAATCCCAGTAGTAAACCTTAATGAAGAGCAGTGCCCAGATACAACATCAGGTTTCAGTGGTGAAAACTTATTTTACATTAACAGCGTGACTGTGATTGATGATGATCCGAATTCATCTGCTTCTTTGTCACCAAAAGAGAACACGCTAATTGATGAAGATAACTCTTCAGACAATGGCGGTGGTAGCTCAGGCGGGAGTCTTGCGTGGATGCTATCTTTATTAGCTCTTGCAGGCTTTGCTCGTCGTAAATAATTCCAATCAATAAAGTTAATAAGGCGCTAAAAAGCGCTAAAAAGCGCCTTATTTCTTTGTATTGATGTTTATTAGAAGATTCTAACTAAAATAAGTACCCACATTATTACCATTATAAAGCTACTGACAACAAAACTATAATAGCGAGCCTTCAAGGTGTTTGAAGTTAAGTGTATTACGCTATGAATAATTCTTAATGCAACATAAACCCAAGCAAGGGCAACAAATACAGTACCTACAGCATTGACTTGCAGAGCTGTTAAACAGGCAATAAAAAACAGCATAGGCATTTCGAATTGATTGATAAAGTTACGATCTGCTACGCGAACATTATCCCCAGCCTTTTCAAGCTCCATTGTTAAGAAGTCTTTCATCTCGATGGTTTTTTGTTTTGCCGCACGAAAACGACGCTTACCCATAATGTACATAACTGCAAAAGTCAGAAAGACCTGAGTGAACATTGCTACAATTAGCCACTTTTCCATAGCTCATCCTTTGTTATAGTTATTGCTATTAATCTTAACCGTAAGTATTGCATTTTCACAATGTGTTACAAAGTTTTGCTGTAACTTAGCTGAAAAGCATTGAATTGCGGCGCTCGAAAACTCATGATAAATAAAAATTTATTCAATTTCTAATGGATACAAAATAATGAAAAAAATAATTGGACTCAGTGCAATCGCTTTTGCAGTGTTAGCAGGTTGTTCTTCTACTTCTACCACAACGCCTCCTGCAGCTAATACTAACCTTATTCCTGACTCGTTAGTTATCAGCCCAAACGACACCCGTGAGTACAAAACATTAAAACTAGATAACGAAATTGATGTAATTTTAATTTCAGATCCTAGTGCTGAAAAATCAGCTGCTGCTTTGAGTGTAGGCGTTGGTTTATTGCACGACCCTATGTCTCAACAAGGCATGGCGCACTACCTAGAGCATATGCTGTTCCTTGGTACAGACCGCTACCCAGACACTAAAGGTTACAGTGATTTTATGACCAAAAATGGTGGCGCGCATAACGCTTACACCTGGTTAGATATAACAAACTACATGTTCAAAGTGAACAATGATGCTTACGATGAAGCACTTGATCGTTTTGCGGATTTCTTTAAATCTCCAAAGCTTTATCCTGAGTACACAGATAAAGAAAAAAATGCGGTAAATGCAGAATGGTCAATGCGCCGTGAAATGGACTTTTTTGGCCAATTTAAACTAGCGCGTCAAATGATGGGCTCACACCCTGCAAACCGTTTCTTAATTGGTAACCTAGAAACTTTAGGGGACAAAGAAGGCAGCAATCTGCATAAAGAAACCGTTGCTTTCTATAACAAATATTATTCATCGAATATTATGAAAGTGGCGATGATCTCAAATCGTCCACTGGCTGAAATGGAAGCAAAAGCTAAACAGTATTTTGCTGATATTGAAAATAAAAAAATCGAAAAACCAACGGTGACTGATAAGTTAGACTTTTCTGTTGCTGGCGGAAAGCGTGTTTACTACTCACCAAATGAAGATGTAAAACAACTACAGTTAGAGTTCACAATTGCTGATAACAGTTCACAGTTTGCGGTTAAACCAAATCGTTTTGTTTCATACCTTTTAAGTAACGAAATGCAAGGTAGTCCTGCGCAAATCTTGCGTGATAAAGGCTGGGTGTCACGTTTATCTGCTTCTGATGCCCCAACACAATATGGTAACTATGGCAGCTTAACGGTTAATATTGAATTGACTGATGCTGGCATGCAAAACCGCGAAGAAATTGTCGCTATGGTTATGCAGTACATTGCGCTTATTAAAGAGCAGGGTGTTGATAGCAAATACTTTAATGAAATTCGTACATCGTTAAACAATGAATTTCAATTCCTTGAAAAAGGTGATGAGTTTGGTTATGTAAGTAACTTAACTGATAGCATGCAAAAGTTCCCTGTGAACAACGCAATTAACGCACCTTATTATTATGCTAAGTTTGATGCAGACGCGGTGCAAAATGTGCTTTCACAATTAAACGAAGATACGCTACGTATTTGGTATATTTCAAAGCAAGAAGAAACAGATTCACAGCTACATTTTTACGATGGTAAATATCGTATAGAAGACATCAGCGAAGCAGAAGTTGCAAGTTGGAGCAAACCGAGCGAATACGCTTTAGCATTGCCAACAGTTAACCGCTTATTACCTGAAAGCTTTGCAATTAAAACCGCTGAGTTTAAACAACAGGCGCACCCTGAACTAGTATTTGATAAGCAGGGTGTAAAAGTTTGGCGTCAAGCAAGTCAGCAGTTTGCTGAACAGCCAAAAGGCCTTGTTGAAGTTTACATTAATACGCCGGATGCCCTTGTGAATGTAAAATCACAAGTTCTTTACTCAATTTGGGCTGATCTTTATAACTTACAACAAAGCAAACTAAGCACAGAAGCAGCTGTTGCTGGTATGAGTTTAGGGCTACAGCCAAGTAACGGCCTTGTGTTATCGCTAAGTGGTTTCACTGATAAACAAGATGTTCTTTTAGCTCAGGCCCTTGAAAATCTAACGTTAGATGTGTCTGAAGAAGGTTTTGCCCAAGCAATCGATCGTTTTAAGCGTGATTTACTCAATCAACAAAAGCAGTTCCCATTCTATCAAGCATTCGGTGAGTACTCTAAGCTTACACGTAGTGGTAAATTTGACACCGAAACCTTGATTGCAGCGGCAGACACACTAACCCTTGCTGATTTCGCGGCTATTAAACAATCTACACTTGCTGCCAATGATCTACGCGTATTCACTTTTGGTAACTATAACCAAAACGATGTTGAATCTATTGCGAGTAAGATAACCGCTATACTACCTAAAGGTCATCAAGCGACTGAGTTTGCCAGAAGCAAAGCCTGGTTACCTCAGCCTGGTGAGCGTATTGTACTGCAAAAAGATATAGATGTAGCGGATGTAGCAATTATTGATATGGTTGTACACCCAACCCCTGGTTATAAGCAAAAAGCACAGGCACAAATTTTACAAAGCCACTTTAGAACCGTAGCGTTTGATAAGTTACGAACTGAAGAGCAATTAGCTTATGCGGTTGGTGCATTAGCGCGTCCAATTGAAGACTACTCTGCTTTGGGTCTTTATATTCAAACACCGGTTAAAGGCCCTAAAGAAATGCAAGCGCGTTTTGATGAGTTTAAAAAGCAATACGCTGTTGAGCTTGATAACATGACAGAAGAAACATTTGCACAGCTTAAAAATGCAACGCTTGTGTCTTTAAAAGAGCAACCTAAGAATTTAAGTGATGAAATGTCACCGCTTATATCTGATTGGTACCGTGAAAACTTTAACTTCGATTCTAAAGAAAAGCTTATCGCAGAAGTTGAAAAAGTGACATTGGCTGATCTTAAAGATTATTACAAGAAAACCATGCTCAACAGTGAGGCACCACGATTAAATATTCAAATGCGTGGTAGTAAGTTTGCGGATAAGCCATTTGCAGATCTTAAAAACCAAACAAAAGTTGAAAACTTAGAGAGTTATTACAAAGGGATCAAATTCCAAAAGTAACCTAATAGTTGATAAACAAAAGCCCAAGCAATTGCTTGGGCTTTTTAATTTATGCGATAAGCAAAAATCCTATAAATGCAGCCGTTGCAGCAAGTAAGGTATAAGGCAGTTGCGTGATAGCATGGCTGACTAAATCACACCCTGAGCCTTGTGCAGCAAGTACCGTGGAGTCAGAATAAAAACAGGCTTGACTACCAAATGACGACGCCGACAACAAAGCACCAATCACTAAAGGAATATTGGCATCAATTGCGTAAGCCAGTGGTATTACAATAGGAATTGTTACCGCGAAAATCCCCCAGCTCGAACCCGTTGCAAAAGCAAGTAGTGCCATTGCTAAGAATACTACCGCAGGTAGGTACTGCGCTGTCATATAAGGGCTTAATGTATTAATAACATATTGCGGAAGCATTAATTGGTCACACACATCTTTAAATATAAATGCAGCAACCACAGTCCCAATAGCGGGGATCATGCTTTTAAAACCATCGAGCATACGTTCAACGAGTTCTGACAATGTCATTAACTTTTGTAACATGTAAAAAGGTAAAACAACGGCAAAGGTTGCAAGCAATCCTTTATATACGTCAATGTCAAAGTAAACAGTAAACGAAACAAGTAAAACTATCGGCACTAAAAAGTTATAGAGTTTGCCGTTTGATGCTGCTGTTTCAAAGTTTTCTTCCGCTGCTTTCACTGCGTATTCATCTGCTGTTTGAATATCTGTGTATTGGCTATTCGAGATCTCGATTTGATTATTCATGGCACGTAGTTGTGCTTTTTTTCATCGGACCAAAAGCAGGGATCACATTTAAGCTAACCAGTAATACCACAATGACTGCAAACCAAGCGTATAACATATAAGGGATTGCTTGAATGTAGACGGCAATACCTTGGCCTTCTGGTGCAACATTATTATCAACTAACAAGCCGCCAAAAAAAACGGCCCATGTAGAGAGTGGTACAAGCACACAGATAGGCGCAGCAGTTGAGTCAACAACATAAGCGAGCATTTCACGGCTAATTTTAAACTTATCGGTGATACGCTTCATGGTTTCACCAACGGTTAATGCATTTAAGTAATCATCAATAAAAATAATCACACCTAGCACAAAGGTCATCACCAACGATGAGCGCTGGCCTCTTGCAAATTTTAACGCTAATTCGGCGAAGGCACTTGCACCTCCGGTTCTCACTAATAAAGCGATTAATGCACCAAACCCACCACAGACTAAAATTAGCCAAGCAATGGTTTCGTCTTGCATTACTTTTAATGAAATATCAGCAAAATTGGCTAACACAGCGGTTGGGCCTAGCATGGCTAAACCAAACAAAGATCCAATTAGTAAAGATAAAATAGGGCGGCGTAAAAATACGGCCAAAACCACCACCAATACTGGCGGCAGTAAACTTAACGCAGAAGGTTCTTGCATTATATTTTTCACACAGTTAAGCAATGCGAGATTGCTTACAGAAATCAGAAGTCTATCGACTCAAGTAACTGCTTTACGCGAACACACTTTTATGGACCCATTAGGGAAAGTGCCTGCGTTGGCTGGCGCCAGACAGTATAGAGGGTATACTGCTTTTGTTTTGCCCAAAACATCGCAAGAAAAATAATCCTGAATATTAATTTAGTCAATAACAATTTTTATTGCGATGATAATTATTTTACACTCATCAATAACGTCACTTTTTATTAAATGAGCAAAGGGATTATGGCATTTTCAGATACTTACAGACTCAGTAGCCATGCGGTTATCACCAACAACCAAGGGCAAGTGTTATTACTAAAAGCTGATTACGGTCAAAAAAGTTGGGGGTTACCTGGCGGCGCTTTAGATAAAGGTGAAACCATTCATCAAGCGTTACTTCGCGAATGCCAAGAAGAACTTAATTGTGACGTAGATATCGCTTATTTAAGTGGTGTTTATTATCACACAGCGTTTAACTCTCATGCGTTTATTTTCCGTGCTCATATGGCTGAGGACGCTGAGATAATGTTGAGCGATGAGCACACAGAGTTCGGCTACTTCGATATAGACGAGTTATCTAAAGTACAAAAAGAGCGTGTTCTTGACTGCCTTAATTTTAGCAATGATGTCGTTAGTAAGGTGTTTTAATAAATGTTAGATATATATTTACGTGCCGGGCAGCCTGATGATGCGACTTTTATCGTTGAGCTTTTAAACCAAGCAACATTTTTAGAGCACATTGGTAATAAAAATATTAATACGCCCGTACAAGCTGAGCATTATATTCAACAAACGTTTATAAATAGCCACCAGCAATTGGGCTTTGGCAGTTATATTGTTTGTTTAGCTGATGATACACCGGTTGGAATGGTGGGGCTCTTTCAGCGCGATGCGTTAGCTATCCCCGATTTAGGATTTGCATTGTTAGCTAAATATGAAGGCAAGGGTATTATTACAGCTGCTGCTCGGTTATTGATGGCCAAAAAACACGTATTAGAGCTTGGTGTACTTGCTGCAATAACCTCGCAAACCAATATTGGCTCACAGAAAGTGTTACAGAAACTCGGTTTTGAGTTTCTAGGCGATGTCATCATTAACGATGACAATCAGTCTCTAAAACTCTTATTAAAGAGCAAGCTTTGATACTTCGTTTGCAACTTGTTTGTTAACTTTCAGCCACGTTGACTCAAGTGTTGCAACAAGGCCTTCGTAATCACTGTCTTGAAGTGGTGTAAGCTCATTAAAATAATTGACCGCCTTTAACTTTCGGCCAGATTCAGGGTTTGTATAGTACAAACGCCAAAGCCCGGCAATGTTGGCATTGCCTTGTTCATCGCCGTTGAAGTGATGTAGCTCATATTCTAATTCATAGAAACTTTGCTGATCTAAATCGGTGATCACTGGCAAGCCTTTTATTACCATCCAATTATCAAGCTCTGTGTAAAGCTGTTGATGGGCACTGGCGGTTAACATTAAATCAGGTGATTCGCTCCATAAATGGTAGTTAGCAGCATTGACTCGGTTGTTGTCGAGAACCATAGCAATGCCACGATTATTAAGCGCACCTCGTAATTGTACGGTGTTAATTCTGAGCTGAGCTTGCGTATTATCAGCTAATCGCTGCATTGCGACTATTGGCTGCGAAAATTGATAATACTCAATAGTCGAGAATGACGTTTGACTACAGGCCGAAAGTAATAGCACTGATGCAACGGAAGCACAGAGTTTATAGTTCATTATTGTTTCCTCGGCGTTGGGTCTGCTGGTAGCTCTTTATCAAAGATCAACATATTAGGTTGCTGGTTTAAACCTCGTGTGAATGGCTGTAGCTCTTCACTTAAACGTTTAAATTCAGATAAAGTCGTTTGCAACTGCTGGTGGAATGTTGAACCTTGCTCATAACTTGCCATGGTCTTTTCAAATTGTTTCATGGTTTTATCGAACTGTTGCATGCTCTTAGTCATTTCTGCAAAGTTGCGATTAATATCACCCGGTAAGTCTTGTGTATCTTGCTTATTTAGTAACTCTCTCATGTCATGAGCAAGCGCTTGGTACTCGGCAAAGGTGGTCTGCATTTGTGCCAAGCTATCTTCAATTTTAAGGTTATTTACTTTATTTAATACATCAGAGACTTGGTCGGCTATGACTGTAATACCGCTTGATACACTCGGGAATACAGTGTACTCGGCTATTGTCTTTAATTCGGCAGGCTCTGCATTATCGTAAATATCTAAGTCAACGTACACTGCGCCAGTGAGTAAGTTACCCGGCTTTAAAGAAGCACGAAGACCATTTTTGATCCAACCATCTAAACTCGAGTACCAAAACTCGCGTGCTGCTGCACTGTCGTGGTAGAGGCGCCCATATTCAATTTTTATCAGGGCAGGTACTGCGGTATTATCGGTTCTAAAGTGTGCGGGCTTACCATCTATTATGACACTTGCAGGTGCTTCAACCACACTACCGATACGCATACCTCGGTATTCTACAGGAGCGCCAGCGCGTAAGCCGCGAATTGATTGCTCAAAGTCGATTAAGTAGTAGTCAAAATCGTAAAAGCGTTCTTCTAAGGCGGCTTTGTAGCTATTACTTAAAGAAAAGCTATGGCCGTTACTGGCAACTTCACCGGGCGCTTGTTGCTCAGGAATGCCAACAGAAATACCGCCTTTGAGCAATTTACTTAAGGAGCCTGTGTTAACATTAATACCATCTGCAGAGAGATCTATTTCGATGCCTGAGTTTACCCAGAAAATAGAGTTTAAGGTGATCAAGTTTTGATATGGCTCATTGATAAAAATGCCATATTTCATCGCTTGATTCTTCCAATCAAAGGTGGCGGTTTCTATTTGACCTATTTTGTAATCTTTAAAGTAAATACCGGTACTGACATCAAGCACTTCTGCGTTATAACTTAATAGGGTGAAGCGCCCACCTTTTACATCTTTACCAATTAGAGCCGGTTCATCTTGTAGCTCAAATCTTTCGGCCAGCTTTTTACTCTCTCCCGGTGCAAATTCTAAATACACACCAGAGAGTAGGGTACTCATGCCGCTTATGCCGGTATCGTCAATCCGTGGTTTTACAACCCAAATTTTCGCATCATCTGTGAGTAAATCGTCGTAATGTTTATCGATTTGCGCCCGTGCGATAACGCTATTTTGTTTATCTGATAAACGAACATGGTCGATTTGGCCAATCTTCACGCTACGTACTTTTATTTCTGTTTTACCAGCCACAATACCTTCTGCATGAGGCATTTTGATGAAGATGGTGGTGCCTTTATTTGCTTGATACTGGTACAACATCCATGCGCCAATTAATAAGGCAATAACTGGAATGATCCAGATGGCCGATATATTTGGCGCTGTTTTTATTTTAGCGGTTTCGCTCATGCCAAGGTCTCTTGTTTCGCAGTACTTAAGTTATCTGGGTTATCCCACAATAAACGGGGATCAAACGCATGGGCTGCCAACATTTGGCAAATAACCATGGTTGTAAAAAATATTGTGCCAATGCCAGGTGTTACTGACATTAAGTTTCCTAGTTGTACTAAGGCTACTAGAATCGCCACAACAAATACATCGATCATTGACCATTTACCAATAAATTCAGTCAATTGGTAGATACGTGTATAGCTCTTAGTTTGTCTGTTTGCTGGCCTCATCACCATAAAGCATAAAAAACTTAATATTAGCGCTTTGGCAAGGGGTACAACCACACTCGCTAAAAAGATGATCATTGCGATAGGGTACGAGCCACTATTCCATAAAATCATTACGCCACCAATAATGGTCGATGGAGTTTCATCGCCAAGGCTTGTGGTGTACATAATAGGATAGACATTAGCAGGAATATAACAGGCCACTGAGGTTAATAACCATGCTGCGGCTTTTTGCACACTAAAAGGGTTACGACTGTAAGTTTTAGAGTCGCAGCGTGAACAGATTTCGGTCGTACACAGTTGTCCACAAACATGACATGCTCTTAATCCTTGATCAATAGCACGCGTATTTGGCTGTGTTTGCTCTATATATTCTGGTTCTTTTAATTGTTGCCATAAGGTGTGCTTATTTAATTTTGCTGTGGCTGCCACATAACAGATAACAAAAGCGCTATAGGCCCAAAAGCTTACACCAAATTCAATATCGGCCATCGACATGATTTTAACCATACTGACCATCACACCAATTAAAAAAATCTCAGACATGATCCAAGGCTCTAACGCAAAGGTGGTTTTTAACAGTCTTTTTCCCCATTGATACGGCAGCGCTTTTAGTAAGCCTAAATGCAGAGGAATTATGAGTACTAATAAAAGTAGTGGCAGACCAATAATACTGGTGTCGATGAACAAACCTAAAAAGTCGTTGTCGTAATTAAAGAGAATACGTGCGGCATCGGGTAAGGTGATTGTTTGGGTAATACCACTACTGGTAAAAGACAGAAATGGGTAAAACATACTACTCAGTAGCATAACAATAGCACTTAAACTTAGTGCGACCACCATACTATCTTGGTTAGCTTGCGATGCCGAAAGCTTTGTATTGCAATGAGGGCATATTGCCACTTGTTTTGCACTTAAGTGTGGGATCTCAATGACAAGATCGCAGCTAGGACAGGCTGTTTGCAAACTTAGGGTCTCTTAAACAAGAACTTAGTTAAGTTTGCATCAAATAGTGTATAAATTCAAATGCACCTTTGTTTAATATAAGCTAATATTTGTACAAAGCGATTACGCTTTTTAATACATTTAATTCTTTAAGGTGAGCAGTGAAGCAATTATTTATCCTTTTAATGTTGTTTGTTAGTGTTAAAGGTGAGTGTTTATCTGAGCCAAATACGCAAAAGCCTATAGTTGTTGCTGCAAGCGCCTCTTTGCCTCCTTACGTCATTCAAGACACTAACAGCGGTATTCAACTCGAAATATTGAAAGCTGCTTTTAAATCGCAAGGCATATCTAATATCGATATCCATTACATGTCTAATAAGCGTGCTGAGCAGCAGCTTATGCAGGGCAAAGTAGATATTGCATTAAATTTTCCACCCGTACTCACGCCGCATGTTTATAAAAGTGACGAGCTACTGAGCTACCAAAATGTGGCTGTTAGTCTTGCCAATAAAGAGCTGAAAATTAATAGTATCTACGATTTAGCAGGTAAAAGCGTGCTTGCCTTTCAAAATGCGACTAATTTCATTGAAGCACCTTTTAAATCGGTTACTAATATTTTGCGTTCTTACGAAGAAGTAGTTAATCAAGAAGCACAAGTTGATCACCTTATGAAAGGCTGGGTCGATGTAATTATCTTAGAGCGCCGAGTGTTTTTATATTATTTAGAAAAATATAAACAAAGCGCTGAGGTAAAACCTTTTATTGTGCATGCAATCTTTAAAGAAGCACCAAGACCTGCGTTTTTTTACAGTAAAACTTTAAAAAACACCTTTAATTTGGGTCTTGGTGAGATCATTGAGTCAGGCCAGTACCAAGCAATTATTCGCCTTGATGGTACTGAGTACGCGCAACTTTCAGAGCCCGAGTTACGCGAATAACGCGACGGTTTGGCGGCTCAGCGCAATTAGCCTACCATCTTCACTCCAAATGCAGCCATCTTCTAGCCCATAGCCATCCTTACTATGGTGTGTAACCGCTTCGTAGCCAATCCAAGCATCATGGGCAATTGCAGGCTCTTCTACAAATTCTATGTACCACGACATACTACTTGCTGGTGCAGGTTGCTTATACATTTGTAATAAGGTTGGTGGCCATGCATCTGTTAGGGCGATGATATGGGCTTCAGTCATTTGCTCTGGCACATGTTTGAATTTCATCCAGCCACCTAAATGTGAGGTATCTGCTCCAGAGAAAGGCATATTGCCGTCTTGTAAACACAATGCCACATGCTGGAAAAATGCCGGCATGACGCCTTCCTTATAAGGTAGAGTGAAACGCTCATCAACCGGTTTTAGCTGCATGGTCTTAGTGACATCTACACGAACATCGGACTGTCTCTGTGCACCAAAGCAGGCTTGTGTAATAACACAAACATCGCCATTTTGAATCACTTTTGCTAGTACCTGCGCACTGTTTTTGCCTTCACGTAAGACTTCAACGTCGATTGAAAAATCATTGTCAGCGATTAACGGGCCAACAAAGTTAGTGCTTAAAGATAATAAACGGCGAGAGCTATCGATATGCTGACGTATAGCTTGATATAATAAAGCTGCAGATAATCCACCAAACGCTGTGCGACCTTGGCACCAGTTTTCTGGAAACTGCATTACTTTTGTTTTGTCTTTGCCTAGTTCAGCTGCCATGGCGAGTAATTGTTCAAAATGCATAATTTTCCTTAACATTTATTGTTATGGTGTTTGTTATAGCATAGCTAAAGTCATCAGACCAGTTTGTTTATCCTGCAAGCAGGCTGAGAAAACAGCGCTTTTTGTGGAAAAAACGCCCATTTCGAAAATATTTCAAAAAAAAGTAATTTTTTTTCATTTTTACAGTTGAATTCAGTTTCCTGCACCCCTATCTACTAGTCATCGAACGTTTTAACGAATTTTGAAGTTGGAGAAGATTCATGGGTAGAATTATTGGAATCGATTTAGGTACTACTAACTCTTGTGTAGCAGTACTAGACGGTGATAAAGCACGCGTTATCGAAAACGCGGAAGGCGATCGCACAACACCATCGATCATTGCATATACGCAAGACGGTGAAACATTAGTTGGTCAACCTGCAAAACGCCAAGCAGTAACTAACCCAACTAACACATTATTTGCAATCAAGCGTCTAATTGGTCGTCGTTTTGAAGACGAAGAAGTACAACGCGATATCGGTATCATGCCTTTTAAAATTGTAAAAGCTGATAACGGTGATGCATGGGTTGAAGCACGTGGCGAGAAACGTGCTGCACCACAAATTTCAGCAGAAGTGCTGAAAAAAATGAAGAAAACAGCAGAAGACTTCCTAGGTGAAGCGGTTACTGAAGCAGTAATCACAGTACCTGCATACTTCAATGACTCACAACGTCAAGCTACTAAAGATGCTGGTCGTATTGCCGGTCTTGAAGTTAAACGTATCATCAATGAGCCAACTGCCGCTGCACTTGCATACGGCATGGACAAAAATAAAGGTGAAAACGTTGTTGCAGTATATGACTTAGGTGGTGGTACTTTCGATATCTCTATCATCGAAATCGACGAAGTTGAAGGCGAGCACACATTTGAAGTTCTAGCAACTAACGGTGACACTCACTTAGGTGGTGAAGACTTCGATAACCGTGTTATCAACTACTTAGTTGAAGAGTTTAAGAAAGATCAAGGCATCGACCTTAAGAACGACCCGCTTGCAATGCAACGTGTTAAAGAAGCTGCTGAAAAAGCGAAGATTGAACTTTCTTCTGCACAGCAAACAGAAGTTAACTTACCGTACGTGACTGCTGACGCAACTGGTCCTAAGCACATGAACGTTAAAGTTACTCGTGCAAAACTTGAGTCACTTGTTGAAGACTTAGTAACTAAGTCAATCGAGCCACTTAAGCGCGCACTAGCTGATGCTGACTTATCAGTAAGCGACGTAAATGACATCATCCTTGTTGGTGGTCAAACACGTATGCCTTTAGTACAAAAAACAGTTGCTGAGTTCTTTGGTAAAGAGCCTCGTAAAGACGTTAACCCAGATGAAGCAGTTGCAGTAGGTGCAGCGATTCAAGGTGGTGTACTAGCTGGTGACGTTAAAGACGTACTACTACTTGACGTATCTCCGTTATCACTAGGTATCGAGACTATGGGTCAAGTAATGACAGCTCTAATCGAGAAAAACACGACGATTCCTACTAAGAAATCACAAGTTTTCTCAACAGCTGAAGACAACCAATCAGCGGTAACTATTCACGTACTACAAGGTGAGCGTAAGCGTGCAAGCGATAACAAATCACTAGGTCAATTTAACCTAGAAGGTATTCGCCCAGCACAACGTGGTACTCCACAAATCGAAGTAACATTCGACGTAGATGCGGACGGTATCTTACATGTATCTGCTAAAGATAAAGATACAGGTAAAGAGCAGAAGATCACAATCCAAGCTTCTTCAGGTCTAAGCGATGATGAAGTAGAAAAAATGGTTCGTGATGCTGAAGCGCACGCTGAAGAAGATAAGAAATTCGAAGAGCTAGTAGCGACTCGTAACCAAGCTGATGCAATGGTTCACGGTACACGTAAGCAAATCGAAGAAGCGGGTGATGCATTACCTGCAGAAGATAAAGAAGCAATCGAAGCTGCGCTTACAGAGCTAGAAGCGGCGATTAAAGGTGACAACAAAGAAGAGATTGAAGCGAAAACACAAGCTCTTGCCGAGAAGTCACAAAAGCTAATGGAAATTGCACAAGCTAAAGCACAGCAACAACAAGGCGGTGCGGATGCAGGTGCTGAGCAATCTTCTGCAAAACAAGACGACGATGTTGTTGATGCAGAGTTCGAAGAAGTGAAAGACGACAAGTAATTGCTTGTTTCGCTTCTGCCTAACGTAATAATGGCTGCTTTGTTTAGCCAATTAAGTTAGGATGAAATGATTGAGGCGCGCCAGCGATTTCGCTTGACGCGCCTTTTGCATGTATATAAATGGTAAATTGATAAGTTGCTAATCTTCTTAAATGGTCATGACCATTATACGATTTGTATCAGTCGATTTACCTTACGCAGTGTAGCTGCAGTAAAAAGAGTAGTGTGATAGATATGTCAAAAAGCGATTATTATGAAGTTCTCGGCGTGAGCAAAGATGCCAGCGAACGAGACATAAAAAAAGCGTATAAGCGCTTAGCGATGAAATATCATCCAGACCGTACCGCAGGCGATAAAGACCTTGAAGCTAAATTTAAGGAAGTAAAAGATGCCTACGAAGTACTAACTGATCCGCAAAAGCGTCAAATGTATGATCAGTATGGCCATGCAGCCTTTGAACAAGGTGGTGGCGGTCATGGCGGTGGCTTCGGCGGCGGTCATGGTGATTTTGGTGATATTTTCGGTGATGTGTTTGGAGATATCTTTGGTGGTGGCGGTGGTCGTCGTCAATCGCGTCAACAACGTGGTTCGGACTTACGTTACAACATGGACTTAAGCCTTGAAGAGGCTGTTCGTGGTAAAGATGTCGAAATTAAAGTACCAACCTGGGTTAGCTGTAAGCCATGTGACGGTAGCGGTGCAAAAGCTGGTTCTAAACCAAAAACATGTACTACCTGTCATGGTGCAGGCCAAGTACAAATGCGCCAAGGTTTCTTCGCGGTTCAGCAAACGTGTCCTACGTGTCAGGGCACAGGTCAAATTATTTCTGATCCATGTGACAGCTGTCATGGTCAAGGTCGCGTAGAAAAAACTAAGACCTTATCAGTTAAGATCCCAGCGGGTGTTGATACAGGTGACCGTATTCGTCTATCGGGCGAAGGTGAAGCGGGCATGCATGGAGCACCAGCAGGTGATTTATACGTTCAGGTTTCTGTACGTGAACATCCGATTTTCCAACGTGATGGTAATAACTTGTATTGTGAAGTGCCTATTGGCTTTACAACAGCAGCACTGGGCGGTGAAATTGAAGTTCCGACACTGGATGGCCGTGCAAAACTGAAGATCCCATCAGAAAGCCAAACGGGCAAGATGTTCCGTATGCGTGGTAAAGGCGTTAAGTCTGTACGTAGTGGCGCTCAAGGTGACTTGATCTGTAAAGTGGTTATTGAAACGCCGGTTAATCTTAATGATCGTCAACGTGAATTGCTTGAAGAACTTGAGCAAAGCATGGGTAAAGATGGCTCTAAAAACCGTCCAAAAGAAAAAGGTTTCTTTGACGGTGTTAAGAAGTTTTTCGATGACCTAACTAAGTAACTCTCGTTAAGCAACTTTAGTTAGAGAGTAAATAAGGCGCTAATAAGCGCCTTTTTTTATTGGTAATTGCCTACTTTAGTGATCTAAGAATAGGTAGTTTTGCCAACTTTTCATTCTGATCAATACCTTACGCATTACTGATACGTGCTCGAAGTGTTCTGAATAAACAGCGACTTCTGTGCTTGTCCCCTGTGGTAGGTGATATTCACTCATGTCGTCTGTGATTTTTAAGGTGACAATTGCGCGGCCTTGGCGAGCAAAAAACTCAGTGCCCATCAGTGTGCCTTGTGCTTGTACTTGCCCTTCACCAATAGCAGGTAATACATCGATTACTTCACCAGCAAAGGTTTTGCCAGGAATAGCTTTAAAGATAAAGTCTGCTTTGTAGCCTGGTTCGAGTCTTAATAGTGAATTTTGTCTAAATGCAGCGACGTAAACGGTATCTTCTTTGTGCACAAAGGTCATTACTGGGCGTAGTGGCATTGGTACTGCAATCATCCCAGGGCGTAATGTTAGTTGTGTAACATAGCCATCGGTAGGTGCATAAACGCTTGTGCTGTCTAAGTTAAATTGAGCTTGCTCTAAATTAGCGCGAGCTGCGGCAATTTTAGTTTGTTCGCCGTTTATTTCAGACTCAAATGCAAGTTTTTGACGTAACTCTTCGGCCTGTGCTGCTTCGTAACTTGCCTTTGCTGCTAAGTATACACCTAATTTATTATCAACTTGGCCTTTTGAGTAAGCACCGCTTTTTGCGCCTTTTTCATAACGTTCGTATTCTTTCTTACTGCGATCATATTCAGCTTTAGCCATTAGGGCACTGGCTTGTGCTGATTTATAGGCCGCTTCTAAACCGAGGACTGACTGTTTTGCATCTTGTAAAGCGGCAATCGCTTGATTTAGTTTGGCTCGATATAAGGTATTGTCTAGGCGAAACAGTAAGTCTCCTTTTTTCACAGGCTGATTTGGTTTTACTGCAACTTCTTCAACGGTACCGCGTACATTTGGCACAATAGGTGTTGTGACATAGGCACTGCTGGCCATATTTGAATGTGGGTGGTTATAGTTCATTAACAGGATCAAAGCGCCGATCAGCACTACACCACCAAGTACCGCGGTGGGTACCGTCCATTTATTAAGTGGGATTTTAAAAACTTTAAAGATACCAATGCACAATGCGGTATAAGTAAGTATTAATAACAAATCCATATTCTATTTCTCTTTATTATTCGATTGAGCATTTATTTGTGCTTGTAGCGCTGCCACTGTGGCTGTCAGGCTTGCCACTTTTTCAGCTAAGTCCTCTTGTTCCTTTTGGATCTGGTTAAAACCCCAACCGCGGTCATCACGCCATAATGTCGCCCAAACCCATAAAAATGGCCACAGCACGTGTAGGGTAAATAGGCTAACCCAGCCTGCATAATGGATGGCATCTTGATGAGGGTGATTACGCTTTTTGGCAATTTCGTAGGGAATATCGTGAATGGCAATAACACCATAAAATATTACTACCGTTACAAACACTAGCATGACCAGTGCAAAGTAGTCTAAAAACATGTACTTTCCTTTGTTTAACTTATAATCAATTTAATAATACGTGAAATTTACCTAATTCCTAGTCGGTATTTTCAGATTTAGTTCAGCACAACGTAGTAGTCGGTATCAGCAAGGCAACGACATAAAGTCACATCCTCTGAAAATGTAGTGTTTTGTATTCGGCCTTTTTCTAAGCCAAGCGTATGGCATTTGCTCTGACAATCCATGTAAGCATTCCATGCTAGGTATTCGTTGCACACAAAATTCACTGCATACAATAGGGTGAGTATGATAAATAACTGTTTGGCTAGATAGAGCCCTGTGTGTCTAGACATGCTTGATACCCTGCCCAGGATTCATTACTTTAGTGTAGTCGAATTAGGTCTATTTCGTGTGTTTTGTAGCGGTTTTTCTATTGCCTTATATCCCATGTTCACGGTATGTTTCATAAAGTCACTACTAATTAATTAGTTATAGGAAAATCAATGACGCCGGCTATAAACTTACTGAAGAAGAAAGGTATTAGTTTTGATGTGCTCAGCTATCAGCATGAGCCTTCGCAACAACAGTTTGGCCTTGAAGCGGTTCAAAAGCTTAAGCTACCAGCAGAGCAAGTATTTAAAACATTAGTACTTGAAGATGCTGACCACCAGCTTTTGGTTGCTATTGTGCCAGTTAGCCAGCAAGTTAACCTTAAAATGCTAGCAAAAGCGGCAAAGGTTAAAAAAGTACAGATGGCTCCACAACAAAAAGTCGAAAATACCACAGGTTATATTTTAGGTGGGGTAAGCCCGCTAGGTCAGAAAAAGCGCCTTAATACCTATGTGCATCAATCTGCAGATAGCTTTGATGTGATGTATGTTTCAGCAGGTAAACGAGGACTTGAGATTGCATTGGCACCTAAGGATTTATGTAGTTTATTAAATGCTAAGCTGGCAGACTTTTAGCAATGTATTTTTGGTAGGTTATGCCAGCGGGTTGTGTAATGAGGTGATAAGTACGCGCGCTTCATATGCCAACGGGTCGTTGGAGTTTCGCTGGCTATGGCAAGGGTACCCACGCCATAACGGCTGTTAATGCTATCAAGACACTTCATCAGTTTAGGGTTATCGATAGGCGTTTGAAACAAATCAGGCTGCTGAAACATTTGGCTTGATAACTCTAGGGCACCTACACCACATTTATAAAATCGTACCCCAGGTTTATAGAGATGATCAAATACCTCGCTGATAGCATTGGCAAACACGCAACTATCGGCGGTGGCGACACTAAACTCATAAATATAGGACTTTTTATAATAGCCATCTTGGTGAGGAGAACTGGCCACAAACATTAATAAGCGTTGAGTGTGTGAGCCTTGCGCACGTAGTTTTCTTGCTACAATGACACAATGATTGATCAGTGCCGTTTTCAGCGCGGTGGCGTCAGTGATACGCTCTCCAAAACTACGGGTCGAAAAAATCTCTTTTTTGTCTTGGCGTACTTCATCCCAGGCTAAACAGCTTTTACCCCGTAACTCGTTCACTGTGCGCTCTAATACAATACTAAATAGGCGTTTCATTTTTCGTGGGTCTTGCTCGGCTAAATCAAAGGCTGTATTAATATTCATTACTTTGAGTTTTTTAGCTAAGCGTCGACCAACGCCCCAAACATCTTGTACGTCCATGGCTTTTAAAATGGCTACCCGTGAAGCTTCTGAGTCAATCACTGCAACGCCATCAAAGCCGGGGAGTTTTTTCGCTGCATGATTGGCGGCTTTGGCTAGGGTTGCTGTTGGGCCAAATCCAACACCGACAGGCAGCTTTGTTTCGCGCCATACGGTACGGCGAATATCATGGCCATAGCGATGCCAATCATGGATAAGTTTTTTGAAACCAGTAAAGTTTAAAAATGATTCATCAATAGAGTATATGTGCTGATTATCGCAAAAACGGCCAATCACGTTCATCATCCGCTCGCTTAAATCCGCATACAGCTCATAGTTAGATGAGCGGATCACCACTTGGTTATCTTCGAGTATTTTCTTTACTTGAAAATAAGGCTGAAATTTTGGAATAGCCAGCTTTCGTGCAATAGGGCACACGGCACAAATACAGCCATCGTTGTTAGTAAGAACCACGACCGGTTTACTACGAATAGCTGGGTCAAATACTTTTTCGGCGCTGGCATAAAAGGCCACCGCATCGACTAAGGCGTACATGCTAATAGCTCTTTACTACTGCGATGTAAGCGAATTGAGCGAGTGACCACGCCTTCTAATTGAAATTCATCCGATTGGCGTAGTTGCACTGCAGGGTATTTAGGCGAGGCTGATAATAGCTGGGCATTGTGTTTATCTAATAGCTTACAAACAAATAAACCATTTAGATTCGCGACAATGACATCGCCATTTTTAACATCTTCGGCGCGATCAACCAGTAATAAGTCACCATCAAAAATCCCCACACCTTGCATTGATTCGCCAGAGGCAATACCAATAAATGTTGCATCAGGGTGTTTAATCAATAGTTGATCTAATGATAAGCCTAGCTCTTTGTATTGTGCTGCCGGTGATTCAAAACCACATACGCCAGCTTCGATATAAATAGGAATAACACGCATAACAAAACCACCACACTGTACATTCATACAGTATAGTGGTTTATGGTTATCTTGCCAATAAGATCACGGCGTGTTGTGATTGATATTTTCGATCATGGTTGTGGCAATAGCGATAAAATCACGTACTTGCTGATCCGTTAAACCGTGGCAAAGTTTGGCATCAACCTCTTGCTCTGCAACTTCTAAACGTGAGAACAGGGCGTTACCTTGATCAGTAAAGGATAAAATTAAACAGCGTTTGTCATTTTCGTCAGCACATTTAGAAACCAGTTCAAGCTTTATAAGCTCTTTTACTAAGCGTGCTATTTGTGCTTTATCACGACCGGTTTTGGTAACAATATCATTAGCGGTACAGTGCTGTGTTTCGGCAATGATATGTAAACAGCGTACATGCAGCGCATTAAGACCAAGCTCGTTGGCGTTAATGGCTTCGCGTACAGTGACACGGTAACTTTGTGCCAGTGTAAATAAAGCAGAAGAAAGCGAGGTTTGTGGCATGGTTCACCTAAGTTAAGCAAGTTTGCATTAGTTGACAAAGTCAATTTAAAGCGTATAGTTGACTATATCAACTATTGGGGCGTTGTGCAATTTAACCAGCTAGGAGACCAAGATGGCTAGAAAAGTTCGTCGTGCAAACGTATTAAGTACTACACGTATTTCCCCGCATCTACAAAGAATTGTTGTTGGCTCAGAGGAGTTTGCCGATTTTCCACAAGATGCAAAAGGTGCGTACGTAAAGGTATTACTCCCGCATGCCGGTGAATCTAAGGTTGAACTTGATTTACACGCTGAGCATCCTGCATTAATGCGCTCTTACACTATTCGTGATATCAACCCAATTAACGGTGCAATTACCCTCGACTTTGTGGTTAACCAACATCAAGGCGTGGCAACCAACTGGGCACAAAATGCGTGTGTAGGCGACGAGGTAGGCATAGCAGGCCCAGGCCCTAAAAAACTCACTGATTTTACGCAAACACATTATTTAATGCTGGCAGATTTAACCTCTGTAAATGCAATCAATGGCTACTTACAAGCCCTGCCACAAGATGCCACTGTCGATGTCATTATTCATGTTGCTGATAAAGCCGACATCATTGAACTTGAGCAAATTAAAGCACATACCCAACACAGTGTTGAATGGTTAGTTACAGATGAGCCAGAAACCGATCTGCTCGACCAAATAACACGCTTATGTGCTGGCTATAACACGCAACCTATGGTGTTTATGGCGCTAGAAGCAAATTTGGTGAAGGCAATTCGCCGTTTAATTACAAGCAGTTTTGAAATTGATCGTGAACACATAGTTGCATCGGCCTATTGGAAGCGTGGTATTGATGCCGATGGCCTAAAGGTGGAAAAACAGCAACAAAGCCGTGCCTAATTAGCATTTGAAAAATAGCCATTCGCTCTCATTAACTAAGTATAAAGAGTTAAACTTTGGAGAGCGAATGTCAGATCTTAGCAACACACCTTTTTCATTGCTTGAATTGAGCCCAATGAAAGAGCATGAAACCGTTTCGCAAACACTAGCTAACAGTGTTACCTATGCACAAACAGCCGACAAACTGGGTTTTAATCGGTTTTGGATGGCAGAGCATCACAATATGCGTGGTATCGTGTGTGCCGCAACTTCTGTACTGATAGGCCACATCGCAGGCAAAACCCAGAATATCCGCGTAGGTGCAGGTGGGGTGATGTTACCTAACCATCCACCGCTGGTGGTTGCTGAGCAATTTGGCACCCTAGAGAGTTTATACCCCGGTCGCATTGATTTAGGTTTAGGCCGTGCCCCAGGTAGTGATCCAATTACCAGCCGTGCTTTACGCCGTGACGAACAACGCGCTGAACACTTCAATGATGAAGTAACGGAGCTGCAAGCTTTACTTGGCCCATATAAAGGTGACTCTCCAGTACGCGCAATCCCAGGTGAAGACACTAATGTCCCAATCTGGTTACTGGGCTCAAGCCTTTATAGTGCGGGGCTTGCTGCTAAAAAAGGTTTGCCATATGCATTTGCGGGTCATTTTGCGCCACGCTTTGTTGAAGATGCCATAGCATTGTATCGCAGAGAATTTCAACCATCTGAGGTATTAGATAAGCCATACGTCATGCTTGGTTTGCCTGTTGTTGCCGCTGACACCGACGAACAAGCACAGTTTTTAGCAACCACAGCGAAACAACGTATCTTAGCACTTATGCGCGGCAAGCCACTTTGGCTTAAAGAGCCTGTTGCAACAATGGAAGGATTGTGGACAGCGCAAGAAAAAATGCAAGTAGAAAGCTTTTTAGGGCTTTCAGTTGTTGGCGGTCAAGCGAGCGTTAAGCATAAGCTGAGTATGATTAAACAAACGCTACAGGTTGATGAGTTTATTTTTACAAATGACCTGTATGAATTGAGTGACAGACAACATGCGCTGGAAATATTAGCAAGCATCATGCACTAATACGGTTTAGCAAATAGTTAATGCGTGTAATGAGTTTTTATGCGCATTGCTTAAGCCCTGACACTCATTTATTAAACGGTTTTATAGATTAAATCAATTTATATAATCCGTTTTAAGGATTGAATTTAACTTTATACAATACATTTATTAACCATTACCCTAGGAAGGTGCACCGTGAAATCTCAAACAATTGCCGCAGTAGAACCACAAACAAAAACAGCATTAATCGCTGAGGGTGGTGGGCAACGAGGGATTTTTACCGCAGGTGTACTCGATGCGTGGTTAGAAAATAATTATGATCCATTCGATTTATTCATTGGTACATCAGCAGGCTCACAAAACTTAACAAGTTATTTAGCGCGTCAAAAAGGCTATGCAAAACGTTTGATCAGAGGCCTTTCTCGTCATAAACGTTTTTTCCAACTTGGCCGCGGGCTGTTTGGTAAAAGCATTGTTGACCTTGATTGGTATTTTGATAAAACCAAAGAGGTAAACCGTGCCCTTGATTTTAAAACAGCAACACAAAGCCTAGGTAAACGCGAACTGTTGATCACAACCACTAACGCAGCTGATCGTAAGCCATATTACTTGAGCCCAAATGGTGAAGATACACAATGGTTGACCTTGTTAAAAGCATCAAGCGCATTACCCTTTTTATATAAAGACGGCGTTAACTTAACACCTTGGTTAACAACAAAGGCCGCAAACGATGCCATTATTCAAAGCTCTAATACTGATTTAGTGCATGATATGTATTTAGATGGTGGCTTAGCTGCACCTTTACCTGTGAAAGAAGCTTATAACCGTGGTGCTCGTGATATTGTGGTTATTAGAACTGTTGATGAAAACTTTCAAGTACAATCTGAATGGGTAAATAAGTTAAAGTCACTGGTTTGCGTATCAGGTTATTGCCCTAAAACCATTGATTACTTGGTTCAACACGAACAAGCTTATCAAGATGAACTGGATTTCATTGCCAACCCACCAAGTGATGCCCGTATCACGCAAATTTTTGCAGGCGATAAATTACGCAGTAAGCTACTGGGTAGCACAGACTATGATCTTCGTTATGATCACAAATTAGGCCTAGCGGCAGGTCGTGCCTTTTTAGAGAAGCAACTGCTAAATTAGTCGGTAGCAGGCTCAGTTAATTAATCCCATTGCCTACTTGAGATATTTGTAAATAGAGTTAAAGTGGTTAGCTATTCACTTTTTGTGATTTTTTATCTACAAGAACAATAAAGGCTTACCATGTTTAACAGTGCTGTATCGACGATCAATGGTCTTCTTTGGGGAGAAGGCCAAATTCTTATCTATATTCTTCTGTTTGCTGGGATCTGGTTTTCGGTCAGGTTAAAAGCGATTCAATTGGTTAAGTTTCGCCATATGTTTAGCCTATTAAAGTCGAGTAGCAGCACAGATAAAAACTCAATCAGTTCGTTTCAAGCTTTATGTACAGGTCTTTCAGCACGTGTAGGTACTGGTAACCTTGCAGGGGTTGCCGTTGCAATTTCGTTAGGGGGCAGCGGTGCAATATTTTGGATGTGGGTGATTGCCATTTTGGGCATGGCCACTGGTTTTGCCGAAAGCGTACTTGGGCAAGTCTATAAAGTTAGGGATGCCAATGGCGAGTTTAGGGGCGGGCCTGCTTATTATATTCAGCAAGGCTTGGGCAGCAGAGCGCTTGCAGTGTGTTTTGCTTTTTGCTTGTTTCTTGGTTATGGCTTTACGTTTAGTGCCATGCAAACGAATACCATTACCGATGCCCTTAATTACGCATTTGAAATTCCAACTTTGTATTCAGGTATTGTGATCACGATACTGGCAGGCTCTATTATTTTAGGTGGCTTTAAAGCTATTGCCCGCTTTGCTGAACGCATTGTACCAGTTATGGGCATTTTATTTGTACTCGCCGCCATCATTATTACTTTATTAAATATCGGTAAAGTGCCTGCGATGATCGAGGATATTTTACTTTCAGCCTTTGGCTTACAAGAAGCAGGCGCAGGAGCAATGGGCGCCGCAATTAAAAATGGTATTCAGCGAGGGCTTTATTCGAATGAAGCCGGAGCGGGTAGTGTGCCACATGCATCTGGCTGTGCATCACCCGTACCAAATCACCCAGTCACTCAAGGCTATATTCAAATGCTAGGGGTGTTTTTCGATACCATTGTGCTGTGTAGTTGTACGGCGGTGATTATTTTATTGGCTGATATTGATATTAGCGGCGAAATGGAAGGGATCCGCTTAACTCAATCTGCGATGACAGCGCATATGGCTGCTGGTGGCATTTACTTTGTAGCGGCTGCAATTTGTTTATTCGCGTTTACTTCAGTGGTTGCAAACTATGCCTACGCAGAAAGTAACCTGCACTTATTTAAACTAGATAATAAACTCGGCCGAGGTATTTATACCTGTTTATATTTATCCATGATGATTTGGGGCGCATCGGCCACCATTAAACAAGTGTGGGATCTTGCAGACATTGCTTTAGGTTTAATGACAGTGGTGAACGTTATCGCTATCATACGCTTAACGCCAACCATCTTATCTGTGACAAAAGACTATCATAGTCAACGTGAAGCAGGACAAGAACCTAGTTTTGATTCTGAAAAAGTGCAGGTTCAAGGTCAAACAGAACAAGGGATTTGGCGCAAATAAGCTAAAACAATAACGAGAAAAGTAACCATGATAGATATTTATGCAGGGCCTAGTGCTGCAAAAGTAATTCAAGAGCAAGGCCTGTCTGCCGATTTGTTTAATACCTTTTTAGGAGCAAGCGGCGGGCCCAAGTGGTTTACATTATTTGGTTTGGATAAATATCTATTTGGTGAGTTTTTTAAAGGCCGTACCACACCTTTAAACTTATTAGGGTCAAGTGCCGGGGCATTTAGATCTGCTTGTTTTGCACAAAATGACCCTGTTGCTGCAATATCTCGATTAGCCAAGTCTTACTCTGAAACACGCTATTCATCGAATAAAGCAAAACCAGAAGAAATAACAACAAAAGCGCGAGAGTTATTAAGCATAGTTTTTGCTGAAAATGGTATTCAAGAAATCATTAACAACCCTATTTTTAAAGCCCACTTTATAGTTGCAAAATCGAATGGCTTTACAGCATCAGAAAACAAAGTGATGCAGTTAATGGGTTTATCTAAAAGCTACTTAGTCAATCGAATGAATAGACGTTTGTTAAGTAAGCAATATGAACGTTATGTATTTCAGCCTGCGGATAGTCAGTTATCTTTTTCCGATAATAATACTTTCAATACCCATACTATTGAGCTAGGCGAAGATAATTTAGCGGATGCGTTACTTGCTTCAGGCTCTATTCCATTAGTCATGCAGGGTATTAAAAATATAACAGGAACACCGCCTGGTATGTATCGTGATGGCGGTATTATCGATTATCACTTTGACTTAAGTATTCATAATGACGGGCTTATTTTATATCCGCATTTTAATAACAGCCCTAAAGCAGGTTGGTTTGATAAGAGCCTAAAGCGCGGTATTACCCCGAGTAACTATGATAACGTAGTGATGATCACTCCATCAGCTGACTTTGTTGCTTCATTACCTTATGGCAAAATCCCTGATCGTAAAGACTTTACAGAACTTGATGCTGATACACGCATTAAATATTGGCAGCAGGTATTCAAAGAAACAGAACGGCTAGCAGAAGCATTCGATGCGGTGTGTACTAATAAGCACACACCGAAAATAAAGCTTATTAAATAGTATTGCTTTCGCTACTTAAACTGATTAATCAAGGAAGTTTGCTCTGTCACTTTACTGAGGAGCGCTTCGCAAAGTTGCTGCGAAGTATGGCCAAGCTCTGTACACTCATGAGCAAAGTCTTGTGCTGACGTTAAGTTGGTAGCAATAACTTGGCTTGCTGTGAGTTGTTCGTTCATTGCATGCGCTATGATGCTATTGAGTTCACTTAGTTTGATAGACTGAGCTTTAATATGGTCTAAACTATCACCACTTTGATGTGCAAGCTCAACACTTTTAGCCGACAAATTAAGTCCATCTTGCATGGCAAGTTGTGCTTGTTTTGAGGCGTGTGTGAGCTGATTTAATACATTGTTTATTTCTTCTGTGGATTGCTGAGTACGTGAGGCCAATGCACGTACTTCACCAGCAACAACGGCAAAGCCACGGCCATGGTCGCCTGCTCGGGCAGCTTCGATGGCCGCATTTAAAGCAAGTAAATTAGTTTGATCAGCAATGGCGTTTATCTCAGATAAAATTGCAACAATGTGTTGATTGCCTTCAATTAAGTTTTCTACTTGGCTACTCGCTGCTTTGAGTTTTTCATCAAGCTCACTAATTGAAGTTATCGTTTGTTTGACCGCAAGTGAGCCTTGTTCGGTTGCTTGGTTTGACTCTTCAGCAGCTTGATTAGATTGCATTGTACTCGATGAAAGCTCATTGATTGAGGCCGTCATTTGCTCTGTGGCAACAACAATTTGAGAGACTTCATCTGTTTGTTTATTTAAAAGTTCAGTCACGTTATGACCAGACTCTGCACATTGTTGCGCGTTGTAATTAACGCCCATGGTCACATCATTTACACGACCAACAACCGCTTTTAATTTAGCTTGTTGCATCTCAAGGGCAAGATGTAAAAAGCCAGATTGATCATTAGTACCAGAGTAGAGGTAGGCCATTAAAGGGTTATCAAACACTTGTTTTGCTTTATTTATAAGCGCTAAATATTTTTGACGCCAAAAATACATAAGCCCATTAGCTGATGCTAAAAATAGAACTAGTAGACAATTAAAAATATCGAATCCAGAGCTAAAAACGGCAGCCAGCGAACCTAAAAAACTAATGAATAATAGGGCACTTATGTAAAGAGTGGAATCGAACTTGGCTGCTGTAGCATGAGATTTTTGATTATTGTTTATTTTAGCGTATTCAGCGGTCGCTCTTTGTACGACATCATCACTTTGTTTAGTTCTGACTGATTGAAACTCAACGGTACGACCACTTTTATCTTTAATCGGTGTTACAAAGGCATTAACCCAATAATAATCACCATTTTTACAGCGATTTTTAACAGGCCCCATCCAAGATTGACCATTTTTTAGATGTTGCCATAAATCAGCGAAAGCCAGTTTTGGCATATCAGAGTGACGAACAAGGTTATGAGGCTTACCTAGCATTTCGTCTAGCGTGAAACCAGCTATTTTGCAAAACTCATCATTGGCATAAGTAATATGACTTTGTAAATCTGTAGTTGATAAGAGGATGTCAGATTCAGAAAATTTAACTTCGGTATCGGTATTAATTCTATGTTTCACGTTAAAATCACCCAAGTACAGCTTTAAGTTCAGAAAGTAAATTAGCGGAGTAAAAACAGTCTGAACCAGAAAGAGGTAGTGTTAATTTGAACACTAATGTTTATAAACAATTTAGCGATAAATTCGTGATAAAGAACTAGGAAAATTCCGGTTTTATGTTACAAAAGTTAATATTATTTAACTAAGAAAAGTTGGGTATATGGGTTAAAAGTTAGCTAAATTGTAAAATTTAGCCAACTTGATTTTTAAAATACATTAATCTCGCAAAATAAAATCACTCTGGCAGGGGGCTTCACCAGGGCTTTGATCTAACTTTGTGTTAGGGCAATTTTTAGTAAAAAATAACGCTTCTTCTAGAGAGTTCATTTGGCTGCAATATTGTCGGCCATCACATTCATACTCTGGCTTTTCATAATCAGATATTGTGATATCTCGATTATGGCTGTAATTTGATTTTACGGGATCAATAATTTTTGTTTGAAGCGTTTGTGTTGGTGAGATACCCCCATAATTAACTGCATAATAATCCCATGCGAAATAGCCAATTATGATGATTAGAAAAAACTTCCTCATGATGAATCCTTGTTATTATTGTTTAGACTAATGTGATTCGTGAGCGGTATTGAGGCCTAAGCCTTATGGCCCAACCCGAAAGTCTTACTATAATAAGATGAAGAAATAATATTAAGTAAAATTAGTGGCTTATGAATTAAATACGAAATTTCTGATAGCATAGATAAATAAAAAGTTTGAAATGAACAGCAGTTTTAAGTATTAAATCATTAGAAATGTGAATTTAGAAAACTAGTCAATTTAATAGCCTATACCTAAAGATTAAAATATAGAAACTACCCATAAATTACGTTATGTTAAATTAGCTAAAATAATTAAAAGCGGGAGTTAGGTTGCTAACTAGCCCACTTTTAGAAGGGTTTTAAATAGCTTAATTTAGCTCAGAATCTACCCAAAACTTAGTGCCTTTCAGTACCGCTTGTAACGCAAGGCCATTTTCGGTTAAAGAGTAAACAGTTACTTGGTCTGCAATTGCTTCGGCAACTAAAGCGCCACCTTTATCTTCATATTTTGCTGCTGCATCTGCATTTCCTCCGAATGCCCAACCATGTTCAATAAAGCGATTTACTGCTGCTTGGTTATGAAAGACCATCACAACATTAAAGTCTTTAACACCTAAACCTAGACCTAAACCCGCTTCACCCATATTCATGTAAGTTGATTTACCGGTTAGGTTGTTTTTAACAACACCATAGCCACCGCCAAAACTGGCTAAAACAACATTTACATTGGCATTATCAAAAACCGCATAACCAGCAGAGTTAGCAATTTGTTGTTTAACATCAGGTTTTTGAGTGTAAAGCTCACTTAATGTATTGTTTTTCATGCTTTGTACTAAAGCACGTTTTTCATCGGGAGATGCACTGCCTGTTGTAGCACAACCGGTTAAAATTGAAGTGATTAAAACTAAACTAATAGCGATAAACTTTTTCATACATATTCCTTGAATATTAGTATGGCAATCTAGTTAATGTTGCAAATACTAAAGATATATTAAGTCCAATACTAGACAGTATCGGACTTTATGGTAATCTTATAACTAGCTATTTTACAAGATATTACATCATTATGCTCGTTGCTCTCGTCGATACACTAAAACAACTGCGTTACCAAATTGCCCATCTTGAAGATGATACTCTTGCAACAGAATATCCAGAACTTGATAACTTTATACATCAAGTTGGATTGACTGTTGCTGAATCAAAAAATGACTTAGTTTTTCTTTATCAGTTTTTATATGTGTATGGCCGAAAATCAGAAGCCACATTTAATCGTTTTCGAAATGAGCTTGAGCGTTTTTGTTTATGGTCGTGGTTGGTTGCTGAAAAATCGGTATTTGATCTAAAACGTGACGATATTGAAGCTTATGTTGATTTTATGGTTGAACCAGATTCAGCCTGGTTATCAAATTCAGTGCAATGGCGTTATAAAGATGAACAAGGCATAAGACGACTAAATACAAATTGGCGCCCTTTCATCAATAAAGAAAATATTGCTAGCCAACAAACACTCGCAGCTATGTTTACAGCACTCAATGTTTTTTATAAGTTCGCAATTTTAGAAGAAAAAACCTTTGCTAACTTTGTACCGGTTGTTAAAAAGAATAGCCCTTACTTAGTTGTGCAATCGCAAATTAAAATCCCCGATACACTCAGTGATATTCAATGGGAGTATGTATTTGGCGTTACTCGAGATTTATGTGAGCAACAACCTGATTTAGAAAGAAATTTATTTACTCTCGCTTGCTTAAAAGGATTGTATCTACGAATTTCTGAGTTATCCGAGCGCCCTCAGTGGTCGCCGGTTATGTCACATTTTTGGCAAGATAATGATGGTTTTTGGTTTTTAAGAATTATGGGTAAAGGTAACAAATTACGCGATGTTACCTTAAGTGAAGATTTTATATCTTATCTAAAACGTTATAGGCTTTACCGTGGTTTACCTGCCCTGCCCCGTGTTGATGAAGCTGAGCCGCTTGTTCACAAAATTCGTGGTAAAGGGGGAATGACTGTTCGACAAATTCGTCGTTTGGTACAACAAAGTTTTGACTTAGCAAAACAGTCTCTCTTACAAGACGGCTTTAAAGATGATGCGGAACAACTTGAAGCGGCGACTGCTCATTGGTTAAGACATACCGGTGCAACACACGATGCTCAAACAAGACCGCTAAAACATTTATCTGAAGATTTAGGTCATGCAAAAATCGCTACGACGGATCAAATTTATATTCAAACAAATATAAAAGAACGTGCAAAGTCTGGAATAAAAAGGAAAGTTTAATGGAATATACAATACTGGCGTTAGTCGGTTTAGCTTTATTATTTTACTCACTGACGATTCGGCAATTAGAGCGAACAGAAATTACTGGGCCGATGTTTTTTGTGTTGGTCGGAATTGCAATGTCTTACTTTTTGCCGAGTGAGTTTAAGTTAGGCAAAGCCGGACTCAGCGACATTTTACCTTTGGTTGAATTAACCTTAAGTATTTTTTTATTTACCGATGCAGCAAAATCAAAACTCCCCGTATTAAAACATAGTTATCAGTACCCTAGCCTGCTACTTTTTGTGGCTTTGCCGATGACATTACTGTTAGGTGTTGCCGGTGGATTGTTTTTCTTTTCGGAGTTATCACTTTTTCAATCTGCCTTGATCGCGATTATTTTAACACCAACGGATGCTGCGCTTAGCAAAGGAATTTTAGAATGTACATCGGTACCAGAAAAAGTTCGCGAAGGAATCAATACGGAAAGTGGTTTGAACGATGGCCTTTGCGTACCCATCTTTTTAGTTTTACTTTTATTAGCTCAAAATCCAGAAAGTGCTGTAACGACAATTGATACTTTACTTGTTTTTACAAGAGAGTTAGGTGTTGCACTGGTTATTGCAGGTGTGTCGATGGCAGTATTTATTCCACTTTTAAAAATTGCATTAGCACGTCATTACTTTGCAAATAATAGCAGTCCATTTTTATTGATTGGTTTAGTGATGGCCATTTTCTCTTTAACACAAAATTTACATGGCAGTGGTTTTATAGCTGTTTTTGTTGCGGGACTTTTATTTGATTACTTAGCACCCAAAAAAATTCGTATAACATTAGTTAAAGACTCAGAGCATATCGCTGAATTCGTTGCCCTACTTATTTGGTGTTTATTTGGTTTTGTATGTGGTCACTTAATTGTGAATGATATTACCTGGCCAATTGTTTTTTATGCGTTATTAAGTGTTACGATTTTTAGAATTGTGCCGGTACTACTTTCACTTATGTTTACTAATCTAAATTTTAAAGACAAGCTTACTTTTGCGTGGTTTGGTCCTCGAGGATTGGCGTCTATCGTTTTCACTTTAATGGTTATGGATACAGAAATTGCAAACAAAGAACAAATTGCCACAGTAACATTAACAACCATTTTATTTAGTGTGTTCATTCATGGCATGAGTACCAAGCCCATCGCAAAAAGTTACCAATAAAAAAGACGCGTTGAGCGCCTTTTTTATTTTTACAACTTAAAGTAGCTCTGCAATTAATTGCAGTGGATGCTTTGGCTTAAATTTTTCATAGCGCTTCACTTGGCTACGACAAGAAAAGCCAGTTGCTAAAATAGTTTCAGGCTCATTATTAGAAATAATTGGTTGCCAACTCATTTCATAAAGAGCCCGTGAATTTTCTTGGTTTTGCTTTTCGTGGCCGTATGTTCCTGCCATACCACAACAACCCGTACTGGTAGTTTCGAGTTGTAAATTTAGATCAGCAAAAATGGTTTGCCAAACTTTAGAAGCATTCGGCATTGCGGTTGTTTCAGTACAATGACTTAATAATTTAAATGGCGAACTCGTTGTAGTGGCAAGAGTAACTTGTTTAAAGTTTTGCGTTTGAAGCCATTCATGAGCTAATTCAACTTTAAAGTCACCACGCTGATCTTTTAATATTGAGACATACTCATCTCTGTAACACATAACCAAAGATGCATCGAGCCCAACTAAAGGCGCGTTGATTTCACTCAGTGAATTTAAAAACTCAGCTGCATTTTTTGCTGTTGTTTTAAATTCATTTAAAAAACCTTTTACATGCTGAGCTTTACCATTTGGTTTAAACGGTAATAGCATCGGTTTTTTGCCTAGCGCTTTAATCACTTTAATAAAGCTTTCGACTAATTCAGCTTCGTAAAAACTAGTGAATGGATCTTGAACTATTAGTACATACTCTGCTTGTTGTTCTTTTGAAAGCGAGTTAAGTAATTCAAAATTAAATTGCTGATCTTTAGAAATACGTTTAGAAAGTTGCGGTACGCTTAAGCTTGGCGTATCAACATAACCAATGGTATTTTTAATTAAACCTGAAACAAGCTTTGTATTTACAATTGGATTTACCACTTTAGCAAACTTTGCCATCACCGGCGCAGTTTGTTCGATGCCTGCAACTAAGTAATCTTTAGCAGGACGAGCATAATAACTGTGGTAGAAATTTAAAAAGCGTGAACGGAATGTTGGTACATCAACTTTTATTGGGCATGCAGTTGTACATGCTTTACAAGCTAAACATTCATCCATTGATTCTTTCACTTCGTGAGAGAAATCATAAACACCTTTTTTCTTATCGCGACTATGTTGATAGCGTTCCCACCAAGTGATTACTTCGCCATTAACTAATTCTTTTTCGACATTGAGTAAATCTATATTTTCAGACTCTTGAAGTCGCAACCATTCGCGCATTAAACTTGCGCGACCTTTAGGTGAATAACGGCGGTCACCTGTTACTTTATAAGATGGACACATTGGTGATTTTTCATCGTAGTTAAAACACAGGCCATTACCATTACAGGTCATCGCGTTATTAAATTCTGTTTTAACATCGATAGAAATTTCTTTGTCGAACCAGGCACGCTTTTGATCATCAACAGAAACGAGTGAGTCTTTACTTTCAATTGGCGTACAGATTTTACCTGGGTTTACTCTGTTATTTGGATCAAATGCCGCTTTGATTTTTCGAAGTTGTGTAAATAAATGCTCGCCGAAAAATTCAGGGCCATATTCACTTCGATATCCTTTGCCGTGCTCACCCCACATCAAGCCGCCATATTTGGCAGTGAGTTTAACGACTTCATCTGAAATATGACGAAGTAATTTTTCTTGCTCAGGGTCACACATATCTAGTGCAGGTCTTACGTGTAATACGCCGGCATCAACATGACCGAACATACCATATTGTAGGTTGTGGTTATCTAGAAGTTCACGAAATTCGACTATAAAATCTGCTAAGTTTTCTGGTGGTACTGCAGTATCTTCAGCAAAAGCTAACGGTTTTTGATTGCCTTTTACATTACCTAAAAGGCCTACTGATTTTTTACGCATTGCATAAATTTTTAAAATATCAGCTTTGTCATTCGTTAACTGATAACCGATCACCCCATTAGTTTGTTTTTCAACACATTCATCGAGTAGCTTACAGAGAGTGTCTACTTTATCTTTAATATCTTCAGGTGAAACTGCATTAAACTCAACCATGTTGAGTCCTTGCATATCTTTGTTTTCAACATCGGTTATTAAGTCCGATACTGAATGCCAAATGATATCTTCTCGAGCAAGGTTAAGTACTTTGCTATCGACTGTTTCTACAGAAGTTGCATTTGCTGCAACTAGAAATGGTGAATGACGAAGTGCAGAATCAAAGCTGTCGTATTTAATATTTATTAATGTTTTAAATTCAGCAATGGGCGTAATATTTAGTTTTGCTTCAGTTACAATACCTAATGAACCTTCAGAACCAGTAATTAATCGGCTCATATCAAAGGTTTGTAAATCATCAGAAAAAATATGTTCTAAATCGTAGCCGGTAAGAAAACGGTTTAAGCGTGGGAATTTTTCTAAAATAGCGTCTCGATTCTCAAGGCCAATATCAAGAACTGTTTTATATAACTTACCTACTGTCGTGTTTTGTTCAGCAATTACTTTTGCTTTTTCAACAGGCATAGGAGTTGTTGACATTTCAGTGCCATCAACAAGATAAGTTGTCAGTCCTAAAACGTGATCACTTGTTTTGCCATAAACCAAAGAGCCTTGACCTGATGCATCTGTATTTATCATTCCACCGATTGTTGCACGGTTACTTGTTGATAAATCGGGCGCAAAGAAAAAACCATAAGGACGCAAAAAGTCGTTTAATTGGTCTTTTATTACACCCGTTTGCACGCGAACCCAGTTTTCTTCGACATTGATCTCTAAGATTTCACGCATGTAGCGAGATAAATCAACAACTATACCTGGGGTTAGCGACTGGCCATTAGTACCTGTACCGCCTCCGCGTGGACCAAAAGTCAGTGATAAAAAAGGATCACGTGAAGCAATTTGCATAGCAAGTTGTATGTCTTTTGCTGACTTTGGAAAGATGACACCTTGAGGTACCTGTTGGTAAACGCTGTTATCGGTCGATAAACTTAAACGTGTAGAAAAGCTTGCATCGGTATCACCACTAAAACCTTGTTTTTTAATTGTTTCTAAGTAATTAGATACGAGTTCTGTGGCGGCTTGTTGTTGGCTTATTGTTGCTATCATGACGGTGATAAATTAAGGCATTTTGCAAATTATATCATGCTAATAGCTAAGATAAATTGAAGATTTTACAGTTTGTAACACTCTTTTTATCGATTTCAGGGGCAATACTTTTATACTGTGTATTAAAGCAGCAAATGAGATAGTCAGATGAAAAAAAATGCATTAATCAGTTTAGGTGCCTTGTGCATGTTATTGGGTTTAGTTTTTGTCATTATTCCCGGACCGTCGCTTATCTTCTTTATTGCAGGACTTTTCTGTTTATCTTTTTACTATCCTAAAGCGCGTGATTATTTAACCTTGTGCCAAAAGGCTCTGACTAAGTCATGTGCTTATATCGATAAAAAACTTGCTCGCTGATTTAAAGGGCGTGTTGCCCTTTATAGATTAGACTTTGTTCACTCTTGGGGCGATTTAATCGCGGCGCGAGATTTGTAACCTAGTGGGCTAAGTAAAAATCGAGCAAAGCTACCGCGTCCTGCTCACGCTCCTTACCTACATCCATGTAGGTAACAAAGAGTTAATCGCCCCTAGAAAGAACCCAAAGGGCAACGCGTGTTTGGCATTGATGCTGCGTTATCGCCTATTTATGTGAAAAAACCACACTACACAGGCTCTGCCTTGCCTTAATACCAAACACACTGCTGCAAAATCAATCATAAAAGGTCAACACGCCCTTCGAAGTAACAAAAATGCCAGCTAAGTGCTGGCATTTTTTATATTAGAATCTTTATTTTAGTTAAATAAAGTCACTTAGTCGGCTAATTTCTTAGCAAGATATAACCAAGTTTCTAATACTGTATCTGGGTTCAGAGAAACAGAATCAATGCCCTGCTCAACTAACCAAGCTGCAAAGTCTTCATGATCTGAAGGACCTTGACCACAAATACCTACGTATTTGCCTTTTGCTTTAGCAGTTTGAATAGCCATTGATAATAGTTTCTTGATTGCAGGGTTACGCTCATCAAATAGATGCGCAATTAAACCTGAGTCACGGTCAAGACCTAATGTTAACTGAGTTAAGTCGTTTGAACCGATAGAGAAACCATCAAAATATTCTAAGAACTCATCTGCAAGTAACGCGTTTGATGGTAATTCACACATCATGATTACTTTCAGACCATTTTCGCCACGTTTAAGGCCATGCTCTTCTAGTAATTCAATAACGCGCTTACCTTCTTCAAGCGTACGAACAAATGGGATCATGATTTCAATATTAGTCATACCCATTTGGTTACGAACACGTTTAATCGCTTCACACTCTAACGCGAAACAGTCACGGAAATCTTCAGAGATATAACGTGCTGCACCACGGAAACCAATCATTGGGTTTTCTTCTTCCGGCTCATATTGTTGGCCGCCAACAAGGTTTGCATATTCGTTTGACTTAAAGTCAGACATACGAACAATGACACGCTCAGGTGCAAACGCACAACCTAGTGTTGCAATACCTTCAACAAGCTTAGAAATATAGAATTCTACAGGTGATTCATAACCTGCCATCATTTCTGAGATTTCAGCTTTTAGCTCGTCAGATTGAGCATCAAAGTTAAGAAGTGCTTTAGGGTGAACACCAATCATACGGTTGATTACAAATTCAACACGAGCAAGGCCAACACCGGCATGAGGTAAGCGTGCAAAGTCAAATGCACGATCAGGGTTACCTACGTTCATCATAACTTTCATTGGTAACTCTGGCATTTCATCAACACGTGAAGTAAGTACTTCGTAATCTAAAATACCTTCGTAGATATAACCTGTGTCACCTTCGGCACAAGAAACAGTTACATCTTGACCTGCTTGAATTAAATCAGTTGCATTACCACAACCAACAACTGCAGGAATACCTAATTCACGTGCAATGATTGCCGCGTGACAAGTACGACCGCCACGGTTTGTAACAATCGCAGCGGCACGTTTCATGATTGGCTCCCAGTCTGGGTCAGTCATGTCAGTAACTAGAATGTCACCTTGTTGTACTTTGTCCATTTCATCAATTGAATCTAGTACGCGTACTGTACCTGAACCAATCTTGTGACCAATTGCACGGCCTTCAGCAACAACAGTGCTTGTACCATTTAATTGGAAACGCTCCATAACGTTAGCGTCTTCGTTTGAACGAACTGTTTCTGGACGTGCTTGAACGATGTAAAGTTTACCGTCGTTGCCGTCTTTTGCCCACTCGATGTCCATTGGACGACCGTAGTGCTTTTCGATGATCACAGCTTGCTTTGCAAGTTCTTGAACTTCAGCATCTGTGATTGAGAATTTGTTTGAAAGTGACGAATCTACGTCAACAATTTCTACTTGCTTACCATGTGATTCATCCGCAGAGTAAATCATTTGGATTGCTTTTGAACCAATATTACGGCGAACTACTGAAGGTTTACCGTTAGCAAGCGTTGGTTTATGAACATAAAATTCATCTGGGTTTACAGCACCCTGTACAACCATTTCACCAAGACCATAGCTTGAAGTGACAAATACAACATCTTCAAAGCCAGATTCAGTATCAATACTGAACATAACACCTGAAGCTGCTTTATCTGAACGAACCATGCGTTGGATGCCAGCTGATAATGCAACACCACGGTGGTCATAACCTTGGTGAACACGGTAAGAAATAGCGCGATCATTAAATAGTGAGGCAAACACGTGTTTGATAGCAGTCATTACTGCATCAATACCACGTACGTTTAAAAACGTTTCTTGTTGTCCTGCGAATGAAGCGTCTGGCATGTCTTCTGCTGTAGCAGATGAGCGAACTGCAAATGAAACATCTTGTGATGCGTCGCCGTGTAGTTGGCTATATGCGTCGCGGATGGCTTGGTCTAGGTTTGGTTGGAATGGTGTATCGATAATCCATTGGCGGATTTCGGCACCGACTTTAGCGAGTGTATTTACATCATCCACATCCAATGTGTCTAAAATATCGTGGATTTTTGAGTTTAAACCAGATTGCTCTAGAAACTCATTGAATGCATCAGCGGTTGTAGCGAAACCACCTGGCACTTGAACACCAGCGTTAGCTAGGTTTGAGATCATTTCACCTAGTGAAGCGTTTTTACCGCCAACACGAGGAACATCTTGCATACCAAGCTCTTGATACCAGAGAACGTATTCTTGCACGGATCTTTCTCCATAAACAAATTGTAGTACTAACTGTGAGAGTTAAGAAAGAAAACCTTCTAAAAAGGTCGTAGTCATTCTACACTGGCAACAGACCTCACGTAAACCGTGAAGCCCCTATTTTGCAGATAAAGGTAATAAAAAGGTTAAATATGAGAACTGCATTTTATATTTCTGATGGAACAGCAATCACCTCTGAAGTGTTTGGTCATGCGACCTTATCTATGTTTCCTGTTGAGTTTAATCACAAAACAATTCCTTTTGTTGAAACAGAAAAAAAAGCAATTGAAGTTAAGAACTTAATTAATTCAACAGCGCAACGTGATGGTGAACAGCCACTCGTGTTCTTCACTTTTGTAAACCACGAGCTGAGTGAAATTATAAAATCGTCTTGTGCGGTGTGTTATGACTTTTTATCACAATACAGTGATAAAATTTCTCAAGAGTTAAAAGTTGCGCCAGTACCGAAGGTTCATAGAACGCATTCAATGCACGAGAAAAGTTATGATTTTCGTATTGATGCTGTTAACTATGCGTTGACCAATGATGATGGCGCTAACATTAAAAACTACTCTGAAGCCGACATTATTTTAGTGGGTGTTAGCCGAAGCGGTAAAACACCTACTAGTTTATACTTGGCATTACAGTATGGCATTAAAGCAGCCAATTACCCGCTAACAGAAGATGATCTAGAAAGAGGCACCCTGCCTGAGTGTTTAAAAGCTTACAAACATAAACTTTTTGGTTTAACGATTGACCCTGTTCGCCTTGCCGATATTCGCCAGCGACGTATGGCAAATTCAAAATATGCATCTTTAAAACAATGTCGTATCGAAGTACGTGAAGTAGAAATGCTTTATAAAAAGCAGAAGATTCAATTTTTAAATTCAACTCATCATTCAGTAGAAGAAATTTCTGCAAAGATTATATCTGATACTGGACTTGAAAGACGTAAGTACTAACTTATTTAGTATCGGACATTAAAAAAGGCTGCAATGTGCAGCCTTTTTTTGAATAACTTATTGTTACTTACGTGCGTCTTTTAATAAATCAGCAACTAAGAAACCTAGTTCTAAAACTTGATCCGCATTTAAACGTGGGTCGCACTGTGTGCGGTAGCGTTGTGCTAAATCTTCATCAGATAATCCATACGCACCACCAGTACATTCAGTCACGTGCTGGCCAGTCATTTCAAGGTGAACACCACCAGGGTATGAACCTTCAGCTTTGTGTACTGCGAAGAACTGGCTAATTTCACGAAGAATATTATTAAAACTACGTGTTTTATAACCTGAGCTCGCTTTCTCTGTATTACCATGCATTGGATCTGAGCTCCAAATAACTTTACGGCCTTCTTGTTGTACTTTACGTACTAGTGCCGGTAGTTTCTCTGGAAGAACATCAGCGCCCATTCGTGTAATTAACGTTAAGCGACCTGGAATGTTATCTGGGTTAACTGTATCAATAAGTTTGATTAGCTCATCTGGGTCCATGCCTGGGCCAACCTTCACACCAATTGGGTTTTTAATACCTTTAAAAAATTCGATGTGTGCATGATCAAGTTGACGTGTACGTTCACCAATCCAAACAAAGTGTGCAGAACAATCGTACCAATCACCTGATAAGTGGTCACGGCGTGTTAGTGCTTCTTCATATCCTAATAACAAGGCTTCGTGTGATGTAAATAAGTCTGTTTCTTTTAAGCTCGGTGCAACGGTTGAGTCGATACCACACACTTCCATAAATTCAAGCGCATCTTGAATTCTGTCTGCTAGCTGTTGGTATTTCTCTTTAAGTGGATTTGCAGCAACAAAACCCATGTTCCAACGGTTTACTTGATGTAAATCGGCTAAACCACCTTGCGCGAATGCGCGTAATAAATTCAGCGTTGCAGCACTGTGATGATATGCCGTCATTAAACGCTGCGGATCGGGTACACGTGCTTGCTCTGTGAATTCAAAGTTATTGATGATATCACCACGGTACGATGGCAGAGATACACCGTCAATTGTCTCATAATCTGATGAGCGAGGCTTAGCGTACTGGCCTGCCATACGCGCAATTTTAACTACAGGGCATTTACCACCATAAGTTAGAACAACGGCCATTTGTAAAAGGGTTTTAAATGTATCGCGGATATTTGCGGCATTAAAGTCACTAAATGACTCTGCACAATCACCACCCTGTAATAAGAAGGCTCTACCTTCGCATACAGCTTCTAGTTGTTTGTATAAACTACGCGTCTCTTCGGCAAATACCAAAGGTGGTGCGCTTTTTAATTGCCCTTCAACAGATTTAAGGGCTTCTTGATCTGGGTACTCTGGCTGCTGAAGTATCGGCAGTTTTCTCCAGCTATCTGGGTTCCACGATTGCATGTTCTTTCCTCATTCCTAACATAGACCATTAACGAAAACTAACTTATTGCACGTACTAAGTTCAAGGACAATATTCAGCTATTTACGATTATTTCGTTATTTGATAAATAGTTTCGAAAATAACAATTAAGGTTCCAATATTTTATTGTTTAAAACCAGTTAGTTACACTTCTTTGACCACCTTATTTGTTCCTACACAGTACAAGAACACATCTTACTTAATCAAAGCCTTACTGTAACCTTAGCTTTACATGCTTAAAATATACTTTTTAGGTCCTACATTGATCAAATTCAAAAGTTGTACTAGCAAACAATAGAGAGAACACATCATACTTAATTAACTTTATATATTAGGTCAGCAATGGTGGAAATTTTTCTTTAAATAATCAGGGGATAAGATTAGAATTGAATTAACTTTAAGTAAGATGTGTTCCTATGAGTTCCAAGTTAGAAATACGCAGTCAGTTTGATTTAGTAAGTGAGTTAACTCATTTGTTTTGTGAAGAATTAAAGGAAGTGGGTTTTCACAAGGCATTATATTATCAATTGCCAGATATCGATATAAACGACGAAAAGAAAGTCCCTTCTTCAATTAGTGTACAAAAAATTGAAGGCGATGATGCTCATAAGTTAATTCTAAATTCCTTTGGTGATTTTTATAAAAAGACAGGATTAAGTAGTCGAGTCTTAAAAAGACATCCAGGTTTATTAGTTTTAAAAGATGTCGATAAGCAACATTTCATTGCAAGGATAAATCAGTTAAACAAAGCCAAAGCTGATTTTAAAAATAGTGTAATAGCTATCGATAATAATGATGCGCGATTTGAAGCGGTTCATAATGCTGTGCCTAATCTCATTACACTTGCTGCATATCGTAAGATCCACTTCGAAACTGAATCGCCCTACTCTGTTCGTTTTACTTGGATGCACAAACACGCAACTAAAACGCTAACTAAAAAAATGGCCTTAGCAATGCTCGATAAATCGGCTAGTTATTCTAATCCAAGAATGATAGACCAACACTCTTGGCAAGCACTAGTTGCACAAGAGCAAAGTCGTGTTGCAAGTTTAGGTGATAAAGAAAAATTACGAATTCGTAGACCAACAAGAGTTAGTCCACAAGTTAATGTAAGGTATACAGCTCAAAACCGATATCATGTCAGTGCTGCTTTACCTTTTATTTTGATAAACCCAGAACCAGATGTAAAACTTGGTACATTATCTGATTACCAAAAACCAGAAAGTCATCCTCGAAAAAGAGAATATGATTTCTTAGTTGATAGACTTTACTTAGAACAAGTAACAGATTGATTATGTTAAAAAGGCCACATATGTGGCCTTTTCTTTATAGTTAGCAGTATTTAAAAATTTAGTCTTCTACTATTTCTTCAATTTTATCTTCATCGATTAAAACAGCATTTTCAACAATGCGCTTACCACCTTGAATTTCGATTCGTTTGTTATGCTTATTCAGCGTAAGAATCTCATCACAAAATTGATCAGATGGATGCATCTCATATGTGTAATCAATAATATTTCCCGTTTTGTCATCTTTAACATTGGTAATGTTATATTCAGAGATTGCACCTTTCTCAATTAAGTCTTTCATTGTCGTTGTCATATCACGACGCAAAGCTTTTAATTTATTCTCGGTAATTTCGTCTGTTGAATAAATAGAGCCATATTTTTCCATAATCGATAATAGTCGGAAATGGTAGGTCTTACCCGGTGCTGCATAACGCCATAAATGATATAAACGCAGCATCATCCAACGAGATAAACCACGTTTTAATTCTTGAGCACTATTAAAGTAGTAACCTTTGTATTCAAGGTTATCGATCATGTTATGAACGAAGGCATTCAAACAAGCTACACATTTTACGTTACCACCCTGACCTTTCTTACCACTAAAATGAAGTGACGATAAAAAGTTCATGTTCGATTCGTAAAATGAGTCATCAATATCCGAGTTACGCGTATCTGTTGCTGAATATTTAAAAGAAAGTTTAGAACCTTGTAATGCTTCTAATGATTCTTTGATTTGCGGATAAGGCATCGACTGACCAACAGCTTTCAGCTCTTGCGCTAATTCATTCATTGAAAAAACAACTGCGTATTGAATACCAGACTTAAAATTGATTTTTACAATTTTACCTTTAGAGGCTAATCGAATTAAAGCACGTTCGACCTTTTCTTCACGATCAGATGGCCAAACAAGATATTCAACATCTTCACCATCTTTTCTTGTGCTTACTACCGCAGGTGTAATTTTGATTTCACCATCATATAGAATGCCGTCTACTTTTTCAGAGATTTTTCGTGTAACGATGGTTTTCTTTGGTGCTTCTTCAACCGGAAGCTTCTTATGACCAGAACGGACAAATCGTCCCCATAGATCATAATGATTAAATGTATTTGAGTAAGCTCTCAAACCATGTGCAGCATTTTCAATTGAAACACGCACATCTTTGTTGTCTGTAAATAGTGCAAGACTTTCATTATCTATTGCACTTTCCACCCCGTGGATCTGCCCGCGTAATGTATCGGGTAAGTTATCTACCGAGATGTTGACCTTTCGGCTCATTGTTCTTATTTCCAATTTTTCTTCGACAGTTAATAACAACACATAAAACTTCAAAAGTTAAATGTTTAAGTTAGTATAAACTTGATCCGATCATAATTAATTTCTTCGGATCAGTTTTATACTAACTGTTTCGTAATTGCTGATTTTCAGATCAGATTTTTACTAAGTTATAGTTGATAGGTCGCGATTTTACTAACTCAGTTCAGATTATGTCCTGTTAATCACCTTTTTAAAGCGATTTAACACGACATAAATCGCTTTTTTAAAACTCCATGTGGATAAACAGCTCTTAAGTTAGCATAGATCTGATCTGTACCAACTATAGATCAGATCCATACCAACTTATTGTGCATTTTAGTCATGCTCTCGGTGCATAACTTTATAATTTAGTTAGTAAAAAGTTGATCTACACCACTATTTTTGTGAGTAAAGCAGTGGTTAAGCTGTGTATAAGTTGAAAGCTCATTTTTTGCTTAGTAATTGGCTGATCTGCGAGTCATTAAAGATCTGATCTTTACCAAGTAAAAACACGATCTGGCTTTTTACTAAATATTTAATGAAATCAGTCATATACTTCACTATTTTAGCATCTTAACCTTATATACCTATATACTTAACCGATATTAAACTTACTTATTTATACTTAGTATCAGTAAAGTTACAAATTTTTATTAAATGTCTTATAAATAAAAGGTATGTCGCCTTAAATACTTGTTTACAGCAATTTGAATGGACATTATACTTAAAGCATAACTTTGAGGAAGAAAGTATGTCTATCAATAATAATGCGCTAGCCACTTATAGGTTACTAAAAGCGACAGCAGAAGTTGCTGAAAAATCGCTAGAAGGACGTATTCAACATTATCGTGCCCATTTAAAGTCTGAAGAAAAAGAACTTCGTACTTATACGCAAAAAGCAGCCGCTGACTTATTAGGTTGTAATAATCGTACCTTAAAACGACGTCATGATAATGGTGACTTTGATGCACTTGATATCAAACGTGGTGCAAATGGCCACTACGCTTATACCTTGGTAAATATTTTTGCTATGGCTGATATCATGGATATTAAGCCTGATCACCGTACAGTTGATGATAAATTACAAGTTATCGTTATTAACTCGTTAAAAGGTGGTTGTGGTAAAACTACCAGCATGGTAAATATTGCCGCTGCACTTGCTACTACCAATATTAAACGTTACAGAATTGGTATTATTGACCTTGATCCACAAGGTTCTTCATCAAGCTTTTTCCCACCAAGTGAGCCAGACCCAATTACTGTGGGTGACTTAATGCGTGACTGTATTGAACTCGATGAAAATGAAACCTGGGATGAATTAGTATCAAACTCTTTCTTACCTACCCATATACCTAATATTCGTATTTTGCCTTCTGGTATGGATGATTTTTACTTCGAGCATGAAACAGCAACTTTATTAAAAGATAGCTCTAGTTATGATAAAACTCGTCACTATCATAAATTGCTCGAAAAAGTTATTGAACCGGTAAAAGATCAATTTGATATTATTCTAATTGATACAGCTCCATCACTTAACTTTATGTTTTATAATGCATTAATGGCTTCTACATCGATGCTTATCCCTGTTCATCCTGAAGCTGTAGACTTTGATGCAAACAATAAATACTTAAAGCGATTAGGCGAGATTTACCATACAGTTGCTGCGCTTGGCCACCAAGGTTGGGACTTCATGCAGTTCTTAGTAACTAACTATGTTAAAGGGAACCATTCACAGCGCGACATCGTTAAAGATGTTCGTAGTGCATTTGGTCGTCAAGTAATGAGTTACCCAATCAATCATAGCTCGGCAATTACCGCCAGCTCATCTTCTTTTAATACCATTTTTGATCAAAAAACGTCAGATAGCTTAGCTAGTCGTGAGTCACTACTTCGTGCGCAAGAAAATATCAAAGATGTTGTAGATGAACTTGAAATGCTGATCCGTTCTAATTGGCAGTCAACTCAATCGTCTCTAAATACAGCTAAGTAAGGTAATTAATAAAAATGGCTAAAAAACGTAAAAACGATACCAGCTTAGACCCTTTTTCAACGTCTATCGAAAGTAGCAGTTTAGATGCTTTGCTAGAGCAAGCTTCAGCTGGTGATGTTATCAGTATGCCTGCTCCAAGCGATCCTACACGTCAAATTACTTTGGTGTGTAAGGTTATTCCAAGCTCAGAAATTGAAGCTAAAACAAAGGTCTATGGTAAAAACCGTCGTGTACAATCATTACTAAATGAAAAGTCAGTTGCCGATATCCTTCCTGCAATTGCCGAAGACGGCCGTAATCAGCACCCTGCCCTATGTTGGGATAAAGGTGACGAAATGCTTGTATTAGCAGGCTCTCGTCGTCGTAAAGCATGTATCTTAAGTAACTCTGATTACTTAGTTTTAAGCTCTGAAGATTTCACAGATCAAGATGCTAAAATTCTTGCTGTATCATCTGATCAATACATTGCCCCAAGTCTATGGGAGCTAGGTCAAGCATATCAACAGACCCGTGATGAGCTTATTGCTGAGGGTAAAAAAGGTTCTTATCGTGAAATTGCGGCAATTGAGGGTGTATCACACACTGCTATTGCTGATGCTATCAAAGCGTATGAGAACCTACCTTCTGAGGTTTTAAGTCTTTACCCAACAGCGAATCATGTTGGCCGTGAAGTCGCTAAAAAGCTTATTAGTGCCAAAGAGCGTGATGAGCAGCTGTTTACCAAGCTTGTCAATGACGTAAGTAGTGATAGCGAAATAGCGCAAATTAGCAGTGATGATAAACGTGCTCTTGCAATTACCAAGCTATTAACTGCTGAGCCTGCAGCGCCAAGCCGTCGCGAAGCCCTTATTGATAGTGAGTTTGTCAGCGTACAACGTAACATCAAAAGCGGTGATTTATCTGTGAAAATCGATAATAAAGTGATGACAGACAAACGCTTAGAGCAGCTAACTAAGCTATTAAATAGCTTTAATTAGTTAGTAAAAGAATGATCTCTCACGCTTTTACTGTTAGTAAAAGCGTGATCTCCCCCCTTCCTTTTGTTAGTAAAATAGTGATCAATTACCAGTGAAATTGGTACTTATTACACTCTCAGATCAGTTTTTTACCAACTAATAACCCCTTTACAGGGCTTTTCGTTTCATAATTAGATTGCTTAGTAAAAAATTGATCTGTAAAGCCCCTGCCTTGTTATTAACCTGTTTATATCTTGTGCGATTGTTGTTTGTTAAATGCTCAGCATGTCAGTTTTCAGCTTTGATTTTATTTTAAAGCAGGTTTTTACTAAGTTATCAGCTCCAACCAGTCCAATATTGCTCAATAGTGCTTTAGCTCTGGGCCGATAGATCATATACTGGCAGAATTATTTTTTGTTTTTACTGCCAAAAGCGTTATGTCTGCTAACTTATCCAAAAATGACTTATTAGCTATCTTTGAAGAAATCAAACAAGAGCAAGAAACTCAGTTTCCTCTGTCTGAGCGCTTCATCAAACAGCTATTTAAGCCGCATGTGTTAAGTAAAGCAAAAGAGTATCACCAGAACGGCCAAATCAACTGGTTAGAACATAACAGTGATTTTAGCGTTATTGATGCATCTATGTTTGGTAACGAAGGAAATACCTTTACTCAGCATATTGAGATCAGTAAATTACCAAGTGGTTTTTCGGTCGATTCGCATTGTACTTGTGGCTCTAAAACTAAATGCCGTCATATTGCAGCTGTGCTCCTAAAACTCAAAATTGAACATTCAGGTGACTACGGTGAAGACTACATTATTAACGATTGGTTTAGTGAGCTAAAAACCCTTAAGCAAGTTGCTAATGACAATGCCAAACAGGTTTTATTATTTGTTCTTGATGTAGAGAAATCTGTTGTAACCCTTACTCCTAAAATAGCTAATTATGACGCTGAGCATAACTATACTCTTGGTCGTAACCTTACCGAGCAGCAATTAAATAGTTTTGTAACCCCTACTGATTTATTAGAATCGGATTTTCGGTTATATAGCTGGATCCGTTCTCAAAATGCCCTTGGTAAACTAGAGCTTAAAGGTCAATGGGGCTTTGCAGCACTACAGCAATTAATTGCCACCCAGCGTTTGTTTTTAGGCCGTTCGCGCCAAGCAATTAAAGCTGACAGTATGCAAGCGTTAGAGTTTGATTGGAAACAAAACAAAGATTTAACGTCATTGAGCATGACGCTTGCTGGCCAAGATAATTGGTTATTGTTAAAAACAACCCCCCCTACTTACCTTGACCCTGAAAAGCTAAAAGTAGGCCGAATTCGTACTCCGTTAACGGCTGATGAAATAGCGTTACTTGCCAATATGCCTGCTATTCACACAGAGAACTTTGACCGCGTTTATCAACAGCTCAATGATAATTTTGGTGAAGGTGTGATCCCTCATGCATTTAAGGAAAGCAAAAAAAGCCTAGCTCGAACTGTATTCCCTGTCATCAGTATTAATAATGACGAGGGCACAATCCGCTTAGGATTGCAGTTTAATTATCAAAACTCTTTGTATGATTTAAGCCAGGCGCCAGCTGATATATTAAACCAGTCATTAGAAAACACCGTTGTAAATGAGTTAACTAACCTTGGCTTTGAATTATGTAAAGGGGCTTTACAAACTGAGTTTATCTTTAATAAACAATCAGTTATTCATGAGCATTGGTTAAAGTTTGAAATAATTCCAAACTTATTAAAACGCGGTTGGAAAATTAATGATGAGTTAGCAGTCGGCAAAGTCCTTAAACAACTTTCACTGCAAGTTGAGCGTGGTAAAGGTCATCAGATAGTTAGTAAAATCGTGATCTCTGGTGTTAAAACTCAACAGTTGTTTGTCACTGATAACAATACTTATCAATCGCTTAATCGACAAAGTGAGCGCTTTTATTACTTTACTGTAGGAAAACGCTTTGCTGTGGTTGAAAAGGCCGCGATGATGCAGCTTAATGATTATCGTGAACGTTTTGAGCATATTAAAACCCGTGACGAAATCTTAATGCCTTTGTCGTTTTTGCCTAAGCTCATCGAGCAAAAAGCAATTAAGGTTAATATTGTTGACGATGCTCTAGATGCTTATCTATCTGAATTAAATAGCTCACAACAGCTTATTAAAAAGTCCGATATTCAAGGCTTAAACCAGGGTGTGCAATTGCGTGAGTATCAACAACACGGTGTTGATTGGCTTAACTTTTTAAAACGTCACCAGCTTGGTGGTATTTTGGCTGATGACATGGGGCTAGGTAAAACCCTACAAGTTATTGCCTTTTTAGCTAATGCCAAGCAATCACCACAAGCAGGCCCCACGTTAATTGTTTGCCCAACCAGCTTGGTTGGTAACTGGCAAAGTGAAATTAATAAATTTGCGAGTAACTTAAAAATTACCACCGTCTTCGGTGCTGCGCGCAGCGACCAATTACAACAGTTGTCGCAAGCAGATTGTATTTTAACAACTTACCCACTGTTGAAGCGTGACATTGCCTTTTATTCGCCACTATATTTTGAAAACATCATTCTTGATGAAGCGCAATATATTAAAAACGACGCTGCGCAGGTTTCACGCTTGGTTAAGCGCCTTAATGCAGACTTTAAGCTCTGCTTAAGCGGCACGCCTATCGAAAATAACTTATTTGAGCTTAAATCTTTGCTCGACTTTGCAATGCCTTCTTTACTTGGTTCGCAAGCACATTTTAAGAGCTATTTTCAAACGCCTATTGAGCGTGATAACGACGTTGCCCGAGCTGATGAACTTAAGTCGTTGATTATGCCATTTATCTTGCGTCGCACTAAAGCACAGGTAACACAAGAGCTCCCAGAGAAGACAGAGCTAGTTAAAGAGTTTGAATTTGAGAGCAAACAAAAGGAAATTTACACCGGTATAACTGAATCTTTAGAGCAGAAATTAGTTGACCTATTTGCACAGCAAGGTGTGCAAAAAAGTAAGCTAGCCTTTTTAGATGCATTATTAAAGCTCAGACAAATCTGCTGTCATCCAAAATTGATCGACCCTAGTTCACAGGCTGGCAGCGCTAAACTTGAATGGTTATCTAAGCATTTGCCTATCATGCTTAGCGAAGGTCGTAAGGTGATTATATTCAGTCAATTCACCATGGCACTTGATGTCATAGCAGAGCGATTAAATGAATTAGGCATCAGTTTTAGTATGCTTACCGGGCAAACAAGACACCGCGACCGTGTTATCGAAGAGTTTACTCAAGGTGATACATCCGTATTCTTAATTAGCCTTAAAGCCGGTGGTACAGGGCTAAACCTAACTCAAGCTGATACTGTGATTCATTTTGATCCTTGGTGGAACCCTGCTGTTGAGAAACAAGCGACAGATCGTGCCTACCGTATTGGCCAAACTAACCCTGTTTTTGTTTATAAATTAATTATGGCCAACTCAATTGAACAAAAAGTATTTAAAATGCAGCAGCATAAGCAAGCCCTTGTTGATGCATTATTTACCGAAAAATCAATGAGTTTCACTCAATTTGATGAAGAGCAAATGCTTGCTCTGATAAAAAATTAAATTTTTTTAAAGTTTTTTTGAACTAATCAAATTTTGGGGCGTCTATTATTATGCTTGTTGTTAAATTGCAGTTTACATAAGCATTATGTTGATTTCCCATTTGGTTACTAAATTTTAGTAATGTTAGAGCCAGCTCACTTTGAGCTGGCTTTTTTTATGCCTAAACCCCCTACTCTGCTGAGCACTAATTCGTTATGATGATGTGTCTTTAAGTTATTGAGTTTTCGTTATGATTACAGAGCTGATTGCACAGATTAATTGGCAAAGTGGTGTGCTTGGTGCTGCTGTAGGTGCTGTTGCAAGTGGTGTTATTTTTGCCTTACAAAAAAGTCGCTTAAAAAATGAATTAACCGAACTGCAAAATAGTCAGCAAATCCAGCAAAATCATTTAGAACAAAAGCAGCTGCAACTTGAACAAAGCCAACTTACGCTTTCGCAGTTACAGCAAGATTACGCTGAACAACGTGATGAGTCTCAACACTTTAAAACCCGCTTTGTTGAACAAGAAAAGCAAGCACAACAATACAACCAGTTTTGGCGTCAAGTTGAAGCTGAGCTTGCTGATACTAAAGCTGCACTTAATCAGCGCGATGTTGATTTAAGTACATTAAGAAGCACTATAGAACAAAAAGAACTGCATTTTAAAGAGCAGCTTAGTCATATCAAAGAAAGCAAAGAGCAACTCAAAAAAGAGTTTGAAAACCTCGCTAATCAAATCCTTGAAGAAAAATCGCAACGTTTTAAAACCTTAAACCAAGAGAGTATTGAGCAACTTTTAAAACCGGTTCAGGGTGAGCTAAAAGGCTTTCGCGATAAGATGGAATTGATCCACGTTGAAGATCTAAAGCAGCGTGCAGCACTAAAAACTGAGTTATTGCATTTACAGGCTAAAAGCCAAGCTATCACCGAACAAGCTGATAGGCTGAGCACCGCATTACAAGGGCAAAAGAAAACCCAAGGTAATTGGGGGGAGTTAATGCTTGAAAATGTACTAGACAGCGCAGGGCTGCGTGCTGGAGTAGATTATCAGCGAGAAGTATCGTTTAACACAGAAGATGGCCGTCTACGCCCAGATGTTGTGGTGTATTTACCTCAGCAACGTCATTTAGTTATCGATGCGAAAACCTCTTTAAACGCGTATACACGCTATGTAAATGCCGATACAGAGCTTGAAGCGCAGCAAGCGCTTAAAGAGCATGTCACGGCGGTGCAATCACGTATAAACGAGTTAGCAAGCAAAGCCTACGACAGACTACCAGGTATTAACTCCCCCGAAGTGGTGATCATGTTTGTACCCATAGAGTCTGCATTTGTTGAAGCGCTTAAGTACCAGGGTGATATTTATCAGCAAGCAATCGAAAAAAATATCTTAGTTGCAACTCCAACGACCTTATTGACTAGCTTGAACATCGTAAAACAATTGTGGCGTTTTGAAGAGCAAACTAAACACTCAAAAGAGCTTGCCGCCCGTGCTGAGCGTTTTTACAACAAGCTCAATGGTTTCCTAACCAGTATGGAAGGGGTTGGTAAGCAGTTAGACCGCGCCAAAGAAAGCTATGATAAAGCGTTTTCTCAGCTGTACCGCGGTAAAGGAAACTTGATTAAGCAGGCCTCTGAGTTCAAAGAGTTGGGGGTTTCTGTTCAAAAAGAGTTACCCGCGGAAACTGTTGAAAAAGCCCAATTAGAGTTAGATTAAATGCGATACAAAAAAGCCAACGTCATGTTGGCTTTTTATTAGTTAATAAGTTCGGCTGAAACGATATCGTTGAGCATTAAAAAGTGGTTAAGTACAGACTCTTCAAGTTCGAATACCTGCGCGATTTTTTCGCCACTTGCTGACTTCCCTGTTTGCGCACCAGCAAACTCAATATGTAACCCTAAACGCTTCAGGGTTTGGGCGTCGTAACTATAAATAGCAGAATCACGTTTCTCTGTAATACCAGGCATCATACCTATGATAGTAACCGCCTGTTCAACATTAATGATATCGAAGAATTGTCGCTCTGCGGCTTGCCATTTTGCTATATAGCTAGCGACCTCAGGCGGTTGCTCCATGGGCACGTATAATGGCTGTAATGAGCCCCCATGCCAGCCGATAACGGCTTGCTCTTCAACGAGGACATGTGGGCTTGCGGTAAGTACATAGTTGGCACAAGACGATGCACAAAGCTCGTGTACCACAACATCGAGTTGATATTCATGAACTAAGCCACCTAAATGTAAACCCGCCATCACATCACCACCTTGGCTATTAATAACCAAGGTGTTGATTTGTTGATCGCTACTTACTAATAACTGTTCGAACTTTTCAACATTTTGCTTTGATGTTTCGCCCTGAAAATAAATAGTGCCCGGCGATACTTCACTAATTTCAGCAACGCTTTGCTGTGTTGTTTTACAACCAACCAGCAGCACGCTCAATAAAAATAAAAAACGCATTAACAATGCCTTGAAGTTTTGTTTGTATACAGTGCGCAATTTAATAATATGTCATTAACGAACTGCAAAAATGGCATAGTACGTTTTTTTACTTGAGAAATAAATCCACATAATAGGAACAATTGTATGAATATTGGAATTTACATCTATGATGATGCCGAAGTACTCGATTTCTCAGGTCCGTTTGAGGTGTTTAGTACTGCTAAGCGCCTAGCGAATAATGATTGGCAAGTGAGTTTAATTGCCGAAAGTGATAGTCCTGTACTTGCCCGCGGTGGTTATAGTGTAAACCCCCATTACAGCTTTGCTGACTGCCCTTCGCTTGATCTCCTTGTTGTGGTTGGTGGCGACCATACACGAGAGCTAGAAAAAGCAGAGGTTATTACTTGGTTAAAACACACAGCTACTAACACCAAGCGTGTTGCGAGTGTTTGTACGGGGGCGTTTTTGCTTGCCAAAACAGGGCTTTTGAACGGTAAAAATGTCACGACTCATTGGCAAGATCAACCTGAGCTGGCTGCTACGTTTTCTAAGCTCAATGTGATTTCAGATACTCGTTGGGTCACCGACGGTAAGTTTACCAGCTCTGGGGGAATTTCTGCAGGCATTGATATGAGCCTAGCGTTACTCGCTGAATTTATTAGTTACGAACACGCCCTACTGACCGCCAAACAGATGGAATATAAATGGCAGACGTTATAATTTCTCAGCCATGTAGTCAGTTATAAACTGTTTTAAGCAGGCAGCCTTTTTACTCAGTAAACGTGCGCTTGGCCAGATGGCATAAATGTCGCGGTTTTCTCCTCGCCAGTGTGGCAGTACCTGAACTAGCTGCTGAGATTTTAATTCATCGATAACCTCAAACCGAGGTAACAAAGCGATACCTTGCTCATCACAAACTAAGTATTTTACAAATCCAGTATCGTTAAAAGTACTAGCAAAGCGGCACATGTGAGTATGAGTTGCATTTGTTTGTGTATTAGTTAGCTGCCATTTATTTCTCAACGTGGTACCAATTAACCTATGCTGTTTTAAATCTGCAGGCTCTTCTATGGCAGGTGCCGAATTAAGGTATGCTTTAGTGCTTACAAATAATGTATCAGCACTGCCTAACTTTTTTTGATGGAGCATAGAATCAGCCTGCGGCCCGACTCTTATTGCTATATCAGCTTGGCTTTTTCTGAGATCTTCAAGTTGATTATTAAGCAATAACTCAAGTTGAATATCAGGGTACTGTTTAGTAAATGCGAGCCACATCGGCTTTAAGAAACCATGACTAATATTCAGAGGTGCTAAAACTTTAAGCTTTCCTGATAATTGTGCTTTTTGATCATTAAGCTGGCGGTGAGTTTGTTCAAACTGCTCAATTAATTCAACATAACTTTGAAAATATACCTCTCCTGCTTGTGTTAACGTGCATTGCCTTGCTGAGCGATTTAAAAGCTGCTCGCCTAGGCGTTGCTCAAGTCGTTGCAAGCGTCTCGATACAGTTGCGGTAGGCAACGACAAGCTCTCAGCCGCATTACTTAGGCCGCCTTGTTTAGCAATCTGTATGAATAGAGCAATATCGTCAATCATGTTCTCATTTATGCAATCATAGTTTGCTTATCTTGCTATTTTTAGCATTTTTGCAATTAGATATCATGTCTTTTATTAAATCATTTAAGAGCATCTAATTATGAGTGTTAATGATATTTATGTGATAACTTTTGTAGGCATAGCGGCGACTTTGTTCATTGATCTTTATGCTTTTATGCTGGCTAAAGTGTTTAAGATACCGTCATTAAACTTTTGTTTAGTTGGCCGTTGGGGCTTGGGTTTATTAGATGGAAAGTTTAAGCACCTGAATATAGCAACTAGTCCAGTTAAGCAGTTTGAGTGCGTGTTTGGCTGGTGTTTACACTACTTTATTGGTGTTTTATTTTCGTTTCTTTTTATATTATTGGTCGGTATTGCTTGGCTTGAACAGCCCACCTTAATCGCTGCATCTATATTTGGATTAGCTAGCGTATCTATGCCATTTTTTGTTATGCAGCCCGCTTTAGGGATGGGGATAATGGCTACGAAAACAGCAAACCCACTTCAAGCCCGCTTAAAAAGTGCTGTAACTCACCTACTTTTTGGTGTCGGAATATATTTATCAGCTCAATTCATTCAATTTATTTAGGAGTATGTAATGGACGCAAAGCATTGGCATCAACGTTGGGAAAATAACGAAATTGGTTTTCATGAAGGAGACGTTAACCGTTATCTAGATCAGTATTTTACTAACTTGAATTTGCAGCAAGGCGATACTGTTTTTGTACCACTGTGCGGAAAAACTCACGACATTCATTATTTACTTGGGCAAGGTATGCGTGTTGTCGGGGCTGAACTGAGTGAGATTGCCATTAAGCAGTTATTTGATGAGTTAAAGCTAGAACCCGAAATTAGCCAACACGGCGAACTATTATGTTACCAAGGCGCAAATCTAACCGTTTGGGTGGGTGATATTTTTGCACTTACTGCAGCTGATCTTGGCACTATCAACGCAGTTTATGACCGTGCCGCTTTAGTTGCGCTACCAAAGCCAGTACGAATTCGATATACCCAACATTTACTAGAGTTAACCAATAGAGCAAAACAATTAGTGGTGGTCTTTGAGTATCAGCAAAATGAGTTTTCGGGTCCGCCGTTTAGTGTGGTAGCCGATGAGCTACATCAGCACTACGATGCTTTTTATCAACTAACATTACTGTGCAAAGAGCCTCTCGAAGGTGGCTTAAAAGGGCAAGTGCCCGCCATGAACGTAGCTTGGCTTCTAAGTTAGTACTTACAAACTAGTGGTGTGTAAATTCACACTCTAGTTGTGCGTTTTTCTGGCTAGTTTTTGTATCTCTGTGCGTGCACTATAGTGAAAAGTGTATTTAAGGAGCACATTTATGCAAAAGCCACGCGTTTTCTTTGTTTCTCATGGCGGCGGTCCTATGCCTTTACTTGGCGATCCAAGTCATGCCGATATGGTCACTTGTTTGCAGTCTATTGCTGCAAAAATTCAAAAGCCGTCAGCTATTTTGATGGTGAGTGCGCACTGGGAAGCGAACCCAATTAGCATCACTTCGAGCGCTGCTCCTGAGCTAATTTATGATTACTATGGTTTTCCTGAGCCTGCTTACAGTATTGAGTACCCAAGCCCAGGTGAACCAGCCCTTGCCGAAAAAGTACATCAGGCATTGGCAAAGGCTAATATTGATAGCACATTAAACCCATCTCGTGGCTTTGATCACGGTATGTATGTGCCTTTGAAGATTATGTATCCAGAAGCAGATATACCTTGTGTGCAATTGTCGTTACATCCAAGCCTTGAGCCAAGCTTACACCTAGCGATAGGTGAGGCTTTACAGCAGCTTGATTACGATAATTTATTGATCATTGGTTCTGGCTTTACTTTTCATAATATGCGCGCATTTTTCACCCCTGAAACCGCTGAAATTAAAGCGCAAAATATCGCTTTTGAGCAATGGTTAGTCGATGTGTGTGGTAATACTGAGCTGAGTGAAAAACAGCGACAAGCTAAGCTATTAGAATGGCAAATGGCCCCTGCGGCGCGTTTTAGTCATCCTCGAGAAGAGCACTTATTGCCGTTACATGTTTGCTATGGTGCGGCGATGCGCCCTTGTAGTGATATCTACGAACTACGTATTGCCAATAAGCAAGCCAGTATGTTCTTGTGGGACGATTGAGTTTAAGTTCAACCCCCCTGATAGCACGATAAAAGCTCAGATTTTATTCGTCTAATTTGGTACGCTAGGTAAGTTAAAACCTAGGAACAACAAAATGAACTTGATAAAAACATCAACCCTTGCGTTTACTGTGGTTGCGGGTTTAGGTTTGCAAGCATGCTCAAGTACAGAGCAAGCGAGCACGCCATCAGCAACAGTGAACGCAACGGCTAATTCGCTCTCGCTTGAACAAATTTATAAAGAAAAAGACTTTAAAGCTGAGCGTAGCACCTATTTTACGTGGCTCGATGATGGTACTGGTTATACGGTACTTGAAGAGCGCGAAAGCGATAAAAACAGCCAAGACGATAAAGCTAAAGACGACGAGCACGGCGTAAAAGGCAATGATATTGTGTTTTATAACGCTGATGGGACGGGTCGTAAGGTACTGGTTAGCTACGAAAAATTAATTCCAAAAGGTGAGAAAGAGCCACTCACTGTTGAAAGCTATCAATGGTCTAAAGATGGTAAATGGCTGATGGTTTTTACCAATGGCGAGCAAGTGTGGCGCTCACGTAGCCGTGGTGATTTTTGGCTATTAAACCTCGAAACTGATTCGCTGTATCAGTTAGGTGGCGAAAACATCGAAGCGAAAAAGCTGATGTTTGCTAAGTTCTCACCAGATAGCTCAAAAGTAGCTTACGTGCGTGATAACAACATCTACATGGAAAAAGTCGGCAGCAAGGCTGTGACTGCTTTAACCACTGACGGTAACGACACCATTGTTAATGGTAATTTTGACTGGGTATACGAAGAAGAATTTACCATTCGTGATGGTTTCCGCTGGAGTCCAGATAATAAATCAATTGCCTATTGGCAGCTTGATACCAGTGGCGTGAAATACTTCACCATGATCAATAACACCGATGATCTCTACCCTACCCTTAAAGAATTCCCGTATCCAAAAGCCGGCGAGATGAACTCTGCGGTTAAAGTGGGGGTGGTAAGTCTTAGCGACAAGAAAACTCGCTGGGCTGAACTAGGTGGCGATAATCGCGATCGGTATATTCCACGTATTAGCTGGGCAGGCACAGGTGAATCTTTGATGATCCAAGATCTTAACCGTCCGCAAAGCCACAATAAGGTTTGGTTATTCGACTGGCAAAAACAACAGCTGACTAAAATTCTTGAAGATAAAGACGATGCCTTTATTGAATGGTTTTATAAAGCAAACTGGTCAAAAGACGGTAAGTTCTTTATTTGGCACAGTGAGCGTGATGGTTGGCGCCATTTGTACCGTGTATCTCGCGATGGCAAAACGGTTGTTGATTTAACACCGGGCGAGTACGACATCATTGATATGCTAGCGCTCAACGAAGATAAAAACGTTATGTACTTTACTGCATCACCGGACGAGCCTGGCCAACGTTACTTATTCCGTACCTCGCTTGATGGCAGCTCTAAACCGGTGCGCGTAACGCCAGCGTCATTTGATGGTTCAAACAGCTATTACATGTCTAAAGATACCTCTTGGGCGATGCATACATTCTCTAAATTTGGCACTCCACCAATGAAAGAGATCATCAAAGTAAGCGATCACAGCAATGTGAAAACCTTAGTTGAGAACAAAGCACTAAAAGAGAAATTAGCGACTGAACAATTACCGACTCACGAGTTCTTTACGGTTAATGCGCGCGATGGTGTTGAGCTTGATGGCTACATCATGTTCCCAGCGAATATGGATAAAAGTAAAAAATACCCAATCGTTTTCTATGTTTATGGTGAGCCATGGGGCTCAACAGTACAAGATCGTTGGGAAGGTAACAGTTACTTATACAAGTCGTATCTAACTCAGCAAGGCTTTATTGTTGCCTCTGTTGATAACCGCGGTACGCGCGCACCAAAGGGCAGAGATTGGCGTAAATCTATCTATAAAAAAATAGGCTCTATTACTGTGCGTGACCAAGTTGACGCCCTTGATGCAATGGCAAAACGTTGGGATGTCATTGATACCGACCGTGTTGGTGTATGGGGTCACTCAGGTGGTGGTAGTTCAACGCTTAATTTGTTATTCCGCCATGGTGATAAATATAAAGTGGGTATTGCCTCAGCCCCAGTGCCTGATATTCGCTTGTACGATACTATCTACCAAGAGCGTTATGCAGGTAACCCAAATACCGATCCTGAAAGTTACGACAACACGTCTCCGATCACCTTTGCAAAAGACCTGCAAGGTAAGTTGCTACTGATCCATGGTACCGGAGATGATAACGTACACTACCAAGGCTCAGAGCGTTTAATTAACGAATTAGTTAAGCACAATAAACAGTTCGAGTTTTTCTCTTACCCGAACCGTTCTCACAGCCTCCGTGAAGGTGAAGGCACTACCCTACACTATCACACTATGATGGCTAACTTCTTCGAAAAGCATTTACTTAACAAGTAAATATGCTTTATTAAAAAATACCGCAGCTTAGACATTAAGCTGCGGTTTTTTTATGCAAACTGTAAACCCCCGTTACACAAATAAAGCGATTCGATGAAAGCTATCAAAAGTTCGAATTACATGATCAGTGCTGGTAATGGCGGCTGCGAGCTATTGGATTATCGAGCGAAGTGTGTAATGAATATCTTGTATCACAGTTAAGTCGGTGAAAGAGGCTAACTAATACCCTGTTACAATTGTCTTATTAACTAATATTTATAATTGAAGTAGTGTCATTAAGTTATTGATTAAGGATATAAAATGGCATTACTAAAATTTAGATTTCAGTATCTAGCTTGGCTTATTACATTTGTTTTGTTAGCTACAGGCTTGTATATCGCGATGAAATACCAACAGCACTATAGTTCACGCTTTATTGATATAGATATCAAGTCGAATGCGCTTTCAGAAATGCGCCGAGTTTTCATTCGCTTGCCCAAAAACTACAACCCTAACAAAGCTTATCCGCTCATAATTAAAACTGACGGAAATTTTAACCTTGATACTTGGGATGACGCTTTAAGTTTTCTTGAAAGCACCGATGACAAGCATGAGGTTATTCTCGTGGCCATCCCGAACCTTTTTTGGCATGACACACGAAATCGTGATTTAGTGCCACCTTACGCCCGTAAGGATGTGGCGATAGAAGCGCGCCCAATCAATCAAAATCAACGAGAAATATTTGGTAAAGCTGATGTGTTTTTAAAGTTTATTGAAACAGAGCTAATACCCTATTTAGAGGGAGAGTACCGTATTAGCGGGCAGCGCACGCTAACAGGTTTTTCGGCGGGAGGTAGCTTTGTGTTATATACCATGGTTACTAAACCAGAGTTATTTAATGCATACTTTGCTTTTAGCCCTGCGGCTTGGTATGACGATAATGTTGTCGTAAAACAGTTCAGTAAAAGCTTACCTAATACAGCAGGCAACACCCACTATTTTTATGTCACATTAGGTGGTGATGAGAATCCAATCATAACCGTTGCATTTAATGGCTTAGTGAATGCTCTTCAAAAGCATGCACCAAACGATCTTACCTGGCAGCACCACACCAACAAAGGAGCTGATCATGAACAAAACGCAAAACAATCCGTCAGCAGTGCACTAGATGGGGCTTTTAATCATTTTGATATGGCTAAGTAATGGCAAAACTGGGCCTTATTTGGCCCTTCTTACTTTTAAAACAAACTTACAAATAGGTGTTAAACCAATTAACTAGCTCTGATTCAATTTGTTCTTTATGGTTCATTAAAAAGTGATTGTCACCTTCATACACCACAAGTTTATGGGGGATATGATGCTTATCTAGCGCTTTGGCAAATTGAATTGAGTTTTCGACCGATACTCGTTTATCGTCACTGCCATGAATAAGTAATATTGGCACTTTAGGTGATAGCTTATCAACCCAGTTCATCACAGAGCGTGCTTCAAGCTCTGCTTGTTTGTTCTCTTTATAGTTGGGGATACGACGCACATACACGTTTTTTTCCATGTTAGGTCTAAACGTAAGCTCTTTGACTAAATCAGTCGCCCCCGCAATGGTTGCAATGGCTTTTATCTTGTTTGTGTGTTGCATTGCAAGGTGGGTTTGCATACCGCCTCTACTTGCTCCTAACATACCAATACGGTTTTCATCTGCACTTGCTATGTGCGGAATAAAATCAATAAGCGCAAGTACGTCGTTAACATCTTTGCCACCAAACTCATCTAAGTCATCATTTTTAGTCGATGTACCGCGGTACTGGCTGCCGATAACCACAAAGCCTTGCTCTGCTAAAGGAAATAAATTGCGCATCATTGCAGCAAAATAAACACTGCCAAAATTACCGTTACCGCCGCGGTTATAAATTAATACTGGAAGCTTATTCTTGATGACTTTAGGTTTGATGATATAACCAAGCACCTCAACATTATCGACCTGATATTTAAAATTATGGCAGGTTAAATTAGCTTTAAAGTTATCGAACATATCTTGTGGAAAGGTTTCTTCAAAGGCTTTAATGCGCTTTAAGTATGCTTCTTCGTTTTTAGCTTTGCGTTTATTCTTTTGCGCAATAAATTGATGCCACGAATCATAGTCAGCAAAGATACCTGTGAAGCAGTCTGTTTCTTTTGTTACGTGTTCATCATCGATAATTTTCGCTGCGCTGGTAGAAAAAACAGCGAGAAATAGGCTGGTAAAGAGTAGTAATTTATACACAACAACATCCTTATTGGTGACTAAAAGTTACGAATACACAGTAACTTAAATGATGGTTATTTGTACATCATTAATTCAGTAACCGCTCAAGCCATTCAATCACAGCGTTATGTGCTGATGTTTTGAAGCGAGACTTTTCGGGAATGTAGTAACACAGTTTTGATTCAACATCTTGGCTATCAAACGATGTTAGTAACCCTGCATCTAGGTAAGGTTGCACCAAGGTTTTTGAGCAAAATACCACACCTTTATTGGCGAGCACCTGATTAATACCAAACAGCTCTTGATCGAATGTTTTTACCTTAAAACATGAATCACTTAGGTTATTTTTTTTGAGCCACTGCGTTAGTGGTGGGGCTGGTAGGGCATTATTTTTCCATTGGCTGGTGTATAAATCAACCTGTTTATCAAGCCAAGGAGCGCTTTGTTGTGCGTTTACCGCATACATATCAAAGCGCTCATATTTGATAATATCTGCTTTGTTTACTTCCTCGCTATTTCCTAGACGAACAGGCAAGGTATGCAGTTTCTTATCTAAAGTTTCACTAGTTGATATATCGAGCTGTAAATGTGGTTTTTCGCTATTTAGCTCATCTAAAGCGGGTATTAATCTTAGGGCTGCTAGAGATGATGTTGTGGTGATGCGTACTTGGTTATGTGCTTGGCTCAATTGTTCAATTGCCGCAAAAATAAGCTTAAAGCCGCTAGTTGTGTTTTGACTCAGGTACTCGCCTGATGGAGTTAAGGTAATCTTTCTCACCTCGCGATGAAATAAATCAGTATTCAAGCGGCTTTCTAGGTTAGCAATGTGGTGCGATACCGCTGTAGGCGTAATCGCAAGCTCAGCGGCGGCTGCTTTAAAGCTACCTAATCGCGCAGCTGATTCAAAGGCTTTTAAAGCTTGTAATGATATATGCATAGTTGAACCCATCTAAATTTATAGATGAGTATAACTTACTTATAGTGAATGATAACTCGTTTGTTAAATAGCCTTCATTTATTGATGATACCAACACATTAACTAATGAGGTATTTACTATGACTACTTTGCTACACATTGATGCTAGTGTGCGTTCAGCTAAAAATGCAAACCCTAACCACGATTCAATCTCTAAAAATATTGCTAAGCAATTTGTAAATCACTTACAGCAAAATAATGCTATAGCTGAGTATATTTATCGTGATGTTGGAATGAATCCACCTTCATTTATTAATCAATCTTGGATTGGTGCTGTGTTTACGCCAGCCAACAAGTTAACACTTGAGCAAAGAGAAGTACTGGCCGAATCAGATGAATTGATAAATGAGTTGGTTAAGGCTGATACCATCGTGATATCAACGCCTATGTATAACTATGGCATGCCTGCACAATTAAAAGCATGGTTTGATCAAATCGTTAGGATCAATAAAACGTTTGATTTTGACTTGCAGCGGGGGGATTTCCCTTTGCAACCCTTGTTAACTGGTAAACGTTTGCTGGTTATAACCTCAACGGGTGAGTTTGGCTTTGAGGCAGGTGGTATTCGCGAGAGTATGAGCCATTTAGTGCCGCACATTAAAACCTTGAGTAAGTATTTAGGTGTGCAGCATATTGATGAAATAGCCTGTGAGTATCAAGAATTTAATGACCAAAGACACCAACGCTCTTTGACTAATGCCTATGCTAAAGCAGAGCAATTAGCGCTGAGATACGCCAATTAATAAACACAACAAAGCCGCAATAAGCGGCTTTATCTGTAATGGGGCTTTACACTAAAAATAGGGTTTGGCTTTATTCAACCGAAATGAATACTTCAACTTCTTCACTGCTTTTATAAAACTCATAGTCAGTTTTATATGCTCGAATATGCGGGCACTGTTCATTACTAAAGTACTGCCAAACTTGGCCCCAAACATCGATAACGGTTTGTGGCATTGCACCTTTGCCGCTAAAGTGAAGATAGTTACCTGTAGAAAGTGTAGTTTTTTCTACCTCTGATGACGTGACTTGCATGTCAGTACACGCAAATACATCAAACTCTCCTGTGACATCAGATTCATAATGAGTATACACGCCATAAACTTGGCTAGATGGCGTTAAATTTGGCGCTATGTCTGTGTAAAATTGCTGCCATAAGCCAGCGATTTTGGCACCTTCCCCACTCATTTCTTTCATATTGCTGGTGCGAACTTTGAGGCCAAATAAAGTTGTTGGGTTGTCGATATTGATCTTCGTTACTTGCTGATCCATTGCATTTTTCCTTGCTTATTTTGTTCCCATTAAAATACCAGAGCACATGTACTTTAACCTAGCCTTTTTAATTATTTATTTTTAAAAGACTATATTTTGTCAACGGCCTTTACAGCTTAAAAAACAGTCATGGCATCCTTATCTGCATCAGGTTAAGATGGGTAAAATAACAACAAAATCAGCGGGTGTTTAATGAATAAAATCAATGCGCTTATCTACTTTTTAGCCTTTAGTAGCGGCTTTTGTATTATGGGAGTTGAGCTTTTAGGCGGTCGAATTTTAGCGCCGTACTTTGGTAGCAGTGTGCATATATGGGGCAGTATTATCACTGTATTTATGTTGAGCTTATCTTTCGGCTATTTACTTGGCGGTAAGCTCTCAACCCGCAATCCTTCGTTAACTAAATATGGTCTCATTTTCTTTGTAGCAAGCATTATGGTGGTGCCAATAGTATTGTTTGCTGAGCCAATTATGACCTTTATTTTCACCCATATTGAAGACAGTCGTTACGGCTCGTTGCTGGCGTCAACAGCGTTGTTTTTTATCCCTACAACAATACTCGGCATGATCTCACCTTACTCAGTGCGATTATTGGTTACCGATCATGAAAAAAGTGGTCAGGTTGCCGGTGGTTTGTATTTTGTGAGCACCCTAGGAAGCGCTCTTGGCACGATTATTACCTCTTTTTATATGGTGTTAGCGTTTGATGTTAACGACATCATTAAAACCTTTGCAGCGGTATTAGGCGCGCTTGGTTTGCTTGCAATTGCTGTTAGTCAAATAAAAACAAAGGAGCGTACTGTATGTTTAGAGTCTTAATGGTTTGTTTGCTCATGACATTGCCTTTTAGCAGCTTGGCAGAAGTAATACATAAAGAGCGCTCGCTTTATCGCAATATTTTAGTTGAGAAGACTGGCGATTTACTGTGTTTAAAATTTAACGAAAAAACCCGTAAAAGTACGCAAAGTTGTATGTATAAGAGTGAGCCTAAAAAGCTGGTGTTTAATTACACCAAAATGACGTTCGCAAGCTTACTATTTATTGATGATCCTAAAAATGTACTGATCATAGGTTTAGGGGGAGGTTCACTCTCTAATACCATTCATGAGCTTTACCCTAGCGCTCATATCGAAAATGTCGAAATTGACCCCGCGGTAATAAAAGTTGCCCGTGATTATTTTAGCTTTGTAGAAACTAATAACGTAACGTCTAAGGTGCAAGATGGTCGTATTTTTATTAAACGTGCCGCACTTAAAAAACAAAAGTACGATTGGATTATTCTTGATGCCTTTAACGGCGATTATATCCCTGAGCACCTCCTCACTAAGGAGTTTTTTGCGGAAGTCAAAAGTGTTTTGGCTGATGGCGGAATTGTCGCTGCAAATACTTTTTCATCGAGTAAATTGTACCAGCATGAGTCGGCAACTTACTTCGATGTGTTTGGTGACTTTGTTAATGTTGTGACCGATGAAAATTCTAATCGCATTATTTTAGCTGGCTTCGAGACAATGCCTAGCCAGCAAAAGTTAGCCGAACGCGTCAACAAACTCGCAAATAAGTTAACCCCTTACGATGTTGATTTGCAGTTACTCAGCGAGCATTTGTTTTATACTAAGGGTAATCAAGATTGGCCAGCGGATACCAAGGTGCTCACTGACCAATATTCACCAGCGAATTTATTAAATTATCAATGATCAAATACACCTTAGTTGCATTTCTTTTAATTACGAGCTCTGCTGCTATGGCAGAGCCCCCTTCTCCCCCACCTTTAGCTGCAAGTCAGCAGCAGTTGTCTAAACTATTAAATCAATACAAAGGGCAAGTCGTGTTACTCGATTTCTGGGCGTCTTGGTGCAGCCCGTGTCGACGCTCGTTTCCTTGGTTTATTGCCATGCAGAGCAAGTATCAACAGCAAGGCCTTAAAGTAGTTGCTGTAAACATTGATGTTGAGCGCAGTGATGCCGATGCTTTTTTAGCTGAGTTTGCAGTTAACTTTAATATTATTTACGACCCAGATGCTGTTATTGGCAGACAATACCAACTTAAAGGGATGCCGAGCAGCTTTTTAATCGATAAAGAAGGCGTAGTACGGTTCCAACACACAGGATTTATTGCTGAAAAATTAGACCTCTATGAAAGCCATATCAAAGAGTTAATTGCTAAATAGTGTTATCTAGCAGATAACTTTTACAGTTGTTCGCTTTTATCGAACACAGCTATCTATTTTATTAATTGCAGTAATATTTACTTAGCATGCTAACTACATTAAAATAGTTAGCATGCTAAGTAAATGGAGCGCATCATGTCTTCCACTCCCCCTTTTCACGAAACTCTTGATTTAACATTATGCGGCAGTATGGGCCGTGTGCATCGTTTATGTCGCGATGCTGTCACTTTGGCGGTTGAGCCTTTAGGCCTTACTCAATCTCGCTGGACTGCGATGATGCACCTGTTTCATCTAAACCAAGGTTGTACGCAACAAGAGTTGGCAAATAGCTTAGGCATTGAAATGCCTTCACTAACTCGCACTATTAAGCAGCTTGAGCAACAAGAGATTATTGCTCGTAAAGCTGACGCTGAAGATAAACGCAGTAAACGTCTGTACTTCACTGAGCAAGGTCTACAATTGTTAGACACATTGCAGGTGATTATTGCCGATGTGAAAGAGCACCTTTATGCCGATTTAACCACTGAGCAACTCGATACCATGGCGCATGGCTTAATTCAGATGGAGCAAAACGCCCGTCAGTGTATCCTTCATTATTCAGGAGGTAAGTAACGTTATGACACCAGATCAAAAGTTTGCCCGTTACGTAAAAATCTCTTTAGCGGGTTTTATTGTTTTATTTTTATATTTTGTAATTGCCGATTTGTATATGCCTGTTACACCGCAGGCCCGTGTGTATCATCCGGTTGTGCAAGTGACCCCGCAGGTAAGTGGTCGCGTAACCGACGTATTAGTGACTAATAATCAAGCCGTCGAAAAACAGCAAGCCTTGTTTAAGATTAACGATGAGCCTTTTGAGCTTGCCGTGCAACAAGCTGAACTTGCATATGATGATGCAAAACTACAAAACCAACGTTTAGATAGTAGTGTGAAGGCAATAGAAGCACAGTTAGCGGCTGCTCAAGCTAAGCTACATGAGCAAACGTTGCTGTTTGAACGCGGTGAGTCGCTATTGAAAAAGCGTTCTATTTCAGATCAAGAGTACGAAACTATCAATGCGAACTATCAATCAAGCAAAGCCAATGTGGCTGCAATTGAAGCCCAGCTTAGCGAGGCTAAATTAGCGCGCGGTAAAATGGGGGATGATAATTTAGCGCTTCGTCATGCTCAAAACCAGCTTGAACAAGCGAAACTAAACCTGTCGTACACCACAGTGACAGCCGATACCGACGGTAAAACAGCAAACTTACAGGTAACACCGGGTACCTATGCTAATAAGGGCCAGCCGTTAATGGCGATTGTTGCTAATAAAGCTGATTTAGTTGCTGATTTTCGCGAAAAGTCTTTAGTTCACGTGCAAATTGGTAGTACTGCAAAAGTCAGCTTTGATGCGCTACCGGGCAAAGTGTTTACTGGCAAAATTATTAGTTTTGAAGCGGGTGTGAGTGATGGTCAGCTTAACGCTAATGGTTTACTCAGTGCCACTGAAAGCAGCAACCGTTGGGTACGTGATGCTCAGCGTCAACGTATCCATATTCAACTAGATGAACACCAGATGCTGGCTAAATTTCCAAGTGGTGCGCGTGCAACTGTGCAACTTTTGCCTGACTCTAGCATCGGTAGCTGGTTTGCAAGCATGCAAATTCGCTTCATTAGTGTTCTGCACTTTATTTACTAAGGCTGGGTGAGTTATGTCAGTATTGCAACTCGATGGTAATGGCTTACGCCAAGCGCTACGCATTGCTACGGGCTCAGCATTAGGGTTTTCACTGGCAAAATTGATGAACTGGCCGAATGGCATCTTTTTCACTGTTTACCCTATGTTACTGCTCGGTTTAGTGCCTGTGCTTAACATGCATATCATTCGTCAGTTTTACGCAGGCGCTGTGTTCAGTGCGCTATTCGTATTGGTTGTACAAGGGTTGTTTGCACACTTGCCAGTGGTAATGACAATGATGAGCTTTATGGCTTTTGCCTTTTTGTTTTATCAAATGAGCCGTGGCGCTAACTTTTTATTTGGCGCTACAACCGTGGTGAGTTTGTCGATTCAATTACATTTTTCGACTTACACCGGCGGTGGTGTCAGTATTTATCCGCTGATCATTAGTAACGCAGTTGCAGTTGTCGTAACTGTGGTGTTTTCGATGCTAATGCATGGTTTATTCCCTGATGTTGCACCGCGCCAAGGTCGGGTAATGCCAGAAAAAGCAAAAGAAAGTGTCCGCCATGAAGTCTTACTTTGTTCAACCGTAGCGACCTTATCATTTGTTGTATTTCAGGTATTTGATTTACAAGATTCTATCTCTGCTCAAGCGGCCTCGGTACTGATATTGTTTTCGTTGTGCTGGAAAGCAGCAGGTATGGCGGCATGGCAGCGCGCGATAGGCACCTTAATCGGTTGTAACTTAGCGTTAGTGGCACAGTTATTTTTGTATAACCATACCGATATTTTGATATTTCCTGCGTTAATTCTGTGGATTTTGACCTTTATCTTTAGTCGTTATCACATAATTGGTGGCGGTATTCCGGGTGTTGGCTTTGGTATTATCACGACATTTGGTATTTTGTTTGGCCAGTCATTAGGGCCGGGGCAAGATCTGGTTTACAGCGCGCTCTATCGTTTTTCGTCGGTGTCTGTGGCCATACTATTGAGCTTATGTGCGGTGTATATAATGCATCACATCTTAAATCGCTTTGCAATGACAAGGCATCACACGTTTGATTAAAGATTAAAAAAGGGAGTTAATCAGAACTCCCTTTTTTATTGTTATTTGGTTCGAAAATTGTGGGTAAAGACTTAAGTAAATCGTCTTGTTTTTTTACTACACTCTGTACACAGGTTTTTGAGGCGACATCTGCAACCCAAGCGCCCCATTGTGAACTGCCAGGCTCTTCTCCTGGGGTTGCCCACCATCTAGCTTTATAAAGAATTTCGTTATAACAGGTTTCACTACCTTGCGGATACGCGTTTCCGGCTTGCCATGAATCTACAGCAAAACTCGACATAGGCAAAGCTGACAGCGTTATCATTGCAGCGGCAACAATGCGTGATTTCTGGCCCATACGCGGCTCCTTCATTAATGGTGAGATTGTATGACTATTATAGACGCGGCAGGATTAACCATCAATTAACTTTGTTAACAAGTTACACTTCTTTACAGTTCTGCTTATTTTTGACACGATCTTCTGATGTGAAAGTTAGAATTTTACATTTTTTCTTAATGCTTTTGTTTGTCCTCTTTTTGTTTTAGAGTCCATGCGCTTTCTCTGAGAGCTTTTACTTGGTTTTGTTGCTCTTCGTTTCTTTTGTATTTGTGTTGCATTAATGATTAATTCTTTCAAACGATTAAGCGCATCTTCTTTGTTCATTTCTTGCGTGCGATGACTTTGCGACTTTATGACAATAACGCCCTCTTTGGTAATTCGAGAATCATTTAAATTAAGTAAACGTTGTTTGTAAAAGTCAGGTAACTTTGAGCGATTAATATCAAAACGAAGATGAATAGCTGTAGCTACTTTATTGACGTTCTGCCCGCCTGCGCCTTGCGAGCGGATCGCACTAAAGTCGAGTTCCCATTCATCAATTGTGACGGTATTAGAAATAATTAACATCAGGTTCAGTTAGCTATGGTAAAAAAGGTATTGTAACATTTGTAATTGGCTAAACATAATAGCTCGACTATTTGCGCCGGTTGCTAACCATTTTGAAAGAAAGGAGATCACGATGAAAGCACTACTTATTTCTATGAGCTTACTTGCGATGAGTTTTTCTAGCTTCGCAGAAGATATTTCAGAAAATCAACTACAGCGTTACATTAAAGCCCTTCCTGCAGTCGTTAATTGGTCACAAAGCCAATCTGAGTTAGATACTGTAAACCTCGGTGGTATGCTAGGTAGTTCCGATGGTGTTGACAGTTCGTCAGTTATGGATGCGCTGGGTCACATCAAAGAGCATGAGCTTTATACTGAGTTCGAAGCCCTTACCAAACAATATGGTTTCACGCCAGAGCAGTTAGTTACTGTAGGCTCAGAGGTATCAATGGCGTATTTAGAAAACCTTAAAGCGGGTATGTCAGAAGAGAACAAGCAACGTGTAAACCAAGCAATGAGTGGTTTACAAAGCCTTACGGCATCATCATCTGATGCGGGTACTCGCTCAATGGCAGGTGCTTTAGAAGGTGTTAAAGCAAGTACTGCAACAGCAGATGTTAGCGAAAGTAACGTTAACTTAGTTAAGCAATATATGCCGCAGTTAAAAGAACTGTTCGCAATGTTGCAGTAACAGCACTATCAAATAAAGAAAGCGGCGAGTGAGCCGCTTTTTTTATGCTTACTTGAATACCATAGCGTTTTTTAGATGCTGTTTTTGTTGTGCAGTTGGTAAAAATCCAGTTTGTACAAACTCATTAAGGCTTGGGTGACGTTCAAAGTACAAAATATCTAAGGCAAAACGATTCATACCGTACAAGCCCCGATGAATCATATTTGCCGAAAATATGAGTAAGTCACCTTTTTTGAGTGCCACACTTTTACCGCGAGTCAGTGAGTCACTATTGCGAGCGCCCTGTTGTTCTAATCTAACTGCTAACTCTTCATCCGAATCCCAGTTTTTATGGCTGCTTGGTATTAGCTCTATTCCCGGCTCATCTTCAAAAGCAACGCGGCAATGTAACACTTCAGGGCCGCTAAGAGCGGCCTTTTGCGCATCAAGCTCTAAGTGATACTGCATATCGCGATGCCAGTAATTTGCCTGTTTAGGGTTGTAAGGGTTAAAGAATAGTTGAGTATTCATAAACTGAGGATCAGCAACAATGCCCTTAACTTGCTTCAATAGTGTGTTGGCGCTGACAAACTCAAAAAGAGTAAACTTTTCCTCAACACTTAAACATGCAGCACCAGTCAAACCTGAGCTATTAATCCCTCTGGATTGGTAAAAAGATTGGTTTTCTTGCAACCAGTGATGATGAAATTTATTGAGAATTGCCCTTACCTTGCTAAGCTCACTCTCTGTGTAAAGGCCCTTTACATGGTAGTAGCCGTTTTCAGCAAAAAAGTTATTTTCCATTTTTTACCTTGCTAAAATTGCACGTATTTTACTACTAAGCTCAGGTAATACTTGTTGCTCAAACCACGGATTTTTCTTTAGCCAGATATTATTGCGAGGGCTTGGGTGAGGAAGTGGCAAGTAATTTGGCCAATATTCACGCCACGATTTTACTAACTCAGTTAAGGGTAGCTGCTTAGTGTGGGGTAAATGATATGCCTGCGCGTACTTACCTAAGATAATGGTGAGCTCAATATTATTTAGTTGCGCTAAGAGCTTTTCACGCCATGCAATCGCGCACTCTTTTCTTGGCGGTAAATCACCTGATTTTCCTTTGCCCGGGTAACAAAAGCCCATCGGCAAGATAGCAAAATTGCGCTCATCGTAAAACTCATCGCTTGTTACACCAAGCCAAGAGCGAAGCCTTTGCCCGCTTGCATCATTAAAAGGTTTGCCACTTTCATGTACTTTAATTCCCGGCGCTTGACCGGCAATTAAAATACGAGCTCGAGGATTAAATTGAATAACGGGCCGCGCCCCAAGAGCTAAATGAGGCTCGCAGATCACGCATTTACTTACTTGTTCTAATAATGATTGAGTACTCATGAGTTAGTAAAAATATGATCTATGCTTGCTTTGACCAAACTGCTAACTCATTACCACTTGGCTCTGTGAAGTGAAAACGACAGCCTCCAGGAAAATCAAACAAGGGCTTAATAATTGTGCCGCCGTGTTTTTCTACCTGTGCTTGAGTTTCTTTAATATTATTTGAATAAAGCACCAGTAGCGCGCCGCCATTATTGGTTAAGCTAGTTAATGGGGCTTGATAAAAACCGCCATCTAGGCCCGCTGATTCAGCGCTAAAGGCCGTGTATTCAGGGCCATAGTCGGTAAATTGCCATTTAAAAACCTGATGAAAAAATGCCTTTGTTGCGGCTAAATCTTTAGCAGCAAATTCAACATAATTTAAGCAATGGTGGTTCGACATGTTGTGCTCCTAATTTAAACTATTCTCAAGCGCCATAGCGCAATGAAGTGCTGTACTATCAAGTAATGGAATAGACGTATCTGATTGTTGAACTAACAAGGCTATTTCGGTGCAACCAAGAATAATGGCTTCAGCACCTTGCTGAGTTAGATCATCAATAATGGTTAAATACTCAGTTTTAGATTCTGGGCTGATGATGCCTTTACATAGTTCATCATAAATCACACGATGCACTGTTTCACGCCCCTGTGCATCAGGAATTAACACGTCTATGGCGAATTTATCAGCTAGACGTTGCTTGTAAAAGTCTTGTTCCATAGTGAACTGGGTGCCCAACAAAGCCACTTTTTTAAAGTTATGTTGGATCAGGTTTTCACCAACTGCATCTGCAATGTGTAACAAAGGAATTGCAACCGCAGCTTGCACTTTCTCAGCGAGTTTGTGCATGGTGTTGGTACAAATTAATAAATAATCCGCGCCCGCGGCTTCAACTTGCTTAGCGGCCTTAATGAGTATCTCGGCCATCTGTGGCCAATCTTGTTGCTGTTGAAGCACAGCTATTTCGGCAAAATCGAGGCTAACGAGTACTATCTTGGCACTATGCAACCCCCCCAGTTTGTTTTTAACACCTTGATTTAAAAGCTGGTAGTAACTTTGTGTAGACTCCCAACTCATGCCACCGATTAAGCCTATTGTTTTCATTGCAGCTCCCTTTTTATTTACTTAACACCATATGATATTGCACAGAACAAAGCTAGCAGATCATTATTTTACTAACAGATCGAGTTAGTTGGTTCTGTTTCATTATTTAATACGCTTATGCAAATGATAACTACTATCTTTTCTGTTTGTCGGCGATATAATACGGGGTTTTCTTCTCGTGTTATTTTTTAAGGGATTATCATGCATTCTCAATCATTAGATGCAGTGACTACCAATCGCCCTAAAAATACAGCTAAAAAGCGCTCTGTGAGCCTATCTTATCGTGTTGCTGTGTTTTTGCGTTTTGTTGCAGCCATCATTGGTGGTTACGCCTTTACCAGTGTGCTTATTTCATTACTAGCTGTGTTATTACCACTTAATAAACTCGACAGCGTGCTGTTAACCACGACTCTATCGGTATTTTTTTACTGTTGTGTGTTTATTTGGGTATTTGCCGTTAAGTCTTTAAAGACTATTTGGATCACTATTTTACTAACAACTGGTGGGCAATTGCTGGCCCTTTCATTGATTAAGGATTGGTTATGAAAGAGAGCTTTTTCCGCTCAATGACTTGGCTTCATACTTGGGTTGGCTTACTGGTATGCTGGTTACTGTTCTTAATCTTTTTTGCTGGCACCATCAGCTTTTTTAAAGATGAAATCACTATTTGGGCCAAGCCTGAAACGCACCATGTGCAGCATCAAGCACAACGGCTTCAGTCTCAAGCCGAGCAAATTAATTATGTGTTTGCGCAATTACAGCAACAGGCACCTAATTCATTATCTTGGCGGATAAACTTACCTGAGCCACGTAACCCTGTTTTAAGCTATGGGTTTGCTGAGCCTAAACAGCCAGGCCAGCGCCGAGCACCTTTCAACTACACACATCTAGACCCTAATACCTTAGAGCAATTACCCGAACCTCGGGAAACTAAGGGGGGTAACTTTTTCTATCGTTTGCACTTTGATTTACATTACATAGATGTATTTACTGCACGGATAATTGTTTGTTTAGCTTCATTATTTATGTTGGTAGCGCTTATAACAGGCATCGTGATCCACAAACGTATTTTTAAAGATATGTTTAGTTTTAGAGCAAACAAAGGCAGCCGAAGCTGGCTCGATGCACACAATGTTTCGTCAGTGCTGGCACTGCCATTTCATATCATGATCACCTACACGGGGATTATCACGCTGATATTTATGCTGTTCCCCTACCCTGCCGAGACTGTATATGAAAATGGCTTAAGGCAAATGTTTGAAGAGGCATTGCCTATTAATAAACGTGCAAAGCCAAGTGAAGAACAACGCCCTATGGTGGCAATCAAAGATGTGTTAGATCAGATTTATACTAAGTCACCGAATGCCGACATTAGCTACGTGTTTGTAAGAAATGCCAATACAGCGACCTCACAAATCGTGGTTTATTTGGCAACCGGCAAAGAGGTTGTAGATAACGGACCACGCTACTTATTCAATGGTGTAACAGGTGAGCTTGAAGCGAGTTCTGGCGAAGATTGGAGTGCTTCGGCGCAGTTTTATGACTCAATGACGGCATTACATAGTGGTCGTTTAGCCGAGCCGTTGCTGCGTTGGTTGTATTTTTTCTGTGGTGTAGCTGGCTGTGCCATGATAGCCACAGGCTGCATCATGTGGGCAAGGCGCTTACGCGAGAGACTCAAAGCAGAGCAAAAACCAAGCTTTGGGCTTAAGCTCGTTGAGACACTAAATTTAGCCACCCTGATGGGTTTACCAATTGCAACCGCAGCGTTCTTCATTGCTAATCGATTATTACCTTTAGGGTTAGCCGGGCGTGCCGATAAAGAAATACTCGTGTTTTTCTTAGCTTGGCTGGCGATGCTAATCGTTGCTGTGATCGGCCGAGAAAAACGCCACTGGCGCTATAGTGCTTGGCTTAACGCTGCTGCTTGCTTATTAGTACCTGTGGTAAATGCACTGACAACAGATGGTAATTGGATCACGTATTTACTAACTCAGCAGTGGGCTTTATTCGGTATTGATAGTGCATTTATTTGTGCTGGGCTGCTGTTTTTACTACAAAGCAAAAAAATACCTAGCCATAAAACCGCTACAAATAAGGCTAAATTAAATAAAAACAAGCTGTTAAAGGAGCAACAAGGATGATGGAGTTACTGCAATTTAGTCTCTGCTTTTTTGGTTTTAATTGTTTTGCTCTTGCAAAATTCAATCATTTCCGTGATGTATTTAAAAAGAAATTAACCGAAAAACAGCGAAGTAGCTTTTTATTCAGCGGCTGGATCAGTATTTTACTAAGTTTGGTGCTTTGCGTGCTGTCAGATGCTGGGTACGGCGCATTGCTATTTTGCGGTTATATGGCTTTAAGTGTACTTATGCTCATGATTTTATACAGTTTTACTGTTTCATGGGTAAAGCATGTCAGTGTATTAACTATGTCTGTTTTGCTGTTGAGTGGCTTTTCGGTGATGATTTTGTAGTGTAGTTAGTAAAAAACTGATCTGATACCAATTTGCAATAATGCTTAATTGAGCAAATAGTAAAAAAATGGGTAGGCAATGCCTACCCAAGCAGGGGATTAAATTGGGGGATCACATGTTGTTTCAAATTAACGACGCTAAGTTTGCCTAGTATCCATTACATTTGTGTTGCACATTCGTGATAGTTTAAAGACAGTTGTAAAGCCCCTTTACAAGCTCTCATGGTCAACATAAATAAGCTCGTCTGTTTTAAAACCATATTCTTTTGCTGTGTTTATAAAGTCCTGCATTTGCTGTTCTGTAACGTTAGGACTGCGCGACAAAAACCATAAATACTCTTTGTTATAACCTGTGATATAAGCGTATTGATAATTTTGCTTATCTAATTCAAATACCACGTAAGAGCTGTAAAATGGTCCAAAGAATGATACTTCTAAGTGGCCTATGTCTTGTTGCTCTGCAAATTTCGCTTTACCTTCAGCTTGCTGCCATTCTTGCTCTTCAGCGCTGTAACCTTTATTGATAACTTTTACACTGCCATCAGGGTTAATTGAGTATTCGGCGGTAATCCCCTCAAGGCCGCGTTCAAATGAATGATCTAAACGTGCAATTTCGTACCAAGTCCCTGTGTATTTGTTTAACTCAAAATTATCGACGGGTTTGATGTTGTCTGGCACGCCAGTACATGCAGACAAAATGGCAGTGATGTACAAAATCCCGAGTAACTTTAATGATGTTTGCACGCTTTTGCTCCTTTAAAATTAAATAAATTAATACGTTAATAGCACTAATTAAGTTCAATTACGGTAAACTATTAAAGTTTTAAATCAATTATTGAGAACAGCATGAAGATTTGGGTTGATGCAGACGCCTGCCCCGTCGTTATTAAAGAAATATTATTTCGTGCCGCAGAGCGCACACAAACCTTCACCACATTAGTGGCGAACCATGCGATGCGAGTACCCCCTTCAAAGTATATTAGCCGTTTGCAGGTATCTTCTGGGTTTGATATTGCCGATAACGAAATTGTTAAGCGCATCGAGCCCAATGATTTGGTGATCACCGGTGATATTCCTTTAGCTGCTGAAGTTATCGAAAAAGGCGCACAAGCGCTTAATCCACGCGGTGAGTTGTATACGACTGAAAACATTCGCTCACGTTTAAATGTTCGTGATTTTATGGAAACAATGCGCTCAAGTGGCGTTGAAATGGCCGGTGGCCCACCGCCGTTAAGCCAGGCTGACCGACAAAACTTTGCAAATAATCTTGATCGAATCCTCGCTAAAAAGTCATGAGTGTCGTTAATAGTGCGCCACTGCAAGGTTTTGGTGATGAGGCGTTTAAAGTCGCTGTTTATATAGAAAAGCGCCCGCCGATGCCTGCTTGGCAACAGCTTGACCATTTGCATGCAATGCAACCCGGCCAGATAAACGAAATAAACCAAGCATGTGGAAATGGTTGGCGCAAAGTTTTTAATGTGTATGGCAAAGTACTTTTTGCACTACCAAGTGAATATTATGATTTTGCTAAAAGAGCACCTGATTGGCAGAGCTTTCGCGATGGACAACTACTGCAAGTACATAGCCAAACTGCATTACTGTTTAGCCCACCGATATTAGGCAAACCAGAGCAATTACATATAATTGCAGGGCGAACCCATGCTAAGCAGCTTATAAATGACGGGCTTTTGCATTGCCAATTAACTTGGCTTGATGATGAATTTGCTATTAGTAAATCTGATAAAGTGATTGTTTGCCCATATTTTGATTACCGCCAGTTGAGCAACATTAAAATTGCACGACTTAGCCAGCTAGTTGCAGATATTTTTTCTTAGTTTCTGGTTTATTGCGTTATTGAGTTAGCAAACTAAGCTTTAAATATTGTAAAACTTAATAGTAATCTAGATGAAAATACTGGTCGTTGACGATATGCCACTTATGCGCCATGTGTTAATAAACATGTTGCGCAGGCTTGATTATAACGATATAACGGAGGCGACTGATGGCGCTCAAGCGTTTGATTTACTCGAAAAACACAGCTTTGATCTGGTGATTACTGATTTGCATATGCCGAAAATGGATGGCAAATGTTTGCTTAATCATATTCGCGAAAACCCAGTCCTAAGTGATTTACCTGTATTGATGGTAACCTGCGAAGACAGTAAACAAACAGTAAGCGAGATGATCACAGCAAAAGTGAACGGTTTTATCATTAAGCCATTTTGTTTAAATACACTGCAAAAACAGTTAAGTCGAATTGTTAAACCAGAATAACCTGTTAAAAACTGGAGTTAAGAGCGATGTTTAAGCATTTAACAATAGTAAGTTTATTCACTGCCAGCACTGCAATGGCGAGTGCTGAACAATTGACTTTGTATACTGAAGTATTCCCTCCCTATAACTTTGTGCAGCACAATCAACTCACCGGTATTAACACCAAAATCATGGAATCTTTGTGTGAAAGAGCCAAGTTGAGCTGTACGTTTAGTGTATTGCCTTGGAAGCGCGCAATGTCACTAACACTCGCCCAACCGAATGCTGGAATTTACTCTACTTCACGCACCGCAAAGCGAGAAACTCAATTTTATTGGGTTGGTCCTTTGGTATCTGGGCATTCATGTTTATACCGTTTAAATAACCGTAATGACATTAAAGTAACGAGTACACAATCGTTGCAAAACTACACCATTGGCGTATCTCGTGGTGATGTTTATCAAACCGTTCTTGCTGATTTTAACCTTGCTGAAGGCCAGCAATTTTTAACTTACTCAAAAAAGTTTGAAGAGCTAAAAATGTTTAAGCAAGGTAAGCATGACTTGCTGATTGGCTCCTCTCTCACTCTTTCATCACAGTTGATGAATGTAGGTATGAGCCCAGACCAAGTCACGCCGGTATTTGAGTTAAAGCATCCTGCCTTGGTGGGTAATTACTTAGCACTTAACAAAAACACATCGCCAGAGTTGATCACTAAGCTGCAACACGCCCTCGATACCATGAAGCAAGAAAACCTGATTGACTCTCTTGTTGATCAGTTTGTAGCAGAGGATATGCACTCTCACGGCGAAGCATCGACAGTTGCACAGCAGTGCTTAAATGGTTCTGCTATTTATTAAATTGGAGTGGTTTTAGGTAAGTTAGCCGCTATTTTTTTATTTTAGAAGTCAATCGCGATTTTTCGCGCTCGAACGCAAAGCCATTGCCTCATCTTAAATTGCTTTTTATAGTGACAAATAAAAAGGGCAGAACTATGAAATCAACTCCACTCATTAAGAGCTTAGTGCTAGCAGTATGCATAGGCACAACAGGCGCCACTCAAGCTTACGATCGCATCACTGGCCATAACTTTGCTAGTCGTTCTGAAGTCATCGCACAATCAGGGATGGTTGCAACATCACAGCCGTTAGCTACGCAAGTAGGCTTACAAGTATTAAAAGACGGTGGTAATGCCATTGATGCTGCTATTGCAGCAAATGCAGTACTTGGTTTGGTTGAACCGACCGGGTGTGGAATTGGTGGCGATTTATTTGCCATTGTTTGGGATAACAAAAGCAAGCAACTTTACGGTTTAAATGCCTCTGGTCGTTCACCACAAAGCTTGTCTTTTGATACTTTAAAAGCACAAGGTGACTACATTCCTGCTTATGGGCCCTTGCCTGTGTCGGTACCGGGTGCGGTAGATGGTTGGTTTGAGTTACATAAAAAGTTTGGCAAAACACCTATGAAAGCCTTACTCCAACCTGCAATCGACTACGCTGAAAATGGCTTCCCTGTGTCTGAACTGATTGCCTATTATATGCAAAAAAGTGTGGCTGCTCGTGGTAAATACCCAGGTTTTAAAGATGTATATATGGCTGATGGGGCAATGCCAGAAAAAGGGGAAATCTTTAAGAACCCTGCCCTTGCAAACACCTATCGTAAAATAGCCAAAGGCGGCCGAGATGCCTTTTACAAAGGCGATATTGCTAAAGAAATTGGTCGCTACATGAAAGAAAACGGCGGCTACTTATCCTATGAAGATTTAGCTGCCCATCATAGTGAATGGGTTAAGCCTGTGAGCGCCGATTATAGAGGGTATACGCTTTGGGAATTACCACCAAATGGTCAAGGTATTGCTGCACAGCAAATTCTAAATATTCTTGAAGGTTACGATATCAAAGCAATGGGCTTTGATAGCCCAGAATACGTACATACCTTTGTTGAAGCGAAAAAGCTCGCGTTTGCAGATCGTGCAAAGTACTACGCCGATCCAGCATTTAACACCATTCCCGTACAAACACTTATTTCACAGCAATATGCTGACCAAAGACGCAAACTGATAGACCCTAACAAAGCCGCAAAACGTGACCATGCAGGCCCAGTAGAAGGCGATACCATTTATATGACGACCGCCGACAAAGACGGCAACATGGTTTCACTTATTCAAAGTAATTACCGCGGCATGGGCTCAGGTATGACACCGGCAAAATTAGGTTTTGTATTGCAAAACCGTGGCGAAATGTTCGCCCTTAAAAAAGGCCACATGAACCAATATGAGCCAGGCAAACGACCATTTCATACAATCATTCCTGCGTTTGTCACCAAAGATGGTAAGCCATATATGAGTTATGGCGTAATGGGCGGTGCCACACAGCCACAAATGCATGCTCAAATACTTATCAACATGATTGATTTTGGCATGAACCTACAAGAAGCCGGTGATGCACCGCGTATTCTGCACACAGGTTCATCGCAACCAACCGGTGAGATCATGGAAGACGGTGGTTTTGTTAGCTTAGAGTCAGGTTTTTCAATGGAAACCCGCCGTGAGTTAATGAAAAAAGGCCACACATTACAAGACGCGGTTGGCCCATACGGTGGTTATCAAGCTATATTGAAAGACCCAAAAAGCGGCGTTTATTACGGCGCATCAGAAACCCGTAAAGACGGACAGGCCGCGGGGTATTAGGCTCTCGGTAGTTAGCGAGTTAAAAGAGCTGTCAGCTATCAGCCGTCAGCTCTCAGATTCAAAACCATCAGCTAATGAGTTTCAAGAGTAAAGAGTAAAGTTAGCGAGCCTTGATGTAGCAGCGATTTTACATCGCGTAGGCGTGAAATTTATTTCGCGCGATGCTTCATTACTCGCTAACTCCCAACCATATATCCTGCAAATAAGATGAAAATCAGCATTGAGCCATTTTTTCTGAACATCTTTAGTACCGATAAAAATCTATCGTTCGTAGGTTGGCTAGAGCGCAGCGAAACTCAACAAGTTAGCGAGTTAAAAGAGCTGTCAGCTATCAGCCGTCAGCTCTCAGATTCAAATCAGCTAATTAGTTTCAAGAGTAAAGAGTAAAGTTACATCGCGTAGGCGTGAAATTTATTTCGCGCGATGGTTCATTGCCCGCTAACTCCCAACCATATACCCTGCAAATAAGATGAAAATCAGCGTTGAGCCATTTTTTCTGAACATCTTTAGTATCAATAAAAAATTTATAGTTAGCAATGCATTACCTTCTTTGGTAATAATAGAATTATTAAATAAATGAGCGTGGCATCGACAGAAATATGCGTGTCGCATAAATACTAAAATGTTATGTTTTCCTGAGGTTTAATTGAAATTTGTAAAGTATTCTTCAAATGGCAACTCAGTTGGTTTGGATGATAATATCAATTGCTATTGGCAAATTAATGAACTGGGCGAAATTATTAAAAGTATTGAGATACAACCAAATGCTGAGCTTCTTAAGTATTCGAAGCAGCATCAAGCTGATTCTTATGGTCAATTACCCGAAGGTATTATAACACCAGATAATTTAAATGATCGGAGTTACGGTACTTGTACGCTTTTAACAGAAAATGACTTTGACAAAGTGTGGTCAAAAAAGGCGATCAACTTTAATTGAAAACATAACAAAGTGCTTAAGGACGGACGCAAAACGATTGGCTTGAGCTCCTTCGTCGCAAATGTTAGCCAAGGGTTTTGTGATGCTTAACACGGCGTTATGTCATGAAGAATAGTATCCTAATTTTACTTTTGCTGTTGAGTGTAAGCTGGGCTTGCAATGCGACAATTGATATAGAATATCGAATAACAGAAGTAGCAAATAGCAAGTCAAGCTACGGTCTTAGCGTAAGAGCTCCGGCTAGTGACCCTAAACAATTAGTTCCATATTGGCATCGGAAAGCTAAAGAGATATGTGGCTCAAAAAATTATAAAAACTCGCAGTTAATAAAAAAGGAAACTCAATGTGGAGATGCACTAAGAGTTGATAGAAACGGACAAAAATGCGAAGTTATTCCAGCCTCAGTATTTGGCACACTCCGATGTGAAAGCATATAACGAACAGTTTCATAGTGAACAAAATTCAGTTGGCTGATTTGGCTCCGCTCCAGTTCATAACCAAAAAGTTTGCATATTAACAGGGGGTAGGTGCGCATGACTAAACGTTTGATTTTTTTATTATTTTTATTTCTTCCTCGATTGGTTTGCGCTTGTATGTTACCGAATCAAGGTGAAGAGTATGATTCGTTAATTAATCTTGAAAAGTTAGAGAGTGAAAACAGTTATCGTATCTCGATTCCTCGAGTTATTGAAAACTCTAGCGGTTGGCCAACTGTAACGTTGATCTATACTTCTCATGATATAGACAAAGATTGTAAAGAAGAAATTCTTAGTGATGGAACTCAACTGTTATGCCTCCCTCAAGAAGAGAATCGTGAAGAATTAACTCTAAATAGCACTTGGAAAAAGGCTATTGACTGGCTATCAAATAATAATTTGTACGAAGGAGAGATTCAAATCATGGAGCAAGAAAACTATTCCGTCGAAATTTCTGTAATGTGGGAAACCGAATTGTGTTTAACATTTGGGCGCAAAGCAATTGCCGAATAGTAAGCATGCCTAATAAACGCATTAATTAATGGATGTCTAAAGCTTAGTTGGCGCTCGTTCATAGTTAATTATAGGCCAAGCTTAATATGGCCCATATTGCGACGTTATATTTCTCGGAAGTTGGGTATGAAGATTATCTCTGCAAAATTAAATATTGAACCTTTTCACTCTCTTAATAAAAAAGATATAAAACGTATTTTATCTTTGGTTCCTGAAGAGTGGAAAATGGCTATCGATCAGGTTGTTTTGAGCTCCGAGTTGTTCGAAAACTCTCGCTTTGATCGACCAGTAATTCATAGTTCAATAAGTCGCAGGTTAAACGTACTTTCTCGTGGTCTAACCAAACGACGCATGGTAAAAGAAGTATTACGTGAGCTGGCATTAAATGGAGGTGTAGCACAATCAGGCTTCGCAAACCATGTATGTAAAGCTGAATTAGCCAAACTGGATGAAACAGTTGAGCCATTTGTTTTAGCTTTTTTTGAAGACGAAATATAACAAACAAATGTTGCCGTTCACTGTGTTCCCAAGGACATAAACACCTGAGCTCAGTCATTTAGCTCCGTATTTAAGCCAAGCTTAAAAGTGGCCCCTCTTGAGGCTTTGGTAGCGAATTACTAGAGTAAAGTTAGCAATGTATTACGTTATTTGTTTATAGTAGATTTACTAAATACATTAGCGTGATATCGACAAAAAGATGCGCGAAGCGCGCATTGTAAAATTTTTATCTGCTATGAGGGAATCACTATCAGTTACTCCGAAAAAGCACTTATTGAATGTTGCAATTTGATTGCGGAAGACTTAGGTGTTTCAAAACCAAAATCAAACGACGTAGTAGATAAATTAACGGAAATTCTGGTTAACCGGGAAAGCTATATTTGCATGGAAAAAGGCATTATAACTGAAGACGAATTAGCTAATCTTGTGTTTCAACACCTCTATAGCTTGGTAAATAGGGAGTTAGCTTCTGCCCATTCAATAACCTGCTCAAAAAGTGTTGAAATACATGCCAAAATTAAACGAGCACTTTTACAAAATGCCATATAACAAAAGCATGGATTCGTTCCATATGGATATTGGGGCAAAAACACGGCGCTGCTTCGTCGCTAATTTAGGCCAATAATTTTAGCCCTTTATGGGGGCGTGTATATCGAGAGTTGATGTTTAATTTACTAAAAGAGAAGCTAAAATTTGCTATTTTACTTGCGCCAGATGCTTTTGCTTATTCTCTAGTTTGTATCGTTTGGGAGCCTCTTTATAGGCTATGTATTTTAGTCGGTCTTGCAGAAACAGGCTTGGAGTGGTTTCCATTTAAATTTGGTTTAATAGTATTTGCTCTGCTTTTCAGTTATCGATATATCGTTTATTTAATAAAGAGAAAGAGTAAGTAGCCATATAACAAGCCGTTTAAACGGGGGTCTAAAACTTAGCTTACGCTCGTAACTTGCCGCTTATTGGGGTGTTGGTATCAAATGAAAAGTTCTGAGTTATATGAAGATTGGGGTTTACCTTATATCATCATCGGATCAGGTGTACTAATCGCTCGTGAACAGGCTTTAAGAGTGATTGAGTTGTTATACGAAAAAGGTTTTTACTTCTTGGGGTACGACGCCTTTACAGTTTTCTCAGATGGTACTAGACAACCACATATGGAATTCAACGCATCATTCAGCAGGGAAAGACAAATAACGTCTATGGAAGCTATTGAAACTATCAATGAAGATCCATCAGAGATTACTCACTATGAATTTTATTTTCGGCCACAAGCCTAACAAGCGCCATCAAAACACCACTTCGCTTACCCAACGAGCTCTAAAGGATGAAAAACGCTTGGCTTGCGCTCCTTCTTCGCTGATTTTAGCTAAGCATTTTGTGTGGTTTAGCACGGCGTTAAATGTCAGGAAGAATAGTTTCCCAATTTTACTTATGCTGTTTATGTGTCAGGAGTTGCTGATTGCTAGAGTTTATTTCTGAAATTGGAAGCAGTTTTAAGTGGGTCTACCGTGGCTGGCTATATTTTCTATCGTCGTCATATCAGCAAAGAGTTCTCATTGAGTATTCAAAGCGTGGCGCAGTTTGGAAGGTTTTTGACATTATTATGAGTGTCGTGTTTATGGGCTTAGAAATACTTCTAGTTTTGTATTTAACTAGGCAGCTTTAGGCATTGTCATATAGCAAACTACTTAAACCGCTTGCGGGTTTGTTGGGGCAGTAACATATGGGGAGTGCCATTTCTCTCCGCATTTTAGCCAAGCATAATCTGCCCGCTATGCTGCGTTATCTCGAAATAAACTTTACGCGAAACTCACCTAATACAACCGACTTCTTAAAACGTACATATTCAGAATTGAGTTGCTTGAATCAAGGCAAGATAAAGTTTGTAAATTCAAAGAGTAAAGTTAGAGCCATCACGCGAAATAAATATCACGCCTACGCGAAGTAACTTTACTCTTTCCCCTTGAAACTCGCTAACTAGTTGGGTTTCGCTGCGCTCTACCCAACCTACGAGTCATCGCGCGAAATAAATATCACGCCTACGCGAAGTAACTTTACTCTTTCCCCTTGAAACTCGCTAACTAGTTGGGTTTCGCTGCGCTCTACCCAACCTACGAGTCATCGCGCGAAATAAATTTCACACCTACGTGATGTAACTTTACTCTTTCCACTTGTAGCTCGCTAACTTGTTGGTTTCAATCTGAGAGCTAACGGCTGAAAGCTGACAGCTCTCTTAACTCGCTAACTTGTTGGGTCTTGCTGCGTTCTAGCCAATCTACAAGCCATCGCGCGAAATAAATTTCACGCCTACGCGATGTAACTTTACTCTTTCCCCTTGAAGCTTGCTAACTTGTTGGTTTAAATCTGAGAGCTGACGGCTGAAAGCTGACAGCTCTATAAAACAGCTAACTCCCAACCACATACCCAGCAAAACCAAGCACTTTAAAATACTGTTTTGGGGTGCTGAAGCGGGTTTCATTCATTAACTCAGAAAAACGAATGCGGTCTAATGGGTAAAACTCGTGCTCTAGGTTGTGGCGCATGCGTTCTACGCCGACTTCGGTTAAACCTAACTGCGTACACAGCTGTAGTTGAGATTCGCGCTCAAAAGCGGTTTCTGGGCGCATTAAATCGGCAATATATAAGTTGCTCGATTTTTTAAGTTTGCTGTGAATCGCTTTTAACAGCGTTTTTTTATCGCCGTTATCTTCAACAAAGTGCATTACTAGTAAACACAGTGCGGCGTCACATTGAGTGTCGATGTCGTTGATATCACCGCAGTGAACTGTCACGCGATCGCTGATGTTATGCTGGCCAAACTGTTGCTCGGCAATATCGAGCATGTCTTGTGAAATGTCTTGAGCAATAAACTGCCAGCTTGGTTTTAGCGCCGCTAATTCGATGATTTCTTTACCAGTTCCGGCACCAACCACTAAAATGCACGCATCATCGTTAAGCGTGGTTGCTAATTGGGCTGCGGTTGCTTGATGTAATAGCTCATAACCTGGAACTAGGCGCAAAATGCGTTCGTCGTAGTGATTTGCTTCTTCGTGATTAAAAGTTGGCATGCTAATCCTTTAAATAACTGAGATGGTTGAATAACCACCTGGTTTTTTCGCCACATGCACTTGCGTGGCAACGCGTTCGGTCATTTCTGATACGTGCGAAATAACCCCTACTTTGCGGCCTTGTGCTTGTAGTGAATCAAGAGCATCCATCGCGATGCTTAACGTTTCACTGTCCAACGTACCAAACCCTTCGTCGATAAACAAAGAGTTTATCTGTACTTTATTCGACGACAACGAAGCAAGCCCAAGCGCTAGTGCTAACGATACTAAAAATGACTCACCCCCCGATAATGTATTAACAGAGCGCTGCTCATCGGCCATGTCTTTATCGATAATAGCGATATCGAGCGTTTGCCCTATGGCTGTTAATTTGTAGCGTTTATTTAGTGTCTGTAAGTGACTATTCGCGTAGTGCAGCAGTATTTTTAAAGTTTGCGTTTGCGCTAAATTACGCATGGTTTTACCGCTGGCATCCCCCAAGACCTTATTGAGTAAATGCCAGTGCTCATAGTTTTTTTGCTGCTCAACTAATAGCTTTTGTTTGTCTTCAAGCGCTTGGCTATTTTGTTGATGGGTTTTAAGCTCAGTCGCAACTTGCAATAATGCGTTATTCGCTTGTACTTGTTGCTCTGTGGCTTGATTAAGCTGTAATTGCAGCTCATCTTCACCGAGAGCTGGCTTATCATTTTGATGCTGAGCCAAAGCCTGTTGTCGTTGTTTTAAAAGCGCCTCTGCGTCTTTTAAGCTACTTTCGCTGGTGTGGTAATCTGCTAGAGTTTGTTTAATTTCAGCGGGGCTTATCGTTAATAACTGACTAACGGCTTGCTCATCCAAGCTTGGGTGCTGCGCTTTAAAATCGTTAAACCACAGACTAAAGCGCTCATTAAGTGCCCCTTGCTCTGCGGCGAGTTCTTTTTCACGCTCGTCAAAATTGGCGATTTGAATGGCTTGTTCGTCACGCGCTTTTATCGCGTTACTATGGGTTGCTTGGGCAAGTTGCAGTGCCTGCTGCGCTGAATCTATCGCCTTTTCAAGCTCTGCTATAAACTCATCTACCGATATCGCTGCGTTACTAAATAAGCCCTCGCGCTTTGATTGTATCTGCGTGAGTTCGTTTTCAGTTTGGCTTAGTTGCTCGTTGTACTGAGTTAAAGAGGCGTGTGCTTCGTTAAGTTGCGGCGTTACATGTGCAAGGTGCTGCTCAATGGCTTTTAAGCTAGTTTTAAGCTCATCTGCCGTTTGCAGCGAAGCTTGATAAGCCTCAACGTGCTCTGCAATGTTCTCTAAAGAAATGCTTTGTGTATTGAGTGCCTGCCACCAAGGTGCACTGGCGAACTGTTGATTTAGTGCGGTATAGAGTTGCTGATGATCATCATTGAGCTCGTTTAAACGTGTTTGCTGATTATTCAGCTGTTGCTGTAATTCGTTTAACTGCTGCTCTTTGCTATGTAGCGTTTGCCCTTGCTGATTATACTCAGCTTGCTTAGCCGCAAGCGTGTTTTGCAGTTGTTGTTGCTGCTCAAGGGTTTTGTAGTATTGCTGTTTTTGCAGGCTGAGCTGTTGTTGACGCTCGCTTAACTGCTCTTCGGTTAAATCATTTAGCTCAGTACGATTAGCTGCCATGGTTTCTTTGAGACTTTGTTGTTGCGCGCTTAGCTCTGAGATTTGCCCAGTTAACGAGCTTATCTGTTGGCTACATGCCGCCAGCTCATTACTTTTAGCTTGCTGTAATGCTTGCTGAGCTTTTAAATGCTGTTTGGCATTAGTTAGCTGGTTGGTAAAGTCGTTAATAAGTTGACTAAATTGCTCGTTAACCATTTCTTCATGCATAAACGGGTGCTCTTTTGAGCCACATACTGCACACGGCTCCCCTGCTTTTAAGGTAGCGCGTAACTGGCTGACCCCTTCACTGGCTCTAAGCTGCACTTGCTGTAAGTTTTGCTCACAAAACGAAACCTGCTGCTGCGCTTGCTCTGCCCCTTGCTGCGCATCTTTTAATGCTGTTTGTAGTTGCTGCTCAGTTTGGCTTAATGTGTTTAGCTGGGTTTGCCAATTTTTTAACTGCTGATGATTAGTTTGCCATACTTGGCGCTTTTCAATCAGGTGCTTAATCGCCTCAAGCCCCGCATCAATATCTGCCATTGATTGGGTGTTTAAACTCGATTTAAAGGCGGTATCTTGCTCATTTAGGCGCTTAATTTCTTGCTCAAGGGCTTGGTATTGAGTTTTACACTGCTGCGCAGCTGTTTGCTGCTCATCAATTTTAGGTTGAAGAGCTTTTACGTTTTGCTGTGATTGGCTAATTGTGTGCTGTTGCTGGCTAAAGCGGCTTAACTCACTTTTATAGAATGACCAGTCTTTTGCTAATGGTTGCCATTGTGCGTGTGTTTCTAAATAGCTATTTATTTGTGCTTGTTGATCGAGCTGTTTTTGCTGCTCTGCTTTATGGCTATTTAGTGTAATAGTCAGCTCTTGATGATGGTGTTTTGCTTTCTCTGCTTGTAATTTTTGCGCTGCTGCTTGTTGGTTTAATACGGCAAGTTGCTTATATAACTCACGGGCCTGGCTAATAATAGGCTGCGCGTCTTTTTGTGCTTGCTTTGCTTGGTTTAGTTGCGCGGTTTGCTTCTCAAGTGTTTGCTCAGCGTCTTTGATCAGTGTTTCATGGTCAACATTTAAAAGCTGCTCACGGTTTTTAATAAGTTGCCCATGTTGAGCAGCAATCGAAGTAACGCGCTCGCGGTTATCTTTTATTTCTAGGCATTGCTGGGCTTGTTTCGCTTCAGTGGCTTTTTCAGCAAGCGCGTGCATTTGTTGCTGTAACTCTTGCCTTGCTTGCTCTGCCTGGTTTAGCTGCTGTTGCTGCTGAGATGCTTGCTTGTACCACGTTTGGTACTGTTCAAATTGTTTTATTTGCTTTTGCAACTCAGCAAGTTTAGCCTCAAGCGCTTTTTGTTCTGCTTGTTTCGTTTCGACCTCTTCAGGGCTTAAAACCTGATAGTTACTTAAACTTAACTTTAACTGCTCTAATGCTTGCAGCTGATCACGATGGCGTTCAAAAATTCGCTGGCCAATGCGGCTGAATTTATCGGTGCCTGTTAAGCATTCAAGTAGTTGCGCACGCTCATCCCCGGTTGCTTTTAAAAATGCGGCGAATTCATGTTGCGCAAGCAGTACTGCTCTTGAGAACTGCTCAAAGCTCAAACCAATAATACGCTCGATTTCTTTACTTGCTGCGCTTCTATCAGCGATAAGGGTTTCATCAGGTAAAGAGTGCAGGCTATGTTGTGCAGGTTGTAACTTGCCATCGGCTTTATTACGCGCTCGGCTAAAACTTAACCTTGCTCGGTACTGCTGTTTATCTTGGCCAACGAAGTCAACTTCGGCATAGCCTTGCCCTGCCCCGCGGCGTAATAAATTACGCGAATCATTGAGTTTTATATTGTCGCCGTTAAAGTCAATTTTATTGCCTGTATCGCCGCGTAACCTTGCGGTTTTATTATAAAGCGCTAAGCAAATGGCATCGAGTAATGTGCTTTTACCGGCGCCAGTATCACCGGTGATGGCAAACAACCCTGCTTCTTTTAATGGTGAAGCGCTAAAGTCGACTTCGGCGTCTAAGATAGAGGCGAGTTGGTGAACACGAATCGCTAAAATTTTCATAGTAGGTCCTCTGCATTCAACTCATCGATCACTTGGCTTAGTAAGCTTTCTAATTCTTTTGGCACCGCCTGCCCTGCCATATCTTTATTGTTTGCAAATGCTTGCTCTAAAAGTGAATGTGGGTTTAGCGCTTCAATTTGCGAGACATCTTCAAATAGAGTTTGTTCATCGTCTTGCTGGTTGCTTTGCTGACGTACCCTTTCAATACCACAAAACTTAACCTGCTTACCTTCAAGGGCTTGTTCTATTTGTTCCCTAAAAGTGGTGTCCGTGTCATGGGCGCTCAATTTAACCCGCAAGTATGGCGCTAAATCTTCATCTGTTAAATCGAGTTGCTTTATAAGCTCACAGAGTTCGTTCAGTGGCACACAGTCTTTTTCTGGTAGCAACATGACTTTACAAAAGCTAGGAATGTAAAGGGGGTTTACAGAAGTACCTGAGTCACTAAGCTCTACTATCACAACTTGATGCTGATAGCGTCTTTCAGAAAATGACATCGGCATTGGCGTGCCACTGTAGCGAATGGTGTCTTTCTTCGCGACGGTCTGAGCTTTATGAAGATGCCCTAGCGCAACATAATCAGGTTGATCAGTAAATATGCTTGCCGATATCGCATCTTCACCACCAATAACTAAGTTACGTTCAGAATCAGATGAGATGTCTCCACCTTTTGCATGCAGGTGGCCCATAGCTATTAATGGCGCGTTAGGTAATTCGTTTGCTGCTTGCAATGCATCTTTGTAAGCAAGGGCAACGGCCTGGTTGTAACTTAACGGCTGCTCTTGTTGGCGGTTATAGCTGCTTAAATCACTGCTACGTAAAAATGGCATGGCAACAACATTCGCATCGCCGTTTTTTGTGCTGATTGGCAGTACTACTTCATGAGGAGCATTGCTATCAAAGCGGCCAACAACATGGGTATCAAACTGAGCCAATAAAGGTTTTGCCGCCATAATACGATTTGCTGAATCATGGTTGCCAGCAATAATCACTATGTGTAAGTCAGGGCAATGTTGCTTAGTGGTTTTAATAAATTGGTAGAGTTGGTTTTCTGCGCTGGCAGGAGGTGTTGCCGTATGATAAATGTCACCCGCAACCAGTAGTAAGTCGATCTGTTCTGACACAAGCGTATCGGTTAACCAAGCTAGAAATGCTTGATGCTCATCGAATCGGGAATGCTCGTAGAATTGTTGGCCTAAATGCCAATCAGATGTATGAAGGACTTTCATTAAACGCTCTTATTATTTATTAAGAGCGTCAATATACCTAAGCTGAGCCAAGATGCCCAGCCTGGTTTGTTAACTTAAGCTATACCAAGCAAAAACCACCATAGGCAATGCTAACAATGCCATTATCATAGGTACTTTAAGCGCTTTAGTTTGCTTAGCTTGTAAAATCTTAAGGGCATTTGTTTCATTACATGCCGCTACTTTGTCGATATAAAAATACCCTGAATCTAGGTACTGTTTACAATTTTGTTCGTCCGCTGGAATTGCAATTAGTTCTTGTTGTTTTTTTAGGATATAGAAATCCATACGCTCACCGAATTCTATGCTGATTACCAAACATTTTGGGGTTTAAAATGCATGCTTCGCAGACCCCAAAATCAAAAAAGTGGGCGATTTTAAATACAAATGGCAGTAAATTTCAATAGCAAATGTCGCAAAATTTAATTTATTGCAAAAATAATGGCAATTAAGGATAAAATTACCAGTGCAGTCGGGTAAATTAGCCACTTTTTAGACCCATTTACACTCGGGTTCGTGCGAGATAATGCATCTGACTCATCACAGGCTGCAATCACTTCGACAAATTCAAATCCGCGTTCTTTGTACTCGTTTAGAATTGATTCTTGAGCAGGAATGGCTGCTAAACGAGAGTCTTTTTTTACAATATAAAACTTCATCTAATCACCCTTTCATCATTAACTAGAATTTAAGCAGAGTATCTAATGATTAACTGTAATACTTTGGGATGAATTAGTGCTGAACTAAAATTAACCAGTGTTTTGTAAAGGGGGTTTACAAGGTGTTAATTAAGGCAATTTTTTTGTGAAAAATAGGTCTTCAATAAAACATCGAATACTACCCGAAAAATCCCGCACTTTATCGTTATTTTATTGCAACTTTGTTAGCAGTTTGCGATGGTACGCTGGCAAATTAATTACAGGATTAACAATGAAAAAAGCAGTTCTCAAATTGAGTGCTTTGGTATTGCCTTTAGCAGTATCTTCAGCTGTGATGGCGTCATCTGTTGAGCAAACTAAAGGCTCATTCGTTGACAAGTTCCGTCAGCTAGACGAAGCACTTCCAACTCCAAACGTATACCGTAGTGCAGCCGGTGAACCCGCTGAAAATTACTGGCAACAGCAAGTAAACTACGACATCGATGTAAAGCTTGATGAAAAGAAACGCCGCTTAACAGCAAGCCAAACTATCGAATACAAAAATAACTCGCCGCACACCTTAAAATATCTTTGGTTACAACTAGACCAAAATATCTTTAAATCTGACTCAATTGCAGAAATGACTTCAACTTTCAATGGTAAAACATTGCAAGGTGACCCTCAGCCAAAATCAACTAAATTGAGCCTAGGTCAGTTACGTCGTCAGCAATTCATGGCCGACAACGAGCTGGGTTATCAAATCGCCAATGTTAAAGACGAAGACGGAAAAGAGCTTAAAGTTACTGTAGTAGATACCTTAATGCGTATCGACTTAAACGAGCCGCTTAAACCGGGTAAAGACGTTGAGTTCAGCATGGACTTCGCCTTTAACATTGTTGAAGAAGACGCCGTTGGTGCACGTTCAGGTTATGAACACTTTGAAGAAGATGGTAACGATATCTTCTTATTAGCGCAGTGGTTCCCTCGTCTTGCTGCATACACTGACTATGAAGCCTGGACTAACAAAGCTTTCTTAGGAAGCGGTGAGTTCACTCTTGAGTTTGGTGACTACGATGTAGAAATTACAGTACCTGCTGATCACATCGTATCGGCAACAGGTAAGCTTGATAACCCAAGCAGCGTTCTGACTAGCACACAACGTAAGCGTCTTGAACAAGCTGAAGATGCTAAGCGCCCTGTTTTCATCGTGACTGAAGAAGAAGCGTTAGAAAACGAGAAAGAAGGCACAAACAAAACTAAAACATGGCACTTTAAAGCTGAAAACGTACGTGACTTTGCGTGGGCTTCTTCACGTAAGTTTATGTGGGACGCAAAAGGCTATCATCAAGGCGGTAAAGATCAGCCGTTAGTAATGGCAATGTCTTTCTACCCGAAAGAAGGTGGCGACCTTTGGAAAAAGTACTCTACTGAAGCTGTTGTTCATACAATGGAAGTGTATTCGCGCTTCTCGTTTGACTACCCTTACCCTGTGGCTCAGTCTGTAAATGGTCCTGTAGGTGGTATGGAATATCCAATGATCACCTTCAATGGCCCGCGTACTGACCTACAAGACGACGGTACACGTACTTACTCACAAGCAGAAAAGCGTTTCTTAATCGGCGTTGTTATCCACGAAGTAGGTCACATTTACTTCCCTATGGTGGTTAACTCTGATGAACGTCAATGGACGTGGATGGATGAAGGTCTTAACAGCTTCTTAGATGGTGTTGCTGGTCGTGAATGGGACCACACAATTCCTTGGGGTGTTGAGCCTCGCGATGTTGTTGCATACATGAAGTCTGAAAACCAAGTGCCGGTTATGACACAGTCAGACAGCGTATTACGTTTAGGCCCAAATGCTTATACTAAGCCTGCTGCTGCACTTAACATTTTACGTGAAGTGATCCTTGGCCGTGAGTTATTCGACTTTGCATTTAAAGAATATGCACAGCGTTGGAAGTACAAGCGCCCTACTCCAGCTGATTTCTTCCGTACTATGGAAGAAGCATCAGGTGTTGACCTTGATTGGTTCTGGCGTGGTTGGTTTTACACTACAGATCACGTTGATATCTCGCTAGACAAGGTTTACCAACTTCGTTTAGATACCAAAAACCCTGATATCGACTTTAATCGTTTGCGTGATATTGAAGCTGATAAGCCAATGCCGTTATTCGTAAAACGTAATAAAGAAGAAGGCAAAAAACTGTGGGTTGAAGAAAACCCAGACGTAACTGACTTCTACGACGAAAACGACCGCTTCACAGTAACTAACAAAGAGCGCAACGCGTATAACAAATTCCTTAAAGGTCTAGAGCCTTGGGAACGTAAAACGTTTGAGCGTGCAATCAAAGAAGATAAAAACTACTACGTACTTGAGTTCTCAAACTTAGGTGGCTTAGTCATGCCTATCTTATTAGAGCTTACTTATGAAGATGGTACGAAAGAAGAGCAGTACATTCCGGCTGAAATCTGGCGTCGTAACCACAAGCATGTACAAAAGCTAATTGTTACAGAAAAAGGTAAAAACCTAGTGTCTGTAACAGTCGACCCAAGCTGGGAAACAGCGGATGTTGATGTAGAAAACAACAACTACCCGCGTCGTATTATTCCATCACGCATTGAAGTGTACAAACGTGAGAAGAGTAAAGCGAAAGTTAGCCGCGATATCATGCAAGATATTAAAACTGAGCTGAAAAAAGACGACGATAAAGATGCCCAGGAGCAACAATAATGCGCTTTGCAGCCATTATTCTTGCTTTATTACTGAGTGCGCCAACCATGGCGCACCAGTTAAAAGCATCTGTGACAACGGTGCTGTTTAATAAACGCACCAACAACATAGAGCTGATGCATCGTTTTTATTTACATGATACAGAGCACGCCGTTGAACATTTGTTTGACGGCAATGCTGATATCTTAAGTAATAAAGAAGATCAAAAGCGTTTTGCTGATTATGTTGAGTCACATATTGCTCTACAAACTTTAGGTGGCAAACCACTTGAACTTAAAGATGTGGGTGCGCAAGTTGATGGTAAATTCTTTTGGGTTTATCAAGAAGTCACGATACCTGAAGGAATTCATGGCATTCGTATGAGCAACGGAGCACTTCGTGACCTATGGCCAGCACAAGTGAATATGGTAAACATTGAAGGCAAAGGAAAAGTAAAAACACTGACGTTTAGCCAAGATGATACCTGGCTTGAGGCAAGGTTTGAGTCGGTCAATCCAGAATAATAGCAATCCAAAAGGATTAAAAAAGTTCCTTTTTTAATCCTTTGATCCTTTAATTAACCCATTTCGTAAACTATCTTATTAATGGGCTTCAAAATTTTCCCAACTCTCATATACAGGGATTTATATGACTATCCATGACAACAATATACGTGGTGTAATCTTTGACTTAGATGGTACTTTGGTTTCATCAGAGTTGGATTTTTCGCTTATCAAAGCGCAGGTAGGCTGTCCTGTTGAGAATGACTTACTTGCTTACATTGCATCATTACCTTCGCCTTACATGCGTGAAGAGGCGATGAACATAGTTCATCAGCATGAACTCATAGATGCACAACACGCTCATTTATTGCCAGGTGTTGCTGATGCAATTACTAGGCTTAAAGAAAATAACATCCCGATGGCGATTGTAACTCGTAACTACGACCGTGCAGCTGCTATTAAATTAAAGAATAACCCCTTACCAATAGAAACTGTGCTGACTCGCTCTGATGCGCCAGCTAAGCCTGATCCAAGTGCCTTGAATGCGATTGCTACACTATGGGAGCTTGATCAGTCTGAGTTACTATATGTTGGCGATTACTTATTTGATATTCAGGCTGCGCATAATGCCAATATGCGTGCTTGCTTGTACGCACCAGATGAAATTCCTGAGTATGCGAATCAGGCCGATTATGTAATGCATCATTTTTCAGAACTACCTACTTTGGTTGACTCATTCCAAGAAAATAAGGTGTTATGTTAAATAGCCTTGTTTTTTATTTTTCCTGAGTAATTGTTAGTTTTTTATTTTTCAAAATGTCCTAGTACTAGCCCAAGCCGTCATGAGTTGCTAAAATATCGGCAATTATCAAATGTATTCATAGAGGCATAAGATGGGCAGAGCATTTGAAGTCCGCAAAAACGCCATGGCTAAAACAGCCAATGCAAAAACTAAAGTAAATTCTAAGTACGGTAAAGAAATCTACGTTGTTGCTAAAAATGGCGAACCAGATCCAGAAGTTAACCAAGCGCTAAAACGTATTATTGAGCGTGCAAAAAAAGACCAAGTTCCAGCACACGTAATCGATAATGCAATCAAAAAAGCTGCCGGTGGAGCAGGGGAAGACTATTCTCCAGCACGTTACGAAGGCTATGGCCCGGGTAACTGTATGGTAATAGTAGACTGTTTAACTGATAACCCTAACCGTACTATCAAAGATGTACGTTTACCGTTTACAAAAACAGATTCAAAAATTGGCACACCGGGTTGTGTAGCGCATATGTTCGATCACTTAGCTGTTTTAGGCTTTGAAGGTGATGACGACGAAGTTGTACTTGAAGCGCTAATGATGGCTGATGTAGACGTAACTGATGTAGAAGTAGAAGATGGCAAAGTGTCAGTTTTCGCTCCACATACTGAGTACTACAAAGCAAAAACTGCTCTTGAAGAAGCATTTGAAGGTATTAACTTTGAAGTAGACGAAATCACGTTTGTTCCACAAGTTCATACTGACATCACTGATCCAGATGATATCGCAAACTTTGAAAAGTTTATTTCTATGCTTGATGACTGTGATGACGTGCAAAACGTTTATCACAATGCGATTGTCAAAAACTAATTTTTAAATAATTAGTACGTTTTAGTACGTAAAAAGGGGCATTTGGTAACAAATGCCCCTTTTTTAATAGATTTTTATTATGCCATGAATGATGGCTATTCACTGTCGTTATGAGTTCAATTGATATTAGTCAAAAAAAAGCAGCCCTAGGGCTGCTATGAACGACACATGAAACTCGAAGGGGAGTTGTGTAGTGGCTAATTTAACGACTTATACTTTATACGGAACGCATGCAATAATGGTTCAGTATAGCCACTAGGTTGTTTAACTCCCTCTAATACAAGGGCTAGAGCTGCTTGATAAGCAACGCTTTGTGCTAAAGTTTCGGCTGAATCAGCCATATTATTGTAGGCCGGATCACCTTCATTTTGACCATCAACAACTTTCGCCATGCGTGCCATGGTTTTTCTAATTTGCTCTTCAGAACAAACGCCATGATACAGCCAGTTGGCCATGTGCTGGCTTGAAATACGCAGTGTGGCACGGTCTTCCATTAAACCGACATGGTTGATGTCTGGTACTTTTGAGCAACCAATACCTTGGTCAATCCAACGCACAACATAACCTAAAATACCCTGAGCATTGTTATCAAGTTCGGCTTGAATATCTTCTTTGCTTAAGCTGCTGGCATCTTTCATAAGCGGCGGAGTGAGTAAGCTGGTAAGGCTTGCTTCTTTGCGGTCCATAAGCGCTTTTTGACAAGCAAATACATCAATATCATGATAATGCATGGCATGCAGTGTTGCAGCAGTAGGAGAGGGCACCCACGCGGTATTTGCACCACTTTTCGGATGACCACTTTTTTGTTCCATCATTAACGCCATTTTATCTGGCATTGGCCACATGCCTTTGCCAATCTGTGCTTTACCACTAAGGCCAGTTGCAAGACCAATATCTACGTTGCGGTCTTCGTATGCGCTGATCCAAGGTTCAAGTTTAATAGCGCCTTTTGGCAGTACCACACCTGCTTGCATCGAAGTATGAATTTCGTCACCAGTGCGGTCTAAGAAGCCGGTATTGATGAATACAACACGCTTTTTAGCTTCGAAAATACAGGCTTTTAAGTTAGCTGATGTACGGCGTTCTTCATCCATAATACCCATTTTAATGGTGTTTGCTGGTAAGCCTAACAGCTGCTCCACACGCGTAAATAGAGTATTTGTAAATGCCACTTCTTCTGGGCCATGCATTTTTGGTTTAACAATATTAATGCTATTAGCTGTTGAATTTTTAAGGCTGCTTGTACCTTTTAAGTCATGAAGTGCTGCAGTGCTGGTGATAATGGCATCCATAATGCCCTCAAACACGTCATTGCCTTCACTATCTTGGATAGCTGGGTTAGTCATTAAGTGGCCAACATTACGCACAAACATCATGCTACGGCCTTTTAGCGTGATTGTTTCACCACTTAAAGCTTGGTATTGGCGGTCTTGTGCTAAACGGCGTTCAATGGTTTTACCGCCTTTGTTAAATGCTTCTACAAGATTTCCTTGCATTAAACCAAGCCAGTTTTGATAAACGTTTACTTTGTCTTCGGCATCAACGGCAGCAACAGAATCTTCACAGTCCATAATTGTTGTAAGGGCTGCTTCTAGTAGTACATCTTTAAGGCCTGCTTTATCTGCTTGGCCGATTGGGTGATGATGGTCAATTTGCAGTTCTACATGTAAGCCATTATTTTTCAATAAGATAGCGCTTGGGTTTTGCGCTTCACCTTGGTAGCCAATAAGTTGTTCAGGATTTGCTAAACGAACCTGACTACTGTCACGTAATGTGATTAAAAGCTCATTATTTACCACCGAATAGCTGGTGCTTTCGATGTGTGAGCCATTTGCTAAAGGCAATGCTTTATCGAGGAACTGGCGGGCATAAGCCATCACTTTAAAGCCACGTACAGGGTTGTATGTAGAGCCTTTCTCAGCGCCGTCGTCTTCACTTAACACATCAGTGCCGTATAGCGCATCATACAAAGAGCCCCAGCGTGCATTTGCTGCATTTAAGGCAAAGCGTGCATTGCTTACTGGCACAACAAGCTGCGGCCCAGCAGTGCTTGCGATTTCAGGCTCTACTTGCTCTGTTTCTATGCTGAAGCTAGCTGGCTCAGGAACGAGGTAGCCAATGTCTTCAAGGAATGCTTGATAGTTAGCCGCATCCCATACCGGCTGCTGCTTATGGTAGTCATCAATCTTAGCTTGTAGTTGTTCGCGTTTTTCTAAAAGCGCACGATTGATTGGCGTTAGTTCATTGACGATATCAGCAAAACCTTGCCAAAAGGTGTCTGTGCTAATGCCTGTTCCAGGTAAAAGTTGCTGTTCAACAAACTGTGCGAGTTGTTGATCAACGCTTAAACCGTTAAGTGAGAGAGTGGTCATAATAATGTCCTTTAAACGAGCTTAATTTGATCATTCATGGTTCAACCATATCGTAAAAAAGGCTAATAAGCAGGCTATTTGCCATTCACTAAAAATATAGTGGCAATAACAACTATAAATTTACTAAATCCAAAAAATCCGCCTAATGTTGAATTAAGCGCTACGAAGCAAACGCCAAGTAGCCACTCTCACTAACAAAAAATAGATAACCCGTTCGAAGGATTTTTATTATGACAACATATCAACGCGAAACCGATAACCTAGCTACTTTATGTCAAACACAAGGCAAAACGTGGCAGTCAATCAACCCTGAATACGCAAGCCGTATGCGCTTACAAAACCGTTTTCGTACGGGTCTAGACATTGCTCAATACACTGCAGACATTATGCGTGCAGACATGGCAGCTTATGATGCTGACCACAGCCAATACACACAATCATTAGGTTGTTGGCATGGTTTCACTGCACAGCAAATGATGATGGCAATTAAACGTCATAACAAAACAACCAAACGCAGCTATGTATACCTAAGTGGCTGGATGGTTGCGGCACTTCGCTCTGAGTTTGGTCCATTACCTGACCAAAGTATGCATGAAAAAACATCTGTTCCAGCGCTAATCGAAGAAATCTACACTTTCTTAAAGCAAGCTGATGCACGTGAACTTGACCACCTTTACAAAGACCTAGACGAAGCGAAAGCAAACGGCGGTGATGTTCAAGCAGTACTAAATAAAATCGATAACTTCGAAAGCCATGTTGTGCCAATTATTGCTGATATCGATGCGGGTTTCGGTAACGAAGAAGCAACTTACTTACTGGCTAAAAAGATGATTGAAGCGGGTGCATGTGCTATCCAAATCGAGAACCAAGTATCTGACGCAAAACAATGTGGTCACCAAGCTGGTAAAGTAACTGTACCGCATGAAGATTTCCTAGCAAAAATTAACGCTGTTCGTTACGCATTCTTAGAGCTTGGTATTGATAACGGTATTATCGTTGCTCGTACTGACTCATTAGGTGCAAGCCTTACTCAAAAAGTGCCTGTATCTAAAACACCTGGCGACCTTGCTAGCCAATACACGTCGTTCCTTGAAACAACACCAGTAAACAGTGTAGATGACTTAAATGAAGGCGACACAGCAATGAAGCTGAATGGTCAGCTTTGCAAACCAACACGTTTAGATAATGGTTTATACCAGTTCCGTGAAGGCACAGAGAAAGACCGCGTAGTTCTTGACTGTGTAACAAGCTTACAATCAGGCGCAGACTTACTGTGGATTGAAACAGAAAAGCCAAACGTTAAACAAATCGCTGAGCTTGTAAACCGCGTTAAAGAGCAAGTACCAAATGCTAAGCTGGTATATAACAACTCACCGTCGTTCAACTGGACACTTAAATTCCGTGAGCAAGTATATGCTGAGTGGCAAGAACAAGGTAAAGACCTATCTGCTTACCCAAGCATCGATGACAATAAAGCACTAATGGCGCCAGAAATGGATGACACAGAGCTTGCAGCGGCAGCAGACGTACTTGTACAAAACTTCCAAAAAGATGGTGCACGTGAAGCGGGTATCTTCCACCACCTAATCACGCTACCAACTTACCATACAGCGGCGCTAAGCACTGATATTCTATCAGAAGGCTATTTCGGCGACCTAGGTATGCTAGCGTATGTTCGCGACGTACAACGTCAAGAAATCCGCCGTGAGCAAGCATCAGTGAAACACCAAGACCTAGCAGGTTCTAACATTGGTGATACTCATAAAGAGTACTTCTCTGGTGAAAATGCGCTTAAAGCCGGTGGTGAAGCAAATACCATGAACCAGTTCTAACCAAGTTGTAAAATGTAATATTCCTTTATAGCTATTCAATAATGTTGTTAGGGGCCTTCGGGCCCTTTTTCGCTTTTTTTCGCTATCAGCTTTCAGCCGTCAGCCATCAGACTCGAACCTCGAACCTCGAACCTCGAACCTCGCATCTCGCATCTCGGATCACTCCTTAACCAAGTCTTGGATCAGCCATTTACTAGCTTTATAAAAATACAGATCACGCATTTACCAGCTTAAGAATTTTAGATCAGGATTTAACTACCTCCGCCTCATGAGCCTTAATTTAGGGCTTATTGGCAGAGCACAGCCTCTAGAATGGCTAAAATTAGGTCATATAAACGGCAATTTAATGCTGTTTTGTAAAATCTTGCGATTTACAAACCGATTTTTTATTAACTCACCCAAGCTATAAACCGATTTTTTACCAACTCAACATCCTCACAAACCAAAATTTTACTAACTGAAGCTAGGTTTTTAGCGGCACAAACCGATTTTTTACTAACTCAAGTTACTGATTTTGGCTATAAACCGATTTTTTACTAACTGCTTTTGGATTAATGTCCGATATTTGAAAAATGTATGTAAGGAATTACTCACATTGTGACTGTAAAGGGGGTTTACAGGAAAAGAGAGCTATCAGCTTTCAGCCGTCAGCTATCAGATTGAGATTCAAAAGTTAGCAAGAGTAAAGTTAGAAAGGGGAAAGTTAGCAAGAGTAAAGTTAGCAAGAGTAAAGTTAGCAAGAGTAAAGTTAGCAAGAGTAAAGTTAGCAAGAGTAAAGTTAGCAAGAGTAAAGTTAGCAAGAGTAAAGTTAGCAAGAGTAAAGTTAGCAAGAGTAAAGTTAGAAAGGGGAAAGTTAGAAAGGGGAAAGTTAGAAAGGGGAAAGTTAGAAAGGGGAAAGTAGCAGCGGGTTTATCCCGCGTTATGGTTTTATTAAATGACGTTTCGGATATGGCGCGATATAAAATCGCGCCACAATGTTTTGCTAACTCGCAACTACTTACTATGTTTATCAAACCACCATTGAATATAGGCGACTTTGGTCATCAGGTTTGATGGACGAGCGGTAATACCATGTGAGGCATTAGGAATACGCACCATCGCTGTATCAACACCTTGTAGCTTCAACGCTTGGTAGAATTGCTCGGTTTCAGAAATCGGGGTGCGATAGTCTGATTCACCGGTTAATAGCATAGTGGGTGTTTTTACATTGCCCACATAGCTAATTGGAGAGCGCTTCATATAATGCTCAATATTGTCCCATGGCTTACCTGGGAACCAATAGTCAGCAAAGAAAGGGTAGAAATCAGCAGTTAGTACAAAACTGATCCAATTGATAACAGGTTTAGCAACAACAGCTGCTGCAAAGCGGTCTGTATGACCCACAATCCATGCAGTTAAAACACCGCCACCTGAACCGCCGGTAACGAATAGTTTGCTTTCATCAATAAAGCCTTTATTGATGACAGCATCAACACCAGTCATTAAGTCATCAAAGTCATTACTTGGGTAGTTATGATGAATTGTTTGCGCAAACTCTTTACCGTATGAGTCACTGCCGCGCGGGTTCATATAAAGTACAACATTACCTTTGGCTGCGTATAATTGTACTTCAGGGCTAAAGTGAGGACCGTAGTTTGCAACAGGGCCGCCGTGGATCTCTAAAACAAGTGGGTACTTTTTGTTTTTATCAAAACCCGGTGGGTAAGCAATCCAACCTTGAATAGCCAAACCGTCGTGGCTTGATTTAACCCAAATTTCTTCAACCTTAGCCAGCTCTTTGTCACCCAGCGCATCTTCGTTTAATTGTGTTAAACGCGCGGTTTTACCGCGCTTAATTAATGCTACATCAGCTGGGCGTTGTGTATCTGCGAGTGTGAATGCAACTTCACCATCTTCGCTCACATCAAAATCACCACCTGAATACGGACGACCAAAGGCGACACTACCAATCTCTGAGGTAATTACCTTATGTTTACCACTACGCGGCTGGTAAGCTAGGTGTGTTTTACCTTCGCTATCGTAGCTAAAATAAAGGCCGCTACCACTATCATCCCATTTTATATCTTCGACACTACGGTCTAAATCAGCAGTTAGTACTGAGGTTTTACCTGATTTTAAATCAAGTAAATAAATGTCGCTGTTTTCATAGTTAGTCTTTTTATCATCATAGCCTGTGTATGCCAGGTAACGACCATTTGGAGAGACTTTAGGACGTGAATCTGGGCCTTTACGGTCTGTTATTTGGGTAATTGAACGATCCGCTAAGCTAAGTTTATAGATTTCAGATTCAGTTGGGTGTAATTCATTATCTTCATAACGATTAGCCGAAAAATAAAACGCATCGCCTTGTTCGTTAAAGCTAATAGCACCGCCGTGATCAAAATCACCAGAGCTTAATTGACGTGCATTGCCGCCCGTTGCACTGATAATAAAAAAGTGACGATAACCTTTTTCAGAGTAGCCACCGCCATCGGCACGGTAATAGGTATCGTCAATATATTTAGCTGGCTCTGCCCACTTAGCGCCTTCTGGCTTACCCGGTAAAGATACTGGGCTTGCTGATTTTGCTGGCACAAACTGGCTAAACACCAATTGTTTGCCATCTGGTGTCCAAGTTAATCCGCCAGGGCTTTGCGTTAGGTTACTAATTTTTGCTACATTACCGGTTTTTAACCATTTCACATAGATTTGGCTGCTACCATCTCGGGTAGAAATAAACGCTAAACGAGTTTCATCTGGTGACAATACCGGAGAGTAATCCATATGCACGCCAGACGTTAGTGGTAGCATGGTTTTACCATCTGGGTTTACTGACCAAATATTGCTGACTTTACGGTCGCTTTTGATATCCATGCGATTACGCACAAAGTAAATTGTATCGCCATTTTTTGTCATTTCTATTTGGTTGGCGTATTCAAGATCAAAAACATTTTCAAGTTGAAAGGTATTGCTAGCTCCTGCATGGCTGTAAAAGCTAGCTGCTGCAAGCAGTGCTAAAGACGTTTTAAACTTCATTTTATTTCCTTGTTAGTGAGCAGAAATTAGGGCTGTTAACCTGTTATAAAGTAACAACCATCAGAAATATAGTCCATTGCGATGAATGGAGAAATCAATAGACAGATGGTCATTTCCCTTTTATGTTGAGTACAGACACTTTTAAACGTAAGGAGCACACAATGATAGGTTACATCATGTTAGGCACTAACAACCTAGCTAAAGCAGTAAAGTTTTACGATGAATTGTTCGCCACTCTAAACGCCGAGCGCTTTTTAGAAACTGACCGCTTTGTCGCATGGAGCACAGGTCAAGATAAGCCCGGTTTTGCGGTTACCAAACCTTATAACGATGAAAAAGCTACAGTGGGTAACGGCACTATGGTTGCTCTAGCAGTCGAAACCCCAGCCCAAGTAGATGCCTTTTATAAAAAAGCCATAGAATTAGGTGGCACAGATGAAGGCGCCCCCGGCCCACGTGAAATGCCCGGCTTTTATGCGGGATACTTTAGGGACCTAGACGGTAACAAACTTAATGTGTTTTGTTTTACGCATGGGTAAAAAAAGTTAGCAAGGGGAAAGTTAGAAAGAGTAAAGTTAGAAAGAGTAAAGTTAGAAAGAGTAAAGTTAGAAAGAGTAAAGTTAGAAAGAGTAAAGTTAGAAAGAGTAAAGTTAACAGGCGCTAGGCTCTAGGAAACAGGGCCTAGCCTATGTAGCTTTATGTCGCGTAACTCTTAATTTTACTTTGCGCTACGCTTACATGGCATGCCAGTAACATCGCATAACTACCGGCTCTTCGCGCGAAATAAATTTCATGCCTACAAAAATCGTGGGGTTATCTTAAGTAGTGATGAGGCAGTTGTTGTTCGGCGCTAAAGCACCTCCTTCCTCGCACTTCGTTCCTTGCTCCTCGCATTTCGCACCTCGAATCTCGTACTTCGCATCTCTGCCCTCGCGCCTTAAAAACACGCATCACTCCTAAGTTGTATTTATTTAGGAAATAGTTGTCTTTTTCACTATTTATTGGTGGAAATATCAACTATGCTTTTGCGTGAATACTTTATTGTATTGATTTATATGAGGTTATATTGTTGGTTCGATAATTGCTCCAGACTTTTTACCAACTCTTTTAAAGGAAATAAAAATGAAAAATACGCTAACGCTTACCCTTCTTGCTGTACTGCTTTTAGTTCTGTATTCACAGTTCACAGAATTAGCCTATAAATTTGGTTTTGCTGAGCTCAAACTAAATGCGGTTTTGGAAAACAGTGAACATATGAAAGTAAAGTGTGATGCATACTCACTAGGCTTTTTTGACGAAATAAAACTTCAAAATAAATTTCAAAAATGCATCAATGATTATGAAGCTGAAGGCTACGAAATCGTGAGCAGAACAGACCAATAATCGTTTTGAGTAGGCGTCATGCTCGCATGGCGCGCCGCTGCATCGCACAACTGCCAGCGCTTCACGCGAAATAAATTTCACGCCTACAAGAAAGTAGTGGGGTTATCTTAAGTAGTGATGAGGCAGTTGTTGTTCGGCGCTAAAGCACCTCCTACCTCACATCTCGTACCTCGCATTTCGAACCTCGAATCTCACACCTCGCATCTCGCACCTCGACTTTTAATCTGATGGCTGACGGCTGAAAGCTGACAGCCAGTTCCCCTACCAACTTCCGCTTATTTTCATTACACTGCTCCAATACAAAAATAATTATAAAAATTGAGAATGATCATGACGTCGAAACTGTTTAAACCTCTGTGCTGTGTATTTGCACTAAGCCTTGTGGGCTGTGATGGAGGTGAGGTGTTTACTGCCCCTGCTAGTAGTGAATTTGCCCATGGCAATGAGCTACTAAGTGCCACGGCGCTAACCGAGGATGCGAGTCACGCGTTAGTGGCAACCCAATCTGAGGTGTGCGTTTGGGATAATCAGTTAGAAGCGCGTTTATACGATTGTATAACAGGGCAGGGCGCTGAACATGTTGAGCTTGCGGGCTTTAGCGCTAACAAATCTCGTTTTTTCATTTCAAATCGATTATCGGTGACTTTATACGATACTCGCACTGGGCGTAGTATTGGTACTTGGCTTACCGGGCAAGAAATCGCTAGAGACATCGCTATTTCAGCCGTAGGCGATACTTTGGTTATCGCTTATCGTAGCGGCAAGGCTGAGGTGATAAATACCCGTACAGGTGATACTAAGCGTTTTGATATTCATCGTTTAGATATTAATAGCGTGGCGTTATCGGCTGATGGTCAGTGGGCGTTTACTGGCTCAAGCGACAAGTACGTTAAGCTTTGGTCAACAAGTGATGGTAGCACTCGCTTTGAAGAGCGTTTAGCGACTAGAGTGAATCACGTTACTTTAAATAAAACAGCAAGCTTGGGCTTTGCAATTGACTCGGTTGATGATCGTGTATTCTTTGATTTAGCTAATAAAAAAGAGCTATCAGAAGTGGCCTCATACTCTAACTTTATTGAATTCACTGCATCGCAATTTATCAATCAAGATAAATGGCTATTAACGGGCTCACCAAAAATGAAGATGCGTTTATACCGCGTTGCAGATGGTGAACTAATCGCTGAATACGAAGCTAAACAACAGCGCCAGCGAACGTCGGTTCTGAGTGTGGCTTACGATGGTAAGCAACTATATTCAGAAACCAGTGATGGGCTATTGCAAGCTTGGCCATTTGATAAAATAAGCACTAAATAACAGCTAAAACAAAAACGCCTACTCTGAGTAGGCGTTTGTTTTTGAGTGCGATTAAATTAGTAATCAAACTTATGCTTGGTAAACAAGCTTTGCACTTGTTGCCAAACTGCACCAGGTTTACCATCGCCAACTAACTTGCCATTTACTTTTACAACTGGGCCAACTTCTTTAGTGGCGCTGGTGATCCATACTTCGTCGGCATCAAGTAACTCATCTTTACTAATAATGCGCTCTTGCACTTTAAAGTCACTGTAACTGTGAAGAATATTGAGGATTAACCAGCGGGTGATCCCCGGTAAAATTTGGTTATCAAGTGGTGGCGTACTGATCACACCCTCTTTTACAATAAACACGTTACTTGAACTAGCTTCGGTTATTTCTTCTAAGCGGTTAAATAGAATGGTTTCTTTGTTACCTGCTGCTGCACCGTGCTGGTAATGGATCACGTTGCCAAGCAGTGCCGTTGATTTAATATGGCAGCGTTGCCAGCGACGGTCTTGCTCAAGCGATACAGTGTAAGTTGTTGCATTGTCGATCTCGCCTTTTGGCTCTGCTGGAATTTCAAAAGCAAACGCGAATACGGTCGGGGTAATATTAGTTGGGTAACCGTGGGCACGCTTAGTGTCGGCGCCGCGGCTAACGTGCAAATAAATCCCTAGGTTGTCACCTTTGTTTTTCTCGCATAAATCATTACAGATTTTACGCCATGTATCGGCACTGTAATCGAGCTTAATTTCAAGTTCGTTTAAACCGTTATTCATACGCTCAATATGTGCGCCAAAGCCAAGCATTTTGCCTTGGTATGATGGGATCACTTCATAGATGCCATCGCCAAATAAGAAGCCGCGATCCATTGGTGAAATCTTTGCTTCATCAGCGCCAAGGTATTCACCGTTTAGGTATACAGTGCCCATTGTTAAACCTCATTCTCTGTCGTAAAGCCGCCAAGTTGGCGAAGCCGAGTTATTAATTGTTGACCATGCATTGCATGCAGGCCGTCTTCGGTGAGCTCATTTTTATGGGTGACGCCATCGACACTACCGCGCTCACTTAGGTAATGCAAAATGTTGAGTGGCTCAATATCAGCCAGCAAATCGGTGTTATACCAGCGACTTAAAAAGGCAATGAGTCCGTATGCTGCCCAGTTAGATACATCGGCGAGTAACAGCTCATCGCAAGGAGTTAAACAAGGAGTGATGTTTAGCGCTAGCATATGCTGTGCAAGGTTACCCATGCCTATTTCGTTACCGCCATCACCAATCGCTATGGTGGGGCAAGGTGCTTCTGTTACAAAAAAATCAAAGCAGCCGCAATGCTCCGAAATATCAATACCGCGCATATTATAATAACGCTGATGCTCATTAAGCCCCGGGCGTTCTATTGATAAAACACAATCAGGTTTTAGCTGCTCAAGGGCTTTAATGCTAAAAGTGTGCGCATTATCAATGCTATTTATTGGTAGCTCAAAACAGTTAAAGTCATTTTTTAGGGCACTGTAAAGGGGGTTGCCAGTGACCAAAATGGGCTGTTTACCAAGCTTTTCGAGTACCTTGTAAAGAGCAATTGCACCAACCGGACCATCGGTTTCGAAGGTATTGTTGACCGCAAAGCCAGTACCTATCAACACAGTGCCTTGTGCTTTATAAAGATGTTTTGCCGCGCGTAAATACGTCCCCGTTAGTTGTTTTGCGTATAAATGCTGCATACCACGCGGGTTTTGTTCAACCATCATGGTTTCAATTTGTTGGCTGAGCGCTGCGTCGCTTAGACTTGCTGACATAGTGCTTTGATCTCTTGAATGAGCGCAATACCCGCTTCATTATCGCCATGTACACACAGGCTGTCGGCATTAAGTGTCAGCTGCTGACCACTTCGTGTTGTAACTGTGCCGTGTGCAATTAACTGTTTTACCTGTGCCATTAACGCCGGTTTGTCGTGTACGCTGCCCGCTAAAGAGCGCGCAACAAGTTTTCCTTCGTCTGTGTACTGGCGGTCGGCAAACGCTTCTAAAATGAGTTCTAGTTCAAGCTCTTTTGCTTGTACTTTGTGTTTGGCTGCTTGGTTGGTAGCTAAAATCATTAATTTTAATGGCTTTGCATAACTTGCCACTGCGCGCATAACAATATTCAGCGTTTGTTCGTCACTCATCATGTCGTTATACAATGCGCCATGTGGCTTAACGTATTCAAGCGTTAAACCATGTATTGCAGCCATACCATCAATTGCAGCAATTTGATAATGCAGGCAATTGGTCAGCTCTTTTTCGCTCATAGCCATTGAGCGGCGACCAAAGCCTTGCTTATCTGGGTAACTTGGATGTGCGCCAACCATTACTTTGTGCTGCTTGGCGAGGGCTAGGGTGTTTGCCATCACATCGGCATCGCCAGCATGAAAGCCACAAGCAATGTTTGCCATATCAATATGTGGCATAACTTGCTCGTCTAAGCCCATTTTCCACATACCAAAGCTTTCGCCAAGGTCACAGTTTAGTTTCATCGTCATTTATAACGCTGCCATTTTACTATTTGGAATATCAGTGATCAGCATATGCCCTGGGCTATGCGTGATACAAAAATCAGGTGCCGCGTTGGCAATTGCAACTTGTGGAGTAACACCACAGGCCCAAAATACCGGTACTTCGCCTTCTTTAATGGTCACCGCATCACCAAACTCAGGTTTGTTGATATCTTTAATGCCAATTGCCGCAGGGTCGCCAAAATGCACAGGCGCACCATGTACACTTGGAAAACGGCTGCAAATTTGGATCGCGCGAATGGCATCGGCAGGTTTCATTGGGCGCATACTCACAACCATATTGGCGTGAAAAATCCCTGCACTCTGGCAAGCCATATTGGTCACATACATTGGCACATTTTTTTGCTCGCTGATGTTTCTGATCTCAAGACCCGCGGCAATCAGCGCTTCTTCAAATGAGAACGAGCAACCAATTAAAAAGGTGACTAAATCGTCGCGCCAATGATTCGTAATATCGGTAACCTCTTCAACCATTTGGCCTTGTTTAAAGACGCGGTAACGGGGTAAGTCGCTACGAATATCAATGTCTTCACCAACAGTTGGCATATCGGTAACGCCCGGTATACGGCTAGTTGCAATGATTGGGCAAGCTTTCGGGTTTGCTTGGCTAAACTGCAAAAAATCAAACGCGTATTGTTTAGGTAAAATCACTAAATTAGCTTGCACAAAGCCCGGTGCAAATCCCGATGTATTGCCAGTGTAGTCACCCTCACGTACCATTTTACGAATAGCCGCTGGAGTGGTTAAAGATGCATTTTTTTGCATGTGACTCTCCTTGAAATTAACACTTGCCCATTGTTGCTACAATAACACTCAGTTTAAGTCATTAATAGTAACGGGCAGCTGCCCTTTAGCAGGGGCTTTCCCTAGTAAAACGTTTGCCAGCGCTGTAAAAGCAGGGCCAGCAATCTTTTCATCTGTATCTACATCTATATTGTAAGCATAGGTGGCAAGTACAGCATCGCCAAATTTTCCAAATTGGGCAATATCGTAAGGGGCTCGTAAGCTGACAAATACGGTCTTTTTATGGGCTAATTTTGCTTGTTTTAACAATGACTCTAATGCCGCTGATTGATCTGCTTTAGCAATTGCAAACTCAGGGTTATCAGCTAAATCATCCATCCCGCCGACTTCAACAGCACTTTGTTTTGGTGACGCATTAGCGGCAATAATTATGTCTGCTTCGTTAATTTCTTTTAATGTTGCAAGCGGCTCATAGCCTTGCAAACTTGTGCAGCTAAAGCTGATTAGCTTATCGGTGTTATCAATTAACGCCTGCTGCAAAGCATAGCATTTGCGGGTATCTGGCATAATAATATGCACTTTGCTGCCCGATTTAATGCTAAGCGGTAGGGTGTTTTTCTCGTTTTTCACTTCGGTGATAGCAGCTAATGCTAATTCCGCTTCTACTTTTCGATGGCTTTGATCACCCACTAAAAGTTGCGCTTTTTTGATGGCTGCCTTGTCATCAAGTGAAGAGGTAAGTTTAAACTTTTCTTTAAGTTTTAAAATACGTGTTGCAGACGCACACATTTCGTTGGCATTTAACGTGCCACGTTGTACTTCTTGCTCTAATCGCTCAATCAGAGCTTCAAGTACTGCTAAGTCTTTAGGGCTTCTGATTTCGATTGGCATCAGGGCAATATCAACACCCGCTGCAAAGGTATTTACTACCGCTTCAATTGGTTCAAAAAAGTGGCTGATCCCCGCCATATCGAGGGCATCTGTGATCACCACACCTTGATAACCAAGTTCATCACGTAATAAGTCGGTGATGATTTTGCGTGACATCGTTGCAGGTTTGATCATGGTTTTGCCTTCTTTACTGACAAACGTGCTGTCGTCGAGGGCAGGGTATTGAATATGTGCAGTCATGATCATACCCGGTTGTTGGTTTTTAATAATTTCTTTAAAAGGGGGGAGATCTTGCTGCCAAATGGTTTCTTTATCATGCATTACTTTTGGCAGGCCTGTGTGGCTATCTACATTGGTATCGCCATGCCCCGGAAAGTGCTTTAACGATGAAATAACGCCGTTGTTTTCAAACCCTGCCACTTGGGCACCACCTAGTTTTGCAACCAATTGCGGATCTTCACCGTAAGAACGCACGTTAATAACAGGGTTATCTGGGTTCATGTTTACATCGACCGTGGGGGCATAGTTAACATTAACACCCAGTGCCAATAGCTCGTCGGCAATTATGCGTGCAGATTCAGTTGCGAAGTGGGTACCATGTTCTTTATAGGTTGCGCCAATCGACATGTTACCGGTAAACGACGTACCAACATCACGAGGTATACGGGCAACTCGGCCACCTTCTTGGTCTATCGAAATAAACAGCGGTAAGCCTAACTCTGACTTAGCAGCGGCTTTTTGTAGGTCATTATTAAGTTTGATCACTTGCGGCACGGTATCGATATTTTCTGCAAATAAAATCACCCCGCCAATATTATGTTTAGTGATGATATTCGCTAAATCGGCCGGCAGCTCTGTCACCGGTGTACGGCATTTTTGTTCACCCGGGTCTTGCTCGCAGTAATAACGTAGGTCAAGCATGAGCTTTTGCCCTAACTGTTGTTTTAAAGTTAATGCAGACTCAGCAAATGATGATTGTAATGGCATGAAACATCCTAATCCGATAACCAGTGACGATAGTGCAAACTTATTTAACACAGCAAGCTCCAAAGCAAAACGCTTATTTAGTTTTTAGAATAAATTATTCTTGATGTTAATGGGTTTTTAAATATAAATACAGTATTTTTTTGCTACCCTAGCGGTTTTTGAGTCCGACTGCAAAAAGCTAAGTTAGATCACCAAATAGGGCTAATAGGCTTAAATAACCAAACCTTTATACTTATTAAAAGCGTGGCAAGTTGATAATTTATCAATTTAATGGGTCGCTTTTTAGTACAATTTAAAGTAATAATATATTCCATAATCATCAGCGTAAATATGACAAGCCTGGGGGCGAGATGGCTTTAACTCGATTACACGCATTTAAACAGCAAATTAAACCTTTTTTACCAGAGTCAGCATTAATAGAAGATTACTCGCGCCGTTATGCGTACGGGACAGACGCCAGCTTTTATCGATTAATACCTGAGTTAATTGTATTAGTGAGCAATCAAAATCAAGCAAGGCAGGTGATCATTGCTGCCAACGAGCAACACGTACCCATCACATTTCGCGCCGCTGGAACGAGTTTATCTGGGCAAGCAATTACCGATTCGGTATTAGTTTTACTTTGTGATAGTTGGAGCAAGTTTGAAATCCTTGATGACGCTGAGGCAATCCGCTTACAACCGGCAATCATCGGTGCTCGAGTAAATCAAGTATTAGCCCCGTTTGGTAAAAAAATTGGCCCTGATCCTGCTTCTATTAATAGCTGCAAAATAGCCGGGATGGCGGCAAATAATTCATCAGGCATGTGTTGTGGAGTGGCGCAAAACAGCTACCACACAGTAAAAGATATGACCCTCATTTTTGCCGATGGCACAGTGCTTAATACGGCTGATAGCCAAAGCTGTAATGCCTTTTTGCAAAGCCATAGCCCTTGGGTTGATGAGCTAATGAGCCTAGTTGATAGCATAAAGCAAAACCCTGATTTGAGTGAGCGCATCGCCCATAAATATCGTTTAAAAAATACCACAGGCTATGGTCTAAACGCGCTGCTGGATTTTTCTGATCCAATCGAAATCATTAAGCACCTCATTATTGGCTCTGAAGGTACGTTAGCTTTTATCGCCGATATCACCTACCACACTGTGGTTGAGCATAAGTACAAACATACAGGTTTCTTTATTTTTGACGATATCAGCAAGGTGTGTGAGCTGGTACAAAGGCTTAGTGAGCTTGATGTTGCTGCTGTTGAGCTACTAGATAAACGTGCTCTGATCTCGGTGTCCGAGCATGCCATCATGCCAAAAGAAGTGGCTAGTTATCCGGAGCAATCAGCGGCACTGTTAATTGAGTTAAGAGCTGAAAATGCACAGGCTCTCGATGCGCTCACTAAGAGCACTGAGCAACTTCTTGCCGAGTTTAAGCAAAGCCAACTGGCAGCGATTGAGTTTTCAGCAGACAGCGCCCGTAATGCGGCACTTTGGAATATCCGTAAAGGCACGTTTCCTGCGGTTGGCGCAGTGCGCGAAACTGGCACTACTGTGATAATTGAAGATGTTGCCTTTGCCCTTGATAAATTAGCTGAGGGCGTGAATGCGCTGCATCAATTATTTATCAAATATGGTTATGATGAAGCCATTATTTTTGGCCATGCACTTGCCGGAAATCTGCACTTTGTATTTACCCAAGCTTTTGATACACCAAAGCAAGTAAGCCGGTACGAACAATTTATGGCTGATGTGGCGAACTTAGTGGCGGTTGAACTAAAAGGGTCATTAAAAGCTGAGCATGGCACTGGACGTAACATGGCACCGTTTGTTGCCACCGAATGGGGAGATGATGGCTTTGCGGTGATGGTTGCGCTTAAAGCCCTATTCGATAAACAAAATATTCTTAACCCTGGGGTTATTATTAATCACGACAAAAATGCCCACACTCAGCATTTAAAAGTCATGCCAAAAAGTGATGATATTATCGATACCTGTATTGAATGTGGCTTTTGCGAAGTGGTTTGCCCATCAAAAGGGCTTAGCTTAACACCGAGGCAGCGTATTACTTTATGGCGACACCGCACAGAGCTACACAATCAATTGCTAACAACCGATGATGTAGCAAGCAAACAGAAGTTAAATCAAAAGCTCAGTGTTATCGAGGCCGACTTTAAATACCTTGGAATTGATACGTGCGCGGCTACGGGTCTTTGCGGTCTTAAATGCCCGGTGGGGATTAACACGGGCGAATTTATAAAATCGCTCAGAGCAAAGCAAGCCTCATCAAGCAAGGTTGCGCGGTCATTATCACGCTTTGCTAGCAAGCATTTTGCGGTTGTTGCTACGGGTGCACGGTTTGGTTTAACCGTGATGCAGGTGCTCGAAAAAGCAATCGGCAGCAGTAACCTAAGAAGCCTGAGTAAACCTGCTAATAAGTTACTTGGTACACCGCTGTATTACTCGGCATGGCCAAGGGCTGAGCAACCAATTAATAGAAAGCTTCAACAACCCCAACAAGCGAAAAAGTTGGTGTATATGCCAAGCTGCGCAAGCCGGATTTTTGCGGCTGATAAACTTGCCGATGATAAACGCCCACTGCTAGATGTTATTTATTCACTCGCTGCCAAAGCAGGCTATGAAGTGCTACTTCCGCAACAAGCAGATTCACTTTGTTGCGGTATGCCATTTGCTAGCAAAGGCTTTAATAAAGAGTTTAAAAACAAAAGTGAGCAATTACTTACTGAGCTCGAGACGCTTTCAAATAATGGCCAATATCCCATTGTTTTTGATGCCAGCCCTTGTGCACTTACTACTCTTAATGCTGCGCAAAATAAGGCACTCACAATTTATGAAAGTGCTGATTTTGCAGCCCAGCATTTACTGCCTAATTTGCAAGTCACGCCCGTAAATGAGCCGGTGATGCTCCATGTTACTTGTAGTTCTAAGCGATTAGGTAAAGAGCAAAGCCTAGTATCACTTGCCAAGGCATGTAGTAATGAAGTGATTATTCCAGCTGATATTGAGTGCTGTGGTTTTGCCGGTGATAAGGGCTTTAACTTACCAGAGCTCAATGGCAACGCGCTAAAAACCCTTAAACAACAAGTACCAAAAAACTGTAGTCGGGGTGTGTCTAATAGCCGTAGTTGCGAAATTGGTTTAACTGAACACGGTGGCATCAGTTATCAGTCAATTTTGTATCTACTCGATAAACAAAGCCATGCAATATAACAGGGCGTAATTGCTAATTTGATGAGCCAGTGATTGACTGGCTCATCTATTTTAAAGCTTACACTTTCCAAAAAATGCCTTTGCGGTAGCAGCTGTACATCACACCATAAGACACCACTAAAAACAGCAGTGAAAAGCTAAAAGAAGCGAGGTAATCATTGCTGATCACTAATTGTATTAGGCCATAAATACTGCCTTTTAAACTGCTATCGCCAAGCGGGATCATAATTAATAGCCGTGCAAACACGCCTGCAAACATAAAAAATAATATCGCATTTGCACCAAATACAATAAACGGAGCGCCCCAACTACGCAGCTTATAAATATCTAAAATAGCACTGCACAGTGCATAGAAAATCGCTGCAAGCCCTGAGCTGAGTAGTACATAGCTTGGCGTCCATAACGCTTTATTGATAGGCGTTATTGGTTCAATAGCATAGCCGGCAATAACAGCTAATGTACCCAGAAAAATAAGTGTACGGGCTTGTTTTTTAAGATCGGGTTGCTTAGTTAAATAAACCGCAGTCAAGATGCCGCTAAGCGTACTTGCAATGGCTGGCAATGTTGAAAATAGCCCTTCAGGGTCAAATGGCAGTGGCTTAGCACTGGCATAATACAGGTGATGACTACCAAATACGGCATTGTCTATGTAGGCACTTAAGTTATTGCCATGTAACCATAAGCCACTGACTACCTCGCCGTTTGGCAAGGTATACGGGATATAAAGCATGGCAGCGCCATAAAACAATAAAAGAGCGATGCAAGTAATGGCTATTTTCTTAGGCGATAAATAGAGATAACAACACAGAGCAACTAAATAGACCAAACCGATACGTTGCAGCACGCCCAACACACGCAACTGCAATAACTTGTCATCAAGCCAGCTAAAAGAAGGATCTCGAAAGTTGTAATAAAACAAGGCTAAAAACCAACCGAGGGCAATGAGTTTAATGGTACGGATAACCCCTGATTTTAGTATTTGTTGAGCAGTGACCCCTTTAGCACGCAAGCTATTTACTGAAAGCGTGATAGACATGCCGACAATAAAAATAAAAAACGGAAAAATTAAGTCGGTTGGTGTCCAACCATGCCACTGTGCATGTTTCAAAGGCCAATACATCGCTCCCCAACTACCTGGGTTATTCACTAATATCATGGCAGTAATAGTCAAGCCTCGCATTACATCTAACGCCATGAGGCGATGTGAAGGGAGTTTGTTGATGATTTCAGCACAGTGGTGACGCATAGGAAAACTTTATTGTTATTTTGTTTTTACAGTGTAATAAATTATTACATCAAAGCAAGCTGCTTTTTGAACAATATAAATCGTACGTATTAGTCGTTATTTTAACTGCCTTAAGTTTATAGTTCATTAAATTCAATATGTTAAGTTGCGAGGGTTGTTGATAAGTAACTTTGATGTTGTTCATATTCAACGAGCGCTTGGTAGCTGAAGTTTTAAACAGAGTTACTTTAATTAATTAGAGTAATTGCACTCATTTGTTTGCGCTAAATCAAATTATGACAAAAGTTTTATAGAGGTACACAGAACATCTTGCTAGTATAAAGGTATTAGATGTACCCGATATGGACTTTGGGCCTGTATGTGAGAAATATCGTGCTTAATAGTCTTAGTCGTGGTTTAAATCTACGCCGCTTAATTTTAGTGTTAGCGTTTTCTACAACGCTTATTACCTTTCTAAATAGTTATTACTCGAGCTATCAAGTTCAGAAGCAACAACTAATAGATAAAACCCTAAATAACCATAAAGCATACGCCGCTAAGTTGGTGTCGGCGACCGATAACTTTTTACTGACTGCTCAGCAACAGCTTGCTTATGTTGGAAAAATACTTGAAGACGATTTTAATAATCAAGGCTTAATTAATTCTGAGGCTGACCGACTAAGGCTACAAACCAATAGTTTTAATTCGACCATTATTGTTAATGCACAAGGCGATATTTTAGGCGTTTCTCCAAAGTCATTGAAACTACAAAACCGTAAAGTAGATAGCTTTGGCACTAAAGCGGCTTTGTCGTATCGTACTCCAATGATCAGCGAGCCGTACATTTCGATGGCAGGCAATTTACTGATTTTTATGTCGCAGCCTTTATTCGATAAGCAAAGTAACTTCATTGGTTATATTGGCGGCACTTTGTACTTAAAACGTGCCAGCATTTTAAATGAATTGCTGCAAGTTCATTATTATCAAGATGGCTCTTATCTGTATGTGGTTGATGAAAACCATCGCTTACTCTATCACCCAGATAAAAGCCGTATTGGTGAACAAGTGTTTGATAACCAAGTAATTGAAGAAGTACTAAAAGGAAACGCCGGCACCCAGCTTGTTACCAACAGCAAAGGCGTTGAGATGCTTGCAGGCTACGCTCCTATGACAGTTGCTCCATGGGGAGTCGTCACTCAGCGCCCACTCGAAAGCACGCTTGCTCCGCTTGATGATTTAATGTGGCAAGTGTTTATCAAAACCGCTCCAATAGGTGTACTCACATTTATATTGATTTGGGTGTTAGCACGTTTAATTGCTCAGCCTTTAAGGCAGTTAGCCGAAACTGCAAATACTTTAGATCGCCCTTCAACGTCACTTGAGCTGACACAAATTCGCTCATGGTACTTTGAAAGTAATGAACTCAGAAAAGCCATGTTAAAAGGGGTAGGGTTATTACAAAGTAAAATAGGGCTATTGCGCCAAGAAGCGCAAACTGATCCCCTCACTTGTCTGCATAATCGTCGTAGCCTTGATATGCAAATTAGCCATTTGATCGCTCAACGTTGCCCTTTTGCTGTATTGGCTATCGACATCGATCACTTTAAACGGGTTAACGACGAGTTCGGTCATGACATTGGTGATGTAGTACTTCAGTCGTTGGCTAAAATTTTGTTAGATGTTACTCGTGATAGTGATGTGGTTGCTCGTACCGGTGGTGAAGAATTCATTGTGATCATGCCAAGAGTGGAAGCAAAACGTGCGTATCAACTGGCTGAACGTTTACGTATGCGGGTGTCAGAAAGCTACATTGACCCGGTTGGCTGCATTAATGTATCGATTGGTATTTCGGGCTGGCCAATTGAGCAATTAAGCATTGATGAAGTATTTAAGCTTGCTGACCAAGCTTTGTATCAAGCTAAAAAAACCGGTCGTAACCGCTCAGTTGTCGATGCCACATATAGCCAAGATCTTGCTCCAGTTTCTGAGCCTTCAATCTTGGAATAAGTTATTTAATGTGCAATAGTGGATGCTATTAAGTTATTTATGGAAAATCAAAATGGCATTCACTTTGTTGGCTCGTTTAACTAAATCCACTTCTTTGTTAGGTATTGCGCTTATGAGTGCAAGCGCTGCTTGTGCTACCCCAAGCGATGATAAACGTAGCGAATTTGTGGATGTAGGGGCTTTGCTACCGAATGCTGTGTTAGATATCCGTTATTTTGGTCATCATAATTTTGTTGGCAAACCAGTTGATGGTTACAACGCACCTAAATGTTTATTGCATAGCACTGCTGCTACGGCTCTTAAAAATGTGCAAATAGCAGCGCAAACCCAAGGCCTGAGCTTAAAAATATTTGATTGTTATCGCCCGCAGCGCGCCGTTGATCACTTTGTGCGTTGGGTTAACGATTTAGAAGATACCCGCACTAAAGCTGAGTTTTATCCAAACTTAGGCAAAGACAAGTTACTTGGTGATTACATTGCCGCTAAATCGGGTCACAGCCGTGGTTCAACGATTGATTTAACGTTAGTTGATGCAAAAGGCAAAGAGCTCGATATGGGCTCACCGTTTGATATGTTCGACACTCTTTCGAACACCGACGACCCGCGCATTAGTGCAGAGCAAAAAGCCAATCGATATAAACTTAAAAGCCTGATGATTGAGGCCGGTTTCGCCCCTTATTCAATGGAATGGTGGCATTTTACCTACCAACCGCAAGCATATCCCGCCACCTATTTTGATTTTGTGGTGGAGTAGGTAAGTTAGCGAGTTACAAGGGGAAAGAGTAAAGTTAGCGAGTTTCGAGGTACGAGATGCGAGGTAGCAGCGATTTTACATCGCGTCCTAGAACCTAGGGCCTAGAGCCTGATGACGCGGGATAAACCCGCTGCTACAGGCCGACAGCTTCTTCATGTTGGGTTTCGCTGCGCTCTACCCAACCTACATCACCTCTTTTATCGGCGAATAATCAACTTTAATTTCAACAACATCGACATTGGCATTTTGTTTAAAAGCGTTTTGCACTTTTAATAAATCAGTGTCTTTTTCAGCAAGGTAGCGATAGCTTTTGTTGGTCATTTTTTTCAGCGTATATTGGCTGCTAAGCGCTACTGGTAAGCTGTTTTCTTTTAGCGTTAAGTATATTGCACCCGTTGTGATGCCGCGCTCTTGCATTGCGTGATTAAAGACTTCTGTGCCCTTGGTTAAAGTCGGTGCATCAAAGGTAATTTTTTCGCCATTATTACTAAAAGCATTTGTCGATTTTTGCTTGTTGATTTCGACTGCTTTTTTAACATCCTTAACTGAATTTTGTTCTTTTTGTGAACTGGTTGTTGGCTGCTGTGTTGTATTTTGCTCGCTTATTTCATTTTTTTGACAGCCTGATACTAGTACTAATGCTAGTATAAGTGTTTGTATTTTAATTGTTTGTTTCATTTCAATCCTGTTTGTTTGTTACTTTTGTTTACAATTAATTCTATTTTTTAATTGCTGTATTGGGTACATTGGGCTTGGTTATGATTGTTAACCGAAAATAAAAATATAACAATAGGGAACGTAAGGAATGTCTCAATTCAAAGTAACAGCAGTTGCTACCATGGTAACGGCTATCTTGGCATCATCTCAAGTACAGGCAAGTGAACAAACTCGCTTTTATAATGCTTCAAGCGTTAGCTCTCAAGTACAATTTAATCCTCAAGTATCTCAGCAACGTGCATTAGCTGAGCGTCGCACTGTTTCGGGTCACAAATCTATTTTCGATGCGCAATTAGGTAAAGCTACGTTCTTATGGAATGCAGTAGGTCAAGCGAAGCCTGATATGGCAATGGTGCTTCCTGAGCAACGTAATGCTTACGCTGCAGATTTTTATTTAAATGCCTTAACAGGTGTTAGCACAGCTAAAAAAGGTGTATCAAGCGCTGTATTAGCAGATTTATCTGAGCAAAAGCTTGGCTCAATCACAGCTAAATACAAGCAAAAAGTTCATGACATTGAAGTATTCAACCGTGAATACAACCTGATCATGGATAAAGAATATAACCTAGTTGCAGGTTCTGGCTATTTCGCTAACACAAGTTCAAATGCAACGCAGTCGTTCGCGCCACTTGCTGAGTTTGTTGGTGCTGAGCAAAGCATTAAACGTGCAATTAAAGAACTTGCTGATATCAATGTGTCTTTAACTAAATCAACTGAGCAAGGTGACTATGTTAAGTACACTGTGTCTAACCAAAGTGGTGACAAAGTTGTATTAGGTCAGCCACGTGCTAAGAAAGTATTCTTTGAAGTGGCGGGTGAGCTGCAATCTGCATACTATGTTGAAGTAGAAGTTGCTGATAAAAACAGCCTAGAAAGCGATTACTTCAGCTACGTTATTGGCGCACAAAACAGCAAAGTTTATTTTAAGAAAGACTTAAAAGCACACGCGGCAGACTTTAACTACCGTGTATGGGCTGACGAAGATGGTTACCCGTGGGAAGGTCCACACGGTGACGTGATCCCAGCTGATGGTCCAGATCAAATTGATGAAACTGAAATCCTAGATGCACCACTTGTAAGCTTGTCTTACTACAAAAAATTAAGCACGATGGATCCGTGGCTTGCTGATGACGCTACAACAACATCAGGTAACAACGTATTTGCTTATGCTGATGTAATTGCACCTCAAGGTTACACAGAAGGTGACTTCACTGCTGAAACTACATCAGATTACACATTCGATTACCCTTACCAAGTTGATCAAGTAGCAAACAGCTACGACAACCGTAAAGCGGCGATCGTTAACTTGTTCTACATGAACAACTTCTTACACGATTTCTTCTATGACCATGGTTTTGACGAAACATCAAATGTTGCACAAGTATCAAACTACGGCCGTGGTGGTGTAGAAGGCGACCCAATCGAAGCACAAGCGCAAGATAATAGCGGTTTAAATAACGCTAATATGGCAACACCTGCTGACGGTGCAAGCCCACGCATGCAAATGTACTTATACAACTCGAAAGATGCGAAAGTGGGTGTAGATTTCGGTGTGGTTGTAACATCAGATGAAACAATTGGTCTACTTGAGTCTTCTAAAGTATCTGGCTTTGGTCAAATGCAATTTGCTGATATCGCGGGCGAAGTTGTTCGTTTAGTTGATGGCAATGATGTAGATTCTGGTAGCGTTACAGACGGTTGTGAACCTGCAACAAATGCAGCTGAACTAGCTGGCAAAATTGCGCTAGTCGATCGTGGTTCTTGTAACTTCACAGCAAAAGTATTACACGCTCAAGAAGCGGGTGCCATTGGTGCTATCGTTGTAAACAACAACCCAGATACAGATGAGCCAGCGCCAATGGGCGGTGAAGACGATGCAGTTATCATTCCTAACATGGGTCTGAACTATGCTGACGGTCACGCACTTTACGATGGTATCGCTGCAGGCGACACTGTTACTGTTAATATGTTCAACAAAGCAACGTTAAAAGACGGTACGTTAGATAACGGTATTATTGCTCACGAATGGGGTCACTATATCAGTAACCGTTTAGTGGGTAACTCATCAGGTCTTATCAACTTCCAAGGCCGTGCGATGGGCGAAGGTTGGGGTGATTTCCACTCACTGATGTTCATTGCTAAAGCTGATGACATTAACATCCCTGGTAACGACAAGTTCCAAAAAGCTTACGGTAGCGGTACATTCGTAGAAGATTTCTACTATGGTATTCGTCGTGTTCCATATTCAACAAATATGGAAGTAAACCCGCTGTCTTTCCGCCACATTACTGAAAATGAAGGTGCTGATGTAGGTATTGCACCAACAAGTGTTGCTTCACCACACGCAGCAGGTGAAATTTGGGCAACTATGCTTTGGGAAAGCTATGTAGCACTTATCAACGAGCACGGCTTTGAAGAAGCACAAAACCGCATGGCTAACTACTTAGTTGCTGGTTACAAGCTAACTCCGGTTGCTCCGCTATATACAGAAGCTCGTGATGCAATCTTAGCAGCAGCGTACGCAGTTGACCCAGAAGATTACAAACTAATCTTAGGTGCATTTGCTAAGCGTGGTATGGGCTTAGGTGCTGAAGCACCAGAGCGTTTCAGCACAGATTTAACAGGTGTTGTTGAATCTGACAAAATGAAACTTGCTAGCTTCACATTCAAAGATGTGGCAATGAATCCAAACTACAACGGTGCAGAGCTAGGTTATTGTTCAAACGATAACGTGCTAGACAAAGGTGAAACAGGCACATTAACTGTTAGCATCATGAACACAGGTAGTGAAGTACTAACGGGTACACAAGCACAGTTAACGGTTGTTAGTGGTCACGATGTAACGTTCGAAAATGATGGTTTAATCACATTTGACGATACAAACCCGTACGCTTCACAAACAAGCGCACCTATCACGTTTACACTAAATGATGCAGGCACTGCTGATACACTTGAAATCGAAGTGTCATTCCCAGAGCTTTCTGCTGATGACGAGATTGTTGAAGCTGCAAGCGATACAGTATCTTACCTTGTGAACATGGACTTTGAAGATAAAGCACCAGTTAGCTCACAAACTGCTGACGATATGGAAGTAGCAGGCGCTTCATTACGTGACTGGAAAGAAAACGTAATGACAGGTGATGACTTAGCGGTTGGCACACAAAGCATGGCAACCGGCGGTAATGTTAACTTCTTCAACAGCTTTGGCTTTGGTCTTGGCGAGCAAACCATGTACCTAAACAACAATGACTTCCAGTCAGATGTTGCGGTTGAATCAAGAGAGTTTGATATCGGTTTTGCTGGTGATTTTGAAGTTTCATTCTGGCACTTCTACCTAATCGAAAACGAATGGGATGGTGGTGTTGTAGAGATCAGCGTAAACGGTGGTAACTGGGTAGATGTTACTGAAATGGGCGGCACATTTGATGTTGGTTACGATGGCCCGCTAATCGAAAACGATGCGCAAGCGCTACAAGATCGTGATACCTTCACAGGTAACAATGTTGATGGTAACGGTGTTTATGGTAACTACGAAACAATTCGTTTCGGTACTGAACTAAACGGTAACCGTGCAAAATTACGTTTCCGTATGTCATCAGACAGCGCAGTACGTGAGTTCGGCTGGTGGATTGATAACGTAACCGTTAGCAATGTAACGTCACCAATTTTCTCAAACGTGATTGCTGGTGATGCATTAGCATGTGATAACGCACTACCATTACTTTCTGTATCGGGTGATGAGTCTGTTTCTGAGTCTGCTTCAGGCACATTAACGGCAACAGCGTCAGACCGTAACAGTGATGACACGCTAAGCTACACCTGGACGCAACTAAGCGGCACAACAGCAACACTTACAGGTGCTGACACTGCAACTCTAGGCTTCACGCCAGGTGCTATCTCAAGCGATGACGAGTTAGTGTTTGAAGTAACAGTAAGCGATGGTACAGACTCTGTATCAGAGCAGTTCACTGTTGCCGTAACTAACGAAGCTGAGCCAGTAGAAGAGAAGAAAGTAACTAAATCTAGCAACGGTAGCTTTGGTTTCTTAACACTACTACTTGCACCACTAGCGCTTATCGGCCGTCGCCGTAAACGTAAATAAGACTTTTAAATAGTGATAACAAAGCCCTTACAGTTCGCTGTAAGGGCTTTTTTGTTTTAAGTTAGCGAGAGTAAAGTTAGCGAGAGTAAAGTTAGCGAGAGTAAAGTTAGCGAGAGTAAAGTTAGCGAGAGTAAAGTTAGCGAGAGTAAAGTTAGCGAGGGGAAAGTTAGCGAGGGAAAAGTTAGCGAGGGAAAAGTTAGCGAGGGAAAAGTTAGCGAGGGGAAAGTTAGCGAGAGTAAAGTTAGCGAGGGGAAAGTTAGCGAGGGGAAAGTCAGCGAGGGGAAAGTTAGCGAGAGTAAAGTTAGCGAGAGTAAAGTTAGCGAGTTTCGAGATGCGACTTAGCTTAGCAGCGATTTTACATTGCGTCCTAGAGCCTAGAACCTAGCGCCTTTTTGTAGGCGTGAAACTTGTTTCGCGCGTCTGACCGCTGATAGCTGAAGGCTGACAGCTTCTTAACGTTGGGTTTCGCTGCGCTCTACCCAACCTACGTGAAGAGTCAACAGGTTGAATGCTGTGGGGTCATCAATACTCGATAACCCCACATTTCTGACTTACAGCTTAGAGCTTATAGCTTATAGCTTATAGCTTATAGCTTATAGCTTATAGCTTATAGCTTATAGCTTATAGCTTATAGCTTAAAGCTCAAGGTAAACTATTGAACCGTTGCTTTTAGGCCGCGGCGTTTTAATAACGCTGAGGTATCTGGCTCTTGACCACGGAATGCTTTGAACGATTCCATAAGGTCACGAGAGTTACCCACTTCTAAAATTTCTTTACGGTATTTATTACCCATTTCGCGAGTTAAACCACCTTGCTCTTGAACATATGCAAAGGCGTCTGCCGCTAAGATTTCACTCCACATGTAAGCGTAGTAACCCGCTGAGTAACCGCCGCCCATTGAGTGTGAGAAGAAGGCTGACTTATAACGTGGTGGTACAAATGGTACATCAACACCATGTTTTGCAAGCGCTTGTTGCTCAAACTTTTCAATGTCTTGTAATGGTGCATCAGCAGAAAGTGAATGCCACTCCATATCAAGTAATGCAGCTGCAACGTACTCTAGGGTATCAAAACCTTGGTTGAAGCTACGTGATTGAATTACTTTTTTCAGTAGCTCATCAGGAATCGGCTCGCCAGTTTTATGGTGTTTTGCATAGTTAGCGATAACTTCAGGGTACATGGCCCAATCTTCTTCAAATGTTGATGGGAACTCAACGAAGTCACGTGATACTGAGGTGCCAGATAGAGTCGGGTACTTCACGTTTGAGAACATGCCGTGCAAGCCATGACCTAGCTCGTGGAAAATCGTTGTTGCTTCATCGTAGCTGATAAGCGTAGGTTCGCCATTCGCGCCTTTTTGAATGTTCATAACGTTTACGACAACTGGCTTTTGTTCTTTAAGGCCAGATTGTTTAACGAATGAGCTCATCCATGCACCGCCACGCTTACCTTCACGAGCGAAGTAGTCAGCAAAGAAAATGGCTAAGCTTTTACCATTTTCATCAAATAACTCATAGGCTTTTACATCAGGGTGGTAAACCGGAATATCGTTACGTGGTTTAAAGGTGATGCCGTATAAACGGTTCATGGTGAAGAATACGCCGTCTTCTAGAACACGGTTAAACTCGAAATATTCTTTCACTGCATTTTCATCAAGGTTATATTTATCTTTACGCACTTGCTCTGCGTAGAATAACCAATCCCATGGCTGTAATTTGAATTGCTCACCTGACTCATCAATCTTAGCTTGAATAGCCGCCGCTTCAGCGTTGACGTTCTGCATTAATGCAGGGATCATGCTCGCAAACATATCAAATACAGCTTGTGGTTTTTTCGCCATTTGTGACTCTAAACCAAAATCAGCCCAGCTGTCGTAACCTAATAGTTTCGCTTTTTGAGCACGTAAGTGAGCAAGTTCTGCCACGATATCACGGTTACTATTTTCGCCCGATAATGCACGCTCAGCCGATGCACGCCATACTTTTTCACGTAAATCGCGGTTTTTCAGTGTTGCCAGAATAGGCTGACGCGTGGTGTTTGTGATCTTAATTAGGTATTTGCCTGGATGGCCAGCCTCTGCTGCGGCATTGGCAAGCTGCTCAATTTGACCTGCTGGTAAGCCCTCAAGCTCTGCTTTGTCATCCACTAAAACAACATTTGTTTTAGTCAGCGCTAATAAGTTTTGTGAGAACTGAGTTGTTAAGCTCGAGTGCTTTGTATTGATATCACGAATTTGTTGTTTTTGCTCTGCACTTAATTTTGCACCAGCACGCACAAAACGTTTGTAGTAAACGTCTAATAAACGCTTTTCTTCAGCAGTTAAGGCAAGGCTGTCAGCTTCGCTGTGAATAGCCGCTACTTTCTCAAACAGTGCTTTATTTAAGAAAATGTTGTCGCTATGAGCCGCTAATTTTGGCGCTAACTCTTTTTGTAATTCACGACGTGCCGGGTTTGAATCCGTACCCGCTAAGTTATAAAAAATACTGCGTGTGCGTGTTAATAGCTCACCACTTTTCTCAAGCGCAACAATCGTATTGGCAAAATCAGGCTTTGCTGGATTGTTGATAATAGCTTGCACTTCAGCCATTTGCTCAGTCATGCCTTTATTAAATGCAGGCATGAAATGTTCATCTTTAATCGCACTGAAATCAGGCGTTTCGTATTGTAATACGCTTTTCACAAACAATGGGTTAGCTTGCTCTTTTGCAGCAACCGGTGCTGATTGCTCTGATTTAGGCGTTGATGTTGTTGTTTGCGGTTCTGAACAGGCCGTGAGTAACAGCGCAGAACTGATCGCGGTTGCGATTAGGTGTTTCATAGTTTTTCTCTTGTCATTTTTAAAATTAAATTGTGTCGATATAACCTTGTACATACGTTTTAAGAGCTCTTGATTTGCATAGCGGGTAAAACGAATTACAAAAATGCACTTGTATGAGGCCGGTATCACCATGTGATCAATGAGCCCAGCATACTGTGTCTTATTACAATTGACCTCATACGTTGCGATAAGGTGATTATTGGCTGCGATAAGCCGTTAAAATTCTCTAAGATTGGAAAGCCAATTGTTACTTTGCAGCTTAAATATAAATAGCCTGACCTAATAGATCTTTTTGACTCATAACAGTGTCCAAATAAAAACTTTGTGGTATGTTATATTGTAACAGTTTAGTCTGCAATCAATCTTGCCATGGAGTGCATTTTTTTACAATAAGTTGCAAATGTTGCTGAATAAGCAAGGAGTCATATGGCTATCATAATCAAACACGCTTGCGTTGTTAATGAAGGGCAGCGCGCATTAAATGATGTAAGAATTGTTGGTGATCGAATCGCTGAAATTGCCTCAGATATCAGTGCCAAGGCCAATGATGAGGTAATTGATGCAAGCGGTCTGTTGCTATTACCAGGCATGATCGACGATCAAGTACATTTTAGAGAGCCTGGCCTTACCCACAAAGGCACGATCGCCAGTGAATCCGCCGCCGCAGTGGCTGGTGGCATTACAAGTTTTATGGAAATGCCTAATGTCTCACCTTCGACTACCACGGCAAAAGCACTTGCTGATAAATACGCGATAGCAGCGCAAACGAGCGCTGCGAATTATGCGTTTTACTTTGGCGCGACCCCAGACAACCTCGATGAAATTAAAGCTCTTGAAGCTAAAAATGTATGCGGCGTTAAAGTGTTTATGGGAGCATCAACAGGCGATTTACTAGTTGAACACCCTCATGCCCTTGAAGCCATTTTTCGGGAAAGCCCAGTACTCATTGCCACCCATTGTGAACAAGGCGAAGTTATTCAACAAAATCAGCGCCGTTTAGAAAAACGTTATGGCGAGTTACAAATAGATCATCACCCGTTAATTCGTGATGAGTTAGCGTGTTATGCATCATCATCGTATGCCGTATCGCTGGCAAAACGTTATGGTTCACAGCTGCATGTTTTACACCTTACAACAGCAAAAGAGCTAGAGCTATTTAGTAACGCACCCATAGAGCAAAAGCACATAACTGCTGAAGCTTGCGTGCATCATTTATGGTTTAACCAAGATGATTATGCAAACTATGGCAATCTAATTAAATGTAACCCTGCCATAAAATCAGAGCAAGACCGACAAGCGCTACTCTCAGCAGTACGCGATGGTCGCATTGATATCATTGCTACCGATCATGCCCCTCATACTTGGCAAGAAAAACAGCAACAATACAGCGCTGCACCTGCTGGTCTGCCATTAGTCGAACATGCATTACTGTCGTTACTTGAGCAGGTAAAACGTGGTGCGTTGAGCCTTGAGCAAGTCGTTGAAAAAACAGCGCATAACGTGGCAAAGCGATTTGCTATCAAAGAGCGGGGGTTTATCAGAGAAGGCTACTTTGCTGATTTAGTCCTGGTTGACCCAAACGCAGAAAAGCACGTTGAGCATACAAACACACATTACTTATGCCAATGGACTCCTTTCAATGGCACCACTTTTTCAAACCGAATCACACATACCTTTGTTAATGGTGAGTGTGTCTTTGATGAGCAGCACGTAACCCCGCACAAACAGGCCGCTATGGCCTTAACATTCAATCGTTAAAAGAAGTTGATATGCAATTACCCGATATTACCTCGCACTCTAATGTAGATTTTCAGTCGCCTTTAAAATGGGTTGGTATGGAAAAAATAGCATTGCCTTTGAAGCTTGCACAAACTCATGTTGATGTGCACCTGAATACCAAAGCTGATGTGTTCGTTAGCCTTGATAGCGATGCTAAAGGCATTCATATGTCGCGTCTATATTTATTACTTAATCAGCAATTGGCTAAACAAAGCTTAACGACTCAGCGTGTTAGTGAGTTTATGCAGGCCGTTTTAGCATCACAAAAAGGCTTAAGTAAAGGCGCAAAATTGGTGCTGCAATTTGATTTACCACAGCTAAAACCAGCGCTGCTTAGCGATCATGCCGGATACAATGCTTACCCTGTCGTTTTAACGATTACTAAGCAGCAATCGCTCACCATTAACTTAAAAGTCGATGTTGCCTACAGTAGCACCTGCCCGTGTTCAGCGGCATTATCGAGGCAGCTTTTGAGCGAGGCAGTCGATAAGCAATTTAGTGATGAGCATATAGATAAAGCCTCTTTACTCAATTGGCTTGCAAGTGAACAGGGCTCAATTGCAACTCCCCATAGCCAGCGCTCTTATGCTTATATTGATGTCACGTTTAGTAGTGAAAAGCTACCTGACATTAGCGGCTTTATCACAGTATGTGAGCAAGCCATAGGCACCCCAGTACAAACCGCCGTAAAGCGTGAAGATGAACAAGCATTTGCTGCCCTTAACGCAAAAAACTTACTGTTTTGCGAAGATGCAGCAAGGCGATTGAAGCTGTGCTTCGAAACCATGCAGAGCATTGCTGATTACCAATTTAAAGTTGAACACCAAGAAAGCTTACATGGCCACAATGCCGTGGTTTATGAGTCTAAATATTAGGTTCATGAACCTAAAATGGTTTACAAATTTTGACATTAGCGGTCGCAAAATATTGCTATTCATTTTCACAATGATAATGATACGAGCGCTAAAAATGATAAACATAATAATATAAAGGACGACTATGCGTTTTAAATTTATTGCTGCTGCAGTGGGTCTCGCTGTAGCAAATGTTGCTGTTGCCGACGAAGGCATGTGGCAACCTCACCAGCTACCAGAGCTTGAATCAGTGTTAAAAGCGAAAGGCTTGAGCATTGATGTAGAGTCAATTTCAAAATTAACAGAGTTTCCGATGAATGCGGTAATTAGTCTTGGTGGCTGTACTGCTTCGTTTGTTTCACCAAAAGGCTTAGTTGTCACAAACCATCACTGTGCCTATGGTTCGATTCAATATAACTCGACTACCGAAAACAATATTTTAGAAAATGGCTTTTTAGCTAAAACAACAGGCGAAGAAGTCCCAGCTGCGCCGGGTTCTCGTGTTTTTGTAACAGAGCAAGTAACCGACGTTACAGATAAAGTAAATAAAGGGACTGAAAAGTTAACCGGTAAAGCACGTTTTGATGCAATTCAAGCAAATGAAAAAGCACTTGTTAGTGAGTGTGAGCAAGACGAGAGCTACCGCTGTAATGTGTATACTTTCCACGGTGGTCTTGAGTATTACCTTATTAAATCGCTAGAAATTAAAGATGTACGTTTAGCGTATGCACCTGCTATGGGCGTAGGTAAATACGGCGGTGATATCGATAACTGGATGTGGCCGCGCCACACGGGTGATTTCTCGTTCTATCGCGCCTATGTTGGCAAAGATGGTAAGCCAGCTGAATATTCAGAAGACAACGTGCCGTACCAAAGTGATGCGTTTTTAAAAGTAAGCGCTCAAGGCGTACAAGAAGGCGATTTTGTGATGGTTACCGGTTATCCGGGCAGCACAAACCGTTACCGTATTTCGCCTGAAGTTGATTACGTGTTTAACACAGCTTACCCATTAGCGCGTAAATATAACTCTAAATATGTCTCGTTAATTGAAGAAAATGCGCCTGAAGGCTCAGAGGCACGTATCGCATACGAAAGCACGATTGCGGGTTACAACAACTATATTAAAAACTATGGCTCAATGATTGAGAGCTTCAATAAAGGGTCAATGTATAGCCGTAAGCAACAATTCGAAAAAGATCTCACTGGGTGGATCAATGAAGATAGTAAGCGCAAAGCCAAATACGGACACGTACTTGCTGATTTATCTGCGCTAGTTGCACAGTCGCAAGAGCATAACCAGCGCGACCGCATGTTAGGTTACGTACACCGCTCACAAATGATCTCAACTGCTCGACGTTTATACCGTTTAGCTTACGAAAAACAAAAGCCAGATGCTGAGCGCGAAAGTGGTTATCAAGAGCGTGATATGCCACGTATCGAGTCTCGTTTAAAAAGCATGAGCCGTCGTTATGATGAAGCCGTTGATAAAGCTATTTTACTGTACTTTATTGAGCAATATGCTGCATTACCTAAAGACGAACGAGTTGCAGAGGTTGATAAAGCTCTTGGTCTAACTAACGGTTTTGATAAACAAAAGCAGAAAGCCTTGCTTGATGATATGTATGCTAAATCGGTTCTTGCAGATGAAAGCAAACGTTTATGGATGGCAGATCTTGACCTTGCTCAGTTAAAGCAAAGTAGCGATCCATTCATTCAGTATGCGCATGCAATCTTTGCGGTCACAAAAGATATTGAAGATGCGAAAAAAGAACTGGCTGGTAAACAGCAAGCTGCTCGTCCTGCATTAATGGAAGCAATCATCGCTTATAACAAGGCACTTAATAAGCCAGTTTATGCTGATGCTAACAGCACCTTGCGTGTAACTTACGGTACGGTAGGCGGCTATTCACCGCAAGATGGCTTAGTGGCAACCCCCTTTACATCTTTAGAAGGACTACTTGCTAAAAACACCGGTGTTGAACCATTCAACTCACCAGAGAAACAAAACGAGTTAATTAAGCAAAAGCTTTATGGTGATTACACCGGCGGTATGAACACGGTTCCGGTTAACTTTTTATCGAACGTAGATACCACAGGTGGTAACTCAGGTTCACCAACGCTAAACGGTAATGCTGAGCTCGTTGGTTTGTTATTTGATGGTGTTTACGAAAGCATTATTGGTGATTGGGATTATGATGAAAACTTAAATCGCTCAATTCACGTTGATTCACGATACATGTTATGGGTGATGGATAAAGTTGATAATGCTCAAAATCTACTTAAAGAGATGACTATCGTTAAGTAATCTAAGTTTAACGTTAATTTAAGCATTAAAATGCCAGTCTAACAGACTGGCATTTTTGTTTTTTATAAAAATAAAAGTACTGAATTTCATAAGGTTGAAAAATATTTATAAAAATTAATTTTTCTTAAGTTTTATTTAAGTTTCGCTCGATAAATTTTACACATAACCTAAGTGGAGCGAACAATTATGCTTTCAGTTCAACAATCACATCAAACTCAAGTTCAAGAGCCTGCCTTTGTTTGCATGCGTGAAGGAGGCCAATTTCGTGACCGCCTTGAGCGTAATATTAAGCAAGGTTTTGCTGCAGCCTATGACGCGAAAATTTCGCAGTTCATGCCGCTTCTTTGTGAGCTTAATGTTGATGATGAAGTATGTACGTTAGGCCTTCGCTCTGCATCACAACCTTTGTTTATTGAACAATACCTCCCTGCGTCTATTGAGCACTTTGTTGGTGCCAAGCGTGAGCACATTTTTGAGCTAGGTAATTTATGCTCAACGCATCGAAAAGCCACCTTGGCACATTTTGTTTTAATGAACGAAGCACTCTATCAAGCAGGAGCAAATTATTTAGTGTTTTGTGCAACCCGTAAAGTGAGAGCGCTATTAAAAATGCTGGGTGTCAATTGCAAAGAAATCGGCGTTGCAAATGCACAAGCACTACAAGATCCAGCAAGCTGGGGTAGCTATTACGACAATCAACCAACCATTTGTGTGGTTGACCTAAACGAAGCTCATCAGCGTGTATTAAACACCCCAGTTTTATTCAATATCAAACAGCAGTATTTGCAGTCATCGCGTGAGCTTGCTGTATTTTTGGAGGCGTTATGAGTTGGTTAACACAGTTACCACATAAAGATAGCGATACCTTAATGGTTTGCCACAAAAGCGATGGTGTGCGCTCACTAACTAAACAAGAATTTACTGAACAAGTGACTCGCTTGCTACCTACCTTGGCAGAATTTGATGCTCAGGGTGTTGCTTATCAATTAGATAACACGCCTGCTTGGTGTGTATTAGAAGCTGCGCTTAGCGAGCTTAAAAGAGTGGCTATTCCGCTACCAACGTTTTTTACGGCTCAGCAAGTAGCGTTTGGTTTGCAAAATAGCGGAGCAGGGCTATTTGTATGTGACCGTGCTTACGAAGGTGAGCATGCAAAGTTAGTGGCGTTAGTAGATGTATGTAAGCATTACCCTTTATATGTTTACCAATTGAGTAATACACAGCCTGTGCCATATTTTGCAAACACGCAAAAGATTACCTTTACGTCTGGCTCAACGGGCACACCAAAAGGCGTGTGTTTATCGCTTGAAAGCCAATTGCAGGTGGCAACATCACTTTATCAAAGCATTGGTTTAGAAAAACCAAACCATTTATGTTTACTGCCGCTACCTGTTTTGCTTGAGAATTTAGCCGGTGTGTATGCGCCGCTATTAGCGGGTGGCACGATTAACTTAGTGCCTTTAGCTGAACTTGGTTTTTCTGGTGCACAGTTACTTGAGCCACACAAATTAATAGCCGCAATTGAACGTACTGAGCCAAACAGCCTTATTTTAGTGCCTGAGCTACTGACTTGCTTAGTGGCTTTTGCAAAGCAAGGTTGGCAAGCACCTAAAAGCTTAAAGTTTATTGCAGTAGGTGGTGCTGTTGTAAGCCAAGCGCTTATTAAGCAAGCTCGTGAGCTCGGTTTGCCGGTTTATCAAGGTTATGGTTTATCTGAATCGTCATCGGTGGTGAGTTTAAACACTCGCGATGATGATGACATTGACACCGCAGGGCGAGTACTTAAGCACATTCAATACAAAATTGAAAATGGCCAGCTTTATATCAAAGGCTCATTGTTTTTGGGGTATTTAGGTCAAGCAGCACAAGATGCTGATGACTGGTATGCAACCGGTGATCTCGTTACTGAGCAAGCAGGGCGCTTGGTTATTCAGGGCCGCTTGAAAAATCAGCTGATCACCAGCTTTGGGCGCAATATCAGTGCCGAGTGGCCAGAGTCGTTATTGCTTAGCCACAGCCAAGTACAACAAGCAGTGGTGATTGGCGAAGGTCAGGCATTTTTAGCCGCGCTTATCTATGCAAACCAAGCGATGAATGACGCTGAACTTGCTGCCCATATTATGGCACAAAACGCGCAACTACCCGAATACGCACAGATCAGAAAGTGGCATCGAATGGCAGAGCCTATGAGCCACACGCAAGGTTTATTAACCAGCAATAATCGCCCTAAACGCGATGTTATTAATCAATTTTTTGCTACAGAAATTTCAGCACTTTACCAAGAGGCGACCAGCATGAGTCAATTTTTCAATACATTACAAGCCGAAACACAGAAAGAACGTGACTACCTTTTAGCTGCGCCGATTATTGGCCGCGTTTTTAAAGGTGAAGTAAGCCTAAGTGAATATGCATCGTTCTTAACGCAAGCTTATCACCATGTTAAGCACACTGTACCACTGTTGATGGCAGTCGGTGCAAAGCTGAGCGATAAACAAGAGTGGCTGCGCGAAGCTGTTGCAGAATACATCGAAGAAGAGTTAGGCCACCAAGAATGGGTGCTGAACGATATTGCAGCATGCGGTTTTGATAAAGAGCAAGTGCGTCATTCTCGCCCACAGTTTTCGACCGAGTTAATGGTGTCGTACGCCTACGATGCAATTAATCGCGGTAACCCATTGGCATTCTTTGGCATGGTTCATGTGCTTGAAGGCACTTCGATTGCATTAGCCGATAATGCAGCAGGGCAAATCCGTGAGGTTGTAGGTTTACCTAAAAAGGCGTTTACCTACCTTACTTCGCACGGTGCACTTGATATTGAACACGTGAAGTTTTTCGAAAACCTCATGAACAAAATTGATAACGAGGACGATCAGCAAGCCATCATTCACGCCGCAAAATGTTTTTATAAATTGTACGGCAATATTTTCCGTGACCTCGATTCAGAACCTTTCTTTAGCGAGGCTGACTTGGAGCAAAGCGCATGAGTAGCCCAGTTTGTGTGCTAACCGGTGCAACAGGGGGCATTGGCCGTGCTATTGCCCTTCGCCTTGCAAAAGAAGGTTGGCGTTTATTACTCGTTGGTCGAAATGTGAAGGAACTTGCTGCACTGCAATTGGAATGTGGCAATGATGCTGAGTATTTTCAGGCTGACCTTAGTAACAGTGAATCTCGCGATGACCTAGCTAAGTTTGCTCAGCAGATTGGCGGGGCAACGTTACTAATCAATAACGCAGGCGTTAATGTAATGCAGGGGTTTAGTGAAATTAGCGAACAGCAAATTGATCATCTGTTAAATATTAACCTACATGTGCCAATTAAATTGTGTCAGCTGTTTTTACCACAAGTGACCCGCAATAAAGGCACGATTGTCAATATTGGTTCATCGTTTGGCAGCATTGGTTATCCGTATCAAACCTTGTACTGCGCAAGCAAGTTTGGCCTAAGAGGGATGACCGAAGCCCTTGCCAGAGAGCTCAGCCACAGCGATGTGAAAGTATTGTATTTAGCGCCTCGTGCCACCGATACCGCGATTAATTCGCCGCAAGTACGCGCGATGAACAAAGAGCTGGGTAACACCATGGATCCGCCAGAAAAAGTGGCTGATGCATTAATAGATTTAATTAAATCAAAAAAACGTCGTCGTTTTATTGGTTTTCCAGAAACATTATTTGCCCGTATTAACGGCGCATTTCCATCACTCGTTGATAACGCAATAGCAAAACAACTTCCTAAAATTAAAAGTTTTTTTGCCAACTAAATTGATCAAGGTGAATGATTATGACTAAACTAAATTTAAAAGCCCTAATGATGTTAGGTGTTATCATGGCTGCGCCTGCAAAAGCCGACTTTAATAGCGATTTAAGTTCGGTGCAAAAGCAGTGGGCAGTGGTTAATTACGAATTAGTTGACGATGCGCAGTTAGATGCATTCGAAAAGTTAGCGAGCGAAACCGCAGAGTTTAGCAAAGCCAACGACCAGCAAGCAGCCAGCCATATTTGGTACGGTATTGTGTTATCGAGCTATGCAGGTGCAAAAGGGGGCTTAGGCGCGCTAGGTCTTGCAAAAGATGCGAAAGCACAATTTGAAAAAGCGCTAAGCCTAGATCCAAAAGCGCTTGATGGCTCGGCATACACAAGCCTTGCAACCTTATACGGTAAAGTACCAGGTTGGCCTATTGGTTTTGGTGATGACGATGAAGCGAAAAAACTGTTTAAGCAAGCGCTTGAGCTAAACCCGCGTGGTATCGATAGCAACTATTTATATGCGTCATTCCTATATGACGAGCGCAAGTATAAATCAGCTAGAGAGTTTTTATTGGTTGCACAGCAAGCGCCAGCGCGCCCTGAAAGACCCAAAGCAGATCTTTACCGCCAACAAGAAATTACTAAACTATTGGCTAAGGTAGAGAAAAAAATAAAGAGATAAGCTATGCATTTATTGCTCGTTGAAGACGACCATTTAGTGGCAGAAGGCCTGTGTCGTTCTTTACGTCAACAAGGATACAGTGTTGAACATAGTTCGACCGTTAAGTCAGCGATGCAATGGCTGCAAAATGATGAAATTGAGCTGGTAGTCCTTGATTTAGGACTACCAGACGGTGATGGTATCGACATTTTAAAACACATCAAAAAGCATCGTAAAAACCTGCCCGTGGTGATTTTAACTGCTCGGGGCAGTATTGATGATAAAGTCATGGGGCTTGATTTAGGTGCTGATGACTACCTAGCAAAACCCTTTGATCCCGCTGAGCTGTTTGCCCGTCTTCGGGTTGCCAGCAGGCGTGTGACCCAAGCACAAACCAGCACTTTAAAAGTTGGTGATGTTGAAATGGACACCGCCGCTTTTACCGTGAGCTTTCAAGGTGAGCCAGTAAACTTGCCGCGCAAAGAGTTTATGCTCCTTAAAGCCTTGCTAGAAAACCAAGGTCGCGTGCAATCAAAACAGCAGTTAGAAAGTAAACTGTACGAATGGGGCGAAGAGGTGGGTTCTAATACCATCGAAGTACACATTCATCACTTGCGTAAAAAATTCCCAAAAGAGTTTATTAAAACCTTGCGCGGCATTGGTTATGTGGTGGGTAAACGCTAGTGTCAATTCGTAAAAGGCTGACTCTACTTATATTGTCTATGGTGATCTTAACCTGCTTTTTGGCATTTACTAAAGGTTACCGTGAAAGTATGAATCAGGCTGAAGCACTGCTCGATAACGAGCTGGTAACGCTGGCACATGTGTTAATCGAGCAGCCACTCAGTAAAGAAACCCCAGCTTATACCAGTGATTTACCGCAGTTATTGTTTCAAGTTTGGGTTGATGACAGCTTGGCCTCAAGCTCAAAATCATTGCAGCAAAATCTTAGCAATCAAAGTCAGTGGCAAACAGGGTTTAGTGTTGAGAACTTGGCTGGGCAACGAGTCAAAGTGTATCGCTTAAGCGAAGGCAATAAGCGGGTGCTTATTGCAGAGCCTTTGAGTAAACGTGTGGCACTAACCGAAACTGTGATTTTGTCGGCCATGACGCCGCTGTTATGGAGTGTGCCTATCCTTGCTCTCCTTATTAGTGTGTTTGTAAAACAAGGGCTTGCGCCACTAACTCGGTTATCAAATCAACTCAAACATCGTCAAGCAAATGACTTTACAGCTATTCCTTGGCAAACCCCAGAGCAAGAAATAAAACCCGTAATTAGCCGCTTAAACGATCTATTCAAACGAGTTGAAAGTGCTTATTTACGAGAGCGCTTTTTTGCCTCAGATGCGGCCCATGAACTGCGTACCCCGCTCAGTAGTTTAAAAATCAATGTGCATAATTTAGTAGCTCAAGGAATTGAGAGTATTGAGCTTGATGCGATGGAAAAAGGCGTTGATAAGCTGAGCAATATCGTTGAACAAATGCTGATTTTGGGGCGTACCTATCCAGAGCAATGGCAAGCGCAATTTAGCCCCGTGTCGGTGTTAGAAATTAGCCAGCAGGTTGCTTCACAACTTTATGATCGTATTGACGAAAAAGAGCACACAATTAGCATTGATGGCGATGATTTTATCATCGCCGGTGACGAATTCACCTTAGTTACTTTGTTTGGCAATTTACTGAGTAACGCCATAAAATATACCCCAGCTGCGGGAGAGATTTGTATTACTCTGAAAACCGAAAACAATCGTTTTATCTGGCAAATAGATGACTCGGGCCCCGGTATTGATGAAGCTCAAAAACAGCGTATTTTTAACCGTTTTTACCGTGTGGGTGGCGATAAACATCCATCAGGTGAACAAGGAGCCGGGCTTGGTATGGCCATTGTTGAACATATAGTTTCGATTTATAGCGCTGATATTGCTTTAGCTGACAGTCACCTTGGTGGCTTGCGGGTGAGTGTCTCTTTTATGCAAGGAGATGTCAGTGAATAAATGGATTTTGGCAATTTCTATGTTGTTACTATATATGTCGTCTTGGCTTGCCTATGCCAAAGAGTACAAGCTGATTTTAAAAGATCACTTGTTTTACCCAGCTGAAATTAAAGTTCCTGCCAATAAAAAGCTACGTTTACTCATCGAAAACCAAGATGACACGCCAGAAGAGTTCGATAGCTTTGACTTAAACCGCGAAAAAGTGCTTTATCCGGGGCGCACAAGTGTCATTTATATCGGACCACTCAGCCCTGGGCGTTATGACTTTTTTGGTGAATTTTCGCCTAATACAGCCAGAGGAACTGTCGTGGCTACGGAGGCGAATGATGCTGATAACTAGTTTATTAATGAGCATTAATCAGCTTTTGCCTGTGGTGATTTTAGCCGTGCTTTTGAGTTTAATTGTGCCTTTAAGTCAGCGCCAACTGAGTATTTATGCAGTGATTGGTACGCTACTAAGCTTAGTGTTTGTGCAAGGCGCTGCTTGGCTGAGTCAGTTATTTGATCACAGAGGCTTAGAGTTTATTCAAATGCTACTGTGTATTGTGATCTTTATCGCTGCATTAATTAGCTGTCAGCAACGAAGCATAGCGGCTGCGCTGGCCTTGATTGCAACCATGACCTTGTATTTAAGCCATTATATGATTTATTTAGTCAGTTTTTGGCACAGTAAAGATGCTGCTGAGCCATTGATACTGGGTACATCTTTAGGTGTGGGCATTTGTATTAGCTTTGGCGTGTTGTTGTTCTTTTTGCTTGAGAGTATTGCTAAGCGCGTAGGCGAGCAGCCATTGGTTGTGTTGCTTGCCTTAAATGCAACAGCAAAGCTATTAATATTTCTTGATTTAGCAAGTCAGATCGATTTACTCGATGTGACCTCAAATTATTTAGATTGGCGTGGGTTTTTAGTTGAAAACTCAGAGCTTGGGCGCGTATTAAAAGCCTTAGTAGGTTACGAAGCTACGCCAAGCAAAACCGCGCTATGGGTGTATATCATTGCTACGTTGGGGTTTATCGCTTTAGCCCACGTTTTAAAAATTAAAAAGACCAAGGAGCCAGTATGCGGTTCTTAATAGTTAGTTTAAGTTGCTTGTTTTTATTAAGTATTAGCCAAGTTGCTCAGGCTGATGGCATGGTAGTTGATAAAGTGTATCACCCTTATGTATTGCCTTTTGAGCGTGAAGTTGAGTGGCGTTTGGTATCCAGGCAAACAGATAGCGGCAATGTCCTTGCACAGCGTGCAGGCTTTGGCGGCGCAATTAACGACACCATGAGCCTTGAGGGCTACTTAGTTGGCGAGCGCGATGATAACGGTGACTTTGGTTTATCTTCGTATGAAGTGGAGTTACGTTGGCAGTTGGTCGAACAAGGCCGTTTGTGGGCCGATTGGGGAGCGTTATTTGAGCTTGAAAAGCAGCATAATATCGATGCATACGAAGCAACAACTGGGTTTTTATGGGAAAAAGAGTTTGGCCGTACAAGCCTGACTATGAACGCATTTTTAGTGTATGAATGGGGCGCTGATATTGAAAACGAGTGGGAAAGTGAGTTTCGCTTGCAGTACCGTTACCGCTATCGTTCGGCATTTCAACCATCGATAGAAATCTATGCGGGAGAGGACTTTTTTGGGGTTGGCCCAGGCTTTATTGGGCTACACAGATTTAGCCCTAAACGCCAGTTAAAATGGGAAGCGGGTTTTATTAGTGAGCTTAGTCAATCGGGCAAAGATCACAGCTTTCGTTTAGCACTTGAGTTTGAGTTTTAAGGACTGTTTTAGTTACTTTAAAGTAGCTCAAGTGCCCAGTTTATATAGCCTAAGCAAACGATAGTATTTGACATATTCTGGCAACTCTATATAGTGAGCGGTAGCTAAAAAGCGTGTAATTAATAAATCTTTATTTCGTTGTTGTATAAGTAATACTTGTAGTACCGTCCTGAAGTTTTTAAGTTCCATCTGATTTTTTGCTACACCCGCCCACTACGGGCAATATTTAATTTTTTATATCAGGAATATGACTATGTCTAACGTTGTTTCAGGTACAGTTAAGTGGTTTAACGAATCTAAAGGTTTTGGTTTCATCGAGCAAGAAAATGGTCCAGACGTTTTCGCTCACTTCAGCGCTATCCAATCTGAAGGTTTCAAAACTTTAGCTGAAGGCCAACGTGTAGAGTTCACTCTATCACAAGGTCAAAAAGGCCCTCAAGCGGACAACATCAAGCCGCTATAATTTTACTGAAAAGTAAAGTTGAGAAGAAGCAAGCTACGGCTTGCTTTTTTTATGCCTAAAAATTGACTGAGCTAGTGAATATTTCTATATTTAATGCAGCTATGTCATTAGAGTGTATTAATTATCTTAAAATATTTGTTGTTAGCATGCCTAAGCTTTGCACCTGTAGTATTGGCAAAAGATAGTGTCACCATCTACACCGAGCAATTTCCGCCGTATAACTTCTCAAATAAAGGGCATTTAGAAGGCATAAACCTCGAGTTTGTTAAAGCAATGTGTGTTGATGCAGACATTGAATGTCAATTCGAGCTCTTACCTTGGTCTCGGGCGTATCACTTAGCTCAGCAAAAGCCGCTGTCAGGTCTGGTCTCTACAGCACGTATTCCCGACCGTGAAGAGTTATTCAAGTGGATTGGTCCAATGGCTTCCTCTCGTAACTTTTTTTATCGCTTACAATCAAATGACCGCATTAATCCCATCGACTTATCGCAAGTAAAAGATCATAGCTTATGTGTTGTTAGAGATAGCATTTACGAAAAGTTTGTAGAAAGCATTGGCTTTGAAGGTGATAAAAATCTTCTTAAAGTGAGTCACTATTACGAGTGTATTAACTTATTTTTCAAAAACAAAATAGAGCTCATTATTGGCTCGGAGCTGTCGTTTAAATACCAATTAATGCAGTATGGTCACCAAGGTAGAGAAGTGGTTAAGTTGGTTGAGTTGCCACTTAATGGCACGGTTGGTAACTTTCTAGCGTTAAATAAGGCATTACCCGAAGAGCTCCTAAGCCGATTACAGGCAAGTTATGACAAGCTCAGTAAGCAAGGGTTACTAGAGACATATATTGAGCAATATAAAGCGAATTAAGGTCGCTGTGCGAGCATCATCACTGCATTGTATTTTGGTGTGCTCATTACCTCATTAAACGCTGCTTTTAGGGCATTTACATAGCGCTCATCGCTATTAATATTTGCGGCGAGATAGCCTTTCATGGTTAAAAAGTCGATTGCATGAGCAAAGCTGAAACGAGCTTCATCCAGTGCTAATTGCTCAGCCATAGCCGCAATATAGTTCTTATCATCAATGATTAAATCAACCTTGCCCGACATCAACAGCTGATACGACTTATTGATATCAGAGGTATATACCACAGTATAACCGCGCTCTGTTAAGCGCTGCGCTGCTAGGTCATGACGTTGTACCGCTATCTTATATTGCTTGGCTTGCTCATTTGAAGTGATGTTTATATCGCTGCGAGAGCTCAACTTAACAAAGCCCATTTGGTAGGTTGCCACTTCACCAATCCAATGAAAGTGTTTTTCGCGTTCAGCAGTTTTCGCCATACTGTAAATAAAGATATTCGGTTTCTTCAGTGCCATATTGTAAGCACGGGCCCAAGGGTAGAGTTCTATATTCGCGTTCAAATTAGCTTTGGCAAAAATCGCTTTCACTAACTCGGTGCTCTCACCGGCAACTTGGTTATTGATTAGGGTTTGGTTAGGTGGTGACAGTTCAGTCACAACGGTTAGGGTCGGCGTGCACAGTGCTGGCCAACTTAAGAAAAGAATTAGCAAATAAAGTCGAAAATAATTCATTTATGTACTTAAAAGGACTTAGTAAATAAATCTTAGCACATAAAACGATAAAAGGGCCTTGCGGCCCTTGGTGAAGTATCGTTCAAGTCAGATAGACCTTTAACCCCTTAAAGTCCTATCCTATTGTTTTGCAACTACGGCTCATCTCATTAAGTTTCTAAGCTAGCGAGAGGAAAAAACCTGCAATTGCTGCACTCATGAGGTTAGCCATAGATCCTGCTAACACTGCTCTGAGCCCTAAGCGTGCGATATCCTTTCGCCGACTAGGCGCCATACCGCCTAATCCACCTAGTAAAATTGCTATCGATGATAAGTTAGCAAACCCACATAACGCGAATGTGACAATCGCTTGTGTGTGCGCACTTAACGTATCGCGATAATTAATAAAGTCGAGGTAAGCAACAAATTCGTTAACTACAACCTTCTGACCTATAAAACTGCCTGCGATTACTGCTTCGTTCCACGGTACACCTAATAACCATGCAACTGGAGCGAATACGTAACCTAAAATTTCTTGTAGCGTTAATGTTGGATGATCAAACCAACCACCAATACCGCCTAATAACCCATTTAGAAGTGCAATAAGTGCTACGAAAGCAAGTAACATCGCACCTACGTTAAGTGCTAGTTGCATACCGTTTGCGGCACCTGATGCGGCTGCATCAATTACGTTAACCGGTTTTTCTTCTTGTACGTCTAAATCAGCTAAATCTTCTTTCGGTGTTTCGGTCTCTGGCACAATCATTTTTGCCATTAAGAAACCACCTGGTGCTGCCATAAAGCTGGCTGCAATTAAGTATTTAAGCTCTACACCAATTGTTACGTAACCTGCCATAACAGAACCGGCTACGGTAGCAAGGCCACCTACCATTACCGCAAATAGCTCTGACTTAGTCATGCTGGCGATAAATGGTTTAACAATCAATGGTGCTTCTGTTTGGCCAACGAAAATATTGGCGGTTGCAGAAAGCGATTCAGGGCGCGAGGTTTTCAATAGCTTTTGTAAGCCACCGCCTAGAATCTTGATTATCCAATCCATCACCCCGATGTGATACAACACAGCAACGAGTGCTGAGAAGAACACGATAACGGGCAATACTTGTATCGCAAAAATAAACCCTAAAGTATCTTGTGATGCCAGTGAGCCAAATAAGAAGCTAATCCCGTCATTGGCATAACCAATAACTGATGAGACTCCTCGAGACATACTTGCCAGTACGTTTTTGCCCACTTCAAAGAACAAGACAAAGCCACCAATTAACACTTGAAGTAAAAAGGCGATGCCCACAGTTCTTAAATTAATTGCTTTACGGTTCGTAGAAGCCGCAAAAGCAATGCCTAGTAGCACAACAATGCCTACTAAGCTCATAAATGTTGTCATACTGACTGTTTCCCGTTGTTATTGTTGCAGTAAATATTTTATTTTACTTTTAATTATATCAATGGCAACGCGATTCATACCGCCGCGTGTGACTACGAGATCAGCTTTGTGCTTAGATGGCTCAATAAACTGATAAAACATAGGTCGCACTGTCGCTTGATATTGATCAACAACGGACTGTAATGTTCTGCCACGCTGCTCCATATCTCGTTGCATACGGCGCATAAGGCAGATATCTAACGGTGTATCAATGAACACCTTAATATCAAATTCTTTTCGAAGTGCCGGATCACTCAATAGCAAAATACCTTCAACGATAAGTACTTTTGCAGGTGCCACTCGGCGCGTTTCATCGCTACGAGTATGCATTGCATAGTCATAAGTTGGTACGTCTACTGATTTTCCAGCGCGCAATTGAAGTAAGTGCTCATGCAAAAGCTCATGCTCGAAAGCATCAGGATGGTCGTAATTGGTTTGCGTTCGATGGTCAAACGGCAAATGCGACTGGTCTTTGTAATAAGCATCTTCTTCGATCACTGCGATCGCGCCCGGTTCAAGCTCATTGACTAATTCGTTATAAATTGTCTTGCTAAAAAGAGACTTGCCCGACGCAGATGCGCCAGCAATAGCTATAATTGTTCGTGTCACTAAAGTTCTCGCCCACACAGAAGGAAACATTGTTAGGTAGATCACAATAGCAAAAAAGACACGATTAATCTCTTTTGCTTCGCTTAGAGATGCAAATTTATAATGTTTCTGTTTTATGAAACAGGACTTATGTCCTGTACCAAAAATTCGAAGAGCATATAAAGTATTCACATATTGATAACGAGGTACCCATGGCAAGAGCACTCATCTTAATGGCAGATAGCCTAGGAATTGGCGCAGCACCTGACGCAGAGAAGTTTGGTGATGTAGGCGCAAATACCTTTGCTCATTTACTTAAAGCCTACGCAGAAGAAACAGGTGAGCACTTATCGCTGCCTAATCTTACCCGTTTAGGTTTAGCTGATGCATGCGAAGCCGCAGGTAAAGAACCTTGTTTAGTTAGTGACCGCCAAGCACCTATTGGCGCATGGGGTTACGCTAAAGAGTTATCAAGTGGTAAAGACACGCCTTCAGGGCACTGGGAGATGGCCGGTGTACCTGTGTTATTTGATTGGGGTTACTTCCCTAATACACAGCCGTGTTTTCCACAAGAATTTGTTGATGAGCTAATTGCTCGCGCAGGCATTCCTGGCATTTTAGGTAACTGTTATGCCTCAGGAACAACCATTTTAGAACAGCTAGGTGAAGAACATATGCAAACCGGTATGCCGATTTGCTACACCTCAGTTGATAGCGTGTTTCAAATAGCCGCGCACGAAGAATCATTTGGACTGGAGAAACTTTATCAGGTTTGCGAAATCGCACGGGCGCTGCTTGATGAAATGAACATAGGAAGAGTGATTGCGCGGCCATTTTTGGGTTCGAGCCGTGACGATTTTGCCCGTACAGGCAATCGTCGTGACTATTCGGTGCTGCCACCGTCGCCAACCTTGCTTGATAAATTATCGCAAGACGGCGGTGAAGTGATCAGTATTGGTAAAATTGCCGATATCTATGCGCACCAAGGCATCACCCAAAAACACAAAGCGCCAGGGCTAATGAACTTACTTGAGAAAACCTCAGAAGTAATCGCAAGCGCACCTGACCATAGTTTGATTTTTACAAACTTAGTTGATTTTGATGAAAAGTACGGTCATCGCCGTAATGCAGTTGGCTATGCTAAAGCATTAAAAGAGTTTGATGATTACCTACCGACCATCTTAAATCAGCTAAATAGTGATGATGTGTTAATTATCACAGCCGATCACGGATGTGATCCAACAGCAGCAGGTACTGACCATACACGTGAATACGTGCCAGTACTTGCATACCAACCGGGAATGACAAACACCCCGCTTGGAGAACGAGCTAGTTTTGCAGACATAGGTCAAACCCTTGCCCAGTGGTTTAACCTTCCTGCACTTGAATACGGTGATAGTTTTAACGACAAGCTATTAGCGAACAAAAAAGGAAACCAATAATGAGTACTCCTCATATCAGCGCCAATGTAGGCGAATTTGCAGAAACGGTATTAATGCCGGGTGATCCGCTTCGCGCTCAATACATTGCTGAAAACTTTTTAGATGACGCAAAACAAGTAACAGGCGTTCGTAATATGTATGGTTTTACCGGTACCTACAAAGGTAAACCAGTTAGTATTATGGGCTCTGGTATGGGTATTCCATCAATGTCAATTTATGCCCGTGAATTGATCGTTAGTTACGGCGTTAAAAATCTAATCCGTATTGGTACCTGTGGCGGTATTGGTAGCGATATCAAAATCCGTGACGTTATCTTTGCACAAGGTGCAAGCACAGATTCAAACGTAAACCGTGCGCGCGTACGTGGTTACGACTTTGCTGCAATTGCTGATTTTGGTTTATTACTTAACGGCGTAAACGCAGCAAAAGAATTAGGCATTGAAGCGAAAGTAGGCAATGTATTTACAACCGATACATTTTACCAAGCAGATAACACATTCTATCAAGAATTAGACAAGCTAGGCGTACTTGCTGTTGATATGGAAACAGCTGGCATGTACGGCGTAGCTGCTGAATATGGCGCAAAAGCGATGGCACTATTTACTGTAAGTGACCACGTAATCACTGGTGAAGCGACACCAAGTGAAGAGCGTCAAAGCACCTTTAACGAAATGGTTAAAATTGCTTTAGAATCAATTTAAATAAGTTCCTTGGTAACGTATTCACTGAAATTTGGAAACACGCCCAAAGTGAAGTGAGACTAACCTCAAAGCCGCATTTATGCGGCTTTTTTTATAGCTACTTATTTACCTCGCGTAAAATCCTGCCCGCATCTCGCAACCGCCCTTTAAAACTTGAAAATTCAACTAATTGTTGCCACTTTTAATAGAGGAACAACAATTGAGGATGTGTATGTCTAATTGGGTTGAAGCTAAGGTAAAAGACGTTAAATGGTGGACTGACTCATTATTTAGCTTAATCGTTAATGCCGATGTTGAGCCATTCACGGCGGGGCAGTTTACAAAGCTTGCGATGCAAGTAGGTGATAAACGTGTAGCTCGTGCATATTCTTATGTGAATGCGCCGAACAATCCCGACCTCGAGTTTTATCTGATTAATGTGAAAGACGGGCAACTTTCTCAACAACTCGCACAATTAAAGCCGGGTGACTCTGTGACTATAGAGCGCCGCGCGACAGGTTTTTTTACCCTTGATGAAGTACCAAGCAGTGAGCAGCTCTATATGCTGAGTACAGGTACTGCGCTTGGCCCTTTTATTTCAATATTAGAGCAGGGCGAAGTGTGGCAAAAGTTTGAGCATGTTCATTTAGTGCATGGAGTTCGCTTTAATGAGGACTTAAGTTATCAAGAGCGCATTAAAGCGCTACAGCAGCAGTACCCAAATCTTTGCTATTCACCGGTAGTCAGCCGAGAGTCAGCCACAATCGGTTTTAATGGCCGGATCACAGACGTAATTAAAGATCATCGTTTATTTGATGTAATAGGGCGCCCAACTGTACCTGATACCGTACAATTTATGATTTGCGGTAACCCACAAATGGTAAAAGATACTACGGCTATTTTGCTAGAGCTTGGTTTTAGCCGCAACAGACGCCGTGAACCAGGGCAGATTACAGTAGAGCAATATTGGTAAAAAACTATGCCAAATAGCTAGAATTTGCTACCTTAGCGCCTCAAATCAGGAATGATGCATTTAGGAAAAGTATGAAACCGTTATTTTTTGCAATCAGTTTATTATTCTCTTGGCAGTCAATTGCAAGTGACGAAACCACCGAACAAACCCAACCTCAAACGAGCAATGAACAAAAAGCCGAAAAGAAGGACGTACCTAGCTTAGAGTTTATTGAAGAAAAGCCAGCTACAGAGCAAAAATCAGCGTCTGAAACTGAAAAAGCGACTGTAGAAGCCGCTCAAGTAGAAGAAAAAGCTGAAGAAGCTGCGAAGGCAACGAGTGAAACAACGACAAGCAGCGACGAACAAAAAGCGACAGCCGCAGCCTTAAAAGCGGTTGCAGAAGTTGATGATAGCAAAGTACTCGGTACACAAACCCCTGCACCTGCAGAGCAACCAAAAACAGTTGCCGAAAAACAGCAAGCCGTCGCAGAAGCAGAAAAAGCCGTTAACCAAGCTAAAGAAGCACTAACAGCGAAGCAGCAAGAAAAAGCTCGTCAGTCACGTGAATCAATGGCAGTGATTGAACAGCTGATTGCTGCTTATAATGCTCGTAACATTGATGCTTTTATTAAGATGTACGATGAAAACGTTGAGTTTTATACATTCCCGAATGAGTTGATGTTCACCGGTAAAGAAAAACTCATTGCACGATACGGCATCATGTTTAAAAAGCTAAAGTGCATTAAATCATCGCCGATTAAACGCATTGTACTTGGCAACATCGTGATTGATCACGAACTCTCTGAAACCTGTTCACAAGACCCAAAAGTCGTCGACAAGCGCTCAGAGTTCGTCACCAGCTACAAAATAGAGAATGGCAAAATAACCAAAGTGTTATTCTTCCGTTAGAAAAAAGAGCAGCCCAGCTGCTCTTTTTTTATGGGGTCAAGTTACAAGTTAGCGAGCTACAAGAGTAAAGTTAGCGAGAGTAAAGTTAGCGAGTTTCGAGGTAGCAGCGATTTTACATCGCGTCCTAGCGCCTAGCACCTAGAACCCAGAACTCGCCTATGACGCGGGATAAACCCGCTGCTTCATGTAGGCGTGAAACTTGTTTCGCGCGTCTGATCGCTGAAGGCTTCTATATGTTGGGTGTCGCTCCGCTCGACCCAACCTACCTGGAAAGTGAAAAGGTCGAATGCTGAGAAGAACACTCGACCTAAATAACACCACAGATCTGCTGACATCTAATATCTGACCTCTAAAGACTAGAAACCAGCGATTTTACATCGCGTCCTAGCGCCTAGTACTCTTTCACATATATTTTGATCAGTTGCCCTTACTTAAATTCAGGTAACTGATCTTTTTCAATCAATAATTCAATACTCCTGCTTTTTCCAGTAACTGATGTTATAAATTTCTTCTTCTTAAGAACTGAAATCATTGAATGAACACTCGAAGATGCGGTTCCAAAGTAGCGCTCAAAATCACTTTCAGCAGGCGCAACCCCATTCACTTTTGTGTAGTAATAAATAAATGCTAAATACTGACCTTGCTTTGCTGTAAACAGTGACGACTCTTCTTTATTCATAATGAACTTTTACCCTAATCAGCGATCCTTTAACTCATATAAACTTACTTAATATTGTTATGAACCGAAAGTATATTGTTGAATTATCAGAAGAAGAAAAACAAGAATTAGTAGACTATTGCAAAAAAGGCATGGTCAATGTTCGAAAGTACAAGCGTGCTGCTATTTTGTTAAAAGCAGACCGTTGTAGATATACAACAGAGCAAATATGTGAAGCAGTTCAAGTGAGTTCTTCAACCGTATTTCGAGTCAAACGCCAGTTCGTTGAAGAGAATCTAGCGGCAGCTATGAATGAAGGTGCACGAAGTGGTGCAATGAGAAAAACCTCTGCAAAAGATGACGCAACGTTAATCGCCACAGCTTGTACTAGGCCGCCAACAGGTCACTCTAGATGGACATTATCTTTACTTGGAGAGCGATTAGTTACATTAACAGATTTAGATAGTATCTCGTATGAAACAATACGGAGACGTCTTAAAGAGAATGCACTAAAACCATGGCAAAAAAAGAT